>NZ_JBQFTM010000061.1:0-607 GCF_056538605.1 Ruegeria sp. BF7 | reverse complement strand
TTGATCTCTCTTAGTTGCCCTTTGGCACACCCCTTAGTGACTGCCTTCACCCCGCATTAGAAAACGATCCGGGTTCTTAGACCGAACAGGGTAATCCGGTCCTGATCGGGATTTAGAAGCGGGTCGGAAATGAATTGTACCGATGGCGTGATCTTCAGTCCGGGTGAGATTGAAAAGCGGTAGAAAGCTTCAAGCGTGAACTGATCGCCATCTATGCCTCTTGCTTCGGCCCAGTTTAGGCCCAGACCGGCCAAATCGGTGTTGCGACCATAGTAACCGAGACCGGCAGAAATCGACCGTTCATAAAGCGCTGCGGTTCCCTTCGAGGCCCCTGCACGGAAGAACGGCATCCATTTATTGTCAACAAACCATGCGGCGGAAAACGCTGCGCCGTAATCTTCTGCTCGACTGCCATCGTCAGCCGCATCCGCATGCCAGAGGGTCAGATGGATATTGTCGAAGTAGATGCGATCAAAGCCGGACGTGTACCCAAGTTCGAGCGACTTGAAGAGATTGCCGTCGCTAAACACATCAAAGTTTGGATCGGACGGGTCGGCGTTTGCGTCTGATACGCTGGCAACGGCGTAGAGGTTCTCGCTCAGCTTTA
>NZ_JBQFTM010000060.1:0-613 GCF_056538605.1 Ruegeria sp. BF7 | reverse complement strand
TAAATACGTTTCGTCGCGGGTTTATCCGGGGCGCCGTTTGATTGCTTCTTTGATGCATTAGCAGTTGCTCTATAGAGTCAGGATAAATTTAGATGTTGGATTTTGCTTCCTCAACGACTTCGGATAACAGATCAGCGGAACAGCCGGTTCCGCACCGGGCGCCTCTGGGCCTGTATTCGGGTCTTGGTAAGCGAGCCTTTGACATCGTGTTTGCGCTGCTGCTGCTGCCGGCCGTTGCGCCGGTCATCGCGCTGCTGTGGTGCCTCGTGCGCCTGGACGGTGGCCCGGGCTTTTTCGGTCATACCCGAGTGGGTCAGAACGCCAAGCCGTTCAAATGCTGGAAGATTCGCAGCATGGTGGCGGATGCCGAAGCGCGGCTGCAGGCCTATCTGGACACCAATCCCGAAGCCGCAGCCGAATGGGAACGCGACCATAAACTGACCGATGATCCGCGCATCAACCGGCTGGGTCGCACCCTGCGCAAGACCAGCCTGGACGAGCTGCCGCAGATCTGGAACGTGCTGAAAGGCGAGATGAGCTTTGTCGGCCCGCGCCCTGTTGTGGCCATCGAACTGGTCAAATACGGCAGGTCCGCTTCGGCCTATCTGGCGCA
>NZ_JBQFTM010000059.1:0-764 GCF_056538605.1 Ruegeria sp. BF7 | reverse complement strand
TTCTGGACACCGCCACAACAACCGACGATCGAAGAATTGCCTTGGTTCCGGCTTACCATAGCTCGGGTTGGTGATGTGCAGGGGAAATCCGTGGTGATTTCCCGGACCGGTTATTCCGGTGAACTTGGATATGAAATCTTCTGCCACCCTAAAGATGCTGTCGAAATCTTTGATCGTGTCTGGGAGGTCGGCCAAGAGTATGGCATTGCACCGCTCGGGCTGGCGGCACTCGACATGTTGCGCATCGAAGGCGGTCTGATTTTTGCCGGATCAGAATTCGACGATCAGACGGATCCCTTCGAGGCCGGAATCGGCTTTACCGTGCCGCTGAAGTCAAAGACCGACGATTTCATTGGGCGGGCAGCGATCGAAGAGCGTAAGGCACACCCGCACCGCAAACTGGTTGGTTTCGAAATCGAAGGCGGCACGATCCCCTCGCCCGGCGACTGCGTGCGCGTTGGAAAAGCTCAGGTTGGAGAGATTACCAGCGCGATGAAATCGCCCATTCTGGGTAAAGTCATCGCATTGGGCCGGGTTTCGGTTACACATGCTGCCGTCGGCGCAGACATTGAAATCGGGCAACTGGACGGGCAGCAAAAACGGTTGAAAGCCAGGATCGTTCCATTTCCGCATTTTGATCCGACAAAGGAACGTGTGAAAGGGATATACACAGAAGCAACGGTTCCGGACGCTGCAGAGTAGCTGCCAAAAGGGGGCGACATCGAGGTCATCATGTCTGATCGTTGCCAAACCTCAAAAAAACA
>NZ_JBQFTM010000058.1:0-818 GCF_056538605.1 Ruegeria sp. BF7 | reverse complement strand
GGTTCTGTTGCGAAGTTTACCGAAGTTCAGAGAAATACATCGGTCCTGCTTTGTTATGCGAGCAGTTCTTTGAATTGTTGAAAGGGACAGAGTCCTGGTGTGAATTGGCTTTTACGGATCATGTGCGCGACCTCGATGCCGGCCAGAGTCGCTGAAGCCGAAGCAAAAGACTTGAAGCCGAGCATCGGACGAGTTCGTCTTTTGATGAAACGATGATCCTGTTGCACAATGTTGTTCAAGTATTTCCGCCTGACCATTTCAATTGGCACCGGGCAACCAAAGCCTTTCAACATCTTGTTTATGGCCTTGATGCCAGCCGTGTTAGCTCCGCTTTTGTCGATGACAATCTTTCTCGGAAGGCCGTTGACCTCCAGCGTCCGGGCGAAGAATTTGGTGGCGGCGGGTTTATTTCGACGCTGCGAAAGCATGAAATCAAGTGTCTTACCGTGCTTGTCGACAGCTCGATAGAGATAAACCCACGCGCCTTTCACCTTGATGTAAGTCTCGTCCATTCTCCAAGAACGATCGCAAGATTTTTTGCGGCGACGCGCGACCTCAGCAATCGCGCTAGAGTATCTCGTCACCCAGCGGTTCAGTGTAGTGTGGTCCACCGAAACACCGCGCTCACCCATGATTTCCTCCAAGTCACGGTATGAAACACCATATCGAACGTAGAAGAACACCGCGAATAGGATCACATCTTCCGGATATTGCGCACCCTTGAAGGAAATCATGAACTGACTTTCGGCTGAATTACACCGGCAGCTATTCACTCTCTGCGTTCTTGAGCGTCAATGGTCAAAGTGTGCAACAGAACC
>NZ_JBQFTM010000057.1:0-836 GCF_056538605.1 Ruegeria sp. BF7 | reverse complement strand
CTAGGGTCAGGACTCATAGCCAATAGATGACGAGTGCTGCGAGGGCGATGGCTGACAGGAAGACCTTCGGGCACCTGTCGTAGCGGGTCGCCACACGCCGCCAATCCTTCAGCCTGCCGAACATGATCTCGATGCGGTTGCGCCGTTTGTAGCGGCGCTTGTCGTGCTTTACCGGATTCTTCCGTTGCTTCCGTCCAGGAATGCAGGCGCGTATCCCTTTGTCCTTCAACGCTTCTCTGAACCAGTCGGCGTCGTAACCGCGATCACCCAGAAGCCATTCAACATCCGGCAGGCTGCTCAGCAATGCTCGTGCGCCGATGTAGTCGCTGACCTGACCTGCCGTGACGAACAGGTTGAGGGGGCGGCCCTGGCTGTCGCAGATGGCGTGCAGCTTGGTGTTCATGCCGCCTTTGGTTCGGCCAATCAGACGGCCACGCCCCCCTTTTTGACGCCCATGCTGGTCGCTGTCCGGTGGGCTTTCAGATAGGTGGCGTCGATCATCACGGTCTTCTCCTCGCCGTGGTCGGCAGCCAGACCTGCCATCATCTGCGCGAAGATGCCTTTGTCGCTCCACCGCTTCCAACGGTTGTAAAGGGTCTTGTGTGGGCCATAGGCCGAAGGGGCGTCGCGCCATCTCAACCCATTGCGATTAATGAAGATAATCCCGCTCAATACACGTCGGTCATCGACGCGGGGTCTGCCATGGGACTTCGGGAAGAAAGGCTCTAAACGCGCCATCTGCGCGTCTGTAAGCCAGAAAAGATCAGACATGTTCACCGCTCGTTTTCGAACCGTGAATCACGCCGCTATACGGAAATCAATGGGTCCTGAGCCTA
>NZ_JBQFTM010000056.1:0-959 GCF_056538605.1 Ruegeria sp. BF7 | reverse complement strand
GCAATGGAGATTTTATGAAAGAGACCCGGGCCTAACGCCCGTTCCTGGCGAAGCAAATTCAGGAACACCAACATTGATAGGCACACTTACGCGCGACGCTGAGTGTCCTGTTTCTGTACTTTCGTAATATCGAGACATCCCAATGAACATCTTAAAGCACGAGCAACGTGTTTTGCACGAACTCGCCTTAGGTGGTGAGATAAAATACGCGCGCGCCGACAATGGTACGGTGCAGTCCGTCGAATGTTACACTCGTGACGGCTTTGTCTTCCCTGCCTGCACGATGGACGTATTCAAACGCCTAAAAGACAAGCGCTTCATCAAATCGAAAAATGGCCGCCCCTATCGGATCACCCATTTAGGGAACCAGTCCGTTCGCGCGCAAATGAACCAACGATAATCCAATCAAGAAGGAGGGTTTTCTATGAAAACGCCCCATCAAATCCAATACGAGGCATTCGCTGCTGCCGGAGGCCTGTACGATGAACGTCATGCCAAACTGTATGCCGACTTTGCGGATGACCTGATCTAAGATGGCAGCTTTTCCATCGTGTATGAGGGGGTTGCACATGCCTGCTATACCCCGCTCAGAATCGACAAGGCACCACACTTGAAGTGCTTTGTTCTCGCTCCGTTGGCTGTGCTGCCCGAATATCAAAGAAACGGCTATGCCACGCGCCTGATGGAAGAGGCGGAACGGCAACTTGATGCTGGTGTTATCTTTGTGATGGGTGAACCTTTCCACTATGGGGACCGACACAACACCCCCCACAAAGTCCTGCCGCCTGTAAGAACGCAGGCCCCGCTTGAGTGTTGGTTTGCGCGCGAGCTGACTCCGGGCGCTTTGGATGGCATCGGAGAAAGCACATCCAGCGTGACCGGCCCATATTCTGTGCCGCTCATGCGGAGGCATCCAAGCGAGCAAGTATAGGGCCGAGCTCTCAAAAACCCAGGCGACG
>NZ_JBQFTM010000055.1:0-997 GCF_056538605.1 Ruegeria sp. BF7 | reverse complement strand
GCCTTCATGAACCGGTCGCGGATCACGACCGGATCCATGGTGATCACCGGCATCTTGGCGTTGCCGCTTTCGCACTTGCTGACGATGATGGTCATCTGCTTGACGTCCAGCGCCTCTTGCAACACGCGACCGGTTTCCTCGGCCAGGCATTCGATCACCCGGTCACAACCTGCAGCCTCGGCCAATTTCGCCAACGAGGTTTTCTGCCCCGCATAAGTCGGCTGATCTCCGGTCGATCCGTAAGAGCCGTTGTCGATGATCAGCAGGATGTAGTTGTCCGCCACATTGTTCGCGATTGTCGGCAGCGTGCCCAGATTGGTCAGGATCGAGCCATCTCCGTCAATGACGATCACCGGTTTCGGCTGCGCCAGTGCGAGTCCCAGCCCGATGGAGGAGGCCAGCCCCATCGTACCCAGCATGTAGAAATTAGTCGGTTGATCGTCGATCGCATGTAGTTCCTGCGACGGGATGCCAATATTACACACAACCAACTGGTTGCGTAGGATCGGGGCAATTTCCTTCAGGATTTCAGAACGGATCATTGGTCGCCATAGCCTCCCCAGAAATTGGCGTCGGTCAAAATGGCAACGGGTTTGTTGCACATGAAGGTGTATTTCAGAATATTGTCCAACTCCTCTACGTCTTTCTGCCAATGAAAATGGTAGGTCGGGATATTGAGTTGAGCCAAAAGCGCCTTGGTGTGAACCGCCATCTCCACCTGGCAGGCGACGGGTTCGCGCAACTCTCCGCGATAGGAAATCAGCATGGGCAGCGGCATCCGGTAGTACTGGATCAGCGTGGCCAGCGTGTTGATCGTCACCCCGATGGCGGTGTTCTGCATGATGATGGCCGGGCGCTTGCCGCCCATCCAGGCGCCGGCGCACAGCCCCATCCCTTCATCCTCCTTGTTCGAGGGGATGTGAAAGATGTCGTCGCGTTGGTCAATCTCCTCGATCACCCCGGCCAGCTGTTTGCAGGGCACAGTGGTGACAAACGA
>NZ_JBQFTM010000054.1:0-1187 GCF_056538605.1 Ruegeria sp. BF7 | reverse complement strand
ATGGCAAAGGAAAAGTTTGAGCGTAATAAGCCGCACGTCAACATCGGCACGATTGGCCACGTTGACCACGGCAAGACCACGCTGACCGCAGCAATCACCAAGTATTTCGGTGACTTCAAAGCGTATGACCAGATTGACGGTGCGCCCGAAGAGAAAGCGCGCGGCATCACCATCTCGACCGCCCACGTGGAATACGAGACCGACAACCGCCACTATGCGCACGTTGACTGCCCCGGCCACGCCGACTACGTCAAGAACATGATCACCGGTGCTGCCCAGATGGACGGCGCGATTCTGGTTGTGAACGCCGCTGACGGCCCGATGCCGCAGACCCGCGAGCACATCCTGCTGGGCCGCCAGGTTGGCATCCCGAAGATGGTCGTGTTCATGAACAAAGTTGACCAGGTTGACGACGAAGAGCTGCTGGAACTGGTTGAGATGGAAGTTCGCGAACTGCTGTCCAGCTATGAATACCCCGGCGACGACATTCCGATCATCGCAGGTTCGGCTCTGGCCGCGATGGAAGGCAACAAGCCGGAAATCGGCGAAGAGAAGATCCGCGAACTGATGGCGGCTGTTGACGACTACATCGACACCCCTGAGCGTGAAGTTGACAAGCCGTTCCTGATGCCGGTCGAAGACGTGTTCTCGATCTCGGGTCGTGGTACCGTTGTTACGGGCCGTGTTGAGCGTGGTGTGATCAACGTTGGCGACGAGATCGAAATCGTCGGCATCCGTGACACTCAGAAAACCACCTGTACCGGTGTTGAAATGTTCCGCAAGCTGCTGGATCGCGGTGAAGCGGGCGACAACATCGGCGCCCTGCTGCGCGGTATCGACCGTGAAGGCGTTGAGCGTGGCCAGGTTCTGTGTAAGCCGGGTTCTGTGACACCGCACACCAAGTTCGAAGCCGAAGCCTACATCCTGACCAAGGAAGAAGGCGGCCGTCACACCCCGTTCTTCGCGAACTACCGTCCGCAGTTCTACTTCCGTACAACCGACGTGACCGGCACTGTGACCCTGGCTGAAGGCACCGAGATGGTCATGCCCGGCGACAACGTCGGCTTCACCGTCGAGCTGATCGCCCCGATCGCGATGGAAGACGGCCTGCGTTTCGCCATCCGCGAAGGCGGCCGCACCGTCGGCGCCGGCGTCGTGTCGAAAATCATCGAGTAAGACGCGTAAGC
>NZ_JBQFTM010000053.1:0-1272 GCF_056538605.1 Ruegeria sp. BF7 | reverse complement strand
TTTTTTCACCCAGTCCCTTGCCGACCGTGACCCTGAGCTGTTTGGCTCGATCACATCCGAGCTTGGCCGTCAGCGCGACGAGATCGAGCTGATCGCGTCCGAGAACATCGTCTCTGCCGCCGTGATGGAGGCGCAGGGCTCGGTGATGACCAACAAATACGCCGAAGGCTATCCCGGGCGCCGCTACTATGGCGGTTGCCAGTTCGTCGACATCGCCGAGAACCTGGCCATCGACCGCGCCAAGCAGCTGTTCGGCTGTGAGTTTGCCAACGTGCAGCCGAATTCGGGCAGCCAGGCCAACCAGGGCGTGTTCCAGGCGCTGATTCAGCCCGGCGACACCATTCTGGGCATGAGCCTGGATGCCGGCGGTCACCTGACCCACGGCGCCGCGCCCAACCAGTCGGGCAAGTGGTTCAAGGCCGTGCAATACGGCGTGCGTCAGCAGGACAACATACTGGATTACGATCAGGTCGAGGCGCTGGCGAAGGAACACCAGCCCAAGCTGATCATCGCAGGCGGCTCGGCCATCCCGCGCCAGATCGACTTTGCCCGGATGCGTCAGATCGCGGACATGGTTGGCGCCTATCTGCATGTCGACATGGCGCATTTCGCCGGTCTGGTTGCGGCCGGAGAGCACCCCTCGCCCTTCCCGCACGCGCATGTGGCAACCACCACCACGCACAAGACCCTGCGCGGCCCGCGCGGCGGCATGATCCTGACCAATGACGAGGCGATCGCCAAGAAAGTGAATTCGGCCATCTTCCCCGGCATTCAGGGCGGCCCGCTGATGCATGTGATCGCGGCCAAGGCCGTGGCCTTTGGCGAGGCACTGCAGCCCGCGTTCAAGGACTATATCAAGCAGGT
The DNA here is from genome assembly GCF_056538605.1 of Ruegeria sp. BF7. Taxonomy (NCBI): domain Bacteria; kingdom Pseudomonadati; phylum Pseudomonadota; class Alphaproteobacteria; order Rhodobacterales; family Roseobacteraceae; genus Ruegeria; species Ruegeria sp. BF7. The sequence continues at coordinate 408 of NZ_JBQFTM010000053.1, read as the reverse complement.
TGTGGTCAATTCGCAGGCGCTGTCGGACCAGCTGATCAAGGGTGGACTGGACACCGTGACCCATGGCACCGACACCCATGTGGTGCTGGTTGACCTGCGCCCCAAAGGGGTCAAGGGCAACGCCACCGAAAAGGCCCTGGGCCGCGCGCATATCACCTGCAACAAGAACGGCGTGCCGTTTGACCCGGAAAAGCCGACCATCACCAGCGGCATCCGTCTGGGCTCGCCCGCCGGCACCACGCGCGGCTTCGGCGAGGTTGAATTCCGCCAGATCGCCGACTGGATCATCGAAGTGGTCGACGGCCTGGCCGCCAATGGCGAAGACGGAAACGGTGCCGTCGAAGCCAAGGTCAAAGCCGAGGTCGCAGACCTCTGCGCCAAATTCCCGATCTATCCTAACCTGTAAGT
>NZ_JBQFTM010000052.1:0-1312 GCF_056538605.1 Ruegeria sp. BF7 | reverse complement strand
GGCAAGACACTTGGCTTCATGCTTTCACGACGTCGAAACAAACCAGCCGCCACCAAGTTCTTCGTTCGAATGCTTGAATGCAATGGCCTTCCACGAAAGATCGTCATCGACAAGAGCGGCGCCAACACTGCTGGTATCAAAGCCGTCAACACCATGCTCAAGAGTTTTGGATGTCCAATTTCAATTGAGATGTTGCATCGGAAGTACCTTAACAATCTCATTGAACAAGACCATCGTTTCATCAAACGCCGGATCCGCCCAATGCTAGGATTCAAGTCGTTCGCTTCCGCCTCCGCTACGCTGGATGGGATTGAAGTTGCGCACATGATCCGCAAAATTCCCCATAACCAGAGCCCCCCACCTTACTATGCGCAAAATTCACCACTTTTGCTCGTTTCTTATGTCGTGCAATCAAATTCCTATTATACATGATAAGTACCCCTTATCAGGATTGATTGATTTTGCCGGAAATCGCGCGCAAAATGGCTGCCATGAAGCCTCCTGCCCCACACCTTCCCGGCCCCTTCCCGGCCCTCTCCCAGGCGGATCAGGAGGCCCTGACCGACCTCTATGTCCGCGGCACGCCGGCCAATACGCTGCGGGCCTATGAGCGCGACCTGCTCTACATCACGGCGTGGGCCAATGTGGCCTTCAAGAAGCCGCTTGAGTGGCCGGAGCGTCAGGACATCGCGCTGGCCTTCATCCTCGATCACGCCCGCGATCTGAATGACGCGGCACCAGACGATCGCGCCCGCCGGACGGCGGAAGCATTGATAGATCAAGGGCTGCGCAGATCGCTGGCCTGTCCGGCCCCATCCACCCTGGACCGGCGCATCGCCTCCTGGTTGGCCTTCCACCGCATGAAGAACCTCGCCTCCCCGTTTGACGCCCCTCAGGTGAAACAGGCCCGCGCCAAGGCGCGCCGCGCCGCGGCCCGTCCTGCGGCCCCGAAGTCGCAGCACCCGATCACCCGCGATGTGCTGGAACAGCTGCTGGCCACCTGCCGCGGCTCCCGCCGGGATTGTCGCGACCGGGCGATCCTGATGCTGGGCTGGGCCTCTGGTGGTAGACGGCGCTCCGAGATCACGGCACTGATGCGCGAGGATGTCAGCCTGAAAGCGTTCGAAAAGGAAGGTGTGGTCTGGCTCTCGCTGCTGGAGACCAAGACCACGATCAAGGGTGAAACGCCCCGGCTGGTGCTCAAGGCGCGCGCCGCGCAGGCACTGGTGCATTGGATCGAGGTTGGGCAGATCAGCGACGGCCCCCTGTTCAGACCAGTCTCCAAGGCCGACCGGGTGTTGGGCCGCCGCCT
>NZ_JBQFTM010000051.1:0-1367 GCF_056538605.1 Ruegeria sp. BF7 | reverse complement strand
GGCATCTGTGGGTGGCTCCTGCATTGCAAGCGTTTACTCGTGATTTTGCGGCATTTTTCGTCAGTACCTTCGTCTGTCCGGCCTGTTTGTGTGGCGGCATTGTCGCCACTGGCCTTGATGAATTCCGCGAGCGAGGTTCCAATCGGGTTATCGATCTCTGAGGGTCGCTGCCATTCCCGGAGTGTCCTTGCTCTTGGTTGACTTAATTCCGCATCATCACTTCAACGTCTTGCATCTCATGGGCAGTCGGCGGGTTAGACCGCAGGCTGCCGGTATTCCTGTTTCTTCGTGAGCATCGCCCAGATGGCTCGAGCGGCCTTGTTGGCCATGGCGGTCGTCGCCAGACGGAAAGGCTTGTCTGCGATGATCTTCGCGGTCCAAAGATCGACCTTTTCTGGCGAACGTTTCGCCATGACGGCACGCGATGTCATACCGACGACCAACAATTTGCGAATGTAGCGATCACCCTGCTTGGTGATCTTGCCCAGACGTTCCTTGCCACCGCTGGATTTGTTGAGTGGGGTCAGTCCGAGCCAGGCCGCCAGATCGCGCCCGGTCCGGAACTGTTTTGCATCGCCGATCGTAGCGACAATCGCTGAAGCCGTGATCGGGCCGATGCCAGGCATACGCATCAATCTACGCGCATCTGAATTCAGAAGGGCATGTTGCTGGATCATCTTAGAATAGCCAGCGATGCGTTCGTTCAGGCCGAGTAACTGATAGCACTGGATACCGAGCATGCCGTTGGCGATCTCCGGCATTTCTGGATGGTCGCCATCAAGGTGACGCTTTGCAAAAGCCGTCACTGCTTCGATCCCAATGGGCAAGATATGCCCAAACTCACGCAAAAGGCTGCGGATCATGTTGGCCAGTTGGGTGCGCTGCCGGACGGCCAGATCTCGAGTCCGGTGAATTGAGAGAATGGCTTGCTGCTCTTCCGTCTTGATCTCGACAAATCGCATGGTTGGTCGACGGACCGCTTCACAGATCGCCTCAGCATCAACGGCGTCATTCTTGCCGCGCTTCACGTAGGGTTTGACGTATCCGGCGGGCATGAGCTTCACGTCGTGCCCCAAATTGCGCAGCTGGCGACCCCAGTGATGAGACGAGCCGCAGGCTTCCATCCCGACCCTGCAGGGTGGAAGCGTCTCAAAGAAGCGGAGCAGCTTTGCGCGTTTGATGGCTTTGTTGAAAATCACTCGGCCGTTCTCTGAAATGCCGTGAACTTGAAAAACATCCTTGGCCAGATCCAGGCCTACGGTCTTTACTGTCATTGGGTGGCTCCTTTCCTAGCAGTCGATGACAACTGCACTTTGGCACATTCGATGCCGGTGGAGCAGGAGCCACCCACCTCATCCGGAATGGGC
>NZ_JBQFTM010000050.1:0-1455 GCF_056538605.1 Ruegeria sp. BF7 | reverse complement strand
ATGTTGATTACGCCCATCCTCCTTTGCGGAGGTTCTGGAACCCGTTTGTGGCCCTTGTCGCGTAAGAGCTATCCTAAACAATTTGTGTCTCTTATCGGCGATGAAACCCTGTTTCAGGCCTCTGCGCGGCGGCTGTCCGGTGCCACGGACGGGCTGACATTTGCGGCCCCGATGGTTCTGACCAACTCGGATTTCCGGTTCATCGTGGCCGAGCAGCTGCAGGCCGTCGGAATCGATCCCGGTGCCATTCTGATCGAGCCCGAGGGGCGCAACACCGCCCCCGCCGTGCTGGCTGCGGCGCTGCGCGCCCATGCTGAGGACGCGGATGCCGTGTTGCTGGTGGCGCCCTCTGATCATGTTGTTCCCGATGCCGCCGCATTTCAGGCGGCGGTTGCCCGCGGGATGGACGCCGTGGCGCAGGGGCAGCTGGTGACCTTCGGGATCACCCCGACGCATCCGGAAACCGCCTATGGCTATCTCGAACTGACAAGCGCGGCAAACGGCGACGGGTCCCCCGTCCCGCTAAAGCAGTTTGTCGAAAAGCCGGACCTGGCGCGCGCGACCCAAATGCTGGAAGCCGGAAATTTCAAATGGAACGCTGGCATTTTCCTGTTCCGCGCAACCGATATCATCGCCGCTTTCAAGGCCCATGCGCCCGCGCTGATGCAGCCGGTACAGGACGCGTTGAACGACGCCCAGACCGATCTTGGATTCCTGCGGCTCGCGCCCGAACCGTGGGGGCAGGCCGAGGACATCTCGATCGACTACGCGGTCATGGAAAAGGCCGATAACCTGTCCGTCGTTGCGTTTGAAGCGGCGTGGTCCGATCTGGGCGGCTGGGACGCGGTCTGGCGTGAAAGCGGGCCGGATGCCGACGGTGTGGTGACCAGCGGTGGCGCGACTGCGATCGATTGTCAGAACTCGCTGTTGCGGTCGGACAGCGAGCAGCTGGAGGTTGTTGGCATCGGGCTGGACAACGTCATCGCGGTGGCGATGAACGACGCCGTGCTGGTTGCCGACAAGTCCCGGGCCCAGGACGTCAAGAAAGCGGTTGCCGCCCTGAAAGAGAAAGGGGCAGCGCAGGCGACCCAATTCCCCAAGGATCACCGCCCCTGGGGCTGGTTCGAAAGCCTTGTGGTCGGCGACCGGTTCCAGGTGAAGCGCATTCACGTCCATCCCGGCGCCGCGTTGAGCCTGCAGAGCCATTTCCACCGGTCCGAGCATTGGATCGTGGTCGAAGGAACGGCCCGCGTAACCATTGACGACCATCAGCAATTGGTGACCGAAAACCAGTCGGTCTATATCCCGCTGGGCGCCGTGCACCGGATGGAAAACCCCGGCAAGGTACCGATGGTTCTGATCGAGGTTCAGACCGGCGCCTATCTCGGAGAGGACGACATCGTCCGATACGAGGACGTCTACGCCCGAGGCCAAGGCGCAAAGGGCTGAACAGCC
>NZ_JBQFTM010000049.1:0-1512 GCF_056538605.1 Ruegeria sp. BF7 | reverse complement strand
TTGTCTGACGTCAGCGCCAATGGGACAGTTTAGGTCGATTTGATAAGAGAGGGTTTCTGGCTCATCGTAACCGCCAAGGAGTGGAGATGAGAAAGAAACCCGGAACCAAGCAGAGCCACGGTGAGAAGGTCGTAAAGGACATTCGCCGTGCGACCCGCAAACAGTATTCCGCAGAAGAGAAGATCAGGATCGTGCTGGACGGCCTAAAAGGCGAGGACAGCATTGCAGAGCTGTGCCGTCGTGAGGGCATCGCGCAGAGCCTGTATTACAGCTGGTCCAAGGAATTCCTGGAAGCCGGCAAGAAACGTCTGGCAGGCGACACGGCCCGTGCGGCAACTTCCACCGAAGTGAAGGATTTGAGACGGGAAGCCCGTGATCTAAAGGAAGTTGTTGCCGAACAGGCCTTGGAACTGCGTTTGCTCAAAAAAAGCATGATCGCGGATGGGGACGACGAGGAATGAGATACCCTGCATCCGAGAAGCTTGAGATCATCCGACTGGTGGAGGGATCGCACCTTCCAACCAGACACACGCTGGACAAACTGGGCATCCCGAAGACAACCTTCTATCGCTGGTACGACCGGTATCTGGCCGGTGGTCCCGAGGCGCTTGAGGATTGCTGTCCCAGGCCGTCACGGGTCTGGAACCGCATTCCCACGCCAGTGCGCGAGAAGATCAAGGATCTGGCTCTGAAGGAAAGCGATCTATCGCCTCGCGAGCTCGCCGTGCGCTTCACCGACACGGAAAAGTATTTTGTGTCAGAGGCTTCGGTCTATCGCATCCTCAAGTCCTACGATCTGATCACCAGCCCAGCCTATGTGGTCTTGTCCGCTGCGGACGAGTTCCAGGACAAGACGACACGGCCGAACCAGCTCTGGCAGACCGACTTTACCTATCTGAAGGTGATCGGCTGGGGATGGTTCTATCTCAGCACGATCCTGGACGATTACAGCCGATACATCATCGCCTGGAAGCTTTGTACGACGATGAAGACCGAGGATGTGACCGACACACTGGACCTCGCCTTGCAAGCCTCAGGCTGTGATCAGGCAACGGTGCTGCACAAACCACGCCTGCTCAGCGACAACGGGTCCAGCTACATCTCTGGTGAGCTTGCCGAATGGCTGGAAGATCAGAAAATGGATCATGTCCGAGGCGCGCCATATCACCCACAGACCCATGGCAAGATCGAGCGCTGGCACCAGACTCTCAAGAACCGCATCTTATTGGAAAACTACTATCTGCCCGGTGACCTCCAGCAGCAGATCGATGCTTTCGTCGATCACTACAATCACCGGCGCTACCACGAAAGCTTACAAAACCTCACGCCCGCTGATGTCTACTTCGGACGCGGGCAGACCATTCTAAGACAACGAGAACGGATCAAACAGAAGACAATCGAAACCAGGCGCTTGCTTCACCGCAAATCCGCCGCATAATCAGACCAATCAGATGGGCCACATCCTCTCTTAGATCAGAGCGCCATCTGTCCCAAAATCCCTGACGACGGACA
>NZ_JBQFTM010000048.1:0-1694 GCF_056538605.1 Ruegeria sp. BF7 | reverse complement strand
TTTGGCGACAAAAATGTCCGCCTGAAACGGCGGACCAGTCGGGGAGTGCGTTGAGGGGTCAGTAGCTCTGGTTCAGTTCATCGGCGGCCGGGATTTCGCGTTCGCGCCGGGCGATGTAGTCCAGCAGCGCCTCGTTTCTGGCCTCGTCCAGTTTCGGCTCTTGATATTCGGCCAGCAGCTTGCGCGCATGTTTCAGTGCTCGTTCCGTAATTTCGACACTGCCTTCCGCCTGCCATTGTTCGATCGAGTTGTTGTCGAACATTTCCGGCATGAAGAACGCAGTCTGAAAGTTCTCCTGCGTGTGCGGGTGGCCCAGGTAGTGGCCACCGGGACCCACATCCGGAACCGCCGCCAGCGCCTGATCGAAGTCGCCCCATTTCGGCCCCTCGGCCATGCGATAGGCCATGGCGCATTGCTCGGCATCGACGATGAACTTGGCGACCGAGCAGTGCATGCCCGCCTCGTTCCACCCGGCCGAGTGCCAGATATAGTTGGCGCCCGCATGAACAACCGCGCCCAGCGTGGTCGCCGATTCATACCCCGCCTGCGCGTCAAAGGTCTTGGCCCCGCCCAGCGTGTTCGAGGTTCGCCACGGCACATCATAGAACCGCGCCATCTGGCCGATCATGAAATTCATCAGGCTGATCTCGGGCGTCCCCGCCATCGGCGCGCCCGACTTCATCGACACCGTCGACAGGTAGTGCCCCCAGATCGCCGGTGCGCCCTTGCGGATCACCTGCGTGTAAGCCAGCGCCGACAGCGCCTCGGCGGTCAGCTGCGCCACGGTTGCAGGCACTGACGCGGGCGTGTTCGCACCCCCCAGAACGAAGGGTGAGCACAGCACCGGCTGGTTGCGGCGGCAGAAGGCGCGCATCGCGCCCAGCATGGTCTCATCCCAGACCAGCGGGCTGTTACCGTTACAGTTGCCGGTGGTCACCGGATGGTCGTCGATGAAGCCTTCGCCGAACAGGATGTCGCACATATCCATCACATCCTCGGCGTTCCTGGGCGAGGTGGTCATGCCCATGAACATCTTGTCCGAGTATTTCATCGACGAGTAAGTGATGCGCAGATGCCGCTGGCTGATCGGGTGATCGTAGGGCTCGACAATATGGTGGGCCGAGCTGTGCAGCGCCGGCATCATGTGGCTGAGCTTGTGGAACATCGCCAGATCTTCCAGCAACGGATTGCGGCGCACATCATCCAGATCGCGCAGGAACGGTGCGCCGGTCATCGGCACGAAGACCGAGTGCTTGCCGCCCAGCTTGACGTTTTTGGCCGGGTTGCGGGCGTGATAGGTGAACTGCGCCGGGATGGTCGAGATCAGCTCGCGCACCATGTTGCGGTCCAGATAGACCAGCTCTCCATCCACCTTGGCACCGGCTTTCTTCCAGTCCTCCAGTGCGACGGGATCGCGAAACTGAACGCCGACATTCTCCAGTATATCCATGGCGGCGCTGTCGATGCGTTCCACCTGACTGCCATCCATCACCTCACATTCGGGGATGTTGCGGGTCAGGCCGGGCAGCATCTGAAAATTTGGCGCAGTGCGCTTGGCACGACGCGCCGCGCGTCCACCAGAGCGCGAAGCTGTTCGAGTGTTCATAGGGCGTATCTCCAATCTTGTCGCCAAACTGAAGGATTCGCCAAACTCAAACATCACTGATTGCGATATCTGATTGCAGGAAACGACA
>NZ_JBQFTM010000047.1:0-1772 GCF_056538605.1 Ruegeria sp. BF7 | reverse complement strand
CCTGTGGTGTCATATCGTTTTCGCTGATACCGGCGACTGCGACCGGTTTTTTCATCGCGTCACGACGGAAGGGCTCGCCCAGTTCCTGGTTGATCATGGCTTCGATCAGGGTGGTGATGCCGTTCTTCTGGTCCTCGATGGCCTGGTTCAGCGCCGCGGTCAGCTCGTCCTGAGTGCGGGCGACAACGCCTTTCAGGCCACAGGCCTGTGCGATACCGGCGTAAGACACTTTGGTGTCCAGTTCGGTGCCGACGAAATTGTCGTCAAACCACAGGGTCGAGTTCCGCTTCTCCGCACCCCACTGGTAGTTGCGGAAAACGATCTGGGTCACCGCGGGCCATTCGTCACGGCCGATTGCGGTCAGTTCAGTAACCGCGATACCAAAGGCACCGTCACCCGAGAAGCCGACGACCGGCACGTCCGGGCAGCCGATCTTGGCGCCGATCACCGACGGCAGGCCATAGCCACAGGGGCCGAACAGGCCCGGTGCCAGATACTTGCGGCCTTCCTCGAAGGACGGATACGCATTGCCGATGGCGCAGTTGTTGCCGATGTCGGACGAGATGATCGCCTCTTTCGGCAGTGCGGATTGAATCGCACGCCATGCCATGCGCGGGCTCATCCAGTCCGGCTTGGCGGCACGGGCTCGTTCGTTCCAGGTGGTGCCCGGGTCGTCCTGCTCGTGATCCATCGAGGTCAGTTCCTGCGCCCAACGCGACTTTTTTTCCGCGATCTTCGCCTTGCGGGCGTCGCGACCATCGTCGCCTGCGGTGTCCGACAGCTGTGCCAGGATATTGGTCGCAACGGTGGCCGCGTCGCCAACGATACCGACCGAAACCTTTTTGGTCAGGCCGATACGATCCGGGTTGATGTCGACCTGAATGATTTTCGCATTTGCCGGCCAGTATTCCAGACCGTAACCCGGCAGGGTCGAGAACGGGTTCAGACGGGTGCCGAGGCACAGAACCACATCCGCTTCCTTGATCAGCTCCATCGCGGCCTTCGAGCCGTTATAGCCCAGCGGACCGGCAAACAGCGGGTGCGAGCCGGGGAAGGCGTCGTTGTGCTGGTAGCCAACACAAACCGGCGCGTCCAGACGTTCGGCCAGCGCTTTCGAGGCTTCGATGCCGCCCGCGGACAGAACCGTACCGGCGCCGTTCAGAATGACCGGGTTCTTGGCTTCGGACAGCAGCGCGGCGGCTTCGGTAACAGCCGATGCACCACCGGAGGGCAGTTCGAATTCGACCACGGCAGGCAGTTCGATATCGACCACTTGCGTGAAGAAGTCACGCGGCACGTTGATCTGCGCCGGCGCCGAGGCACGCTTGGCCTTGGTGATCACGCGGCTCAGAACTTCGGCCATCCGCGACGGGTCGCGCACTTCTTCCTGATAGCACACGCAGTCCGCAAACATGCGCATCTGTTCCATTTCCTGGAAACCGCCCTGACCCATGGTCTTGTTCGCGGCCTGAGGCGTTACCAGCAGCAGCGGGGTGTGATTCCAGTAGGCGGTCTTTACGGCGGTGACAAAGTTGGTGATGCCGGGGCCGTTCTGCGCGATCATCATCGACATTTTGCCGGTGGCGCGGGTGTAGCCATCGGCCATCATCCCGCCCGAGCCTTCATGCGCGCAATCCCAGAACGTGATGCCGGCTTTCCCGAAAATGTCCGAGATCGGCATCATCGCCGAACCAATGATACCAAACGCGTGTTCAATACCGTGAAGCTGCAGAACCTTAACAAAGGCCTCTTCCGTCGTCATTTTCATCTGT
>NZ_JBQFTM010000046.1:0-1991 GCF_056538605.1 Ruegeria sp. BF7 | reverse complement strand
CGCAGAAAACCCCGTCACCCGATGGGGAAGAACAATCAGCCAAATCACACCATCCCTCGTAACAACTCCTATCAACGCCGCAGTGAATTAATGCGAAACCAACTGAGAACGACCTAATACGAACAAAAACTTCGCTTCTTATCAGGCGGTAAAATTAGGGTATGTTCGATTCGCGAACCCGGACACTGGTTACACAAGGAATTTTTGTATGAAGATTGCAATTGCCGGGATTGGCTATGTCGGCCTGTCCAATGCTGTGCTGTTGGCACAAAACCATGAAGTGGTGGCTTTGGACCTGTCAGCAGATCGTGTTGATCAAGTTAACCAGCGTCAAAGCCCGATCCAGGATACCGAGATTACCGATTTCCTGACGAACCGCACGCTTGACCTAACCGCCACGACCGATGCGGAAACTGCCTTTGGCGGGGCAGAGTTCGTGATTGTAGCTACTCCAACCAATTACGATCCGCGCAGCAATTACTTCGACACAAGTTCGGTCGATACGGTAATCGAACAAGTTACCGCGCTGAATCCAGACGCGGTCATCGTGATCAAATCCACCATCCCGGTGGGGTTCGTCGCCGGGGCCCGCGCGCGGTTCGGCACCGACAACGTCATCTTCTCACCGGAGTTCCTGCGCGAGGGGCGGGCGCTCTATGACAACCTGCACCCCAGCCGCATCATCGTCGGTGAACGGTCAGACCGGGCAAAGGTCTTTGCCGATCTGCTGGTGGAAGGGGCGGTGGACAAGGAAGTACCGGTGCTGTTCACCGATGCAGACGAGGCCGAGGCGATCAAGCTGTTCGCCAATACCTTTCTTGCCATGCGGGTGGCGTTTTTCAACGAGTTGGACAGTTATTCCCTGGCAGGAGGCATGGACTCGCGCCAGATCATCGAAGGCGTCAGCCTCGACCCGCGCATTGGCGCGCATTACAACAACCCGTCCTTTGGCTATGGCGGTTATTGCTTGCCCAAGGACACCAAGCAGCTACTGGCCAATTACAACCACGTGCCGCAGAACCTGATCCGCGCTATCGTCGATGCCAACCGCACCCGCAAGGATTTCCTCAGCGACCAGATTCTGATGAAAGGGCCAAAGGTTGTCGGCATTTACCGTCTGGTGATGAAAGAGGGCAGCGATAATTTCCGTCAAAGCTCGGTTCAGGGAATCATGAAACGGATCAAAGCCAAGGGCATAGAGGTCATCGTCTATGAACCGACCCTGAGCGCGGATCACTTTTTTCACTCACCGGTGATCCGCGATCTTGAGGAGTTCAAGCGGCAGGCTGACTTAATTGTCGCCAACCGCTTGTCAGACGAAATACGCGATGTAAGCGACAAGGTCTTTACCCGCGATCTGTTCGGTGCCGACTAAGATCGGCTGGGGCGGCGCTGAACCCGCGCCTATTCAAGGAAGACCTGCCGCGCAAACGACAGCGGCAGGTTTCGGTTCTGTCTCAGATCAGCACGAGGGCGTGGATGCCCGATGCAGTTGTCCCGGTGGCATGAACGCGCGTCACACCGACAGGCAGGATGGAAAAATCAGCCACCTGTACGGTGCGTGTTTCGCCGCGGACCGTGGTCATCACCACCGCACCGCCCGTTTCGACGTACAGACCGATTGCCACTTCGGCCAGATCGGTGGTGTCAGAAGGTGTCACGGGGGCAGCGTCGCGCGCGGGGCCGGACAAGCTGGAAACACGGTTTGTAAACGGGTTGGTCGTCATGGGTCGGGTCTCGTTCTCTGTGTCAATCGGCGGAACGCTAGCCAAATCCGCTTAACGACGTGAAAGCCCATCGTGCGTTGCGCAGCCTGTTCGGCGGCCCAACACAAAAAACCCGTTTCGGGGGCCTGTTCCGCGCGGCACTTGGGTGTCTTATGCCGCGCGTTCTGTTGCGTGGCTGTTCAGCCCTTTGCGCCTTGGCCTCGGGCGTAGACGTCCTCGTATCGGACGATGTCGTCCTCTCCGAGATAGGCGCCGGTCTGAACC
>NZ_JBQFTM010000045.1:0-2023 GCF_056538605.1 Ruegeria sp. BF7 | reverse complement strand
AAGACCAACCCAAACGCCTGCCACCCCAACCCTTCCGAGAAATCGGCGCAAACGCAGTGCTGCGCTGGAAAGAATGGAAAGCGCGCGACGAGTGATCAGGGCAGGCTCAGCTTGGCCATCCGTCCGCCATCTACCGTATAAACCTGACCGGTGATGAACCCGGCATCGTCCGACGCCAGAAACGCAACCAATGAGGCTACCTCCTCGGGGCTGCCGGTTCTGGCGACCGGATGGATCCGAGCAATATCTCGGCGGAACGCGGCGGGGTCTTCCATGCTGTCGATGAAATCGAGGTTCAGATCAGTGTCAATCCACCCCGGCGCAACCGCATTGCACCGTATCCCTTCGGGACCGTGGTCCACGGCCACCGCGCGGGTCAGACCGTGCAAACCGGCTTTGGATGCGCAATAGGCCGCGTGACCAGGGTTGCTTCCAAGCCCCTCGATCGAACCGGTGTTGACGATGCTGCCACGGGTTTTACGCAGATGTGGCAAGGCGGCCTGGATCGTCAGGAACGGTGCCGTCAGATTGACCGCCAGATTGCGCTGCCAATCTTCGAGGCTCATTTCCTCGACACAGGCTTCCTGCATCATCCCGGCGTTGTTGACCAGAACGTCCAGCCGCCCTGCCCTGCGGGTGACCGCTTTCACCACCTGCGCCGGACTGGTAGGATTGGTGAAATCTGCAGCAATCCCCAGAAACTCGGAGTCTTGCCCGCGTTGAGCGGTAAAGACCTGCGCGCCCTCATCCCGCAACCGCCGTGCAATCGCCTGCCCGATACCGCTGCGACCGCCTGTAACCAGCGCGACCTTGCCCTCGAACCGCATCATGACACAGGCTTCCCACCATTGACCTCAACCAGTGTGCCGCAGACATAGCGCGACGCGTCCGAGACCAGGAACATGATCACATCGACAATATCCTCGGGCTCGGCAATGCGGCCCAGAGGAACGGTCTGGCCCAGCTCTTTGACGGCGGTGTCCGGGTCAAACCCCCGCTTCGCAAAGCCCGACCGCAACATGGGAGTGTTCACCTCGTTCGGACAGACGGCATTGATGCGAATGCCCTGATGGGCGTGGTCCATCCCCATGCATTGCGTCAAAGACGCAATCGCCGCTTTGGTCATGCAATAGACCGCGTGATTGGGACCCGGACGCAGACCCCAGCACGAGGCGGTGTTTACGATGGCCCCACCGCCATTTTCAGCCATGAGAGGGATCGCGGACCGGCAGATGCGGAATGGCGCCTCGACATTCACACCCAGCGACAGGAACCAATCGTTATCCGAGGACTCGGTCACTGACCCACGAGTGATGACGCCGGCATTATTGATGACAATATCCAATCCGCCCAGTTGATCAACCGCTGCCTTCGGCAACGCGTCAGCATAAGTGCCGTCAAGCAGATCGCCTGGCAGATGAGCTTCTGCCACGATACCGCTGACATCTCGGTCAGCAACCGCAACACGGACGCCCGTTTCGCGCAGGCGTGCTACAAGTGCGGCACCGATGCCGCCCGCTGCACCGGTAACCAGCGCTGTTTTTCCATTCAGGTCCATTGCTTTTACTATTCCTTTCAAAAGGATTCGAACGGAGCGCCAAGACGGCTTTCACCAGAAAGGATACCCCGTCTTGGGCCTGCGGACAGATCCAGATTGCTGCCCGAGCTGTCGTCGCGGGTATGAGCCAGGTCGTGCCGATAGATATGAATTCCAGCTATTTTCATTGTTATTCTATCCTGATTTTGAAGGTCTCCTGCGTACCGAGAAAATCAGAGCCAGAACGCAAGGCGTCAAAGCTTCGCGAGGCAACCTCTTCTCAGTATACTTTCTGCCCCGGATTTCAGCCCTGCGTTGTTCGATCGATATCATAGCGGCAAAGTAGAGCGATCATTCTACTTTCTTCATGCTCAATTCCGACCTCCAACCTGTAGTTTGGCGACAAAAATGTCCGCCTGAAACGGCGGACCAGTCGGGGAGTGCGTTGAGGGGTCAGTAGCTCTGGTTCAGTTCATCGGCGGCCGG
>NZ_JBQFTM010000044.1:0-2346 GCF_056538605.1 Ruegeria sp. BF7 | reverse complement strand
CGGATTTCCCCTGCACATCACCAACCCGAGCTATGGTAAGCCGGAACCAAGGCAATTCTTCGATCGTCGGTTGTTGTGGCGGTGTCCAGAAAGGCGACAAAGTCTTTTCCAGACGCGCGGATTCGGTCGCAGGTTTCTGAATCCACAATCGCGCCAGCTGCAGGGGTGGACAATCGCGGCCATCCGTGTTGGCGCTGAGAAAAACCCAATTCCAGGAATTGGGCGTTCTTGCGCCAGTTGGGCCGCGCGCGGCGCCAATTCCCGATTGCGTCCTCTGCGGCTTGTGCCCTTCAGACGTAAAGTTGTTTCACTGCCAAACAACAGAGCGACCGGTCGGTCAGGCGTCTCAGATAGCGCAGCTTGCACAATCTGTTCCTCCGCGTCCGACACGTCACCGATCAACGCGAAGGATCCAATTTCAGTCTGGCAAGTCTTGACCGCACAGCTATGTGCGACCTCAAGGCTTATCGTGTTCGAGCCAATTAGATGATTGGTCGCCCAGTCGTCTTAGTCTGTTCAGGGATACGCTATTCCGGATGCGTGCGGTTGGAATCCGGCAACCGATGCCGGATGCCGGCTTCGATACAGGCCCTGCGGGCGTCGGCGTGACTTCCGATTGGTAAGGCAGTCAGTCCGCCCGCGACGGTGCGAAGGTCATCACCGATGACATCTTATAGGATATAGGCCGAGACGGGGGCAGGCGATCCGTGCTGCAAAAAAACCACCGCCTTTAAGTCAGCTTAGGTGCCGACGCACAAGGTTCATCCGCATGATACCCAACCCGGAAGACTGCAAAACCTCGTTGACCGTGGTTTTGTCCGGCAGGGTCAGTCCTTCAACCAGCGCGGGAGCCAAGCCCGACAGCCCCGCCAGAGAATAGCGCAACGATCTGATCCTGCTCACGTGCGGTGCTGAGCAGAACGATGATCTGCCGCTCGGCTTTCAGGCCTCGTTACTCCGGGACGGGGTGTGCGCTGATCTATACCGTGGCTCCGGGAACGTCAGACTGGTTTTCGGCATGTGTCTCGGCCAGGGCGACGTGATCGCCCTGAACGTGTTTCAATGCCTTGGACATTATGGCGGGGGCAGCTTTCCTTATAGCGACCAGAATTCTGCGCCCACCTTGCTTTGGCAAAGCCAAAGGGGTTGATTGCAATCGTCCTCGTAGAGAGACGGCCGAAACTGCCGCCGTGGCCGCCTTGGTAAAAATGGCGGCGGCACTAACGCAAAACGATTTTGACGATTGCACAGTCGTATTGCGATCAAGCTGCAGCGATTTGCCGGGCTTTTTCGACCATGACTTCTGCCTGACGGATTGAGGCATAGTCGATCAGACGACCATCCAGAGATACGGCTCCTTTACCTGCCGCTTCGGCTTCGGCCATCGCTTCGAGAATACGCTGCGCCTTTGTGACTTCGGCGTCGCCGGGTGACATGACTTCGTTCGCCAGCGCGATCTGGCTGGGGTGAATCGCCCATTTGCCTTCGCACCCCAGAACCGCCGCACGTTTGGCCGCGGCACGATAGCCCTCCGGGTCTTGGAAATCGCCGAACGGCCCGTCAATCGGGCGCAGGCCGTTGGCACGGGCGGCAACCACCATGCGCGCTAGCGCGTAATGCCACATGTCGCCCCAGTGGGTCATGCGTCCGCCATCCGCGTCTGCGTCAGTCAGAACCGAATAATCGGGGTTCACGCCACCGATGATCGTGGTCCGAGCGCGGGTCGAAGCGGCATAGTCGGCAACACCAAAATGGAGGCTTTCGTTGCGCTTCGAAGCCGCCGCGATCTCGCTGACATTCTGCATCCCCAGCGCGGTTTCGATGATGTGCTCGAACCCGATGCGTTTCTTGAAACCCTTGGCGTCCTCAATCTGGGTGACCAGCATATCGACGGCATAGACGTCGGCGGCGGTGCCAACCTTGGGGATCATGATCAGGTCCAACCGCTCACCAGCCTGTTCGACCACATCCACCACGTCGCGGTACATATAGTGGGTGTCCAGACCATTGATCCGAACCGACATGGTCTTGTTGCCCCAGTCGATATCGTTCAGCGCCTCGATGATGTTTCTGCGCGCCTGTTCCTTTTCGTCTGGCGCAACTGCGTCTTCCAGATCAAGGAAGATGACATCCACATTCGACTGCGCTGCCTTTTCGAACATACCGGGCTGGCTGCCGGGAACGGCTAGCTCGCTGCGGTTCAAGCGGGCAGGGGCTTGTTCAATGGAATGAAAGCTCATGGTTCGGGTCCTTCAACTTACAGGTTAGGATAGATCGGGAATTTGGCGCAGAGGTCTGCGACCTCGGCTTTGACCTTGGCTTCGACGGCACCGTTTCCGTCTTCGC
>NZ_JBQFTM010000043.1:0-2588 GCF_056538605.1 Ruegeria sp. BF7 | reverse complement strand
ACAACAAGCACCGTCAGCACAAACTGATACATATAAAACCCACAAAAACGGCGCGCTTGCCCAACGCGCCGCTGCCGCCAAAAAAATCGGGCAGCAATTCTAGTTGTTGTAGTACTTGTTGGCGTAGCTGCCGTAGGAATAGCCGTATTGCCGAGCACTGCGGGCATTGATCTGACTCAGTACAAGCCCGGTCAGGCGCTGATTGTCGGTGTGGAACAGTCGCATGGTTTCAGCGAGATCCTGTTCGGACGTGTCGTTCCATTTGACGGTCAGCAGCACCGCATCTGCGTTGCGCGCAATCAGGCGCGCGTCAGAAACCAGCAAGGTCGGTGGCGTGTCGATCAGGATGATGTCGTACTTCTGGCGCAAATCCTCCAGGAACAACCGGAACCGTTCGGATGCGAAGAGGTCCGCCGCGTTGGCCGAGGTCTTCTCGCCGGCTAGGATGTCACAACCCAGCAGCGGGTCTTGAAAGATTGCCTCCTGCGCGGTTGAGTCCCCGGCCAGAACCGAAACGATCCCGTTCTTCGGCACACCCTGCAATTGCTCCGTCATGGTCAAGCGCCGAATATCGCCTTCGACCAGCAATACCTTTTTGCCTATACCGACAAAATTCTGCGCCAGCGCCAACGCATTCGTTGTCTTGCCTTCACCCGGTAGCGAAGAGGTGATCACCACAACCTGCGGTGGGCGGTCCACATTGGACAACATCAGTGAGGTGCGCAGGTTGCGTACCGCCTCGGCCGTGGCAGATGAGGGTTTTTCCGCGAGATACTCCAGTACCTTGCGGCGCCCGCGGCCGGGAAAGACGGGTATCTGACCCAGAACGCTGTAACCGGTTTTGCGCTCCAGTTCCTGGGCCGTGCGGTAGCCTTTACGCCGTGCCTCGGCCAGCAACACGATACCGACGCCCAGCAGGAGGCCCAGAATGGTTGAAAGCGCAAGGATCAGAGACTTTTTCGGTTCCGAAGGGTTGCCCGGGATTACGGCGCTCGACAATTGCCGACTGTCGGCTTTCTGGATGCCTTCCTGCGCCGATGTCTCTTTCAGGCGGGCCAGGAAATACTCGTATAGCAGCCGAACGGCTTCCGCCTCGCGTGCCAGCTGTTGCAGTGTAATCAGATCCGCACTCTGCTGCGCGATCTTCTGGCCCAGCTCGTCGGCTGACAGCGTCAGGGCCTGAACCTGCTGCGTTGCCCGCCGAGCTTCAAGCGCAGTCCGCGCAACCAGGCGCTGGAAGGCGGTGTCAAAGTCGGCCTCACCGGCATCTGAGTCGTCGATCTGCCCAAGCAGTCGTTGCAGTTGCGGGTCCTGGCTGGCGGCAGACTGGGCCGCGCGGGTCTCGGCGGTGTTCAACGCGTCATACCGGGTCTGCGCCGAGATGCGGGTCGCCTCGGCTGACTCGCGGCGTTCGCGCAAGTCCTTTAGCTGCACTTCCTGCAATTGCAGCGCTTCGGGTGAGATCAGCGCTGTCGTCGAATTGAATTCGTTGACCTTTGCCTCGGCGGTTTCCAGATCGATCTGCAGCTCGGCCACGCGGTCGGTCAGCCAGGCGGTCGCCTGTTCGGTGGCGTCGAATTTCACCTCGATCTGGTTCAGAACGTAAAGCTCGACAATCGTGTCCGCGATCAGGGCCGACTTGCGCGCCGATTTGGTTTCGGCCGTCACCTCGAACACAAGGCTTTGCGCCACGTTGCGTACTGAAACCTTATCGAGCAGGGCCGAGATCACATCGTCGCGTAGCAACCGTTCAGCCAGTTCTTCAGAGACAGGTTCGGGGTTGGGTCCGGCCCCAAACACCGATTTGATAAACTGCTTGACCCCGTCGAGCGCAGAGGCCGGGAGTAGGTCGGTGTTGAACTCTGGGTCCGAGACCAGTTCAAGCCTGTCGACAACCTTGCCCATTAAGCCGCGGGACCGGAGCACTTCCAGCTCGGAATTGACCTCGGCCGTGTCTCCCGCCAGGCCGCCCACCACGCTTTGCAGATCAACCACGCTGGCCTGATCGGTTTCCAGCATGACCACGGCGGTGGACTTGTACAACGGGACAGCGACGACAAAGGCATAAAAGGCTCCGACCAGAATGGTCACGGCGGTGGTCAGGGTGATGATCCACTTGCCACGCCACAAAGTACCCGCCAAAGCGGCCAGGTCGATGGTGTCATTTTGCGGCGTGTCACTTGCCGGGGATCGGTTCGATGTGAACTGCGCGTCGTGTATCGGAGCTTGCTTCATATCAAGAATACGATTCCAAAAGCCTGGCACACGCGAAACGCGTGTGCCGCTGCTCTCTACATGGTCCCAAAGCAAGAATAAAGGTCTGTGCGCCCGTTACTTTCCGGTTCTGCGAAGCACGGTTGAGGCAGTCTGGGAGATGATCCTGATATCGTTAAGAAAGCTGCGCCGGTTCAGGTAGGCGACATCCAGCGCGACCCGCTCGCCATAGCTGATATCGTTGCGCCCCGAGACCTGCCACAGCCCGGTGATCCCCGGTTTCTGCGCCAGATAGGCCGAAGCGGACCTGCCGTATTTGACCAGTTCGATGGCCACAACAGGGCGCGGGCCGACAAAGCTCATCTCGCCTTTCA
>NZ_JBQFTM010000042.1:0-2986 GCF_056538605.1 Ruegeria sp. BF7 | reverse complement strand
AGGCGGTCAGGCCTTCTGGTTCTGGTAGTTTGTTTGTGCGGCAGCATGCTGTGAGAGTGTTGGCCAGCAGGCATGCGATGGTCATGGGGCCGACGCCGCCGGGGACGGGGGTAATCGCACCTGCGCGCTCGGCGGCGCTGGCGTAATCGACGTCGCCGACCAGTTTGTTCTTGCCGTCCCGCTCGATGCGGTTGATGCCCACATCAATCACGGTGGCACCTTCCTTGATCCAGTCGCCCGGCACCATTTCCGGGCGGCCGACGGCGGCAACGACGATGTCAGCACGGCGAACAACTTCCGGCAGGTCCTTGGTGCGCGAATGCGCGATGGTCACGGTGCAGCTGTCACCCAGCAACAGCTGCGCCATCGGCTTGCCGACGATGTTCGAACGGCCGATCACAACCGCGTCCATTCCCGACAGCGAACCATGGTGATCGCGCAGCATCATCAGGCAACCCAGAGGGGTGCAGGGCACCATCGACTTCTGGCCCGTGCCCAGCAAGCCCACGTTCGAGATGTGGAACCCGTCGACATCTTTGGCCGGATCGATCGAGTTGATCACCAGATCTTCGTTCAGATGCTTGGGCAGCGGCAATTGCACCAGAATGCCGTGCACCGCCGGGTCGTTGTTCAGCTTGTCGATCAGCGCCAGCAAGTCTTCTTCGGAGGTATCCACATCCAGCTTGTGCTCATACGAGTTCATGCCGACCTCGACGGTCATCTTGCCCTTGGAACGGACATAAACCTGGCTGGCCGGATCCTCGCCCACCAGAACCACGGCCAGACCGGGCGTGATACCGTTTTCCTCTTTCAGCTTTGCAACCTGATCGGCCACTTGCGCGCGCACCTTCGCCGCAAAGGCCTTACCGTCGATAACCTGCGCTACCATCCTTTGATCCCTTCTTTCAAAAAACGGATCGGGCGCACAAAGCGCCCGGTTCTTCAGTCGGGGCCGAGCACGCGTTCTTCGCGGGCAATCGACCAGTCAATCAAGATGCGCCAGAGTTTCTCGGCTAGATCTGGGTCCATGCCCAACTCGTCGGAACTCTTGCGCACCCGCTGCACCACGTCTTCGACACGATCCGGAATGCGGGCTGGCAGGCCCTCGCCGGGTTTCAGCTCGGACGCGCGGTCGATGTAGCTTGCGCGCGTTACCAACAATTCGATCAGTTGGCGGTCCAGCTTGTCGATCTGAGCCCGCAATTCCTGCATCGAGGAACAGTCATGCGGTGGTATCAGAGTGGGCATTTCAATCTCCTGTGGCCCGGGGATATCCCCGGGCCACGAGATGTCTCATTCGGGCGCTTAGAACAAGCCCTCGATCTCACCTGCGTCATTGAGGCAGATGGTCTCGGCAGCCGGTTTGCGCGGCAGACCCGGCATGGTCATGATCTCACCGCAGACAACCACGATGAAGCCAGCACCGGCAGACAGGCGAACCTCACGCACCGGAACCGAGTGGCCGGTCGGCGCACCGCGCAGCGACGGATCGGTCGAGAACGAGTACTGGGTTTTCGCCATGCAGACCGGCAGGTTGCCGTAGCCTGCTGCTTCCCACTCTTTCAACTGGTTGCGGATCTTGGAATCAGCCAGCACCTCGTCAGCGCGGTAGATGCGCTTGGCGATGGTCTCGATTTTTTCGAACAGCGGCATGTCGTCCGGATAGATCGGTGAGAAGTTCGCGGTACCGGCATCGGCAATTTCCACAACCTTCTTGGCCAGATTCTCGGATCCTTCCGAACCCAGCTCCCAGTGACGGGACAGAACCGCCTCAACACCGTGGTCACCACAGTAGTCCTTTACCGCCTGCACTTCCGCGTCGGTATCGGTGACAAAGTGGTTGATCGCGACGACGACCGGAACACCGAAGGACTTCACGTTCTCGATGTGGCGACCCAGGTTGGCACAGCCGTTCACGACGGCGTCGACGTTCTCGGCACCCAGATCGGCTTTGGCAACGCCGCCGTTCATCTTCATCGCGCGCACGGTGGCGACCAGAACAACTGCCGACGGCGCGATGCCCGCCTTGCGGCACTTGATATTCATGAACTTCTCGGCACCCAGATCAGCACCGAAACCGGCCTCGGTCACGACATAGTCAGCGACTTTCAGAGCGGTCTTGGTCGCGATGACCGAGTTACAGCCGTGCGCGATATTCGCGAAGGGGCCGCCATGGACGAAGGCCGGGTTGTTTTCCAGCGTCTGCACCAGGTTCGGCTGCATTGCGTCTTTCAGCAGAACGGTCATTGCGCCTTCGGCCTTGATATCGCGGCAGTAGACCGGGGTCTTGTCGCGACGGTAAGCAACGATGATGTCGCCCAGACGCTTTTCCAGGTCCTTCAGGTCGGTTGCCAGGCAGAGGATCGCCATGACTTCGGATGCCACGGTGATGTCATAACCAGCTTCGCGCGGGAAACCGTTCGATACACCGCCCAACGAGCAGGTGATTTGACGCAGGGCGCGGTCGTTCATGTCGACCACACGGCGCCAAACGACGCGGCGCATGTCGATAGCCTGCTCATTGCCCCAGTAGATGTGGTTGTCGATCATTGCCGACAGCAGCGAGTGGGCCGAGGTGATGGCGTGGAAGTCGCCGGTGAAGTGCAGGTTCATTTCCTCCATCGGAACAACCTGCGCATAGCCGCCACCTGCAGCGCCGCCCTTCATGCCGAAGTTCGGGCCCAGCGAGGCTTCGCGGATACAGATCATCGCGTTCTTGCCGATACGGTTCAGGCCATCGCCCAGACCAACGGTGGTGGTGGTTTTACCTTCACCCGCCGGGGTCGGATTGATCGCGGTGACCAGGATCAGCTTGCCGTCTTCACGGTCCTGAACCGAGTTGATGAAGTCCTGACTGACCTTCGCCTTGTCGTGGCCATAGGGCAGCAGATCGGCAGAATCGATGCCGATCTTGGCACCGATTTCCTGAATCGGCTTCTTGTTCGCTTCGCGGGCGATTTCGATGTCGGATTTATAGCTCATTGGG
>NZ_JBQFTM010000041.1:0-4222 GCF_056538605.1 Ruegeria sp. BF7 | reverse complement strand
CGGCCCCGATGATGTATGGAGCTGTTTTGCAGTTGGCGGCGAAGAATGCGACGGGTGTGCAGGTTGGAGCGCTGAAGGCGGCGCAGGAGGCGTTCAAGGCGGCGCTTCGGAGTGGCTCGAGCGCCGAGCGGGCCATGGCCAACAACCGCTTTCACGAGATCACGGGCGAGATGGCGGACAACATCTATCTTGCGCCCTCTTTTCAGCGGTTGTTGATCGATCATGCCCGGATCGGGATGACCTTCTACCGCCCTCAGGACCGCCAGATGGCGGAGAACCTGTCCGAGGCCAGTGCCCAGCATGACGCCATCATCGCCGCCATCGAGGCGGGTGATGAGGCGGCTGCCTCGCAGCTGGCCATCGATCATTGGAACCTGTCGCGCGACCAGATCGAGCTGTTCGTCATGCCTGCCGGGCTTGACCTGCCGCTGGGGACGATGGCGCGCAAAACCCCTGCATGAGGACCTGAATGACCCCGATTTTCAATTTTGAAGGGATCTACACCCCCGTCGTGACCCCCTATCACGCCGATGGCAGCGTGAACTGGGACGCGCTGTCCGACGTGATCGAACACCTGATCGAGAACGGCGTACATGGCCTGATCTCGGGCGGCTCGACCGGTGAGAACTATGCCCAGACCGTTGCCGAGCGTCTGGAGCTGGCCAGGTTCACCCATGAGCGCCTGAAAGGCCGCCTGCCGCTGGTGGTGGGCACGGGGGCGATGATGACGCCGGACTCGATTGCGCTGGCCGCCGGCGCGCGCCAGATCGGCGCGGATGCGATCCTGCTGGCCAGCCCGGCCTATTCGGTGCCGACCGACCGCGAAAACGCGCTGAATGCGCTGGCCATCGACAAGGCGGCTGATCTGCCGGTGATGCTGTACAACTATCCGCACCGCACCGGCACCATGATGGGCGCGGAATTCCTGGACCGCGTCGGCCGCAGCCGCAACTTCTGCGGCATCAAGGAAAGCTCGGGCGATATCAACCGGGTACATCTGCTGGCGCGCGACTATCCGCATATCCAGATGGGCTGCGGCATGGACGACCAGGCGCTGGAGTTTTTTGCCTGGGGCGCCCCGTTCTGGGTTTGTGGCGGGTCGAACTTCCTGCCCGCGGAACATGTGGCGCTGTACAATGCCTGCGTGGTCGAGGGCAACTTTGACAAGGGCCGTCGCATCATGAGCGCGATGCTGCCGCTGATGCATGTGCTGGAACAGGGCGGCAAGTTCATCCAGACCATCAAGCACGGCGTGACCATGAACGGGATCGACGCGGGCGTCATGCGCGCGCCCCTGAAGGGTCTGAACAAGGATGACAAGCGCGCGCTGGAACAGGTCACGCGCGTATTGAAACGCAAAATCGCCGACATCGTGGCAGAAGGGTAAGAGACATGGATCTGCTGACACAGGACGAATACAAATCCATTGCCGCAGGTCTGGACCTGCCCACCGGCGCGTTCATCGACGGCACCTTCCGCCCGGCGATTTCCGGCAAGACCTTCACCAGCACCAACCCGGCCACCGGCGAAACGCTGGCCGAGATCGCCGCCTGCGGGTCCGGGGACGTGGACTTTGCCGTCGAAAAGGCGCGCGAGGCGTTTGACGACGGCCGCTGGTCGAAACTGCACCCGTCCGAACGCAAGGACGTGCTGATCCGGCTGTGCAAACTGATGACCCGCAACGCGCGCGAATTGGCGGTGATGGAAAGCCTCGACAGCGGCAAGACGATCTACGACTGCGAGACCGTGGACGTGCCCGAGACCATCCACTGCCTGAAATGGCACGCCGAGGCGATCGACAAGATCTATGATCAGGTGGCGCCGGCCAGCGACGATCACATCGCCATGGTGGTGCGTGAGCCGATCGGCGTGGTCGGCCTGGTGCTGCCGTGGAACTTCCCGCTGCTGATGCTGGCGTGGAAGATCGGCCCGGCTCTGGCGGCGGGCTGTTCGCTGGTCGTCAAGCCGGCCAAGGAAACCACCCTGACCGCGCTGCGCGTGGCCGAACTGGCTGTCGAGGCCGGACTGCCCGCCGGTGTTCTGAACATCCTGCCCGGTGGTGGCGGAGACGTGGGCGAACCGATCGGCCGTCACATGGATATCGACATGGTGTCCTTCACCGGCTCGACCGTGACCGGCAAGAGGTTCCTGACCTATTCGGCGGAAAGCAACGCCAAGGAGGTTGTGCTTGAGATGGGCGGCAAGAACCCGGCCATCGTCATGGACGATGCCGAGAACCTGGACCGCGTGGCCCAGCATCTGGTCAACGGCGCGTTCTGGAACATGGGCGAGAACTGCTCGGCCAGTTCGCGCCTGATCGTGCACAAGGACGTCAAGGCCGAATTGCTGGAGCGCATCGCGCATCATGCCAAACAGTGGAATATCGGCGACCCGCTGGACCCGGAAACCCGCATGGGCGCGCTGGTGTCCGAGGCGCACTTTGCCAAGGTTTGCAGCTACTTGGATCAGGCCGAGAATGTGGTGATCGGCGGCAAGGCCAATGACGGGTTTGTCGAGGCCACGGTGGTCGAGGTCGCGGACAACAACGCCCTGCTGGCCCGCGAAGAGATCTTTGGCCCGGTCCTGTCGGTGATCGAGGTCTCGGGCTTCGACGAAGCCATCGCGGTCGGCAATGACACCGAATACGGCCTGTGCGCGTCGATCTTCACCGCCAATGCCAAGCGCGCCATCCGCGGTGCCCGCGCCCTGCGGGCCGGTACCGTGACGGTCAACAGCTTTGGCGAGGGCGACATCTCGACCCCGTTTGGCGGGTTCAAGCAATCGGGCTTTGGCGGCCGCGACAACTCAGTCCATGCGCATGATCAGTACACCCAGCTGAAAACCATCTGGATCGATCTGGCCGATGATGCAGACGAGGCGGTGGATTGACCCGCTACACCGCCAGAACCCTGCCGGTCCACCGCGGACCGGCCGCCTGGAGCGCCATTCTTGGCGCCCAGCCCCCGGCGGTTGCGCTGGAGAGTGACACCACCGCCGACTTTGTCATCGTCGGCGCGGGCTTTGCCGGCCTGTCGGCCGCGCGGCGTCTGCACCAGTTGCAACCCGATGCGAAAGTGGTGGTGCTGGAGGCCGGGCGCGTGGCCGAAGGGGCTGCGGGCCGCAATTCCGGCTTCATGATCGACCTGCCGCATGATCTGGCCTCGGATGACTATGCCGGGTCCGGTGACGACTGCAAAATGATCGGCCTGAACCGGAAAGCGATTGCCTTTGCCCGCGCGGCGGTCGAGCAATATCGGATCGACCCGAACTTCTTTGATCCGGCGGGCAAAGTGAACGGTGCCGCCAGCGCGGCGGGCCATGCCCATAACGTCAGCTATGCACAGCACCTCGAGACGTTGGGCGAAACCAGCGAGATGCTGGATTCCCAGCAGATGCACGACCTGACCGGCTCGCGCCACTACCGGTCGGGCCTCTACACATCCGGAACGGTCATGTTGCAGCCCGCAGGCTATATTCGCGGACTGGCCGCCGGATTGGTCGGGGACGGCGTGGCGCTGTACGAGAATTCCGCCGTAACCGGGTTCGAAAAGCACGGCGGCGCGTGGCAGGTAAAAACCCGGCGCGGCGCGGTCAGCACCGGCGCAGTGATCCTGACGGTCAATGGCCATCTCGAAAGCTTCGGCATCGAGCGCAACCGGCTGATGCAGCTGTTCCTGTTTGCGGCGATGACGCCGGAACTGGACAGCGCCGCGCTGGCCCGGCTGGGCGGCCGGCCCCGCTGGGGTGTGACCCCCTCCGATCCGATGGGCACCACGATGCGGCGCATTGATACCGGTCAGGGCGGCAATCGCATCATCACCCGCACCTGCGCCGCGCTGCGCCCCGGCTTGGCGGCGAGGGCGCGCGATCTGACGCGGGCATCGCGGGTGATGCAGCGCAAGTTCGAGCAACGCTTCCCGCAATTGGCCGGGATCAAGATGCAATATCATTGGGCCGGCCACCTGTGCCTGAGCCTGAACGGCGTCTCGGTCACGCGCCAGATCGACCAGGGCATCTATTCCGGCTGCGTCCAGAACGGTCTGGGCACCGCACGCGGCACCCTCACCGGCATCGCAGCGGCGGAACTGGCCTGCACCCACAGCTCCGATATAACCCGCCATTTTGAAACCGAAGACCAACCCAAACGCCTGCCACCCCAACCCTTCCGAGAAATCGGCGCAAACGCAGTGCTGCGCTGGAAAGAATGGAAAGCGCGCGACGA
>NZ_JBQFTM010000040.1:0-4350 GCF_056538605.1 Ruegeria sp. BF7 | reverse complement strand
TTGAAGACCTGCACAGTGACGGCGTGAACATTAATCTACAGACTGCGCTCGACGAAAACGGTAACCCCGTCAAAGGGCGTGGTAGTCAGCCGAACAAACATGACATTTTGACCGGCTCCGATTCCGCAGGTTACTTCTCTACGGCAGGTGGTGACACGACATGCAGCAACTGGACTTCGAACAGCGAGGGCGGATCTGCGATTGTCGGGCATCATGACCGTATCGGTCTCAACGATGCCCGAAACATGGTGTCATGGAACTCATCGCACGGCTCGCGCGGTTGCGGGGAGGAACATCTGCCACGTTCTGGCGGTGCGGGCTTATTTTATTGCTTCGCAACCGACTGATCAGGCAGCATTGGTGCGCGTGTCACCCGCATTGCACCTGATATTGTCTGGTTGGCTTTAAAGGTCGCGTTCTGGAAACGGTTATTGGGCAGCAAAGCCCAATTGCTGTTTCGGCCTGTGGCCGACACCGAATTAGGAGACTCGCAATTTCTATCGACAGTTTTGCGGACACTGAGATTGGAAGACACTTGGCCGACGCTGCTCGTTGTTGCCGCATGGTTTTCTTCACCGGACTACCAGCATCAGGAAAGTCATTCCTGTTGCGCCAGCAGATATCCGTTTCGGTCTCCTTGGGACGTCGCGTGCATATCATGCGTTGGGATACAGGACTGGCGTCGTTTCAGACCGGGGACATACTCGCAAAGTATCCAGATGTTTCGGATGGAACTCATCCGTTGATCCGTAAGGCAGCCGGACTGTGGGGTCGGAGAGCCCTGGCGCGATGGTTGGTAGAGCATACCGACCCCACAGATATGATTATCGGTGAAGTCCCTATCATCGGAAACAGGTTTTCCGAGTTCATCCAGGCGCAGCCGGATCAGGTTGAACCAGCCTTAGCATCCGAGGAAACCACATTCATCTATCCTGTTCCCACAAAAAACTTGCGTGCCAATCTCGAAGCCATCCGAAGGTCTACGTTTGCGAACCCAAAACATCCTGATGAGGCCAGAGATGCACCTCCATCGACAATGGGACTGGCTTGGCGCCAGACATGCGCCAAGGCTGCGGACTTGGGCTTAGTCTCTCAGGTGGACATCCATTCTCCGTATGAGGAGACGATCTATGTCCGATTTTTTGAGCACTTGCTGCAACACCGAAACGCCGTCAGAATTGCGGTCGATACGATTTATTCAGATGCCGGGTCAGCCCATGACCTGGATGTGAACGTCTTAGAACTAAGTGCAAGCCCGAACGAAGTACAATGTGCAATCGCGGAGGTAGAGGCCGCTTGTACTGTCGAGGAAGCTGCCCGAGACGTTGAAAACTGGCATCAGATGTAGTCTCATGCAAAAGCCCGCTCCTTTACGCATCTCGGAAACTGTACTTCTAATTGTGAATGTCCGCTTCGGGCTGCTCTAGTCACTGATGCGAAGGGCGGCGAACGTCGACTTCGAGCCCATTTCGACCAATGCTGCGTGTTGATGGAATGGCAGCTTTTGTGACCTCGGGCAAAAAACTGCCAAATTCAATCAGAGCTTTGCGCAAGGGTATGTGGCACAAGCTTTTACAGTGCTTCTCGCCACTCTACCTGCTGTGACCAAATTGTTCGTCTTCGGAACCCCGGCCGCAGCGGCATGTATTTCCCAGATGAATGCAAAACAGCAACTGCTTTCATTTGAGAACATCTACTCCAGCCAGAATTTCGTGCGTGGTCTCCCGTGCAGGCTGTCCAGCTTGCTTCTTCACTATACCCAGGAAGGCTCCAACTATAGCTGAAGTGGCCGGAAATCCAGCCGTCGTTGACATATCTCACAACGAATGTCGATATAGGGTGCTCAGCGCGGCACAACTCGAATATGGAACCAAAGCGGTTACTGTCATCCTGGCTGGGGAGAAAATGAGTTCAGGGGGCAGGAACTCACGCTCGCAGAGTTTTCTGCTAGCTCCCATTGCCTCCTGTCCAGCGCTATGAACGTCTGCCTTAAGATAACATGAGGAAACCATGCCGATTGAGGATCTGCCCGCCAATCTCCGACTATTGAGTGGATATGCCCGGTCCGTTTCGGACATAAGCCGCCGGCTGAAGATCAACCGCCAGCAGTTCGGCCGCTATCTTGCCGGCAAAACCCAGCCGTCACTGGCGAGCCTGAGGCGGATTTGCGACCATTTCGGCCTCGATGAAAATGAGATCTTTCTGGAACACCAGAAATTCAAGGAGTTGGTTCAGCTTCGCCCGGCAATTACCGGCGGCGGGCACGACCCTGCCCGCCAGTTCTTTGACCAATTGGTCCGGCCACAGGACCAGGAGGGCTTGCAGAAATTTGCTGGCTATTACCTTTTCTATTACTGGCCGGACCGGAAGCTTCCCTTCATCTATCGCAGCCTGGCTCGAATTTATTCCAAAAAAGGCAGCCTGATGTGCAAGCAGATCGAGCGGGTCTGCGGTGACAGCCATAATCTGCCGGAGGTTCTCAAATATGAAGGCCTGGTGTTCGGTTCCGCCGACCGGCTGATTATCATCGACCGCGAAAGAAGGGTCGGGCGATCCTTGTGGCAAACGATCCTGTACGGTTCCGATTTTGAAGAACCCAACAGCCTGACAGGCCTGATGACGGGGATCGTCCCAGATAGTGTCCACCAGATCATTAGCATGCGCGTCTTCTGGCAGCCAATGGGCCGGGACCCAGACCTCAGGGCGCTGCTGCGAGCCTGCGGCCGAATCCCGGTTGATTCGCCTGAACTGGGTGACTACTTGAAATACTGTGTCGATAATGAGATCGGGCCGGATGATGAAGGTTTCACGCCGAGGTTCTAAACACGGGGACTCTTCGGCGCTGGGGCACCGTGGGCTGCTCGCAAGCAGCCCCTCGCTGATCAGAATTTCACTTCCGCAGTGACCGCGCGATGGTCCGATGGCCATGGCTCGACGGCCACATCCGCTTGGGGGACGGCCTCGCCCCAGACCTGTGACCTCAGGATTTTCAGCCCGCTGCCCTTGACATAGATATAGTCGATCCGGTCCAGATGATCCTCGGGATCCGTGGGGTCCAGCCCGGGTGTCCAGGTGAAGCCCGGCTTGGCCACCTCATTGGGAAACGCCGTCCGATAGGCGTCAAGGAAACCCAGTTCCGCAAGTTTGCTGCTGACAGGATAGGCAACCGGCACTGGTTGCAGGCCAGCCGTAACGGCCCGGTCAGTCCAGTCGAGATGTGAGGGTTCATTGAAATCGCCAAAGACAAAACTGGCATCCGCAGGCCCGGCGACCGTCATGGCGTCAACCAGATCAGTCAGGCCGGATCCCCTTGCCTGCAAAGCAAAATGAACAGCCTCTTCCCCGGTTTGAATATAGGGGGCGGGGCCATATTCGATCTCCAACAGCTGGTAGGGCTGGTAGGGAAAGTCACTTAGGTGAATGTTATAGGCGTTGATGGTCCGACCATTAACATCGATGCGCACCCCCAGATTCTTGGGCAGCGGACCGTCGATGGGGTAACGGCTGATCACGGCATTGGCCCACAGGGCCGGGCTGTCGCCGGTTTGGTCGTAATGGTGATAGCCCAGAGCAGCCGCAAGTTTGGCCGCGACGCTTTCCCCTGTGGGCGGGCAGCTTTCCGCCTCGCAGGGATCGCCTTCCAGGCGTGTTTCTTGCAGGCCAATGATATCTGCTCCGGCACGGCGGATGACATCGGCCGTCTCATCGACAGGTTTCTGCTCGTTGGCACCGCCGCCCCAGATGTTGAAGGTCATGACAGTCAGCGTGGTTTCCGCCCGGGCCGGCAATATGGATCCCAGCGTGATCAGTAGGCCGATCGTAGAGCCGGCAAGTTTTTTTAAGAAAGTCATCATCCTCATTCCCGGTTGCTGATTGAGAGGGCGGACAACCCGCATGGCCCGAGTGCCGCCTGTCCTGATAGCAAGCCATCGAACCTTCGAATGGCGCAATTGAAATATGATCAAAAAGTTAGCGCTGTTTGGCGGGTAGGAGTATCAACGTGCTGCAGGTGGCAAGGAAAAGCGGACACAGTGGCAGGGATAGATAAATTTTTGCGGGAGTGGATCGCAGTAAATTCACGCCGTTCGCCTATCTGCTTCACCGCACTGCGCACACAGAAATTGCCGAAAAACCAATTGTAAAGTAGGGCTCGCTTTTGGCACGAGCGTGCGCCTTCTCTTGTGACGGAAGGACCTGCCGCGGTTCTGTTGCAAAGTTTTGAGCCCGCCGATCCGATTCAGCAATCGTTCAGGAGTTAGGCTGCGAGCTCAGCGAACTGGCGAAACGGACAGAGTCCTGGTGTGAATTGCCCCTTACGGATCATGTGCGCGACCTCGATGCCTGCTAACG
>NZ_JBQFTM010000039.1:0-4481 GCF_056538605.1 Ruegeria sp. BF7 | reverse complement strand
CATGACCGATATTAAGCGCACGCCGTTGTACTCATTGCATGTTGAGTTGGGTGGCAAGATGGTTGATTTTGCTGGGTGGGAGATGCCTGTTCAGTATCCGATGGGGATCATGGGCGAGCATAAGCAGTGCCGTGAGAAGGCGGCAGTGTTTGATGTGAGCCATATGGGTCAGGTGATCCTGCGGGGTGAGGATGTGGGTGAGAAGCTGGAAGCTTTGTGCCCGCAGGCCTATGCGACGCTGAAGGAAGGCAAGGCGCGGTACGGGTTCTTTACCAATGCGGACGGCGGGATCATGGATGACCTGATCGTGTCGAATGCGGGCGATCATTATTTCGTCGTTGTGAACGCGGCGCTGCGTGATCAGGACATTCCGCATATGCGCGATAACCTTGAAGGCGTCGAAGTGACCGAGATCTTCGACCGCGCGCTGGTGGCGGTGCAGGGTCCCAAGGCCGAGGACGTGGTGGGCGACCTCTGCCCTGCAGCCCGTGACCTGAAGTTCATGGAAACCACGATTGCCGATATCAACGGTGTCGAATGCCGCATCTCGCGGCTGGGCTATACCGGCGAGGACGGCTACGAGATCTCGATCCCCGAGGACAAGGCGATCGAGATCACCCGCGCCTTCCTGGCGCATGAGGATTGCGAACCGGCCGGTCTGGGCGCGCGCGACAGCCTGCGGCTGGAGGCGGGTCTGTGCCTTTATGGCAATGACATCGACCAGAGCACCTCGCCGATCGAGGCCTCTCTGGGCTGGGCGATCCAGAAGCGCCGCAAGGAAGAGGGCGGCTTTCCGGGCGCCGAGCGGGTGCAAAAGGAACTGGCCGAAGGTCCCGCCCGCAAGCTGGTGGGCATCAAGCCGGAAGGCCGCGCACCTGCGCGCCAGGGCGTGGAAATTCAGTGCGCTGAAGGAAACACCATCGGTCAGATCACCTCGGGCAGCTTTGGTCCCACGGTCGGCGGCCCGGTGGCGATGGGCTATGTGTCCGCCGGTCACGGCGAGCCGGGCGAGACGGTGAACCTGATCATCCGGGGCAAGGCACAACCGGCGCAGATCGTGGCGCTGCCCTTCGTCAAACAGAATTACAAGCGTTGAAGTCAGGAGAGAGAGACATGGCAACCTATTATTCCGAAGAGCATGAATGGCTGACCGTTGAGGGTGACACGGCCACTCTGGGCATCACCAAACATGCCGCCGAGCAGCTGGGCGAGGTGGTCTTTGTCGAGCAGCAGGACGCGGGCGAGGAATTTGCCAAGGATGGTGAGATCGGCGTGATCGAATCCGTCAAGGCGGCCTCCGAGCTTTATGCGCCGGTCGATGGCGAGATCGTCGAGGTCAACGAGGCGCTGGCCGACAACCCCGGTGCGCTGAACGAAGATCCCGAGGGCGAGGCCTGGGTCTACAAGATCAAGATCACGGATGCGTCGCAGCTGGAAGACCTGATGGACGAAGCCGGCTACAAGGCCTTCATCGGCTGAGCCTCTGCAGGGGTCCTGACCCGGGACCCCACCCGTTCGGGCCAAACCGGCCCGCATTCTACCCGGAGGCTCTCGCGGCCTCCGCCGGACCTGACTTATTCATAGGAGCGCTGCAATGGCCTTCAAACTGACCGACTACGAAGCCTATGACTTTGCCAATCGCCGCCATATCGGGCCCAGCCCGACCGAGATGCGCGACATGCTCAAGGTGATCGGCTTCAAGACGCTGGACGAGCTGATCGACGCCACCGTTCCGCCCGCGATCCGCCAGAAAGAGCCGCTGGACTGGGGTCCGGCGATGACCGAACGGGATGCGCTTTTCCACATGAAGCAGGTGGCGAGCAAGAACAAGGTTCTGACCTCGCTGATCGGTCAGGGCTATTATGGCACCACCACCCCGGCGCCGATCCTGCGCAACATCCTGGAAAACCCGGCCTGGTATACAGCCTACACCCCTTATCAGCCCGAGATCAGCCAGGGCCGGCTTGAGGCGCTGTTGAACTTCCAGACCATGGTCAGTGATCTGACCGGGCTGGACGTGGCCAACGCCTCGCTGCTGGACGAAGCCACCGCTGCCGCCGAAGCCATGGCAATGGCCAAGCGCGGCGGCCGGTCCAAGGCCAACAATGCGGCCTTCTTTGTCGACCGCAACTGCCACCCGCAGACCATCGCGGTGATCAAGACCCGCGCCGAACCTCTGGGTATCGACGTACAGGTGGGCGACCCCGACAGCCTCGACGCAGGCGCAGTTTTTGGCGCGATCTTCCAGTATCCGGGCACCCACGGCCATGTGCGCGACTACACCGCCGAGATCGCGGCGCTGCACGAACATAAAGCCATCGCCATTGTCGCCGCCGACATCCTGTCGCTGGCGCTGCTGAAAAGCCCTGGTGAGATGGGCGCGGATATCGCCATCGGCTCGACCCAGCGCTTTGGCGTGCCGATGGGCTATGGCGGCCCGCACGCGGCCTATATGGCAACCACCGACAAGCTGAAGCGCTCGATGCCGGGCCGGATCATCGGTGTCAGCATCGACAGCCGCGGCAACAAGGCCTATCGCCTGTCGCTGCAGACCCGCGAACAGCATATCCGGCGCGAGAAAGCCAACTCGAACGTCTGCACCGCGCAGGCACTGCTGGCGGTGATCGCCTCGATGTATGCGGTCTATCACGGCCCCGACGGTATCAAGGCCATCGCGCAATCGGTGCATCGCAAAACCTCGCGCATGGCGGCCGGTCTGGAAGAGGCGGGCTTCTCGGTCGAACCTGAGGTGTTCTTCGACACCATCACGGTCGAGGTCGGCCATCTGCAGAATGTCGTGATGGAGGCCGCCGTGGCCCGGGGCGTCAACCTGCGCAAGGTCGGCGACAGCAAGGTGGGCATCAGCCTGGACGAACAGACCCGCCCCGAGACCATCGAGGCCGTCTGGGGGGCCTTCGGCATCGACCGCAAGGATGACAGCTCGAACAAGCAATATCGCCTGCCGGATTATGCGCTGCGCGAAAGCGCCTATCTGACCCACCCGATCTTCCACCAGAACCGGGCCGAGGCCGAGATCACGCGGTACATGCGCCGTCTGGCCGACCGTGACCTGGCGCTGGACCGCGCGATGATCCCGCTGGGCTCGTGCACCATGAAGCTGAACGCGACGATCGAGATGATCCCGGTCACCTGGCCCGAGTTCTCCAACCTGCATCCGTTTGTGCCGCAAGATCAGGCGCAGGGCTATCACGAGATGATTGCCGACCTGAACGACAAGCTGTGCCAGATCACCGGCTATGATGCGATCAGCCAGCAGCCCAATTCGGGCGCACAGGGCGAGTACGCAGGCCTGCTGACCATCCGCAACTATCACTTCGCCCGTGGTGAAGGGCACCGCAATGTCTGCCTGATCCCGACCTCGGCGCATGGCACCAACCCGGCCTCGGCCCAGATGGTGGGCTGGCAGGTTGTGCCGGTGCAGGCGGATGACAAGGGAAACATCGATCTGAATGACTTCCGCGCCAAGGCCGAGAAGCATTCCGATCATCTGGCCGCCTGCATGATCACCTACCCGTCCACCCATGGCGTGTTCGAGACCACCGTGCAGGAGGTCTGCCAGATCACCCATGACCATGGCGGTCAGGTCTATATCGACGGCGCCAACATGAACGCCATGGTCGGCCTGTCGCGCCCCGGTGACATTGGCGGCGATGTCAGCCACCTGAACCTGCACAAGACCTTCTGCATCCCGCATGGCGGCGGCGGCCCCGGCATGGGTCCGATCGGCGTCAAGGCGCATCTGGAAGAGCACCTGCCCGGCCACCCGGAATACGGCACCGCCGTGGGTCCGGTCTCGGCGGCACCGTTTGGTTCGCCTTCGATCCTGCCGGTCAGCTGGGCCTATGTGCTGCTGATGGGCGGTGCGGGTCTGACGCAGGCGACCAAGGTGGCGATCCTGAACGCCAACTACATCGCGGCACGTCTGCAGGATGCCTATCCGATCCTCTATACCTCCGAGACAGGTCGTGTGGCGCATGAATGCATCCTCGACACCCGTCCGCTGGACGCCGAGGCGCATGTCACCGTGGACGACATCGCCAAACGTCTGGTGGATTCAGGCTTCCACGCGCCGACCATGTCCTGGCCGGTGGCCGGAACCCTGATGGTCGAACCGACGGAATCGGAACCCATGGCGGAGCTCGACCGCTTCTGCGACGCCATGCTCTCGATCCGGGCCGAGGCGCAGGACATCATCGACGGCAAGATCGATGCGGAGAACAACCCGCTGAAAAACGCCCCCCACACGGTGCGCGATCTGGTCGGCGACTGGGACCGCCCCTACACCCGCGAACAGGCCTGCTTCCCGCCGGGCTCCATGGGCGTCGACAAATACTGGTCCCCCGTCAACCGCGTCGACAACGCATACGGAGACCGAAACCTCGTCTGCACATGCCCCCCAATGGACGCATACCAAGACGCCGCAGAATAAAAATCAGATCCCCCCGCCAAAATGGCGGGGG
>NZ_JBQFTM010000038.1:0-4665 GCF_056538605.1 Ruegeria sp. BF7 | reverse complement strand
TTAATTCACTGCGGCGTTGATAGGAGTTGTTACGAGGGATGGTGTGATTTGGCTGATTGTTCTTCCCCATCGGGTGACGGGGTTTTCTGCGATGAAGATGATGTCGTTTGAGCGCAGTTCGAACTGCGCGGCGAGGGTGAGGTGTGCGGCGTTTGTGGTATCGAGGTGCCAGGCGGTGACGGCGCCGAACTCGCGGGGGTCCTGAGCGGCGCGCAGGACGTAGACTTCCGACGCGTCGCCGGTTTCCTTGGCGACCCCGCCGCCGGTGTCATAGAGCGCGTCGGCCAGGGTGGCCGAGTGGTTGAAGGGCAGGGCATAGCGGCCCTGTGTGCGGACCTCGCCGCTGAGGTAGACGTAATCGCGGTCGATTGCGTCCAGCTCGATGGACTGGACGAAGTTGTCGCGGCGCTCATCCAGGTCGGCGCGGCGCAGATTGACGGCAACGTTCAGTTCCTGCAGCGCGGTCTGGCGGCCTTCGAGCACGGTCTCGCGCAGGGCGATCTGCTGGGCAAAGTAGCGCTCGGCGCGGTCGAGGTCATAGTCGGTATCGACAAAGACCGAGTCATCGGCGATCAGGTTGAGGTTCTGCAGCTCGGTGCGGGAATAGAGGTCTTCCAGCGGGATCTGGTAGACATTGCCGTCGCGGTAGATGCGGACCGAGGAATTGTCGATATCGCTGACCGAGACGGAGCCTGCAGCCGAGATCGCCTCGCCCAGGGTCAGCCGGGTCAGGGTGATGGGTTGCACGCCGGGCTGGCCGACGGCGCCGCCGACCGAGACGCGGCGGGAATTGAACTCGGTAATCTCGAGGCTGAAGGTGGGGTCGATCTGGTTCTCGACCAGGCGCTGGAACAGCAGCGCCTCGGCCTCGTCCACGGTCAGGCCGACCAGGCGCACGCGGCCGACATCGGGGATATTGATCGAGCCGTCATCCTGCACGGTATAGCCGTTGCGGCTGTTTTGCGCGGCCAGCAGGCCCGACAGCTCTCCGGCTGTTCCTTGCGTGGACGGCGTGGACAGCACCAGCACGTCGCCGATGCCGATGGTATAGGGGCCGGGATTGGCCTGCGGCGGCGGGTCCAGCTGCAGCCCGGCGCGCGACCCGTCCTGGGTCGAAGGCGCCTCGGGCAGGGGGCCGGTGCCGCGCAGGCTGGCGGAGGAGCCCGATCCGGCCGACAGCGCGAAGACCGAGGGCAGGGTCTTGGGCGAATACGGTGAGCGGTTGGCGACCAGCACGGTCTCGGGCGTCACCGGCACCACGCGGACCTTGCCGGCATCCGACACGCCCGCGGTCACCGAGGGGCTGCGGTAGATGGTCGAGCATCCGGCGATCAGGCCGCCCACGGCCAGTGCGCTGAGGAAAAGGGAAGTATGACGCACGAGCTGTCCTCCGCTGTTCAAAATCTTAACTATCATCGGGCACCCGTTTTATGAACATGTTGCCCAGGAAATCGCCGGTCCATTGCGAGGACTGGACGATGCGGCCGGTGCTGGTCTGCACCCAGTAAATGTTGCTGAACTGCTCGGCCAGCCCATAGCAGTCTTCCTGCTGTTTTTGCGTGGCGACGGGGGTGCCGCCCAGCACGACCGTGTCCGCGCCCCGCAGGGTGATCCGGCATTTATAGGCGTGCAGCTCGATCTCGTCATTGCCGTTGAGAAAGCTGTGGAAGCGTTCGACCTGGCCTTCCCCCCCATTCAGGATCAGCGCGGCGCTCTGGCGGATATCCGAGCTGGCCAGCCCGCCGCCGAAGCCCTTGGCCGAGGTCAGCATCCCCCGCTCCAGCGTGATGGTGGCGCCGTCCGCGGTCAGCCAGCTCTGCACCCCGTCGCGTTCGGTTTCCAGCAGCATCACACCGGCCAGATCGCGGGCGGGAAAGCCGACCTCGAGCCGGGGCGGGATCGGGCGGCGCGCGGCCAGCGCCTCGGCGCGCGGATGGAACCGGGGCGCGTTGGGACGCAGCGCGCCTATCAGCAGATCGACATCCTTCTGCGCTTCGCCGCAGGAGATCAGCAACAGGGCCAGCAGGGCCAACGGGGCAGGGCGTCGCAGGGCCTTCATCGCCAGAACCTCCCCCAGCCGCGGGACAGGTCCTGGGCGCGGGCCTCGCGGGTGACGCCGTAAAGCCGGTTGCGCACGTTCAGCCGCGCGCCGCCGTCCCGCAGGACCGGGCGGATGGTCTGGGCGATCTTGTTGCGCGACGGACGCCCGGTCAGCCACGAGATGGGAATTTCGATCCGGATGCCCTTGTCGAACGAGCCTTCGCCGAACTCTTCCGAGCTGACATTGGTCAGGGTAAAGAAGGCCCCGACCTTGAAGCCGTTGTTGAACTCGCGATCCAGGGTGAAGGTGGCGCCATAGTCGCCGGCCAGGTAACGCCCGACATCGACCTGCGCGTGATAGTCGCCGGGCAGGTCGTAATAGGCCGACACATGCCCGGTGGCGACAGTGTAATCCTGAAAGCCGAACAGCACGTCGAAGTCGCGTTGGGCGACGTAATTGGCCTCGACCCCGAGGGCCAGGCGGCTGTTGTTGGGGTACCACAGCAGCTCGGACGAGAACCCGCCGAACATGGTCTCGAGATACCCCAGCGTGGTGCGGGCATAGAGGTTCTTGCCCGGCCGCCACATGTACTCGGCGGTCATGTGTTCGACGCGCAGGTTGGATTCGCGGGCATAGATCGCCCAGTCCGAGCGCACATGCGGCAGCGGCGAATCCGAGACGCGGGTGCTGTCATCCAGCGTGCTGAGGACCGGCTGGCGCAGCTCGGTCGACAGGGTGAACCCGGGCAACAGGGTGTAATCCAGCCCCAGCGCCGCCCCCAGCTCGTATCGCAGCGGGTCGTCGGGGTCGAAGAACGAGAAGTTCAGATAGGGTCCGAACCGGTAGGAAAAATGCGGATAGGCATCGCTGAGGATGCCGCCCTGCAGCAGCGGAATCGTGTCGGACACCTCGGCGCGGGCAAAGCTGCGCCAGGCATTGTCGGGATCGTGCTCCAGCTCGTAGAGGTCGTCGCGATTGACCCGCACGGCGCTGAGCGGCACGCCGTTCGACATCAGCGCGATGTCGAAATGTTCGGTCTGCGGCGGTTCTTCGTTGGCCAGCACGCGGGCGGTGCGCCCCAGCGCCTGGGCGGCCTGGCCATAACGGTTGTTCTCGACCCCGACCCGGACGGTGTCGCCGGTCCCGGACAGGTAGACCAGCCGCAGCCCTTCCTGATCCAGCGCGTTCTGCAACCGGTCGCGGATGTCGCCCTGGCTGCGATCTGCGGTGGCGGCGGCGATTTGGGCTTCGGGCCGCAGCGGCGGAGGTGCTGCGCCCTGCCCGCCGGGGGTCACCGCTTTGCGCGGATCGACGAAATAGCTGAAGGTCAGCCCCAGCGTGGTGCCATAGAGATAGGAGGCGGTCAGCTGGGTGCCGTTATTGAAGCGGTACTGGGCACCGACATTGATGGGCGAGCGGACCTCGAACCCGGTGCGTTCGCGCTCTTCGGTGTACAGGTCCGGCGAGTATTCCGCCAGCAGCGTCAGGCGATCATTATAGGCCCAGCTGGCGCCGCCGAAAAAAGCCGCGTCACCACGGAACCAATTGCCGGCATCAAGCTGCCCGGTGCTGCCGATGCCACCCTCTTCCCGGGCCGGGCGGGTTTTGAGGCTGTCGGAGAAGATGCCCAGAGGGTTCGTGAAAGCGCCGCGTCCGGCCATGCGCCCCCAGCCGATGCCGCCGGTCAGCTTGAACCGGTCCTGAATGGTTTTTGTAGCCACGAAGTATTCCGCGGCATAGATGCCGGTGCCGCCGAAATCGCGCAGCCCCATCACGATGGCGGGGCTGTGCCTGCTTTCCTCGCGCAGCCGGAAATGGACGTCGAAGCTGCGGTCGTAGAAGGTGCTGGGGGGATTGGTGTTGGTGTTGAACCCATCAAGCACCGCATAGCGGAAGCTGCCATGCACCCAGGGCAGCAGCTGGAAGGTCATCGTGCCCCGCCCGGTTTTTCTGAACCCCGAGGCGGTGAAGACCAGCGTGCCGTCATCGAACATCTCGGCGGTCGGGATCTCGATCAGGCCGGGCGTGCCATAGGTCGAGACAGACTGCGCCTGCGCCATACCGGTCGCAACCGCACACACCAATGCCATCAGGCCTTTCCGCCTTGCTGATACCGCTCGAATCTTCACGTCAGGTTATCACTTTTTTTCGGCGTCTGATTAACGGGTTTTGTCTGTGGCGTCTTGCATCAATTCTCTGCCGCGGAAATTCCGGCAAATCCGTGCATTTTTGCGGATGCGGCATTCTCAGGTCCGGCCCGTTGTGATAACCTTCGACCAAGACTTGTTTAAGGAGATTCACGATGCTCAGAACAACACTCCTGATTGTGGCGCTTTCGGCCACCGGTGCATATGCCCAGGACGCCTCGGACGCGGCGAATGCAGGCCAGAGTGATGCGGCGAGCGCCGCCGCCGCGGCCGCCGAAGGCGGTGTAACCGGCTTCGTCCCGCTCGTCGCACCCGCTCTCGGCGTGGCCGCAGCCGTTATCGGCGTCGCCGCAGCAGGCGGCGGTGGCGGCGGCTCAACAAACAGCACAACAAGCACCGTCAGCACAAACTGATACATATAAAACCCACAAAAACGGCGCGCTTGCCCAACGCGCCGCTGCCGCCAAAAAAATCGGG
>NZ_JBQFTM010000037.1:0-5779 GCF_056538605.1 Ruegeria sp. BF7 | reverse complement strand
GAGACACAAATTGTTTAGGATAGCTCTTACGCGACAAGGGCCACAAACGGGTTCCAGAACCTCCGCAAAGGAGGATGGGCGTAATCAACATCGTATGCTCTAAATCCGATCTAATTAAGATCGGTTCTATTCAATGTGACTTGCCATGACAATGTTTTGCACAGTAGCGGTCTGAAAAAGGTCCAATGCTGCCTTATTGCGGTCAGAGCTTCAGGGACGCGCCGTCAGGAACCTGGGCTCAGTTCCGTCCAGGCAGACCGCGCTCAGTACGCCTGTCGCAAATGCGCCGGTATCGATGGAAATACGCCCCTGCCGCGTTCCGGCGGTTCCAACGATTGTGTGCCCATGCACAACCCAGACACCATCGCGCCTGACCTTTGACTGAAACGACGGGTGACCCCAGACAAGGGCCTTGTCCGATTGCGCCTCGGGTGGGGCATCAGGATCGGCACCAGCGTGAACAACCAGCACATTGCCCGACATATCCCAGGTCTGCAATTCGGAAACCCACTGGCACAGCGCACCGCCCATCGCCTCCTGCAGCCTGTCGCGACAGTCCGTCAATTCGTCACCGTTCATCTCGGATCGGGCCCCGCGCACACCGAAGGAGGCCAGGGTCTGCAAACCGCCATTGCGCAGCCAGCGCGGGCCTTGCCCTTTGGGATCCCGCAAGAACTGCAACAACATCTCTTCGTGATTGCCCATCAGACAGGTCAGGTCCGGGCGGGCGCTAATCAGGCGCAATACCTCGGCGCTGTGCTCGCCGCGGTCGATATAGTCGCCAACCAAAATGATACGATGGCCCTGCGGAACACCGGACAACAGTTTTTCCAGCTGAACGATACAGCCGTGCACATCACCGATCACGCAAAGCGGAGCGTCCGGGTTCGGAAGCAGGAAGGGTTCTCGCCGCCCGAACCGTTTGAAAAGCGATGTCAACACGATGCGATGGTCTCCTGACTGGTGGGCCGCAACAGGTTCCGGCGGGGGCAATCTGGTGTCGGTTTTTTTGATCCGGACGTGATACCCTTGCGGTGAACTCTGGGCAAGCCCAGCCTCAGGCGGTCCGGCATGCTGGCACGCCCATGCGTATGAGTTCACTGCCTTTTACCTTGTGGACACCGTTGATGCGATTGCGCGCAGTGGTCATGAACCATGATTTCAGTGGTTCCGGATAGTACTCGGCCATGACCTTACTGAAATAGTCGAAATCCTCGGGCGCTAACCTACGGCCGCTACGGGACGGGCCATGAAAACCAAAAGTCGTATCGGGATCAACACAGGTACCGGGCAGCCCCAGAAACATCGTGCATGTTGAATAGCAGACGCGCCCGCGTATTTCGACCTGGATACCGTTGCGCTCAAGGTTTTCCAGCTCAGCCAGACGGTCATGCAAGTACCCACCGCGGTCGCTGCCCACGACAAACAGTTGCTGTGCCTCGACACGTGACGGAGCACTCACGGTAGTTGTCAGCGCGGTAACCGCCAACAGCGCCGTCAAAAACCGGACGGCACCACGGGTGGAGGATTTTCCGACACGCAGAGACGCCATGGTAAAACAGTTGAACAGGCTCAGCATGGTCGTTTCTCCAGCTCCAGGACTTTCTGGATCAGGACTAGAGAATTGCGATGCCTCGACTGTGTGCTGCTTGTGGCAAAACTTGGTCTTAAACTAAGGTTTTAATATGGTTTTTACGTAAAATTTCCGTTTCCTGTGCGTGCGCAGATTTGCCTGCGCGGAAACGCTTCACAGTATCAAATGAGACTTTGGGTAGTCGTTGGTTTTGACACTTACAGCCCGCACCGTGACCTGCGTATCTGCTCACGCGTAAAGGCGCAGAGAGTCAAACTCGTAGGTAGCTTGAAATGGTGCGCTCAGAACCATACTGGCCCTGAAATGTGCCAATGATCCGGCGCGATACGCAGGGAAAATTCGGCTATGGGCTTCACCCGCTGGGCAGGCTGTTCTTGACTAGCTGGATTTCATTCGGCGTTTAGTTCGTCGCTGCAACCGCCAAAGATCTCTCCAGTAAGACGTCTGCCAGGGCGCGCTCAGGGCAACCTTCCACCACTTGCGTTGCTCTTGAAACAGCTTGTTTTCATAGTCCTTTTTCAAATAGCGCTTGGGCAACGCGATATGGATGTTGGGTGCAAGATTTTGAGCGTCGGCGGAGCTACCGGAATTGTTGGGCATCAGCATTGCGGCGGTTTGCATCGCCAGCAGACGTTTCAAACTCACATCAAGCGTCGAGGGGTGCACATAGTCAATGACCGGACCGGCACCATTGCCGCCGGCTTCCGCCCAGGCGTCGCCCAACTCGGTATTTGTGAAAACAACCGTGCTCTGCAGGGATTCCCAATCGCTGTAAAAACTGTTCCAGACCGCCGGGCGCACGACGTCGCACAACATAAACCCTTCGGCAAGGAACAGCATCGCCCAAAAGCTTGGCCAGGCGATCAACAGATCCTGTACGTCCTGTTCTGTCGCAGAAACCGGTGTGAAGACCACGATGTCCGCGATCTCGGTGATCAGGCTGACGCTGTACTCAGCTTCGCTCAGACTGGCTGCGGGCAGCCCCTTCGTGACGTGGACGATGCGAAGACCTTCAGCGGTTTTCTGGAACTGCGCAAGTTTGCCAAACGTTGCATGGGTGACCTGCGCTACACCGTTCAACCTGTAGGCATCGCACCAGTCGGATTGTTTCCGGCCGCCCAGAACGATAACTTCACTTACTTGTTGCTTGCACGCTGAAATGACACTCTCAACGGCTAAGCTCCTTGTTTCACTGTCATTCATTCAGGTTTACACTCTGGCGGATTTATTTCGTATGTATTTCGACTTGGACGCATGTCCGAAGGTTCGAAGCGACATTAAAAATGTTGCCCCGATATCTCTAGCTTCTGGTTTTGAGACATTGAATGGGCGATTTCGGTGAATGAGCTCCAGTTGCTGCCCAACAAAAGCGGCGCCCGGGACAGCAAAATCACATCGGCAAGCGCATATTTGAGCTGCATTTCCGAGCGGTCGTACACCGTCCGTGGCAGGCTGGACACGCGATCTTTGTACTTTGCGGCAAATGCGCCATAGGATTCCGAGTTGTCCGAAGCCAGAAAAATTGTCGACTTGGCGGAAGATTCCAGCAACTCATCGATGCGCTTAAAGAAAAAGCCATAATGAGATCTGCTTCGGGCGCGTCTGGCAATCTCGTCTTCCGATTTGGACCAGTCACCGGGAACGTCACCATGAGGATCCGTGGCAGCGCCACCATTCATTCGGACGTGGACGGCGATATCGTTCGGATTTCTGACGGAATTGATCATATCCTGAACATCCGCACTTGGTTGAAGAGCGCGCAGGAAATCTTTTTCAAGCTCGTCATAGGGCGCTCCAAAGGTGAACCTGTAGGCGGACTGGATGACAACGTCACGATTGGCGTGGACAAGCGAACTGGAATCAAAGGCATCCCGGAACGCCTTGCTCATCAGATCGACTTCCAACGCGTTTTCCGGGTTGTTGTCGCTGGTTTCCTCGAGAGCGCCATCAAAATCAAACAGCGACGTAAAACTGCAATCACAATGCTCGTCAGGTACCCAACGGACAACGAGGTCCCGGTCATGCACTTGTGCGAATGCAGCCCCCGAAGCAATCGCGCGCAGTCGATTGCCCAGCCCATGCTGAGCATCAACGATAAGTTTCGGCTTGTGGTGGCTGTGTCCAATCGGAACCGAAACTTCGTCATTTTTTTCAACGGATTGCAGAGGCCCGCTGCCGAGAGCCGCGATCGCGTCCTTCAGAGAGCGGGTCATCAGCGCATAGTCCACGGCCTCTCGGGACGCAGTGATTTTAACGCCATCGAAGACATCCTGTATCGCACCAATTGCGGCTTCGGCCCGCTCCAGCCGCGTCCCGATCAGGTTTGTATCTACGCCAAACGGGTGAGTTCGCCGCATCCGAATATCGCCACCTGAATCGCCCAACAGCCGGAAACCGGCCATTGGGCTACTGCTGTCCCAGGGCGCGGATGACAAGGCAGTTTCACGGTTCAAAGAGATCCAGAACTGCGGGAATGCCTGTACCTCATCCCAGCCGGTGACCGGTTTGCTCTTGGGGCGGTCGATGCGCCTTGTGTCGGAATGGTCGATATGGCGAATGGTGTCGGGATCGACATCCACCCTTTCAACGCCAGAGTCCGTCAGGCGGTCGTACAGATCGTCGTCATCCCAGCCATAAGTCACAATCCGTTCGTTGAACCCGTTCACAGCCATCAGGTCCTCGCGACCAACAACGAAGAATCCGTTTACGTGGCTTTGGCCCGATTCTGCCTGCCGCCAGTTTCCCGCGGTCAGTTTCCCGACACCC
Organism: Ruegeria sp. BF7; assembly: GCF_056538605.1. NCBI lineage: Bacteria > Pseudomonadati > Pseudomonadota > Alphaproteobacteria > Rhodobacterales > Roseobacteraceae > Ruegeria > Ruegeria sp. BF7. The sequence goes on along the minus strand of NZ_JBQFTM010000037.1, from coordinate 1,419 downwards.
ATGGAGTTTCGGTTGAAAAACTCGACGTTGAGGATGATGTCGCTGTCAACTTTGACAATCTTGTCTTTTGTCGTCGCCCGGAAACCCACATTGTAGGCATGGGAGAGGATCCATGACCCTTCGTCTTCAACACGAAGAATACGGACGCGAGGGTCGCGAATCCCGGTCTGTTCGAGGGTAATCGCAACCGGAATTTCGGAACTCCAGTCCACGATGATAATCTCGTCGATCTCTTGGTGCACCAACCATGTCGGAAGGGTCTGCACCAGATGGTCATTTCTGTTCATGCAGCATGTAACAAGCGAATAACCCGGCTCTATCGCGGCGTCCGGCTCAAATTCTTTTCCGGCTTCTTCGAATTTGGGCATGTCCTGCCAAATTTCCGGGCGATTCAGTACTTCACTGTAAATGGACGCCACTACCGCAGGGGATTTGGCGTTGCGAACTGAGAGCTGCGTTCTGATCACACTGCGAAATGCGTCCGCAGGCCGAGCCGTGCTGGATTTGTCGTTTGATGCTATTGCATCGCAGAGGTTTGCAACTATGTCCTTGGAAGATTGCATTTCTTTCCCAGTTCGAGATCTTGATAAACTACGACATCCAAATTACATCAGTGTCGCTCGTGACTTACCATCCTAGATTGTATTCAAAAATAGCCTTGGCACCGAGTACCTGTTTGCCTGAGCGTGTCAATCTCCAATGGTAGTAAGTTTTTAGGACGGACCCAAGAACGCAACATCTATGAGCGGCGTTACGCCTGAATCATGCCATTGACAAGGTGCGTGAGTATCCCGTCACCCTGTAAGAAAGCAGAGCGCCGCCAAGACCGTACCGGACTGACCACCATTGCGCTTTCTAAAGAATCTAGGTTTGGTCCAAATAGTGACCACCAATATCCACGTACAAAATTGCACATAATTCCAGAAACTTAACTGGTTTCTCAAGGAAACAACAGCCGTGACATTCGGTTTTCGCCGCTGGTCGCGAGCTTTGTTAACCGTTCAAAATCGATAGCTGGAACCTCGCAGCCCACAAATCCGGAAGGTTGAAGCAATTGTTGACCAAAGAACCAAATTGAACACGTGCATGTCGTATGAGCGAAATCGAGCCGATACGAACACGGACCGCGTCTGACACTGTTTCGGTGTAAATCAACTGGTCCATTTGACTGTTTGTAGTTTGAACGTTCTGTTTGTGATTTTGGTTTTGGTTATAGGATTGGTTATAGGAATTGCGCCTCTGGCGTTCAGGTTATGATCCTGGCGAAGTTAAGACGTTAAGCAATTGATCCAGTGGATCAATTGTAGTGTGAACGGGCTGCTTTGATATTTTCCGACCGTTTAGTTTGGTTGCGGGAGCAGGATTTGAACCTGCGACCTTCAGGTTATGAGCCTGACGAGCTACCGGGCTGCTCCATCC
>NZ_JBQFTM010000036.1:2500-6077 GCF_056538605.1 Ruegeria sp. BF7 | reverse complement strand
TTGGTTGCGGGAGCAGGATTTGAACCTGCGACCTTCAGGTTATGAGCCTGACGAGCTACCGGGCTGCTCCATCCCGCGACACTTAGCGTTGGTCTACCGCCTATTCGGCTACTTGAGACCGGGTAGTGTTTTTCCATCGTCAGAGAGAAGGGGGCTTTTTCTAGGTTTGGCGGTGACCTACTCTCCCGGGGCTTAAGCCCAAGTACCATTGGCGCGGCAGTGCTTAACTTCCGGGTTCGGGATGGGACCGGGTGTTTCACTTGCGCTATGACCACCAAACCGAGGAAAAGCCCACGTCGCGGCTTTTGCGAAGCAAAAGCGCGACGCGCAGGAGGCAGCGTATTCGCGAAGCGGATGCGCGTTCCTGCACGGTTGTTATGTCAATCAACATCGCGGCTAGATGCTGCGAAGTTATCCATGTTTACTGAGGTGTATGTTTTTGATTTGTCTTTCCATTACTGGATCAAATCAAGCCTATCGGGCGATTAGTACCGGTCAACTGAACGCATTACTGCGCTTACATCTCCGGCCTATTGACGTGGTGGTCTTCCACGGCCCTCAGGGAGACCTTGTTTTGAGGGGGGCTTCCCGCTTAGATGCCTTCAGCGGTTATCCTGTCCGATCATAGCTACCCAGCACTGCCGTTGGCACGACAACTGGTCCACCAGTGGATCGTTCACCCCGGTCCTCTCGTACTAGGGGCAACTCCTCTCAAGTCTCCTACACCCACGGCAGATAGGGACCGAACTGTCTCACGACGTTCTAAACCCAGCTCACGTACCTCTTTAAACGGCGAACAGCCGTACCCTTGGGACCTGCTCCAGCCCCAGGATGAGATGAGCCGACATCGAGGTGCCAAACACTGCCGTCGATATGGACTCTTGGGCAGTATCAGCCTGTTATCCCCGGCGTACCTTTTATCCGTTGAGCGATGGCCCTTCCACTCGGGACCACCGGATCACTATGGCCGTCTTTCGACTCTGCTCGACTTGTCAGTCTCGCAGTCAGGCTGGCTTCTGCCATTGCACTCAACGAGCGATTTCCGACCGCTCTGAGCCAACCTTCGCGCGCCTCCGTTACGCTTTAGGAGGCGACCGCCCCAGTCAAACTACCCGCCACGCAGGGTCCCGGATCCGGATAACGGACCGCGGTTAGACATCAAGAGTGCGAAGGGTGGTATCTCAAGGGAGGCTCCACGGATACTTGCGTTTCCGCTTCAAAGCCTACCACCTATCCTGCACATCACAATCCTGATGCCAGTGCGAAGCTGTAGTAAAGGTGCACGGGGTCTTTCCGTCTAACCGCGGGAAGCCTGCATCTTGACAGGCAATTCAATTTCGCTGAGTCGATGTTGGAGACAGCGGGGAAGTCGTTACGCCATTCGTGCAGGTCGGAACTTACCCGACAAGGAATTTCGCTACCTTAGGACCGTTATAGTTACGGCCGCCGTTTACCTGGGCTTCAATTCAAGGCTCTCACCTCTCCTTTTAACCTTCAGGCACCGGGCAGGCGTCAGACCCTATACGTCGTCTTGCGACTTCGCAGAGCCCTGTGTTTTTAATAAACAGTCGCCACCCCCTGGTTTGTGCCCCCAGCCCCTAGTTGCCTAGGAACCGGGCCTCCTTCTCGCGAACTTACGGAGGTATTTTGCCGAGTTCCTTCAACATCGTTCTCTCAAGCGCCTTGGTATGCTCTACCAGTCCACCTGTGTCGGTTTAGGGTACGGTCTGATGGAGGGCTATTTCCAGGAACCACTCAGCAGCCCAATCAATCCGATAAGATTGAACTACACCTGTGATCCGTCACATCCTCCTGGCCTAGGAATATTAACCTAGTTCCCATCGCCTACGCCTTTCGGCCTCGGCTTAGGGGCCGGCTTACCCTGCTCAGATTAGCTTTAAGCAGGAACCCTTGGACTTTCGGCGAGAGTGTCTCTCACACTCTTTGTCGCTACTCATGTCATCATTCTCACTAGTGATCTCTCCACCGGATCCCTCACAGGCCGGCTTCATCGAAAGAACTCGATCCGTCATTACACCCGCTGATATTTCACAGGTGGATGCAAATACGGATGAGTTCTATGTCACACTACGCTCTGCTACCATGCCTTACGGCATCCTAAGCTTCGGCTCATGGCTTGAGCCCCGTTACATCTTCGCCGCAGGACAACTTATTTAGACCAGTGAGCTGTTACGCTATCTTTAAAGGATGGCTGCTTCTAAGCCAACCTCCTGGTTGTTTTGGTCGTCCCACCTGCTTTCCCACTTAGCCATGAATTGGGGGCCTTAGCTGTAGGTCAGGGTTGTTTCCCTCTCCACTACGGACGTTAGCATCCGCAGTGTGTCTGCCATCTAGTACTCCCGGGTATTCGGAGTTTGGTTAGGATCAGTAAGCCTGTGGGGCCCCATTACCCATCCAGTGCTCTACCCCCCGGGGTATTCGGATGACGCTCTACCTAAATAGATTTCGCAGAGAACCAGCTATCTCCGAGTTTGATTGGCCTTTCACCCCTAGGCACAGCTCATCCCGATCCTTTTCAACGGATGTGGGTTCGGTCCTCCAGTAAGTGTTACCTTACCTTCAACCTGGCCATGCCTAGATCACTCGGTTTCGGGTCTGATCCCACGAACTCATTCGCCCTATTAAGACTCGCTTTCGCTACGCCTACACCTAACGGCTTAAGCTTGCTCGTGAGACCAAGTCGATGACCCATTATACAAAAGGTACGCCGTCAGCTCGCAAGGAGCCTCCGACTGATTGTAGGCGTTCGGTTTCAGGTACTGTTTCACTCCCCTCGTCGGGGTGCTTTTCACCTTTCCCTCACGGTACTGGTTCGCTATCGGTCAGCAAGGAGTACTTAGCCTTCGAAGGTGGTCCTCCGATCTTCAGACAGAATTTCACGTGTTCCGCCCTACTTAATACGTCCGTCAAAGCTTCCTATACGGGGCTGTCACCCGCTATGGCCACGCTTCCCAACGTGTTCTAGTCACTTATCCGGCTCGGCTGGTCCCCGTTCGCTCGCCGCTACTAGGGGAGTATCAATTGATTTCCTTTCCTCCGGGTACTTAGATGTTTCAGTTCCCCGGGTTTGCTCTTAAAACCCTATGTATTCAGGTCTTAAGTACCTGTTTAAACCCCATATTGACTATCTATCTCACAACCAGGTTGTGAGGGGATAACAATATGAAGCTTTCAGGTGGGTTGCCCCATTCAGAAATCCATGGATCAAAGCTTATTCTCAGCTCCCCATGGCTTATCGCAGAGTATCACGTCTTTCATCGCCTCTTGCTGCCAAGGCATTCACCAAACGCCCTTCTCGCGCTTGATTTGATCCAGAAAAAGAAAGACTTGATATTGGCACTACCGCCTATTCGGCTACTTGAGTGCGTTTGACCGCACACAACCGAAGCTGCGCTAGTAATCAAATCAATCGAGACCGCCCAGCTGGTAACTAAAGGCAGTCATTCTTCTGAACCAAAAACATACATTTCCCGCCCCCGCCACTTGGACGAGGACAATTGAGCAACCCCATATGGTCTCCCAGCCGTGCAGCTGATCAACGCAGGTCGCTCGGGTT
>NZ_JBQFTM010000035.1:0-7638 GCF_056538605.1 Ruegeria sp. BF7 | reverse complement strand
AGAATCGATGCCGATCTTGGCACCGATTTCCTGAATCGGCTTCTTGTTCGCTTCGCGGGCGATTTCGATGTCGGATTTATAGCTCATTGGGTTCTGGGCTCCGTGCAAAGTAGGTCGAACGAATTCAAACCCGCCCGCATATGCGACCGGGAGAGGAATCGGAAACTTTCTTTAAGGTAAATATTTATTCCTTTCGGTCAACCTCGGAGTTGCAGAGGCTTTGACCAAATGGGTATTAATCGCGCGATGGCACCATCGAATCACGCGTAACGTTTGCGCCCTGCGCTAAGCCCCAACAACCAATCTTCTACGATGCGGCGTTCCGGAAAGGTTTTGTGCGTTGGGCTTTTCAGAAGATAATACCCCGACTGTGTTCGCACCGAGACGTCATGGATTGGTCTGACCAACGCACCGCTTTCGAGCAGCGGGTCAACAAGATGGGCCCAACCCAATGCGACCCCCAAACCGTCAACTGCCGCTTGTATCGAGAGAGGATAAGTGTTGAAGGCCACAGCGCGTTCCATAGATGCGGTAGAAATTCCATTGCCGCTAAGCCAAGTATGCCATGTCATCCATTCCGCATGACTGCTGGTCACTTCAATCAGATCCAAATCCGGCAGAGCAGATAGAACAGTCGCGTTCGGATTACTTTTGAGGTATTCTGGGCTACAGACCGGGAAAACCGTTTCCCCGAACAAAAGCTGAGCATCATATCCGGGCCAATCCCCATCCCCGCGCAAAATCGTCAGATCCATAGAGTCAGACAGGCATTCTGCATCGCTGTCTGAGGACACCAGCGAAATACGGATGCGGCCATTGGATTTATTGAATTTGCGTAACTGCGGCATCAACCAGAGCGACGCAACGGAGTTAGTGGCAGAGATCGAGACAGTGTTAGCCTGATGTTTGGCCAGCATATCACGGCTGACATCCCGCATCAGCTCCAGCGATTTTTCCACAGTTGCCAACAAAATGGCACCCTGCTGGGTCAGGGAAACAGATCGATGCCCGCGGACAAACAGGGGTACATCGTAATGCTGTTCCAGCAACCGCACTTTGCGGCTGATGGCAGTCTCGGAAATATTCAGCACCTTACTGGCATGTGCAAAGCTCTGAGCCTTTGCAGCGGCCTCAAATGCCAGAAGGTAATCGAGCGGCGGCAGAATCTTACCGGTAACTGGTGCTTTCTTCGACATCCGTGGGCAGGGTCCCGATCTTTACGTGTTCGCAATCAAAAATATTTGCCCGCATCAGTTCGACCCCGATCGGGCAACTGGCTGTTAAAATAGCGAAAAACTGGATTAGCCTCAAGAAATTGTGGGCAAAGCCTCGCAAATTTCTGTTCTGCGCCTGGAGTGATTTTAGGCAGAATGCACAAATTCGGGGCCGGAAGAGTCCGCAATTCAAAAATGAACTTCACTCAGGGAGCAAACATGAAACTCACAAATCTACTTTCTGCTGCAACCTTGGCAGCAGTTGCGGGCACCGGAGCGATTGCCGAAGACAGCAGCGATCCGATCGTTATCCCAATTCACAACTGGTCCAGTCAGATCGTGATGTCATACGTTACCGGCCAGCTACTTGAAGAGATTGGCGACAACGTCGAATACGTCACAACAGATAGTCAGGCGGTGTACGAGTCGGTGCGCTTGGGCGACGTCACGCTTGAGATGGAAGTCTGGGAAGGCGCGTTTGGTGCATCGTTCCGCGCCGCGCTGGAAAAGGGTGGTCTGCATGATGCGGGCAATCATGATGCGGTCACGCGGGAGGATTGGTGGTATCCGATGTGGACCAAGGAATCCTGCCCAGGCCTGCCCGACTGGAAAGCTCTGAACGACTGTGCGCACCTGTTTGCAACAGCGGAAACCGGCGACAAGGGCCGATATCTGGATGGTCCGGTTGACTGGTTGAAGCACGGTAAGGAACGTGCCGAAGCGCTGGATCTGAACTTCACCGTTATCAACGCGGGTTCGGCGGCGGCCTTGTGGGCGGAAATTGGCGCGGCAGAAGCGGATAAGAAACCTGTTCTGGTCTTCAACTGGACACCCAACTTTGCCGAGGCTGTCTGGCCCGGTGAGTTTGTTGAATTCCCTGCATGGGAAGATGGCTGCGACAAGGATCCTTCGAAAGGTCCGAACCCCGATGCGCTATATGATTGCGGCAACCCTGCCACCGGTTATCTGAAAAAGGCGGCATGGGATGGTATGAAGGACAAGTGGCCAACCGCGTATTGTGTGCTGACCAACATCTCGTTCACCAATCCGCAGATCGCGGAAATGGCAAAGCTGGTCGATACTGACGAACTGGAACCGGAAGATGCGGCAACTGAGTGGCTGGATGCCAACCGTGCTGTTGTTGATCCCTGGATCAGCGCCTGCAGCTGATTACTCGGCCACACATAACGAAACTTGCGTGGCCTTGCTGATATCAGTGCAGTAAGGCCACGCTTAACAAGAAAGAATGGCAGCCATGTCCACCACAGCGCCTGTAATCTCAGCCAAAAACGTCTGGAAACTGTTTGGACCCTCGCCCGACAGCTATCTGAAGTCTATGCCGGCAGACCGCAGCTTCGACGAGATTCGCGCTGACGGCTACATCGCCGGGGTCAAGGATGTATCGATTGAGGTTGGTCGGGGTGAAATGCTGGTCATCATGGGGCTGTCGGGATCAGGAAAATCCACTCTGGTGCGCTGTTTCTCGCGCCTGCATGACATCACCGGAGGCACCATTGAGGTCGACGGTCAGGATATCATGAGCCTGAGCGAGCGCGAACTGATCGAGTTGCGGCGCAACAAGATGGGCATGGTGTTTCAGTCCTTTGGCCTGCTGCCGCATCGTACCGTTTTGGACAATGTGGCGTTCCCTTTGGAAATGCGTGGCCAGGATCGCCATGACCGGCGCGAACGCGCTTTGGAAGTTGTCAAACTGGTCGGCCTTGAGGGCCGTGAAGAGTATTTTCCGCGCGAACTTAGCGGCGGCCAGCAGCAACGTGTCGGCATTGCACGTTCTTTGGCGATTGAGCCGGATATCTGGTTTCTGGACGAGCCATTTTCGGCCCTTGACCCGTTGATCCGTCGTGAAATGCAAGATGAATTCCTGCGACTGCAAGAGATGCTGGGCAAAACCATCGTCTTTATTACTCACGATTTTGACGAGGCGCTGCGTCTGGCGGATCGGATCGCGATCATGCGCAATGGCGCGGTAGAACAATGCGATACGCCGGATCAGATCGTCATGAAGCCCGCCACGGAATACGTGGCGAAATTCACCGAGGACATCGACAAAGCCCGCGTGGTGCACGCGAAAGGACTGGCAAAACCGGTCAACGGACACGCATTGGAAGGCGCGCCAATCAATGGCGGTTCAACCATCCACGAACTGGCACGGGTTTTGGTCAATGACAACCGCATCTTGTTGCCGGTCGCGGATGACAAAGGCGTTGTCACCGGCGTTCTGGAACGTGACGCAGCGTTGAATGTTCTGCTCGGAGCCGAGTGATGGCGACACTGTCCACTGAACTGCCGGATACCTCGGACAAACCGTGGGGGCGTACTCGCGTGCTTACTGCACTGCTGGTTGCGTCCATTGCGCTGATCCTTGCCAAGGCTGTTGGTATTCTGCCTGAATGGCTGAACCGGATTCCAGAGGCTGCAATCCCGCCAACAGCGCAGGTTTTGGACGCTATTTTTAACTTCATTCAAAACGATCTTGGCCTAATCTACGTCACCCGCTTTATCGCTGAAGGCCCGCTTGAGTTCTTGTTGGACACATCAGCTAACCTTTTGGAGGGCAAGCGTCGCTGGCCCTATTTAGGGCCAATCCCATGGTCGGCAATCGCCGCTGTTGCAGCCGTGATCGGCTATGCTGTCGGGGGTTGGAGACTGGCCGTTTTGGGGGCCGGAACCTTCATCTGGACCGCCGCGATCGGACAGTGGAAGATGGCCATGCAAACAATGTCCGTCATTGTGGTTGCGGCACCACTGGCCTTTCTGCTGGGTTTGACCTTGGGTATCGCTGCGTGGAAATACGGCTGGTTCGAAAGAATGCTGAAACCGGTTTTGTCCGTTCTGCAAACTCTACCGTTTTTTACATACCTTTTGCCCGCCGTGATCTTCTTCAAAGTCGGGCCAACAGCCGGTGCAGTTGCGACGATTACCTTTGCCATCCCGCCGATGATCCTGATGACCACTCTGGGCCTGAAGAAGGTCAGCCCCGAAGTGATCGAAGCAGGCAAGATGTCTGGATGTACCCGTTGGCAGATGCTGCGCCATGTCTATGTTCCAGCCGCACGCACCGAGATTTTGGTTGGCGTTAATCAGGTAATCATGTTGTGCTTGGCTATGGTGGTGTTGACCGCCTTCATCGGCATGCCCGGCCTTGGTGCCAAGCTATTGGCGATGATGGGCAGCTTCAAACTAGGTCGTTCTTTTGAGATTGGTGTGACCATCGTTCTTCTGGCCGTCATGCTCGATCGGATGTCCAAGGCCTGGGTCGTCAAACAGCCTGTTCACTTCGAACGTGATACGCCGTGGTGGAAGCGGCATCAGACCTCACTGATTGCGCTGGGTCTGTTTGTTGGGTTCACTCTGCTGTCGCAGATCTTCCCGATCCTGGCCGAGGTCGGCCGCAAGCAGCATCTGAGCCAGGGCAAGGAAATCGACGTGGTGATCAAGTCATTCCTGGCAATCGATGTCATCAAAGGGACAACCGAATGGTTGCGCTGGTTCCTGAACGTCAAGGTTCTGATCCCCTTCCGGAACACGTTGCTTGCCATTCCGACGCCTGCTTTCATCCTGCTGGTTGTTTCCTTTGCCTATTGGGTCGGTGGTCGTAGGCCCGGTATCTATGCCGCAGTCTTCTTTACAATCGTGGCTTTTTCGGGCTGGTGGGATCGGTCGGTCATCACGCTCTACACTGTGATTTCAGCAGTCGCGCTGGCGACACTGATCGGTATCCCCTTGGGTGTTGTCGCTGCTCGGTCCACTCGCTGGTCCAAGAGCATCCTGCTGGCCTGCGACACCGCGCAAACTTTTCCAAGCTTCATATACCTGATCCCCGCGATCATGTTGTTCGGCGTCAACGATGTGGCTGTTGTCTTCTCGATCCTGATCTTTGCCGCTGTGCCGCTGATCCGGTACACTATTATTGGCCTCAGCAGCGTACCGCCGGAAATGACCGAGGCTGCCGACATGTCCGGCTCGACCCGTCGACAAAAGCTGATGTCGGTGCAGTTCCCTCTGGCGCTGCCGACAATGGCGGTCGGGTTCAATCAGGCAATCATGTTTTCCTTCTTCATGGTCATCATCGCGGCGTTCATCGGTACGCAGGACCTGGGACAGGAATTGCAGCGCACACTGGCAGGCACCGAGTTGGGCAAGAATTTTGTCCTTGGTCTGAACGTGTCGCTGATGGCGCTGACCTTTGACATGGCCATCAGCAGCTGGGCGGAACAGCGTAAAAAACGACTGGGGCTCGACTGAGATGGCAAAGCTACAGAACAGACGCACCGTAGCACGATTCGACGATACAGGGTTTGTCCCAATGCGGATGGAAGGCCTGCTAGACGAGCAGATCTGGTGGAAGAACGTCAGCTTTGATGAGGAAACCGGGCAAGGCAGCTATCTGATGAAGATGGCGCCCGGCACACGCTCCAACCCTCATATCCATCACGGGCCAGAAGAGTTCTTCGTCCTCGAAGGCGATCTGACCGATCACGATGGGTTTTGCTATCGTAGCGGTGACTTTGTCAGCCTTGCTGCGGGGTCAAGCCACTATTCGCACACCGAGGCGGGATGCCTCTTGGTGGTCACCCACCGCGGTGCAACCCAAGCCACTCAGGAAGATGCACTATGAATGTTAAGCCGGTTTTCGAAGTGCCATTCGAACGCAGCGGGGTTCTGGCCCCCGGCCTTCCAATCCTGCCGCATGGGACAGAGCGCCACCCGGTCCCCGGAATGGGGTCACGCGCTGTTCCGGTATCCAAGGGAGATACCATAACGCTGCTGGATCGCGATGGGATGCAACCAGCAGAAATGGTCTTCTTTGCCCCTGACCGGAGTTCCGATGCGGCCATGCTGGGCGCGCAGGGGCATGGGCGGCCCGAAGGGTTGATTGCTACGCTGGCAAATGGCTCCGCTTCGGGGAAAAAGGTACTGCAAGCTTTGGAAGTCGCGGGTTTCGACATCGGAAAAAGCGACGCAATTCGCGCATTCACCGATGGGTCTCGTCCCGGAGATATGGTTCATTTCGTGGCGGAAAGTGATGGTCTTCTGATTGTCGCGGCACCTGGCATGGCAATGCGTCCAGAGGACAACAACCCGCCCACGGATATCATCCTGTATCTCCAGCGCTCTGCACCCGGATTGGAAAAGCCCCTTGTCGGCCCGCCGGATCCGTTGGCTGATCCTCTGAAGGACATCAACATTCAGCCCGGCAATGCCAAGTCTTATGAGGTCAAGGCAGGCGAATTCATTCAGATCGTGGATGTTCGTGGACGAGAGTGCTCGGATTTTCAAGCCTTCAGCCGCCGCGCACTGGATCAGGGGATCGAGCGCGAAATCGACCCGACAACGACTCGCAGCCTGATGGGTAGCTTGTATCCACAACCGGGCATATTCTCGAAGTACTGGTCGGTCGACCAGGAACCTCTGATCGAGATCGTTCAGGATACGTGCGGGCGCCATGACACTTTCGGTCTCGCCTGCACGGCGCGATACTACGAAGATCTTGGATATCCGGGCCACGTGAACTGCTCGGAAAACATCAACAAGGATCTGGATCGGTATGGCATTAAACCGCGTGGTGGATGGCCTGCGATCAACTTCTTTTTCAACACAATACTGGACGACACCAATGCCATAGGCATGGACGATCCTTGGTCTCGCCCCGGTGATTTCGTCCTGCTGCGGGCACTGACTGATTTGGTCTGCGTCAGCACTGGATGTCCCTGTGACATCGATCCGGCAAACGGCTGGAACCCAACCGATGTTCAAGTGCGAACCTACAAGGCGACCGAGGATTTTACACGATCCTACGGCTATAGAAAATCTGCGGAGGCGGATGTGGAAGAAACTAAGGAAACAGCATTTCACGAGTGCTTTGGACGGCACACCCGTGATTTCGTCGAATACAACGGCTATTGGCTGCCCAACACGATGACCAATCATGGTGCCATTGCTGAATACTGGGCCTGCCGGGATAAGGTCGCCGTCATGGACCTGAGCCCTCTGCGGAAATACGAGATTGTCGGACCTGACGCAGAAGAGCTGATGCAGCTTTGCGTGACCCGCAACATGAAAAAACTGAGCGTTGGTCAGGTCGTCTATACGGCCATGTGCTACGAACATGGAGGTATGATAGACGATGGCACGGTCTACCGGCTGGGTGAGACCAATTTCCGCTGGATTGGAGGCAACGACACCAGCGGATTGTGGCTGCAGGAACAGGCACTAAAGCGAAATATGAATGTCTGGGTGCGTAACTCGACGGACCAGTTGCACAACATCGCGGTCCAGGGGCGGCACAGCCGCGACATCCTTTCCAAGATCTTCTGGACACCGCCACAACAACCGACGATCGAAGAATTGCCTTGGTTCCGGCTTACCATAGCTCGGGTTGGTGATGTGCAGGGGAAATCCG
>NZ_JBQFTM010000034.1:0-7718 GCF_056538605.1 Ruegeria sp. BF7 | reverse complement strand
GAAGGCCATTGCATTCAAGCATTCGAACGAAGAACTTGGTGGCGGCTGGTTTGTTTCGACGTCGTGAAAGCATGAAGCCAAGTGTCTTGCCGGGCTCTGTCGCAAACTTTGGTCGGCCTGTTGCACCTTCGCGCGGTTTGATCCAACTGGTGCTTGGTCTGCAATACTGTTTGCGAATCTCCGGTGATCGACTTCAAAGGTGCACATTTTCCACAATCTGTGATCCTGTTCGCGGTCTATTTCTACGTTCGGTACGGCGTCTCGTACCGTGACCTGGAAGAGATCATGGCGGAACGTGGTGTGCCCGTTGATCATGCGACGCTGAACCGCTGGGTCGTGAAGTATTCGCCCCTGGCCGCTCGCGCGGCTCAGAAAAGGAAGACCAAGACAGCAGATTCTTGGCGCATGGACGAAACCTATGTAAAGGTTCGCGATGAATGGGTCTATCTGTACCGGGCCGTCGATCGTGACGGTCAAACCCTTGATTTCATGCTTTCTAAGAAGCGAGATACGAAAGCGGCAAAGAAGTTCTTCGCCAACGCATTGCTCAACAATGGCATCCCGAAACGTATCACCATCGACAAAAGCAGGAGCAATGCGGCCGGGATCAAAGAGATCAACAAAATCTTCAAGCGATTGCGGATACCGGTTAAGATCGACACTGTCAGATCAAAATACTTAAACAACATCATTGAGCAGGATCACCGGTTCATCAAGCGGCTCACGAGGCCGATGCTCGGCTTCAAGAGGTCCGCCTCTGCTGCAGCGACACTCGCAGGAATCGAGACCGCAAACATGATCCGCAAGGGTCAGCTGGAACCTTCGACAAACGGATTCCGTCAATTTGCAGACCTAGCTGAGTAACAACCGCCTGCCAATGCGATAGCTGTGATCGACACCAGAGTTTGCGACAGAGCCAGTTTGCGACACATTCCTTTGGCATGACCCGCTTGCAAACCCAACGAATCTAAAAGGTTGGTTAAGGTACCATGGATCCTCTGGAAATGGACGGACGACTGCGCTGGAAGTTGCAGCGAAAAGTGTTGATTTGAGTCAAAGCTAGTTGGCGCAAGTTCACCCATACTAAACCCTCATTAAGGAGGTAGCGCGATATGTTCAAAACGATCGTGGTTGGCTTGGATGGATCGGAGGCGTCAGAAGCAGCACTGCGCGTTGCCTGTGATATCTCAGGCAAATATGGCTCCCAAATTCACCTAGTTCATACACCTCAGCCGCAAACCGTGGCGTTCGCAATGGGCGCGGTTGCTGGTTATCACGCCGTCACGACAATGCCTTCAGACGAAGAGGTGCAGCAGGCAGCAGACAAGATCATTTCCGCGGGTAAAGAGATTGCCGAAGAGTATAATCAGGCGGTTTCTCAAACGCATAACCAACGCGGTGATCCGGTCGACGAGATCATCGCATGCGCCGAGCAATGCACAGCTGACCTGATTGTGACGGGCCGCCGCGGATTGGGTAGCATTGGTAGCCTAATTCAAGGGAGCACCTCTCAAGGCATCAGTCGTAATGCCACTTGTGCGGTATTAACTGTCGCCTAGTTTTTAAACTTAGTCCCAATCGGCGCAAAAACGATGACGATCCCAAAGCTCTGCATTGAAGCCTTGTGACAGAACTAAGATTCGATGGCTACTCCGTGACGCTGAATTCCCGACGGTGTAAATGGAAACATACTTACACTACTTGAAATCGGTGGCATGAAAGCGGGGGCTGAATTAGGGCTCATGGGTGCCTGTGGACATGACCGCGCACCAAACTGTGTTAGGCGACATTACCCTAACCACGAGTGAGCTTCCCGTTTTTTGCGCATCAGTTCCAGGTCAGAAGACATGCTGTGAACCCCTGCTATTTAGATCCGTGCACACTATGGAGCCCCACATGAAGACACCGGCCCCGTTCGATGCTCACAAACCCGCTGAAATCGCGACGTTAGTTGAGACTGCTGGAGTCGCAAAGGCAAAATTGCCAGTGGCACCCATGCTCGTTCTTGCGATGCTAGCCGGAGCATTCATAGGGTTTGGCGCAGCGGCCTATACGATGGCGGTCACAGGAGCAGACAGCGCTGCAGGGCCGATCCGCGTTCTGGGTGGAGCAGTATTTTCTTTAGGCCTTATCCTGGTGATCGCAGGTGGGGCAGAGTTGTTTACTGGTAATGTTTTGATGGTGATCGCAGCGGTCGACCGCAAGATACCGCTGCGGCTGCTGTTCCGAAGCTGGGGCATCGTCTACGCCGGAAACTTCGCAGGTGCCGTCGGGCTTGCATTTGCCTTCGCCCTGACCGGCCTGCTCGAGGGGCCGATGGGCAGCACCGCAGTGGGGATCGCCAATGCCAAAGCAGGGTTGGAACCGATGGAGGCCTTCGCCCGTGGCGCATTGTGCAACGGGCTGGTTTGCCTGGCCGTATGGCTGTCTTTCGCCGCCCGCAGCGTCGCCGGCAAGGTCCTGGCTGTATTATGGCCCGTCACAGCATTTGTGCTGCTGGGGCTCGAGCACTCGATTGCGAACATGTTCTTCTTCCCGCAGGGCTGGGCAGCGGGGGCAACTGTGCCGATTTTCGCCGCGGCTGCCAACCTATTGTGGGTCACTCTTGGCAACATTGTCGGCGGGGCGGGAGGAGTGGCCCTGGCCTATTGGTTTGCTTTTCTTGGCGGTACTAAACGGTAAGAGCCGGGTTTCGAGGATATTTTCCTCCGCTCGACTGCGAACAGGGTCGTGCATCGTACCAAATACTAAGTTTACGTGATCCGTGGAACTCGGGCTTGGAGGGAAGAGCACCGAATGCCTGATGCTAATCGTGGCCAACTAGGTTGGTCGGGTGAACTAACGGGTTGTGACGCGTAGAGGCCGCTTTGAATAGCCTATCGGTTTGCGTGCAATGGTATTTGACACTTTGTGAATTGAAGAACACTGGTTTTATTCAGCCCTTGATGCATCTCAAATTGGGTGAATGTTTTCTGTAGTATATTGGAAGCGCACTAATTTTTCGGTCGATAAGCGCCTAAGATGATAGTCGAAGACCAAAGCGAAGTGATGGCATTCCTTTCAGACCCCGCTACCTACTCCGTTGACGGGCCGATTCACGTCATCGAAACCCACATCTCCACTGTGTTTCTTGCCGGGGATCGAGCCTTCAAGCTTAAGAAGGCAGTCCGGTTGCCATATGCGGATTTCTCAACTGCGGAAATTCGCTCTGTTGCCTGTGACAAAGAGTTGAGGCTTAACAAGGCTACGTCGCCAGACATCTACCTTGGGGTTCGCCGTATTAAACGTTGTGGATCAAAGCTGAGATTTGATGGCTCTGGGGACGTCGTCGACGCGGTTGTCGAGATGGCGCGCTTTGAGCAAGAAGCTATTCTGGACCAAATGGCTTTGCGAGGAAAGTTGACACCGAGCATCCTGAGCAACTTAGCCAAAACAATCGCAGAAGCCCATGTTGTGGCGAAAAAAATCCAAACCGGTGGAGTCGATAATGTCAAAGCGGTCTTAGACATAAACCAGGCCGGATTTAAACAGAGCACAGTGTTTTCAGATGCCGAAATTGACCAAATCGATGAAGCTTTTCGCCTGCAATTGAAAAGGATGGCTGCAACTCTTGAGAAAAGATCCGCGCGTGGGTGCATTAAGCGCTGCCATGGCGACCTTCACCTACGAAATATCTGCATGTTCGCGGGGCGTCCGAGACTGTTTGATTGCATAGATTTCAACGATCAGCTGGCAACTGTAGACGTTCTCTATGATTTGGCTTTTCTGGCCATGGACCTGTGGCACAGGAACCTGAGGCTTCTCGCGAACCTCGTCGTGAACCAATACATGGATTGTTCGGAGGAAGAAGACGGCTTTCCTTGTCTAACCTTCTTTATTGCTCTTCGTGCAGCCGTGCGAGCGCATGTACTCGCAACGCAATCCGAGGACTCCGAAAACGAAGCCGCCCTTGCGAAGAAGCGGGAGGCACATAGTTACTATGACCTGGCAACAACCCTGCTGAAAACCACGAAACCGCGCCTGGTGGCGATTGGCGGTCTTAGTGGCAGTGGCAAGTCGACTATATCCAGTGTAATTGCTCCTGTGATTGGGGCTACTCCCGGTGCAAGATTGATAGAAAGTGATCGGACACGCAAAGCAATGTTTGGTGTCGATCCAAATACCAAACTACCTGAAAGCGCTTATCGACCGAGTGTTTCGGACAAGGTTTATGGTACGATGGCGCGTCGCGCCACCGCACTGTTGAAGGCCGGGTGCCCTGTAGTTGTCGATGCGGTTTTTGACCGTCCTGACCGACGAAATGACATCGAACGGGCGGCGCGAGATATTGGCATTCGCTTTGATGGCATCTGGTTAGATGCAGCGCCGGAAGAATTAAGCCGCCGAATTCTAAATCGCGGCAAATCGGCGTCAGACGCTACCCCGAGAGTTCTGGAGATGCAGCTGAAAAGGCAATCAAACCCTATTGCATGGACTCTGTGCAAAACCTCTTGCTCAATTGAAGATACTCGCTTGCAAATCTTAAGAGTGCTGAGTTGAAATCAGTGTGTCCAGCTCGATTTTCTAGCAAGAAAGTGAGAATTTGAAGAGAAAACGCGATAATGTGTCAGCTTGCTGTCACGCGACTGCCAAGTGACGTTTCGGACAATGCCGTTAACTGCACCCAAACCAATCCCAACAGCAGCGTTTAAACCGACAATATGGTCCTTTCTTTTGAATGCCCGTTCAGGGAACCAAAACCGCGGCACCTTGTAAGCGCCCGTCTCGCAGATCCGATAGAGCTTGGTTGGCATCATTCAGTGCGTAGGCGTGCGTTTGCGGTTTGATACCAGCCCCTTCGACAACCGCGAAGAACTCTTCGCCATCCTGTCGGGTGAGGTTTGCCACAGAAAGGACATGCCGTTCTCCCCAAAGGTCACTATAGGGAAATGAGGGGATATCACTCATGTGAATACCGCCGCAAACGACGCGGCCGCCCTTTCGCACAGCACGTAACGCCGTTGGTACAAGTGATCCTACGGGTGCAAAAATGATCGCGGCGTCCAAATCCACCGGAGGCTGTTCATCGGAACCGCCGGCCCACGCCGCCCCCAGATCTCGAGCAAAGGCTTGGGCCTCATTGTCGCCAGGTCTGGTCAGCGCATAAACACTTCGGCCCTGCCAAATCGCAAGTTGCGCCAGGATATGTGCGGCCGCTCCAAACCCATAGAACCCAATATCTTTTGCATCTTCCGCCATTCGAAGACAGCGAAATCCGATAAGTCCAGCGCACAATAGAGGCGCGAGCGCGACCGGATCAGCTGTCTCCGGCAACGCAAAGACAAATCGAGCATCGGCCAGGCACGCTTCCGCGAAACCACCGTTTTTCGTGTATCCTGTAAAGACTGGGGCATCGCAGAGGTTTTCCTGCTCGTCTCGGCAGTATCGACACCGTCCGCAGGTGGATCCAAGCCAGGGCACTCCAACCCGCTGCCCAGTTTCGAAACCGGTCACGCCATCACCTTTTTTCAGAATCCGTCCGACAACTTCATGGCCAGGAACCAATGGAAGTTTAGGATGCTTGAGATCCCCATCCACAACATGCAGATCAGTCCGGCAGACACCACATGCTTCGACCTTGATCAGAATTTCTTGCTCGTCTGGTGGCGGGAGTTCGATACCTTCAGGATGAAGCGTGCGACCACTACCCCTGAAAACCATTGCAAGCGTCATGATGTTGTTCCTTTTGGGCGACCATTCGATCTTATTCGAGAGTCCCCACCTTTCGATTTAGGTCAGCATTAGGTCATCACCGCTTCACACACATGCACTGACGCGAAACTACGGCTCAGACCAATGGCATCTCGGCACGTGGTCATGGGAGCCGGGCTTGATGCAACGCAAGACCCTCGATACGGCGGCCCGACAAACTCACCGTCGAACCTACAAACGCAAACTCGGCAAAACAGGCTGAAGCCGCCGATGACGCTTCAGCGGATCACATGCACCGAGCACTTAGCGTGATGCACAACTCGGTTTGCAGTAGAGCCAAGAAAAATGTCCCCGAAACCTGGCTTGTGTGAAGCCAAAACGATGCAATCGACATCGTTCTCATCTGCGAAATCGACGATAGCCCTACCCGCATGCCCAGAGATAAGCCGAACCTCCGCGCCCGGGATTTCAGAGGCACTCTTATTCAGGTTTTCCAAAATCTCATGCCGCGTATTCGCAAGTACTCCGCTTGGAATCTGAGACCCGACATATGCCGGAATCGGCTCCTGAACGTGCACGACGGTGAATACGGTGTCTGCATCGGCCAATTGGCGCGCAGCCTGAAAAGATGCTCGCGTGTCGTGGTCTTGGTCCAATGCAACAGGGATCAGGATGTTCTTGTACATACGAACTCCTTTCTAAGGCTCCTGGGCCTTCATTCTGGTATCCGCTGCGGAAGGAACCCTAAACAGGTTCAGACTTCGAGGATTTACCCACAGTCTTTGCCGCGGCCGCAACATCATCGACTGTTTTCTCTACAGCCTCAGCTTCGGTTTCAGCAACATATGCCGCACAGCGGGACACGGTTTCGAACCATTCCTGAGCGTCCGCGACCAACCGCTCAGTCGAGTGGCGCTGCCATTCCGACATACTCTGAAGGGCTTTCGAGGGATCAGACGGGTTCGACGACGACACAGTGCGCGCCGCTTGCAGCGCCGTTCGAACCGCCTCATGCCGTCGTTCGAACCAATGCTGTGCAAAAGCCTCTGTTTCTGTTAGCATTTTCTCTTGTGCATCCCAGAACTGTTCAATCTGAGCGCCAAAGGCCGGATTGCCGGCAATTGGCGGCTGAATTTGCTTGAATACGCACATAAGACTGGCTCGGTGGTTTGAGTTAGACTTCTTGGTCGACATAGAAAGTTCCTCCTCATTCCCTGAATTCGCAATTGTACCGTCTGCTGAGAAACTCCGCCTTAATACAGATCAAAATCCCTTATTTTTAAGCTATTTGAATGAACCCAAGGTGAATCGCCCGCATTCCCTCAGACATTGTTTTCTGGTAGGCTAGATTGGAGTGACACTATTCACAGCAAGTACTTAACGCTTGGTTATCTATGGACGTTGCCGGCTTTCTGATCACCCTTGGTTTTCTTTTCCTCGCCGGATTGGCGGTCGATCAGCTTGGCCGGGCCACGCATCTTCCTCGGGTTACAAACTTACTTTTCCTCGGTCTGATCGCCGGGAACGCCGGAATGGGGCTGATCCCGCACGAGGTTGATGTGGTTCGATGAAGTGTCCATTGTGGCCTTGACGATGGTCGCGTTTCTTCTTGGGGGTCTTTGACGCGGGAGAACTTGGCAAGCCATGGTCGAGCTATTCTGGCGATTTCGATTGTGGTTGCGACCGTCGTTATTGCGTCTGTCGGATTGACAGCAATTGGGCTGCCCTCTGGGTTGGCGTTGGTGTTGGCCGCAACAGCCACGTCAACAGCTCCGGCTGCAATGACCGATGTGATCAAACAATCTGGAACAACCAACAGTTTCACTGAAACGCTGAAGGGTGTGGTTGTAATTGATGACGCGTAGGGTCTTATCGTTTTCAGTATCGCCTTGGTTCTGGCTGGTCATGCGGACGGTTGGGCCACGGTCACGACCACGGTTCTGTTGCGAAGTTTACCGAAGTTCAGAGAAATACATCGGTCCTGCTTTGTTATGCGAGCAGTTCTTTGAATTGTTGAAAGGGACAGA
>NZ_JBQFTM010000033.1:0-7748 GCF_056538605.1 Ruegeria sp. BF7 | reverse complement strand
TAAATTTATCCTGACTCTATAGAGCAACTGCTAATGCATCAAAGAAGCAATCAAACGGCGCCCCGGATAAACCCGCGACGAAACGTATTTACGATTTAAAACAAATTTTGGGTTAAAAACCCAAGTACTTGCACAATTGTTGCGCAGTTGCAGCGGTTCGTCGCCGGAGGTATACCACACACCTCGTCGACATACAATCGAAGGTTGAGTGTCGGAGATTATTGAGACTGAAACTGAGGTTAGATGAGCGAACCTCAAAAACCGTACTCTGTGCAGGAAAAGGTAGCCGTTGACCTTCGCACCGGAACGATTCGGTCTCGAACGATGATGCGCGAGCGGTCCAATCGACAAAGCTCGGGTCCTGTTGACTAAGACTTTGAATGCGACATTTTGTGAGATGGTCTTGAAACAGGCAGCTCCGACCCAACGAAAGCCATTGTTGAGAGGCACTGACCGGAAATGCCTGGTGGTTTTGAAGGTGGAGTCGATCTTCGATTTTGAGTCTTGTTGGTCCAGCCACGATTGGGCGCAGTGTGGGTCGTCGCAAAGTTTGGCGCCGTTTCAGTAAGTATCCCCCAGCATAACGTCTCTGACGGGGCAGGTATAATGTGTGAGGCCGCGGTTCGATCCGAACAGGCCGGACTGTCGGCTAATAAGAATTCAACGAATTTCGCAAAACATCTCGGCTGACCGAAAAATCGCGGGCGGCTTTCTTCCCCTTTTAGGCGTCCTTGCTTGGATGACTAAAGCATTACCGCACACAGAGGCGGTTCCGGGGGGGGTCGGCACATCGGTGAGAGCGATTGAAACTAGTATCCAGATGGAGAACTGAGAACATGCCCCAAAAGCCAAACTCTTACCGGGTTGTCAGGCCCTGCACCGCTGAATGGATGGAACGCGCAGTCCTGGTAACGCAATGGGGTGAATCAGCATGATCGATCTTGGCCTTTCCACGACAACACTGGCAGTTCGAACCAAACATGGCGGCATAGGTGGCCTTGACCCATTGTTGTGGTGCGACCCGTCAGACCTTTCCGCGCTGTTTCAGGACGCATCGGGCACCGTGCCAGTAACGTCTGCGGGCGATCCCGTCCGACGTCTGAACAACAAGGGCACCCTGGGAGGTTACTTTCTGGCGCCGAATACGGCAGCTGCGCCAACCTATCAGACCGACGGCACCCATCGCTGGCTGGAAAGCGACGGTGTGGATGACCTGCTGGAGTTTCAGGGCACCGTGCCGTTCTCGGTGGATTTATTCGAAGCCGTTGCCTTTCGGACGATCAGCATCAACCGTGCCTTTGCCCATATCATCAGCAACAACGGCGGACGGCGGCAACCGTTGATTTCGACGCCACAATCGCAGCCCCGGCGGGTGACGGTTGCTTTTGGTGGTGCACCGACCAATGTGGATGCGCCTGCGTCGCTGATCGGCGTTGATGTCGTGGTTACGGCAACGCATGACGCCGCCCAGAGGTCTGCCAATGTGAACGGGCAGATCGTTACCGGGAGTGGTGTCACGCTGGCGGATGACGGAACGGACCCTTACCTGCTGTTCGGTCCCAATGCCTCGAATATCCGCAACTATGGCAGCATTCACATGAGCCGGGTTCCCAGCCCCGAGGAACAAGCACTGGTTCGCAAGTTCTATGCAAAGAAATCGGGCGGCATTGCCTGAGAAACAACATCTGCCGCGCAGCCTGGGTCACGCCTGACGCTCGGGTTCAGGTTGCGCACGGCAGCGCCTTGACCGTCGTTGGGGGAGAGTTGTTACTCGACACCTAAATACGCAAAATCGGTCGGCGGCTCATCGACTGCTAACACCGCTGGACTAATGCCCTCTCGCTTTCATCCGGTAACTGGCCTATAGGGTGCGGGGCGAAAAAGCCGGGCATGTTCAATTGCATTTTTTTTCGTGTTGTCGAATGGACTTTAATCAACGACGACGAAGTAAACCAAAAAAGGTCAAAAGTCTGAATAATGGTCGAAGTTATTGCGGATCGGCGGGCAAACGAGAGAAACACGTACTTGATAATTGGTGCGGTTATCCTGTTTGTGGTCTTTAACTTCGCGTTTCAGGCTGCGTTCTTCACCTATGAAAGACGACCGGATGAGATCAAGGCAGTCGAATTTTTTGTAAACCTCCTGTCTTTCGAAAAAAACACCCGATTGAACCACGTATGGACCAGTGAAATCTGGACCAGATTGGTTTTGTTCGTATTCAATGTTGGGATAACCATTGTCCTGATTTTTTTTAAGCTCATTGACAAAAAGACTGCTTTACTAGCGGCGATATGGCCGCTTTCAATCTTTCTTTTCTCGAAGATCTACTGGGAATTCTTTTACTTTCCTCTCTGCTTGATACGTCCCAACCTTTCTACAAGAGCCGAAGGGGCGGTGATGGCGCTACTGGCTGCATTGCTCTACGTGACCGGTGAGGCAAACCTCGGAGTTCTTTTGACTTTTCGGGCTGCTTTATTTCTGCAGAACGCAGGATTCAAAAGATCGGTGCCAATCGGCATTGTAGGGTTTGCGGTTTTTCTGGATGCAGCAATGAAAACCGGGGCTGCGTTTTCGTTTCCATGGATAGGCGGGCTGATACAACGGTTCGACTGGACGAGAAACGTTGCCAACCCGGATTACTCTCCATTGGAGAGCTTATCGGTGTTTTTCGCCAGCTTTCATTTCTTTAGCTTGCATACCGGAGCCTACTGGATAGACGCGTTGTTTTCGGTGGTCGTAGCCGTATTTTTATGTTGCTCGCGTGAATTCAGGCAAAACCTAAAGGATCACCTTTGGCTGGTGGCCTGCTTCTTTTCGGTGTATTTTTTCTACACCCACGTCACATATGCCTTTCAGAACGCGCGATACTTCTTCTTTTTCATCCCGGTTTTGGCAACGCTCATACCCACGAAGTTGTTTCCGGGGTTGGCGTTTTTAGGTTTTTTCCATGTGCTATTCAGAAGCATGGAGTTTATGTAGAGTATTTTTTCAACGCTTTTGGCCTCTGGTTAGTCAACCGGCCAATTGTTTGCCGACGTTATCGGTTTCAGCTTGCGACAGATAAGCCCTGAACAGCCAAACTGTTTAGCAATTGATGCGCACCAATTTGGATTAAGGGTGTTTGCTGCGCAATCTCTGCGGTTTTTTGGGTCTGTTTCAGGCGTACGGCATGGTCTGCAATGCGTTCAGGCTTTTCGCTGAAACGCAACAGATTATCTGATTCACCCACAAGAGCGAAATAGCCGT
The DNA here is from genome assembly GCF_056538605.1 of Ruegeria sp. BF7. NCBI lineage: Bacteria > Pseudomonadati > Pseudomonadota > Alphaproteobacteria > Rhodobacterales > Roseobacteraceae > Ruegeria > Ruegeria sp. BF7. Next base: position 4,502 of record NZ_JBQFTM010000033.1, on the reverse strand, counting down.
CAACCTTGGAATCCCATCGAAAACCGATGGCAGGCGTTCCTACGGCATGGGCCGTTATGCAGGCGTGCAGACGGTGTGAAACGACCATATCCATTGCCTGGATCGCCGCAACCAAGTCCCGCGGAGTTTGCGGCCTTGGCAGACGGGATATTCCCTGCCGGGAGGGAAGAGATTGCCAGAGTGCGTCAAGCATCTCCTCGTCTTCGCCCGCGCCATTCGTGAACAGAGCGACGTTTTCATTGCGCTGCTGAAGCTCAGCCAGGATCGCCTGATACTGAGACAGGGACTGTCTGAAATTCAGCGCGTCCTGATCGGCGTGGGTTTTGATCGCGGCCGGATGGGCGATCCCGACACCGATGGCACCGACGGCGACCTCAGGGGCCTGAGGCAACTCCAGCTCACCGGCGGTCAGCGCCGGATCGGGAAAAATATGAATCTCAGGGAGGTCAATCCCAAGCGAATTGCAGTGGTGACGCAGATTGTCTGCAGACCCCTGATCGCGCACGGATACGAAACGCAGATTCGGAGAGGCAAGCAATAAGGAGAAGAGATGCCTGCCGCGGGGTGACCAGGATTTTGCAACACCAACCGAATGGATCGCGATTGGCAGGCCGCGCTTTTCCGCTTCTTCAACGACACGGGCAATCTTGAGCGGGAAATTCAGGTTCGCATCCCCCAGCAGCTGCCCGCCACCGATCACCACGGCATCAGCATCTTGAAAACTCTTCGGGATCAGCGGCTCGAGGCTGGTGCGGATCTGCCGTTTGACCAACTGTTTTGCCAGTGCTTGCGACAAGCTTTGCGGCAAGCAGGTCAGCAGAGACAGCAGAAAGGTGCGGGCACCCTTTGAAGGCGTTGCAAAGGTCCGACGTCCGGCGAGATCCAGCCAGCGGATATCAACCCCACTGTCCTGATGGCGGAACTGCTCGGTCAAACAATCCGCGATCAGGCCGTCACCCAGATTCGGGCTGTGCATAACAGCGGCCAGAACAATTTTCATGCAACCTGCTCCGTTCCCATGAGTTCGGCCAGAATTGCCTGATCCGGCGCAAATCGTTCAGTCAACTCATTCAGTATCTCCGCACAAGGTTCAGCAGGCTTTTGCGCCGGGCTGGATGTGTACAGCGCGCGGGATACAAGCGGACTGCTTTTCACCTTTGACACCAGACTTGGCAGCCCCAGGTGACGGAGTATCCAACCACCATTGCGCAATACCCCGACCAGCATTGCATTGCGGGCAGCTTGGGCTTCCAAAATGCGCTCTTCATAAGGGATCGTTTCCGCGAAGGGGATACCAAGGGCGTCGCTCATGGACCGGCCAAAACCCTTAGGATCCGTTCTGAGTTGCATAAAATCAAGGACATGCACCCGTTCAGCCCCAAGGTGATGCACCGCGTTTTTCACGTGTTTTCCAAACAGGGAATGCTCGATGATTTGCGGCTGTTGTACCACGGCGTCTTCGAAGCTGGCCGACGTCCGGCCAATTTTTTGCAGGTATTTCCAATGAGAGACACTGCGGGATACCGGCTCGCGCACAGTTACCAGAAATCGGCTGTCTTGCGGCAGATCGCGGGCAATGCGCTCCAGTGCTGGTTCGGAATAAAGATAGTCATGACAGATTTCACCGATCCGCGTGGCCTGAGGCTGTGCTGGAAACTGACGGCGATACCAGTCCGCGCCTTTGTCATAGAAACGGTCGAAATAGAAAATCTCTTTTGCGTTGGCCAACGCAACATCGGGATGCTGGTTCAGTATGTGCCAAATCCAGGTGGACCCGCACTTGTCGCCACCCAGATACAGAAAATTGACGGGTAGGGTGTTGTTGGTCACTGCCTGCGCTCCTTGGTCAACAAGGCCAGATTCACAAGGCCTGAGGAAATACCGATTTTTCTGAAAATGTAGATATATGCTGCAACGTTCAGAGCGATGAGGTTGCAACTGATGCACACTGCTGCGCCCATTGACCCCCATAGGGCGACGGCGACAGGCAAGGCCGCAAGAGAAAGACCGGTCGTAACAACCAGCATCACGAAGTGAACCCGCTCGTGCCCGGACATTTCCATGATCTGCGCCGTCGGACCCGCAAAAGCGCTGACCAGATAGCCGAGGCTGATCACGATGAGTTCTGGATGTGCCGTGGCATATCCCGGGCCGAACAGTTCCAGCACCTGATCGCCCCAAAGAACAAAAACCACGAAACTTGCCAATGTTGGCATCCCCAACATCAAGCTGATGCGGCGGCAGGTGCTTCGGGCGGCGTCAAAGTCCTGTTTACCCAGCTGTGCCGCAAGCAGCGGGGCGGCGACAATGTTGATCGCCATCAGGAATAACTCCAGCACCATGGCCGTACGCAAAGCGGCGAAAATCGCGCCGACAACGGCCGCTGGAAGAAGGCCGCCAACAATGACAATCGCTATATTCCGGCCAGACGCATTGACCACCGAATTCCCCCACATTCCCCATGAGGCGGAAATCCATCGGCTCTTTTGGCTAAAATCGGCATCATCGGCTATCAGCCGCACCGGATTGGTCAGCGGCACCAGGAAGGACTGAGCCAGAAACAACCCGCCCAGAATACCCGACATCATCAACAACGTTGTGACCGGGTCGAGCGCAGGGGTCATACCTGATGCGGCCATCATGGCCAGGGCAATGACGGCCAGGCGAAACATGACGTCCCTGGGCAGCAGCGCGCACCAGACAGAGCCCGCAGCCCGTTGCGGGTTGGGCTGAAACTCGGCCAGAGCCAGAACGACGGTAAAGAGCGCGGTCGCCCAAAGCAGGGTTCGCTGACCTTCAAAGGCGGGCAGGATTGCCGCCACAAGCGCCAGCCCCAACGCAGCCGTCGCAGAGCCCAGCAGAACGATTCTGTAGCTGAACCGCACGACCGCTCGGGCTTTGGCTTCGTCGTGGTCGTGCAGGTAGAAAGAGGCAAAGCGCAAGACCACATTGCGCTGTCCGACAGTGCCGGCAACTGCGAGGATCGTGGCCAACGAGAAGGCAAAGCTGAACCGCCCGAAACCGTCGTCACCAAGGCCGCGCGACAAGGCAACGAACATAACGAACGAAAGCCCGGCTGCCGCACATTTAATGAACAAAGCCGACAGGCTTTTTAGAGCAAATCTCTTGCCGGACTTTGCGATGGTGCCTGTGTTCATGTCGCTCAAGGCCACTATGCGCTGCGCGCGTCTGTTACGGCCAGACCCAGTTCCTGTGCCACCAATTCTGCAATTTGCGCCTTGAAAACCTGCTGATCGAAACGGGCAGCGTGCGCCTGTATTTTCTTCGGAGAATTCACAAGTGCCACATCCGCTTCAAGCGTGTCGATCGCCGCGTTCAGAGCGTCGACGGTTTGTTCATGAAAATGCACACCGGACACGCCGGGCAAAACCGTGTCCAGGGCTCCGCCACGGCCGTAGGCCACGACCGGCCGCCCCGACGCCATAACCTCGACCGGAATGATCCCGAAGTCTTCTTCACCGGGAAACACCAGCGCTTTGCAGGTTGCGAATTGGTGTTTCAGTTCGGCAAAGGGAACCCGCCCCAGGAAAGTGATGTTGCTCCTGGCTTTTTGTTCCAACTCGGCGCGCATTTCCCCGTCGCCGACCATAACCAACTTGCGGCCCGAAGCGTTGAACGCATCCACCACCAGATCAGCCCGTTTGTACGACACCATTTCACCGGCCAGCAGATAGTGGTCTCCTACGTCTTCGGAAATACTGAACTCGGCCACTTCGACAGGGGGGAAAACGACATCCGCGTCCCGTCGGTAGTATTTTTCGATGCGCTGCGCGATGAAACCGGAATTTGCCACGAAACGGTCGACCCTGGCGGCGCTGCTGACATCCCAGATCCGCAGCTTGTGCGCCACGAAAGGCATTATGAGCTTTGCCAGACGTCCCGCAGACGCACGGTAGATATGATAGTGGTCCCAGATGTAGCGCATCGGTGAATGGCAATAGCAAAGATGCACGGCGTCGGGCCGGGGGATGATCCCCTTTGCGGGCCCGCTTTCGCTTGAAATGATCACGTCGAACTCGGTCATGTCGATCAGTTCGAGCGCAAGAGGCATCAATGGCAGGTATTTCTGATAGTGCTTCCGAGCGCCGGGGAGTTTGGAGATAAACGTTTCGCGCACGTCCTGCTTGCGAATTTTGTCGCTGACCTTTTCCGGATCGTACACATGGGTGACAATGACCGCGTTCGGGAACAGGTCGAGCAGGCTTTCGACGACCCTTTCCCCACCCCGCATTCCGACAAACCAGTAGTGCACGATGGCGACCCGCAGGCCGGAAAAATCCATTTTGGAGTTTTCCATATTCTGCGAAACAAATTCGTTTACTTCAGTCATGGTAAATCCTTGAGACCTGCTGTGCACCCTTCCCAATGGCGGCTATCGTCGATCAGCCTGGGCTGTTCAGCCCTTTGCGCCTTGGCCTCGGGCGTAGACGTCCTCGTATCGGACGATGTCGTCCTCTCCGAGATAGGCGCCGGTCTGAACC
>NZ_JBQFTM010000032.1:0-12789 GCF_056538605.1 Ruegeria sp. BF7 | reverse complement strand
CATAGGGCGTATCTCCAATCTTGTCGCCAAACTGAAGGATTCGCCAAACTCAAACATCACTGATTGCGATATCTGATTGCAGGAAACGACACTGCTTACGAAACGAAGAACGCCGCCCCTGACGGGGCGACACCTTATTTTTCTTTGGCAGGTTTTTACTCGGCGGCCTGCGTCGCGACGCCGTGCTTGTCGCGCTGGCTGTCGCGGAACAGCGCCTTGCCCAACGCTATGCACATCAGGCCCATCACCATGGTAAAGGGCAGCGCACCGATGATCATTGCATTGCGCAGCGCGTCCATCGGGTTGTTTTCACCCGCTGCCAGGATCAGCGCACCAATCACAGCCGTCAGGATCACACCCCAGATGATGCGGTGCTTGATACCGGTCTCTTGGCTCCCGCCGGACATGATGGTGTTCATCACCAGAATGCCTGAGTCCGCAGACGTTACAAGGAAGGTCATGATCAGGATCACGCACATCACGTTCAGCATGGACAGCAGCCCGCCGTCGATCATGTAGGACAGTGTCACGAACAGCTTGTTGGTGTTCGACGCCCCAATGATCGCACCTTCTGCTGCACCCGCCAGTTCCAGATCGATCGCGGTGCCACCCAGAACAGTCATCCACGCAAAGCACACCAGCGCCGGGGCAAACACACAGCCCAAGATGAACTCACGCACAGTGCGGCCCTTCGAGATGCGCGCCAGGAACAGGCCGACAAACGGCGAGAACGCAATCCACCAGGCCCAGTAGAAGGTGGTCCAGCCGGCCTGCCAACCAAACTGGCGACCTTGCTCACCCGCCGCATAGGCCGCAGCCAGCGTGGCCTCGTCCAGTTCCGCCGCAGCGCCTTCCAGACCGCTCTTGAAGCCGTCAAAACTGCCCCACGCATTGGTCGCGCCGCCCATCAGGGCATCCGCATGCGCCTGCGCCTCGGCCGGCAGCGCGGCTGCAAAGGCCTCGGCTGACAGCGGGCCATAAGCGCCAAAGCTCAGCGAGATGAAGTGCAGGATGTAATCCACCATCGCAGTGCCATAGGTGGTCATAGCAAAGACGAACGAGCCGAAAATCACGAAGGTACCCAGCAGGATGATCGACAGCACAAGGTTCAGGTTCGACAGGTACTTCACGCCCCGGCCAACGCCGGACACAGCCGAGATGATGGACAGCCCCATGATGACGACCAGACCCGAGATCAGACCCACTTTGGACGGGGTCGGAACCTCGCCACCCAGATCCATGATCCATTCCATCCCGGTGATGGCATAAAGACCGTCAATGAACTGGCTGACGCCATAGCCGATGGTCACGGAGACACCGAGGATGGTCGCGACAACGCCCAGAACATCAACCACATGGCCGAAAAAGCCGTTGACGTAACGACCGAACAAAGGCGTCAGCGCCGAACGGATGGTCAGCGGCATGTTGCGGGTATAGGCATAGTAGGCCAGCGACAGACCGGTGACGACATAAATCGCCCAAGCGTGGAAGCCGTAGTGCAGGTAGGTGAAGCGATAGGCCGATTGCAGAGCCTCCGGCGAGTTGCCCTCGACGGCGCCGGACACCACAACGGGATTCGACCCCCACAGGCCTAACGGTTCAGCCGTCGCAAACACCATCAGGCCGACACCCAGACCGGCGCCAAACATCATCGAAAACCAAGAAAAGTTCGAGAACTCGGGCTTTTCACCCGGCGTTCCCATGATCCGGCGACCGGTGGCCGGAATGATAGCAACAACGGCCAGAAAAAAGAAAAACAGCCCCACGATGACGACGTAGAAGCTGTTGAATACCTCAAGCAGCTTGCCGTTCAGGCTGCCCAGCGTGCTATTGGCATTGGCGGGAAACACAAGGGCCCACAGAACCAGCCCAACCATGATGGCCTTGCTGATCAGAGCGATGGGGACGCTGTAATTCTCGTAGAAACCGGCATCTGCCGTTTCTATCTCAACATCCGTAAATGGTTCGGGTACCGACATATTTTCCTCCGTGTTGACGGTATAGCTGGATTGAACCCACCTAAAGATGAGCCTCCAATCTTGGTCTTTTCTTCGACCCGATCCCCTGTGGCTGTTCACCACTCCTCCATCGGGCAGGTCATTGAAACTTCTATTCGGGCAGGATGCCCAATCCGCTGTCCATACGCAGCAACTGTTGATTTTTTGCGTATAATGTCGCTTTCCAGACGATTGGGCTGGAACCGACATATTCTGTAGTTTTGCGACATATACTCTTAGACCTGATCAAAAAATACACCTTTGGTGCACTGAACTCAGATCTTTACCCAGCAAAAAACTAACACAGGATTTAGTTCAGCTCATGTTTTGTTTGATGACTACACCCAGATCATGGATTCCGGGCGCATCCCAATCCTGTCGAGACTGATGATCCGTCCACTTTGGACACCGCGCCACACCTTCGGTTCGGGACTGCCGTCAGGGTGCAGCCGCTTGGAGTCCATAGACTAATCCCTGACCGACACCCCCCTGACCTTAAGAGAGGCTGTGCACGAGCACTTTCCGGCTTATAGTCTGTACCAACCATCTCGGTCGCTTTGGGAGGGGCGGACGCATGGAACACAGCGCGGACTTGCTGGTCGTCGGGGCCGGGTTCTCGGGGCTGATCATGGCGCTTGAGGCCCGCAAACGCGGGATCACCGACATTGCGATAATTGAGAAAGCAAGTGATATCGGCGGGACATGGCGTGAAAACACCTATCCGGGCGTGGCCTGCGATATCCCTTCGCATCTCTATTCGATGGCGACTCACCTGAACCCGGACTGGAGCCGCGCCTATGCAGATGGGGCCGAAATTCAAGCTTATCTGCAGAAAGTCTGCCGTGACGAGGGTCTGTACGACCTGTGCCATTTTCACCAGCAACTGAAATCCGCCCGCTGGGACGGCACCCGCTGGCAAGTGGAAACCGAGGGCGGGCAGCACTGGTCGGCTCGGTTTCTGGTTTCGGCTGTCGGCGCGCTACACTTGCCCAGCGTTCCAAACATTCCGGGGGCGGATAGTTTTACCGGCCCCAAGTTTCACTCCGCCCAATGGGATCACGACACGGATCTTACCGGCAAGCGTATCGCGGTGATCGGCACCGGAGCATCGGCGGTTCAGTTCGTACCCAAGATCGCGAAGTCGGCGGGCGATATCACCATCTTCCAGCGCACAGCGCCCTACGTTCTGCCCCGCCCGGATGGGCCAATAGCACCTTGGGTTCGTAACCTCTATCGACGCGTGCCGGCCCTGCCCCGGCTCAGACGCAAGCTGATCTACATGATCTTCGAGTACCGCCACCGCGTCTTTCGCGGTGAAGAGCGGATGGTTAACTTTGCCATGAAGATGTGGCGCCATGCGCTTGAGAAGGCGATAACCGACCCAGAAGAGCGCCAACGCCTGACCCCGAACTACCGGATCGGGTGCAAGCGTATCCTCAGTTCGAATGACTGGTACCCAACGTTAGCGCAAGAGAACGTAACTGTGATTTCACACGGGGTGACCAAGATCGACGGCAACCAAATCACTGCCTCTGATGGCAGCCGGACCCAGGCGGATATTCTGATCTGGGGCACTGGTTTTCATGTGACCGACATGGGTGAACGACTGGACATCACTGGCTCAGATGGGATGACCTTGCGCGCGGCATGGGCCGAAGGAATGCAGGCCAATCTGGGTACAGCCATCGCTGGGTTTCCGAACTTCTTTATCCTGCTGGGGCCGCATACGGGGTTGGGCCATAACTCGGTTGTACTGATGATCGAGGCTCAGGTCGCTCATATCGGCCGCGTACTGGATCAGATGAACCGAAAAGGGTTGCACACCATCTCGCCCGACCCGGCGAAGCAGGCGGCCTTTACCCAGGAGATGCGCAACCGTCACCTCGACAGCGTCTGGCAGGCCGGCGGTTGTACGTCTTGGTATCAGGACGGACAGGGCCGCAACACAACGCTTTGGCCGGGCACCGTTGCCGAGTATGAAAAGCGTATGGCCCGGTCCGGGCTGGAACAATACCAACTTGCACCACCCCAAAGCGGAGACCGCTGAGATGAACACGTTCCTGATTATCCTTCTGTTGATCGTTGCATTTTTCATCGGAATGAACCTGTGGACCCGGAAACTGACTGCTGATGGGCAGAAGCGGGTCTCGCAGCTTGGCGATATCGTTTCCGTGAACGGCGGTAGCATTCACTACGTCGAACGGGGCGATCCGTCGAAGCAAGCAATTGTCATGATCCACGGCCTGACCGGACAGTTGCAGCATTTCACCTATGCGCTGGTCGATATGCTGGCCGACGACTACTACGTCATCGCGGTTGACCGGCCAGGCTGCGGGTATTCGACTCGGGATACGGCCGATCTGGGGCGCCTGCCCGAACAGGGGAGGATGATACAGGAGCTTTTGGACGCCAAGGGCATCACTGACGCAATTCTGGTTGGCCATTCTCTGGGCGGGGCGGTATCGCTCGCCATGGCGCTGGACCATCCCCAAAAGACCGGGGCGCTGGCCCTGCTGGCCCCCCTGACGCAAAAGCTGCCATCGACGCCTCAGGTCTTCAAACCGCTGGAAATTCGTGCCGAATGGCTTCGGAGTTTTATCGGCAATACTCTGGCTGTGCCGCTGGCCGCCAAAACCGCGCCGCACACACTAGCCGTCGTTTTTTCCCCTGAACCTGCGCCTGCCGACTTCCTCGACCGCGCGGGCGGCGCACTGGGGCTGCGACCATCGGCCTTCATCACCGGTTCGCAGGATATTGCAGGCGTCAACGCCAGCCTTGAGGCGCAGATGGCGCGCTACAGTGAGTTAAGCGTTCCTGGCGGGATTCTGTACGGAACACAGGACGCGATCCTGCCGGCTCAGACACAGGGCGATCCGATGGCGCAGTTCGGCCTGAGCAACGAACGGATCGACGGAGCGGGTCACATGATCCTGATCACCAAACCGGAGACCTGCGCCATGTTCATCCGAAGGATCGCCGAAGCCGCACGCAGCGAATCCGAGGCGGTTTGATCGGGTGAAAAGAATCCGGCTTCGACCATCATTTCCCTCTTGACCCTCTCCGGCCCCTCCCGTAAATCGCCTCTCACTCATGGCGGAGTAGCTCAGTTGGTTAGAGCAGCGGAATCATAATCCGCGTGTCGGGGGTTCAAGTCCCTCCTCCGCTACCAAACACCCAACATAAGATGTTGTTTGAGCTGAGAAAAGCTTCTTCCAGACCCGTTCTTACCATCATTTTACCCACACATCATCCTAATTTGAGTGCCGTAGCATTCGCTACTTAGTTGATGATCTATTCTTCAATCAATGCTGCCCATCCTTAACGAATGCTTCCATCCTCTTGTGGCGCGACAGAGGGATTCGGACTATTTGGCGCGACTTTCCGAACTACTTGTCGTGGACTTTGGAGAGTTCGCCCACAATTCTCCCCTTCGCCGTTATTGCAGTAACCAGAACTATGAGTGGTAGAATGGCGCCGATTGTGTAGCCGCGTTTTGCCGCCATCACTCTCGCTGCAAAACTCGGCGTGTAACCCAGTGATTCGACCGCCTGCAAGACTTGCGGGCGGGTGGTTTCGATCACACGGTCGGGAGAAATCAGGCATCGCGAAACGGTTGCGGTCGAAACACCCGTCGTTTTGGCAACATCGTTAAGTGTCGGAGCTGAACGGTTTTTTCCCATGCGGGGCCTGCCATGTCTTTGACTGTTGTCATACTAAAAAATCCACCGATCCCACCCACTGATGTAAGCGCTTGCATTATCAATGTAAGCGCTTACAAATAGATTCAAGATAAGATTCCGGAGTTCTGAGATGTTCCTTTGGGCTGCTGTTGCTATCTTTGCAGTGTTTTTCGCCAATGTCGCGTTGGGCGCCTTTGGTGGCGGTGCTTTCTTAGGAGACGTCGGAGAAATGCTGGTTCTGTTTGCCGCCTCGATCCTGTTCGTAGCGGCCATTCTCAAACGCGAAGCTGACCAAAAGAACAAAAACGGCAGCTGACGGATCATAAGGGAGGAAGACAATGACGAATACCAAGGATGGCCTCAAATCTGCTGAGCGCCGGAATTTTCTGAAACTGGCCTCAACCGGCTCATTCACTGCGGCTGTGGTGGCCGGTGCTGGCGGTGTGCTGTGGTCCTCAGAAGCCGCTGCTCAGACCGCCAAGGAAGAGAAAGAGCGCGAGAGTGCAGCAGATCATGTCATGACCGTTGCCACCGCCTATGTCCTGGGGGCATCGCGCAGCTATCCGATCATGCAGTTGGATCTGAAGGAAAACATCCAGAACGCTACCAATGGTAAAATCTATGTCAAACTGGCACCTGGTGGCCAGCTGGGCGCTGGCGGCGCACTGGTGCAGAAAGTTCAGGGCGGCACAATTCAGGCAGCGCAGCATTCATTGTCCAATTTCGCGCCTTTTGCTTCCACCGTTGACCTGATCAACATGCCTTATCTCTGCGGTTCCAACCAACGTTTCACCAACCTGGTGAACTCAGATTTCTGGAAGGCAGAGGTTCATCCCAACGTGGAAGCCAACGGGTTCAAAGCCCTGTTTTATGTGAACATCGATCCTCGCGTTGTCGCGGTGCGCAAGGGCGGCACTGCTGTGATGTCGCCCGGCGACATGGCAGGAGTGAAGTTTCGGGTGCCGGGATCGAAAATGCTGCAGCAGTATTATCGCATGGTCGGCGCCAACCCAACACCTGTGGCTTGGGGCGAGACGCCTTCTGCGATCAAACAGGGCGTCGCGGATGCGCTCGATCCATCTGTCGGGGCACTCTACGTCTTTGGATTCAAAGACATCCTGAGCCACGTGACATTCACCCAGGCTGTTCCGGATAGCCAAGTCTATTCCTGTAACCTCGAGTGGTTCAATTCGCTGCCTGCCGATGTTCAGGAAGGTGTGATGTGGGGATCTGAGCTCACCGCGCATCAGAATCTGGCCAAAGTACCTTCTGCCCGTGCCTATGCAATGGCGGAACTGGCCAAGGCAGGCGTCGAGTTCCATGCCCTTAGCGATGACCAACTGGGCGAGTGGAAAGAGGCCGGCGGTTATCAGCTTAGCGAATGGGATTCCTTCAAGACCGAACTCGCCGGCTCCATGGAAAACTTCGCCAAGCTCGAAGAAGCCGCAGGCACGCAAGGGAAATACTACGTGCACGACGCCTGAGCAGCACCGGGCCCGGGCGCTAAAGCACCGGGCCTATTCTTCAACAACAACCTTCGCAACAGTCCGCTGGACTGGTCGCGAGGGTGTGCATGAACACCGGGAATGGCAATGAACATCCTGCGAACCATCGACCAGAACGCAGAACGTTGGCTGCTTCTGGTGTTCTACACAATGCTTGTCGTCACAATGGCGATTGAAGTGATCCGGCGCGAGCTGTTTGCCTATTCTTCGATCTGGGGCGAGGAGATTGTCCGCTATTCATTCATATATCTGGCCTGGATCGGCGCTGCGGCGGCGGTCAAAGAGCGCGCTCATATCCGTATCGACGTGATCCTGCACTACCTCGGCCCGCGGACCAAGGCGCTGATCTACATCTTCGGGGATCTGGTAATGTTCGTTGTCGCGCTGGTGGCGCTCTACTGGTCCTTCGAGACGGTGCATGTCTCGGCTAAGTTCGGATCCGTCAGCCATGGTCTGAGGATATCGATGGTCTGGTTTCTGGCCGCCGTGCCGCTGGGATTCACCTTGATGATCTGGCGATTGTTCCAGTCTTTCCGGCGCGATTTGCGCAGCCTTCGTGACGGCACCCCCGTCTTTGAAGGCGACAAGCTGTTTGATTGAGAGGCCTGAGCGATGCTGTGGAATTCACTTAATCAAACGGTCGAGCTTGGCTGGGATTTCTACATTCCGGTGATCATGTTCGTCGCCCTGATCGCACTCGCGGTGCCGGTCTGGGCCGCCATCGGGGCCGCGGCCATTACCATGCTGGTGATGTCCGGGGACCTACCCTTGAGCGCTATCGGCGAAAGCCTGTTCACCGGTATTGATGCCTTTGCACTAACTGCAGTACCGCTGTTCATCCTGACCGGCGACGTTCTGGTGCGCACCGGGCTCAGCAAGAAATTCCTGGATGTGGCCGAGGCACTGACCTGCTGGACACGCGGCGGCTTCGGTTCGGCCACGGTGCTGGTCTGCGGCATGTTCGCGGCGATCTCCGGCTCTGACGCGGCAGGTGCTGCGGCTGTGGGCCGGATGACGATCAACCGCCTTGTCGAAAGCGGCTATCCTCGCCCCTACGCCTGTGCGCTTGTGGCGGCAGGCGCCTGCACAGGCATCCTGATCCCGCCCTCCATCGCCTATATCATCATTGGCCTCGTGCTGGGAATTTCCGCCTCCACCTTGTTTCTGGCGGCGTTGATCCCGGGGCTGGCGATCCTGGTGTCGATCCTGATCACCAACATCATCATGAACCGCCTCTACACCTATGAAACCGGAGGCAACATGGGGCTTGGCGAATGGCTGAGCAACCTGGGCCAGGCGCTGAAATCCGGCTGGTATGCCTTTATCGTTCCGGGGATCATTTTCTACGGCATTTTCTCCGGCCGCCTGACCCCGACCGAGGCTGGCGCAACGGCCGTTGTTGTGACCATTCTGATGGGTTTCATCCTGGGCACCCTGAAACTGGCAGATTTCCCGGCTATGCTGGTCAGTTCCGCAAAAGTGAACGGGGTGATCCTGCCGATCATCGCCTTTTCTGCCCCGTTAGCCGAGGCGCTGGCAATCATGGGCGTGCCGCAAGGCTTTGTAACAGCAGTCACCGGCCTGACCGATGATCCTACGCTACTGATCCTTCTGATGATCTGCATCTTGATCGCAGCCGGCTGCGTGATGGAGACGACACCCAACATCGTGATCCTGGCGCCGATCCTGAAGCCCCTGGCCGACAACATCGGCATGAACGAAATCCAGTTCTGTATCATGATGATCACCGCACTGGGGGTGGGCTTCATCACCCCGCCGCTGGGCCTCAACCTCTTTGTCGTCTCCGGCATCACCGGCGAGTCCATCCTCAAGATCGCCGCCCGTGCCGTTCCCTTTGTGTTAACCATGCTGATCGTGGTGCTGCTGATCGCCTATCTCCCGGCGATCTCGATCACGCTGCTTCCTGATATCTACAAGTAGGACCTCCTGGAAATGACCCGTGAATATCTGAAAAAGGCTACCCTGACGCCCAAGTCAGATGCGTCTGAAACTCATAAGATCGTGCAGGGCATCCTCGACGATATTGAGTCTGGAGGCGATGCCAAGGCCTTGGAGTACGCCGCGAAATTCGACCAATACGAGGGTAACGTTCTGTTGACCGCCAAGGAGATCGAGGCGGCCTGCGCCCTGGTGCCGGAGAAACTGAAGGCTGACATCCGCTTCTCGCACGACAATGTGCGACGCTTTGCCGAGCTGCAAAAAGGGACGATGCAGGATGTGGAAACCGAAATCTCCCCCGGTTTCATCACCGGTCAGAAGGTGATCCCGGTGGATGCTGCAGGCTGCTATGTGCCGGGCGGGCGCTACAGCCATATTGCCAGCGCCATTATGACCGTGACCACCGCCAAGGTGGCCGGTTGCAAGCATATCACCGCTTGTTCCCCGCCGCGCCCCGGTGTCGGCGTGGCGCCCGCCATCGTCTATGCGGCCCATATCTGCGGCGCCGACAAGATCATGGCGATGGGCGGCGTGCAGGGGGTCGCGGCAATGACCTTTGGTCTCTTTGGTTTGCCCAAGGCCAATATCCTGGTCGGCCCCGGCAACCAGTTTGTGGCGGAGGCCAAGCGCATTCTGTTCGGTCGGGTCGGCATCGATATGATCGCCGGCCCCACAGACAGCCTGATCCTGGCCGACGGCACCGCAGATGCACACATTGTGGCTACTGATCTGGTGAGCCAGGCAGAGCATGGCTACAACTCCCCGGTCTGGCTGGTTACAGATGACCGTGCGCTGGCGGAGGAAGTGATGCGGCTGGTGCCCGGCTACATCAACGACCTGCCCGAGGTGAACCGCGAAAACGCCACCGCCGCCTGGCGCGACTATGCTGAGGTAATTCTCTGCGCTGACCGCGAAGACATGGCGGCCTGTTCCGATGAATACGCGCCCGAGCATCTGACCGTCCAGGCAGAAGACCTTGATTGGTGGCTGCAGCAACTCACCTGCTATGGTTCGTTGTTCCTGGGCGAGGAGACCACGGTTTCCTACGGCGACAAGGCGGCGGGCACCAACCATGTGCTGCCAACGTCCCGCGCGGCCAGCTACACTGGCGGGCTGTCAGTTCACAAATACATGAAGATCGTAACCTGGCAGCGTGCTACCCGCGAAGGCTCCAAGCCGGTGGCGGAAGCCACAGCGCGGATCGCCCGGTTGGAAGGGATGGAGGGCCATGCCCGCGCCGCCGACGTGCGGCTGGCCAAGTATTTCCCGGATGAAACCTTTGACCTGACTGCCAATGGCTGATCCGAGTAAACTGTTCAACCTGGCACGCCGCACTGCCTGTATCACGGGCGCCAGTTCCGGGCTGGGGCGGCGCGCGGCGGCAGCCCTCACCGCCGCCGGGGCCAATGTGGTCGTGGTGGCCCGCCGGGCGGAGGCCTTGCAAAGCCTCTGCGCGGAAATTGGACCAAGCGCTGCCCATGTCGCCGCCGACGTTGCAGACAGAAGCACACTGGGTGCACTGCGGGATAGGGTCTCGGCCCCTTTCGGCGCGCCGGACATCCTGATCCATGCGGCGGGGGTGAACTCACGGCAGCCAGCAGATGAGGTCACCATTGCAGAGTGGGACAAGACACTGGCGCTGAACCTGTCGGCACCATTCTTCCTTAGCCAGGCGTTGGTTCCCGCCATGAAGGACCGGGGCTGGGGCCGGATCGTCAACTTTGCCTCGCTGCAGACCACGCGGGCGTTTCCCGGCGGCATCGCCTATGGCGCCAGCAAAGGCGGAGTCGGCCAGCTCACCCGTGCTATGGCCGAGGCTTGGTCACCCTTCGGCATCACTGCCAATGCCATCGGTCCCGGGTTCTTCCCGACCGAACTCACGCAGGCAGTGTTCTCTGACAAGGATCGTTCTGCCCGAAACGCGGCACAGACCTGTATCGGCCGCAACGGACAACTGGAAGATATCGACGGTCCGCTCCTGTTCCTGTGCTCCGAGGCCTCGGCCTATGTCACCGGGCAGGTCCTGATGGTTGACGGGGGGTTCACGGCGAAATGAAAGCCTTGGTTTATGAAGGAGTTGAGGTACTTGCGTTGCGCGATGTGCCGATGCCGCCGATACAGCCGGGTGAGCATCTGATCCGCATCCGCGCCTCAGGCATCTGCGGCTCGGACATGCATGCCTATCTGGGACACGACAGCCGCAGGCCTGCACCGCTGATCCTGGGACATGAGGCTGCGGGTGCAATCGAAGACGGTCCGCAGGCCGGACGCCGGGTGACCATAAACCCGCTGGTGACTTGCGGCAGCTGCGCCGCCTGCACATCCGGGCGCGAGAACCTATGTGCCGCCCGCCAGATCATCTCGATGCCGCCGCGCGAGGGTGCATTTGCCCAGTTTGTGGCCATACCGGAGCGCAATCTGGTGTCGGTGCCGGGCGATGTACCGCTGGAAAAGGCTGCACTCACCGAACCGTTGGCTGTCAGCTGGCATGCCGCCCGGCTGGCGCTGGAGGCGCTGCACCCGGGAACGGAACCCCGTGCACTGGTCATTGGCGGCGGCGCTATCGGGCTGGCCGCAGCCCTGGCACTCAGGGCGATGGGGGTGGAAGATGTGACAATCCAGGAACCCAACGCCGCACGCCGGGACTACCTGAACAACCACTGCGGTCAGCAGGCCGTGGCGGAGTTTGACGGCATGGTGCCTCTGGTGATCGACGCAGTGGGGTATGCCGCAACCCGTGCCTCTGCTTCAGCCGCAGCTGCGCCCGGCGGAGTAATTGCCCATGTGGGACTAGGCGAAGATGCCGGCGGCCTGGACGTTCGCCGCATGACACTGCAAGAAATCACATTCATCGGCACCTACACCTATACCGCGCAGGATTTCCGCGACACTGCGCAGGCGATTTTCGACGGCCGCCTCGGCTCGCTGGATTGGCCGGAGCAGCGGCCGCTGTCGGACGGCGCCGCAGCCTTCCACGACCTGAGCACCGGCGCGGTGGCGGCCCCCAAGATTATTCTCGACCCCTGGGCCTGAGCCCGCGCCAAATCACAGGAGAGCAACCATGTATGACAAAATCCTGGTTCCGATGGCCCTGGATCACGGGGTCTCTGAGACAACGCTGAAGGCTGCTGCCACCCTTTGCAAGCCGGGCGGCCAGATCACCGCGCTGCATGTTTATGAGGCACCGCACGGCTCAGCAGCAGCCTATCTTGACGAGGACGCCGTGCGAGAAGGTTTGGACAATGCGCGCCAGCAGCTGGCCCGCAAAACCGCAGACTATGGCGATGTGGCGACGGAGATCGTCAAGGGCCGGTCCTATCGTGCCATCGTCGAATACGCGGAAAAACATGGGATCGATTGCATCGTCGTCGGCTCCCACAAACCGGGCCTCAGCGACTTTTTCCTAGGCACGACGGCTGCCCGCGTGGTCCGCCACGCACCTTGCGCAGTCCATGTCAGCCGTACGGCCTGATTCAGAACCAAGACACCCGAAACAAAGGCAACCAACCATGAATATAGACAAGAGGATCGCTGACGATTTGGCGGCCAATGGCGTCTCGTTTGTCACCACTGTGCCCTGCAAACAGCTGGCCGGGGTGATCGAGGAGATTGACCAACGCGACGACATCTTTCACATCCCCTCGAACA
>NZ_JBQFTM010000031.1:0-14204 GCF_056538605.1 Ruegeria sp. BF7 | reverse complement strand
CTCATCTCCACTCCTTGGCGGTTACGATGAGCCAGAAACCCTCTCTTATCAAATCGACCTAAACTGTCCCATTGGCGCTGACGTCAGACAAAGCGGATACCACTGTTCCCCTCTTACGGTCGTGACGGAGGCCCTGAGGCTGCCTCTGCGGCTCTGATGAAGGCGGTCAACTTTCACGTCCCCAAGGCAGGCGCATCCCGACGCAACCGTCGAAAAACTTCTCACCTCTGCTCTTCCCCCCAAAGACGGATCCGAAGAAGCGCGTGCTCATATTTTCCAGTCGCAAGAAGAGCGTTAGACAGTTTCTCCTCGTAAAGGCCAGCTAAGCGGCTTTTCAATCAGTATAGTTGGCGGTATGAGTTCCAGGCGTCACCATCCGTGAAATCTCGGTGTCGCGCGGATGTGGTGAAACTGGTAAACGCAAGGGGCTAAAAATCCTTCGTTTCCGCCCGTAAAGTGCATTGTATTCATAGCCTTGTGGCCGTATGGAGTTTTTCAGGCCCGAAATAGGCCCGACACGCTTGCCCGCGTGGTGGAATGGTAGACACAAGAGACTTAAAATCTCTGGGCCGGAAGGCCGTGCCGGTTCGAGTCCGGCCGCGGGTACCAAATTTGCGCAACTTGGTTTTCTGCTAAGTGGAGCTGCGCACTAGTTTGGAAATCCCAGCCTTGGTTTTCCTCCTAAATCTGCTCGAATTTATAGACTTTGGTCGCTCCAATGCCAGATGAAAACCTCTCGGCGTCGCAGCCGTTGGGTCTAACATAGATTGACCCTGTTAATTGGCAGGTATGCCGCTGATATCCCGGTCAGTATCGTGTCCAGTTTGCCACCTGTTAAGGCCACGTCAAAGTTCGAGTTCTGATTGTTATATGACCCGAAGTGGTTTTTGAAGATATCGGTTAGTAATTCGCTCGGGCTATCTAAACGATATTCAATTACCGATCCTAGCTCACCGCCACCCGTAGATGTGTTTGCAGAACTATGGGTTACCAAATGCCGAGAGAAAGTGCCCGTTTGGACGTACACATCATTTTCATCGTAGGTTGAACCCTCAACCAAGTGGATCAATCGACCATGCTTTGGCGAAGCTAAGGCACATAGTTTTTTGTTTCGTGGGGGTCAGAGTGTAGCTCATCGACTATGGAAATCGAGTAGGGGAGTTTGTCACCGCTCAAAATGTCCGCCAGCATTGTCAATGCCCATTTCTCCTAGGAGTGCTCGACTATCCCCTATGGCCTTTGAAAGATCATCCTCAGTCGGCCGTTATTCGAGAGTTTCACTTATTGCACTTAACATGCTGCCCTTGTCTGCAAACTCAGCTTTGACATGTTGATAAATTGCAGGTTTGGTTAGACCATAGGCGTCTATAAGTGTCTTACCATTAGTTGACGGTAAATTACCTGTCCGCAAATCACTTGATTTTAGGAGGTGAACTCAGCGCGAAATTTCTTTCGCGAGTTTTTTGGTCTCTTCTAGTTTTCCTGGGATGGGGAACTCTACTGCGAAGATATTTTTGGCCTCACAGCTCTGGCAAGACATTCTGCAGGTGGCAAACACCTTGCCTGATCGCAGGCCTGTGGTCAGCATCAACAACCAGCAGACGCGGCGTATCCGATCTTCCGTCGCGTTCAGCCTGCGCCAGAGCAGCGGCATGTCATCCGGACCAACAGCCCAGTCTCGTGCTTGTTCCTTGTTCATGCGTACGCCGCGTGTGACAGGGTTTGGTGGAAGGTCATGGGTTCTAGCAACGTCGTTCAGAAGCAGCTTGAGGACACGCATGGTTCCGTTTGCACAGTAGGATCCTGATCGCCTCGTTAATCGCTCGTGCAAGGATCGGTCCGTCTCGCGATCGATGCGATCCGCAGGCAGCTTACGAAGTGCCTTAAGCGGTCCGTCCACCTTTTGCCGATACCACAATATCGACTGTTGACTCAGATCTGACCGTTCTGACAGATCGCGCTCAAAGGCAGCTGCAATGGTCGGTACGGCGACTTTCGTGGCTCTCAGATCCTCACCGCGCCGCAAGGCCAGCCTGAGTTCTGCCGAGCGTTCTCTGGCGCTGCGCAGTGACACCTCATCGATTCTGCCGATCATGACAGACACGTACCGGTCGGTGCCATCATTGATGCGCCAGACATGCTTGTAAGAGATGCCGCGCCTGCCCACGATGAGACACAGGCCTTTCGCTTCGCTGTCGTAGATCTGTGTTCCCGCTGGGTTATCTTCTGTGGGCTGCGATGCAGTGGCCTGCGTGAGTTTTGTCGTCATATCTATCGTCTCCGTAGGCCATGTTTCAGGCCCTATTTCGGTTAGGTCCTGACAGGTCTCAGGACATGCTATGAGACGATGATGTCTTTTTTCCTTGGCTCCGCGGACCCTCATTAGGCGCTGTGAGGGGAAAAATACCATTGATTCAATAACTTAAAATCCCTCGTACCGGGACTTGCGGGTTCTACCCCCGCCATCCGCACCAGTCATCTTTTTATACCGGAAATCCAAGCTGATTGATCAGGCGCCAAATGTCGCGATTCGCGGCAGAAAGCTGCGCGACAACGTCCTCGATTTTCTGAATGGCTTCTTCATCGACAGTATCTGCACGCCCCAGTTTTATGTCGGTCTTTCGGTCCGCGATGCGCATTAGGATGGTCTTGGGGTTTCCGCTTTCAGCATCGAACGAGTAGATGCAGTGATTGTACCGGTTGCGAATTGAGGACAGTTTGCTCAGTCGCTGTGTGTGCTCCAGGATCGGATCGCGTATCTCTGATGGGCGTCCTTCCATCTTGGCAAGTCGCTCGACCAGGTCAATCCGGGCACGTGTGGTGTTGAGAGTCAGGAACACAATGACCGCGACATCCTTGTTGGTGCCACTCAGGCCAGCAATCAAGTGGATCAAAAGGCTTTCAGTGTTGGTCCACATGTAGTTCAATCTGCCGACCAGCAGGATCAGACGGTCAAAACGGGTTTCCAGCGTTTCAGTCAACGATCTGACCGTGCGTTTCTTCGGCTACAACTTCGAAATAAAACTGTGCTGCAGCCGTTCTGTTGCTGACACCGATTTTGCCCGCAACATTGTGCATGTGCAGTTTCACCGTATGTTCGGTAATGCCGAGGTTTGCGGCAATGATCTTGTTGCTCTGACCTTTAGAGACCAACTGTAGAACCTGTTTTTCCCGCCGCGTCAGGCGAGAATAAACCGGATGCGGCTCTTTCGGTGCCAGTTTCGGTTCGACACTGCTTTCTTTTAACAGGCATGGCTTGTTCTGGGGCGAAGGAGCAGAAACGCAATCGGCAAGAAAGCTGGGCAGATATAGTTCTTCATGCATCAGCAAGCGCAGAATGGAACGCCACACGTCCGGCGCGACATTCATCGGCAGATATCCAATATCGCCGAATTGCGCTCGGTCCCACGCTTCAAACAAAGAACGCGCGGCGTCCTCTTTTCGGTAAGCGAAGGCAAGGCAGCCGTTCCCGGCAGCTGCGGTATAGACGTGCGGTCGAGCAAGCAAGTCGTCCAGCATGATCTGATCAATGACCACCACTTTGCCGGCCACCGAACCTGCATATCCGACAGATTTCAATTCTGCGATATCGTCATACCGATGTGCGAATACACCGAATTCCGAGTGAACGTTTCGAAGAGTTTGATTTGAAAAGAAGAGTTCTTTGCCGATGAAATTGATCGAGAAGTCTTCGGAACAAACATTTATTTGGGCAACACTATCCTGCAACGGAATGCTCATTATTTCCCCCTATAAACCCACGCCACACAATCTGCGGCGAAATCGTAAACAAAACGCAAAGCGTAATTATCAGTAAATTAACAGTTGTTACCTTGCCACTATACCTGAAAGTCTATTTTTCATCAACATTCCGTGTCGAATAGCCGATTGGAACTAGAACTTTCGGGTAGGTTTTCTGAATGCCTTCTCGTAAAAATAGAGTAAAATTAGGATTTTAACTGATCTGACGAACTTCGGCCACATTTCCGTGCTCTCGCCAGCCGTCTCAAGTTAAAAGTCTAAGTTTTCATTTAAAAACAATCATGTAAGCCTGTCTAATGCTTTAGAGCAGCTATTCAGGGCGCCTTCCTGCTGCAACGATGATCCTGCTTCAATTTGGGAAGCATTATTCCTGACGTGTCCGCGAATCGTGAATTTACGCGAATCTTTCATACCGCGGACAGCGCATCGGCTTAGCCGGGAAAGGAAGGTGAGAAACGAGTTCACTGAACGAAACCGCTTCAAGCGCGTTTTGCGCCTGAATGCTTCAATTTGTTTCAACCGCGCCAATAGCCGTTTTGTAGATGAATGACGGTTGAGCGCTTAAAAAGTGGAATTTCAAAATGAGTAAACGCAACCATCATCAACCAGCCAATGATATTACGGCAATCGGCGAAGTGAACGTCGAAAATGCTGACGTTGACGTCGATGCTGATATCAACGTTAAAGAAGCCGAAATCGACGCAAATCTGAACGAGCAAGAACAGACGAACGACAACAGCGTCGATAACGATCAGCAACAGCAACAGAAGCAAGATCAAGACACGAACGTTGACAACGAAAATGATCAAAAACAGAAGCAAGATCAGGATCAGGATCAACATCAGAAGCAGCAGCAGCAAAACACTAACGGCGGCGATGACAGCAACGACAACTCGAACTCTGTCAACATTGACTTTGGCGAAGGCGAGTGGATTCCCCGCGACGACGATCACGTAGATATCGACGTTTATGACGGCGGCTCGGTAGATGACGTCATCACCGTTGGTGGCGATTTCGACTATGATCCAGGCGATGACATTAACATTGATGTCTCATTGGATGGTGCTGGCAACGATATGGCATCCTTCAATAGCCAGATGGCGCATCTTCAAGACAATGATGAGCTGGGCAGTGCTGTTGTCGAAAACTACGGCTCGTTTGAGCAAAATGGTGATGCATCCGGCGGACATGCCGAAGCCAGTGAGGGCATCTCAACCAGCTCAGTTGGTGGCGATTCCGGCGATGGTGGCTCGACAGAAGCCGGCGACGCGGGTTCTTATGTTCACGGTGCCACAGCAGTTGCTGGCGGCGGTTACACGGGCGATGCCAGTGCCGATGCAACGGCAGGTGACGGTGGCGACTCGGGTGATGCAAAAACGGCGAGCCTGGGCGTTGGCAAGTCCGAAGCTTCAGCAGATGGCGATAGCGACGGTGGAGATACCGGTGACGCAGACAGCTATTCTGAGGCCAACCAAGCCAGTGACTCTAATGTAGATGCCGATGGCACCGGTGGTGATGGTGGACACGCAGGTTCGCTTGGCCTTGGTTTGGGTCTTGGACTGTCGGGTGCCGGCAATGCTGCTGATTCCTCCGGCGGAGACAATGATTCGGACGCGGATGCCGACCAAGACAGCGATGCCGACAACGACACGTCGACTGGCAACGCAGATGGCGGCGACAGCGGTGCGGGTAACATCGGACTGGGTCTTGCTGGTGGTCTGGCAGCCAATCATACAGACGGAACCGGCGGTGACGGTGACGGCGGTGACGGTGATGGCGGTTACGGTGACGGTGGTTACGGTGACGGCGGTTACGGTGACGGCGGTGACGGCGGTGACGGCGGTGACGGTGACGGTGGTTACGGTGACGGTGGTTACGGTGACGGCGGTGACGGCGGCGACGGCGGTGACGGCGGTGACGGCGGTGACGGCGGTGACGGCGGTAACCGAGGCCGTGACGACAGCAGCAACGGCGGTGACGGCGGCGACGGCGACAACGGCGGTGACGGTGCTCGCGGTGACGGCGGCGACGGTGGCGACGGCAATGGCGCTGAAGGCACCGGTGGTGACGGCGCTCGCGGAGACGGCGGCGACGGCGGCGACGGTAACGGCGGTGACGGCAATGGCGCTGAAGGCACCGGCGGCGACGGTGACGGCGGCGACGGCAATGGTGGCCCCGCGGACGCAAGAGTCGATGCAAGCGGCGTTGGCGATCAGGACGCAGATTCCGATGCCGGAGAAGGCGGATTTAACGATGCCGATGGCACTGCAGATGCTGGCGGATCCGCTGATGCGATGGCAGACGGTGTTGGCGGCGGCGGTGGCGCGGTCGATCAGGATGCAACATCGGACGGTACTGGTACCGGATCTGTTGATGCAACCAACACTGCTGGTGACGGCGGCCTGGCCGAAGTCTTCGCGACTGCCGACGTTGATGGCAGTGCTGACAGCATGTCCGAAGCGATTTCGGGTTACGGCGGTGCAGCAGACTCCGACAACGACGCAACCTCGACCGGAACCGGTGAAGCCACAGGTATGTCGGAATCCGGCATCGGTGGTGGCGGCGGTGCCGCACAAGCTTACGGCGGAACCAGCGGTAACGCGCATGGATTTGCTGAAGCTGGCGACGCCAAAGGCGGCATGAACACCGGCGGCAACGCTTCGGGTGCAAACTCGGGTGATGGCGGTGCCGGCGGAAACGGAGGAACATGGGGTTCTAACAATGGCGGCGACGGTATTGTGAACGGTGAATCCTATGCGTCTGCAGCAGCAGTGGTCGATACATCGGCCTTCAACCAGTCGATCGTCATGGGCGCCAACGTTCTTGGCAACGATGTCGATACAACGATGGTTGGTGGTAACATGTCGTCGAGCTACTCCAGCGACGATACCGACGTGTAACTGAGACCAGAGCCCGCCCAGTGCGGGCTCTGATTTCATTCAAGAAAACGCCGAGGCCGTATCGGGCGGCCTCGGCCCAGCTTCACCTCAACCGGAAATTTCAGGCCGGGGCGGGGAAAGGACACTGAAATGTCGCTAGACAGTATTACAGAACAAATTGCCCATTTCATCGGAACATTTGAAATAACGATCGAACAGGCCCGGTTGCGGGATCAGTACGAAGAATTTGTCGCACTGAAACGAAAAGCAGAATTGGAAGAACTGGAAGACCCCACTCGCGTTGAGATCAAGGCAAACCTGAAAATGGACCCGGGTGAATATGACCCATTGCCTTACAAGTTTTTTGCTCCTCAGGAACCACTCGCTTCGGCCCCGGCAGGCCCTGGGCCATTGAACGACTCCGAAGTCAATCTGGGTTCTGCCCCGGGAAATGACTTCTCCCTGCCCGAGGCACTTGGAGTCGGCGGAACGAGCATTCAACTGAACTTTATTCAGCTGATGCCTGAGATGGTGACCGACCTAATTGGTTCGGCAGTTACCTATACGTTCCAGACGATCAAGCTGAACGACAACGATGTCATCGGCGAAGGTGATTTTCGCGATGTCGAAACCCTGATGGCGAAGGGCGAGGCGTTACTTGAAATGGCCCTGTCCCTGCATGCGATTTCCCCACCGTCCATTCACATCGATGACTACTTGTCTGGGGATGCAGTTGAGCAGTTGATTGATCAGATACAGGCGTCAATCCATATCGATATCGACGGCGCGACAGTCGTTCAGTTCCATGGCGAGGACGCCATCGGCGTGATTGTTAACGGCGAATACGTTGATGAAGCTCCGGACTTTAAGGATTTACTGCCGGAAAATCTTAAGACCGAGGAAGAAGACACAGAAGACGACTCTTGGGATCCACTGCCGGCTGAGTGGGACAAGCCCGAAGGTAGTGAGTTTGAGGGCGGCCATTCGGTGGTCGCGGGTGGCAACCTGGCGGTTAACGAAGTTGCCATCAATGTCGGCTGGGTGGACGCGCCCAATATTCTGGTTGGTGGGCAATCCATTAATCTGGGCGTTGTCAGTCAGGTCGCTGTTGTTTCCGACTTCGATCAGGGTGCGCCGGGCGTACAAAGCAAAACGCATGTGGTCCAGTCATCAGAAATTCTGGTCGAAGGCAGCGAGGCACCATGGTTGGCGGACAATATCGGCGAACCTGGGGAAGATCCGATTGTGGTGATCGACTGGATCGATGGCGATCTATTGGTGACAAATTTCATCAAACAGATCATCGACGCCACGGATATCGACCACATTCACACTGAGGTCACAGCCACGTCCACCGCATATACCCTGGGTGAGAATATCATGACCAATGTCACTGATATTCTGCAACTGGGCAGTTTCTACGATGTGATCATAATTGGTGGGGACATGCTCTCGATCGATGTTGTGACCCAGACGATCGCTCTCATGGATAGTGACGTGGTTTATGGTGCCCATCCGACAGAAGCGGAAGAGAACCTTGTGATGAATGAGGTTTCTCTGAAGACAACCGGTGAAGACACACATGAGGAACTGAGCGACTCTCTTGCGGAAGCAATACCATTGCAGGAAGTCGATACAGATGCATTAGAAGATGCTTTGCTGAACGACCCGATGTTCGCAGGTGCAGAGTTGGTGCGTGTCCTCAAGATCGATGGCGATCTGTTGCAGGTCAATGCCATCGAGCAAGTGACCAAGTTACAGGACGAGGACGACATCTATATCGATCCAAAGGGTCAGGAGGTTTCCGCTCTGGCAGCGGGCAACGCCATTCTGAACAAAGCCAGTATCAACAAGATGGGTGTCGATTCAGTCATTATGGCGAAAGAAGAAGCATACTCGGAACTCATGCTGCATCAGGCGAGCCTGATCGATAGTGTGGAAGAGGAAAAGGCCGAGATCGTCAGCGAAGCCGTAGCGCTTATGATGGAAGAAATGGATGCCGCGGCCAATGCTAAGAACTGCCCGGACCACAACAAATTGACCCCTTCGGAACAGGCAACCGTCGACGACGGACTGCAAACTATGCTAGCGTAGTAACCCTGTTTGTTACGAGTGACCTGAAAGTTTTGACATGTCGATTGTTTTTCCGTCGCGCCCGAGACGATACGCCAGTCCGTTGGATCGTAACGGCGGCGGCGTTTCGAAACCGCCAAGCGCGGGCCAGTCTGAAAAGAAACTAAAGAAAATTCCGGGATTACGCCTTAGCGAAGATTTCCGCATTAGTGATCCACAAGACGGCAATCGGGAGGCAGTCGCCCAAAGCGATGCGAGCGCCGAAAAAACCGTGAAAGCGAAACCTGCTCATCACCAAGTGAAAGAGGAACCGCAACTGCGCGCCGGACCTCCCCCCCGGCGCGAGCAGCCGCAGCCTGCCGAAGACAGTGACCAACAGGGCAGCGGTGCTGGGGTGGCCGACGTCGAGAGCCCCGATCCCGAACCCGTCAATAAAACGAGCGACCGTATACCCCCGGCGTCGCGCTCGAATGGCGGTGATCGCATGGGCACCACTATCGAGGCCAAGGCAAATGAACCATTGCTGCGCAGCAATTCTGGTGGCGGCGATGGAAAAGGGCCACCCCAGACATTTCACAAACGTACTCCGCCAGAAGATTTTAGGAAAACGTTACGCACCTCGCTGCGGGCGATCTATAAAAATCTGGCCTTTGTGCTGGTTCTGACCTGTGCGACGAATTGTTTGATCCTTGCGATCCCGATCTATCTTTTCCAGATCAGTGACCGTGTTCTAACCAGCCGGTCGCTGGACACGCTTGTCATGCTGACGGCGATTGTCGCGGGGGCAGTGATCTTCCAATCGGCCTTTGATGCCGTGCGGCGTTTCATGCTGATGCGGACAGCGGTCGAGGTTGCCGCCCGTCTTGGTGCCCCGGTGCTGAGCGCAGCAGCGCATGCCTCGCTGCACGGTAATGGACGTGAATACCAGACCTTGGGTGACCTGCAGCAAGTTCGGGGATTTCTGGTTTCGGGCACGCTGATATCCTTCCTGGATGTACCCTTTGCGCCATTGTTTATCCTGATGATCTTTTTGGTACATCCACAGCTAGGGACGATCGTGATCGTGACGGCCTTGCTGCTGATGGCGATTGCATTCATCAACCAGCGTATGACGGCTAAACCCTTCGCCGAGGCTAACAAGGCGCAGTCCATGGCAAACCTGCATCTGGATTCGATGTCGAGGAACAGCCAGATCATCA
Organism: Ruegeria sp. BF7; assembly: GCF_056538605.1. NCBI lineage: Bacteria > Pseudomonadati > Pseudomonadota > Alphaproteobacteria > Rhodobacterales > Roseobacteraceae > Ruegeria > Ruegeria sp. BF7. The sequence goes on along the minus strand of NZ_JBQFTM010000031.1, from coordinate 4,291 downwards.
ACGCTCTGGCCATGATCCCAGAGGCCGTTCGTATCTGGGGTCGTGATACTGCCCAATCCCTGACATGGCAGGTTCGCGCTCAGGACCGGAATGTGATTTTTGCCGCCATTTCCCGAGCAGTACGGCTTTTGACACAGATCGCCATTCTGGGTTGGGGAGCGTATTTGGCGTTGCAGGGTGAAATAACGGGCGGCATGGTTATTGCAGCCTCAATCATCGCGGGTCGTGCCTTTGCACCAATCGAAGGCTCGATTGAAGGATGGAACAGTTTCCTGCTGACGCGTGGGGCCTATGGCCGTATCAATCAACTGCTGTCCAACTCAGCCCTGCAATTCGAGAAACTGCGCCTGCCGCGCCCCGAAGGTCGGCTGGACGTTGAACGCCTGCTCTATGTGCCTGGCGGCACAAAGCGCGTTGTTCTGAATGGAATCAGCTTTTCATTGAATCCGGGCGAGACGCTGGCGATTATCGGCAACTCTGGCGCAGGGAAAACTACGCTGGGTAAAACGCTGGTCGGGTCGGTCCTGCCGACTTCGGGCAGTGTTCGGCTTGACCTGATGGATATCCGCAACTGGGACCCGCGTCAGTTTGGTGAGAGCATCGGCTATCTACCGCAGGACGTGCAACTGTTCCCCGGAACTATCAAGGACAATATTGGCCGGATGCGGGAAGATGCGACCGACGAGCAGATCCACGACGCCGCCGTTCTGGCCGATGTCCACAACATGATTGCGACGTTGCCACAGGGCTACGAAACCGTTGTGGCCGCAGATGGTTCACCGCTGTCCGGCGGGCAGAAACAGCGGATCGCACTGGCGCGGGCGTTCTTTGGCAATCCGCGCATGGTGGTTCTGGACGAGCCGAACTCGAACCTGGACGTTGCTGGAGACAAGGCGTTGGCGCGGGCCATTGAACAAGCCAGGGAAAACAAGATTACCGTTGTGGTGATTACGCAAAAGCCGACGCTACTGAACGTTGTCGATAAGATCATGTTGCTGACAGATGGTCGTGTGGCCCTGTTTGGTCACCGCGAACAAGTTCTGCAACAACTGAACGGGCCACGTAACAACCAGCCCGGCATTCAAAAGCAGTAAAGGGGAGTACGACATGAATGAACTGGTCCCCGTGAACAACGATCCCAAGGATCCAGACGTCTGGTATGCCGAAGTTCCACGCTCGATCAATCGTTTGGTTGTCATCGGGCTCATCATGCTGGTCGTCTGCTTTGGTGGCTTCGGTGTCTGGTCTTTTAGTGCGCCGTTGGCCGCTGCGGTCATCGCGCAGGGAAGCTTTGTCGCCACTGGCCGCAACAAGATTGTGCAGCACCTGGAAGGTGGTATCATTCAGGAAATCAAGGTTGTCGAAGGCCAATCCGTCAAAGCGGGTCAAGTGATGATGACGCTGGACCAAACCTCGGCGGAAGCCAATGAGCGCGAGTTGTTTATCCGTAAAATCCGCTTGCAGGCCATGTCGGAACGCCTGAATGCGGAATACGGCGAAGAGCAACGGCTGGAGTTTTCTCCCAACTTGATCACCGCTTCGGATGATGTCGAGGTGATGAGCATCCTTGATGGGCAAAAGATCACCTTTGATTTGTCGCGAAAAACCTTGCTGAACGACATCGCTTTGCTGGAACGCAACATGGAGGCGCTCAGAATTCGCTCCAGCGGGTTCGAGGCGCAATTGGATAGTATGGTGCGGCGGTCCGAAATCCTTCAGGAAGAATTTGAAACCAAGCAGGCGCTTTTTGAGAAAGGGCTGGTGCGCAAGGGCGAGTTGAACACCATTCGCCGGGTTCAGGCCGAAGCCGAAGGTCAGCAGGCGCGGTTGCAGGCCGAGGCGGCTGAAATCAGCCAGATGCTGTTGAAATACGAAGAACAGATATCCCGCACGCGGGCGGCCTACCGCGAGGCTGCGTTGGATGAATTGGGCGTGATCGAAGCCGATCTGGAAAGTGTCCGCGAAAAAGCTCGTCAGGCCCGCAGCGTTCTGGACCGTGCGGTTGTGCGGGCTCCGGTTACGGGCACTGTGGTGCGATTGCACTATCACACGCCGGGCGGCGTGATCGAAACCGGTGAACCCATCGCCGAGATTCTACCCGCCGACGCCCCCCTGATCATCGAAGCGCAAATCCCGCGCACCGAGATCGATAGCGTAGTGACCGGGCAAGATGCAACCGTGCGTCTGATCGCCCTGAACCAACGGACGACGCCAGTGCTGAACGGGCAGGTGTTTTATTTATCGGCTGACTCGCTGATCGAGGAAACCAATGGTGCACCGCAAGAGGTCTATCTGGCCCGCATCTCGCTGGAACCGGAAGAGATTGAGCGCGTGAGGGGCTTTATCCCGACCCCGGGTATGCCCGCCGAGATCATGATCCAGACCGAAGAGCGCACATTCGCGGCTTATATCGCGAAACCAGTGACAGACAGCATGTCGCGCGCCTTCCGCGAACAGTAAACAGGCTGACCACGGGGTCGGTCCGCGCCTTCCACGAAATGCATGAAGTCCTCCGGCGAAAACCACCGGTGGACTACATATGCCACTGACAGTTCATGACAAGATAGAGGCCGCCAATGCTGTGGCTGGACATGTTGACATCGGAACAGCGAATGAGTTGCAGGGGCAGGGCGATTTGCTACTGGACTTACGCGACGCCGTCGAGTTGCAGCAGACAGGACGGGCCAGCGGTGCCCACTACATCCCGCGCGGCATTTTGAAGTTGCGCGCCGCTGAGACCTTGCCACCCCGTGATCTCGACCTTCGGAAAGAATGCCCGATTATCCTGAATTGTGCGGCTGGCGCTTGCGCTGGGTTGGCGGGAAAGCTGCTGAAAGACATGGGGTACGCGCGGATCCGCAGCCTCGGCGGTCCGCCCGATTGGGTCAAGGACGGGGGCGAGGTTTCGGAGTAAAGGATCAGGCGTTCAGGAACGCCCGGACGGCAGCTTCGAACTCGCGGGGCTTTTCGGCGTGCAACCAATGACCTGCACCGGGAATCTTGGCAAATTTGGCGGCCGGAAATAGCGCCCGGATCAGATCGCGATGCGCGGGCAGGACATAGTCGGATTCTCCACCCGACAGGAACAGGGCCGGGCCTTCCCACGACCCATCCAGCTTTGGAAAGCTCATGATCTTTGGCATCTCAGCCGCAAGAATACCCAGATTCAGCAACCAGCGTTTCCCTTTGATATCAAGCGATTGCGTGAAAAAGCTCTGAAGCGCGGGTTCAACACCCTGATCGGCCAGTTGTTGCGCCGCATCCGAGCGTCGCTCGATCAGCGAGAAATCGACGGCGCGCATGGCTTCGATGAATTGGATCTGGCTGTGGGTGTAAGTCACTGGCGCGATGTCGGCGACCACCAGCTTGCGCACCAGAGACCCATGTTGCAGGGCCAGCGTCATTGCTGCCTTGCCGCCCATTGAATGGCCCACAATGTCGGCCTTGCCGCCGAAATGCTCGATCACCTCGGCCAGATCACTGGCCAATTCGGGATAACTGTGCTGATCGGTCCACATGCTGTAGGCATGGTTGCGCATATCGACGGCCACAACCTGCCGCTCATCCGCCAGACGCCGGGCAATCACCCCCCAGTTCCGGGCCGAGCCATAAAGCCCGTGGGCAATAAGCAGAGGAAGTTTCTCGGTCGGTTCGCCATGTGTGATCGTGTTCAGCATGAGGCTGTGATACCCGCCGTGATCAGAAACAACCAGCCCCATTGTCGCCTTCGCCGATGGGGGGTAAGTTGGCAGCTTCGGAGGCCCGCCATGTCGGAAAACACAGATATCCAAAGCCAGATTGCGCAAACGGTTCAATTGCTGCGCAAGAAACTGGGTGTAAAGGACAAGACGCTGGCTGAGTCGATCCGCAAGGCCAAACGGCTTCTGCCCCGCCGCATTTACAAGCAGGCGTTGATGTTGGCGCATGCCGAGCCGATGGCGGCTCATCCCAAGCTGCGGCTGGTGCTGGATGCTCCAAAACTTGCGCGCGCGTCAGAAGAGGTTCAGGCCCACCTGAGCGGGATCAACCGCGCCGACCGGCGGCTGGGTTGGTTTCTGGGGATGCTGGGTGGGCTGGCGTTCAACCTGCTGGCCCTGTTGGCGCTGCTGATCATTTTCCTGCGGTGGCAGGGTTTCATCTGATCCGCCCAACAAAGAACGGCGCCCATCAGGCGCCGCTCAGGTCTTTAGTTTTAAACCGACTTACAGGTTAGGATAGATCGGGAATTTGGCGCAGAGGTCTGCGACCTCGGCTTTGACCTTGGCTTCGACGGCACCGTTTCCGTCTTCGC
>NZ_JBQFTM010000030.1:0-22990 GCF_056538605.1 Ruegeria sp. BF7 | reverse complement strand
CGTAAGTGTGCCTATCAATGTTGGTGTTCCTGAATTTGCTTCGCCAGGAACGGGCGTTAGGCCCGGGTCTCTTTCATAAAATCTCCATTGCAAGAGGCGACTCGCCTCAAGCGCTCGGGGTATTTAGTCTTCGATTATAGAAACGTCAACCGCCATACCGCAACGTTGCAAGGCAGCGCTAACAAAGCCGACATTCGAGCAGTGTGAAGCATCCGTTGGTGCGGGCTCTGAGCTGCCGGATGCCCATGCAGTGATAGCAAATTTCAGGTCTCTCTGAAACCGGGCCTTCGCTCAAACCATAAAATCGCTCGGTCAGCACGGTGCTGATGACTGGGCGCGGAGGGAGGATCGGAGGGCGAGTTATGCCACGAGTCCAACTTCCCGCAGTCACCCCCAAGCGCAAAACTTGGAACAAAGGACGCATCATCGGTCAGAAGAGGCCCCTCTTGCCGAAACAGGTCTGGGCAATCCGCGCACGGCTCGAACTTACGGGTTATCTGCGCGATCTGGCTTTGTTCAATGTCGCTATCGACAGCAAGCTGCGTGGCTGTGATCTGGTCAAACTGGCGGTTTCAGACCTGGTAAAGGATGACCGCGTGAGAGAACGCGTGTCGGTGATCCAGAGCAAGACCAAGCGACCAGTCCAATTTGAACTGACGGAAAACACGCGCGAAACCGTAATCACCTGGGTTAAATCACCCGAAATGTATGCTTGCCAGTTCATGTTCCCGAGCCGGTTCCATGACCGGCCTCACATCTCAACGCGACAGTATGGACGGCTCGTTCGTGACTGGGTGACTGCGATTGGTCTAGAACCAAGCGGATATGGCACTCATTCGCTCCGCCGGACAAAGGCAGCGGAGATTTATCGAAAGACAGGCAATCTTCGTGCGGTACAACTGCTGCTCGGTCACAGCAAGGTCGATAGTACTGTGCGCTACCTTGGCGTTGAACTCGAAGATGCCCTAAGCATTGCGGAGCGCATCGACATCTGAGCCATCTTGGCGAACGGCCCTGCCGTTCGTCATTCCAAAGCGGGAGTCAGTCCCACATGTGGCGTTGGTCGGGAACGAGCCCAATGGCGGTCATTGTGATCTTATGTTGCGCACGCTCGCAGCGTGATAATCACTGCAACTGCATAGAGATGGTCCCCCCTACACAGCAGGAAGACTGGCCATTGATGCATCACGCAGTGAAGATCGGATCACGGGCAATATCCGCCCCGTTCGTTCAAAACGATGTTGCACCCTGAGTGGCTACAGAGTGGATCACCTTTCGATTTTGCTGATTTTCGTTCCCTGGAGGCTTGTGCCTGCCATGAGACCTTCCTGGCCGAAGACTATAGGAACGATGTCTCCATTCAGATCACTTGTGCCCATCGAAGCCGACCAACCCTGGTCGCCACCAACCAGCGTTGGACCCCTGCCGGCTTCCCAACCATTGTTACTACTAAGATAATCGAGTGCTGAGTCATTCAGGAAAAACATGACGTAGGAGAACTGCTGAACGCCTGCCTGAAACCCATATGATGCGCCCGCAATATTGTAGTATCCGGTCGTACTGCCGTTTTCCCGCAAAGCTCCCTCGCCATATTGACCACCAACCATCAGACCACCCTTGGTAATCTTGGGGAACACCAAGACCGCAACAGCCTTCTCGGACAGCTCTTTGGTCTCAGGTGAGCTTGCGTAGAGCTGCGTAAGGACTTCATTTACGCCATCGTCAATTTGAACTGCTGTCATGCCGTCGGTCGCATCCACAACGGCCTCGCTTGCCGACTCTGCGGTATCTCCGACTTTCTTGGCGACGCCAGAAACGCCCTCTGTGACTTTGTCCAGCAGCTTCTGAGCATTCACGGGTTGCCCCAGTGACAGATGTACAAGCCCAGCTATCGCGATTCCTGTGATTGCTTTCGTAAGTTGCATTTCTTCCTCCCACTTGACTTGCCGGTGCATCACTTGCGCCGCACTAAGAAGCCTTCTTCACAGGTACGTTGACAGCCGTGCTTGGTCGTTACCTGCGCCTTTGCGACCGTTGGGTCCTCAATAAGAATGCCCTGCATTCAAACCTAGTCCGCATGTCGTTCCCTTAAGTCCAGGACGGTAGAACTGCTCCAGTCACGCGACCAGAAAGTGACAGACACTCAGACATTAAACACCATGCGGAAGCCCTGATGTGTGGTGGTGCTATCTCGTGTGTTTCCGGACCGGGCCGCAATTCGATACCGCCAGCAATAGGTCGCGTGGCAAAGGTACGATCCGCCCTTCAACAGTCGAAAGCCTTTCATCCTATCGAGTTTCTTGCGGACGTTTTTCTTCAAAGAGGGAATTCGGTATGGATCAGCAGTCCACTCCCAAACATTCCCAACGACATTATAGAGACCATAGCCGTTTGGCTTGAATGACGAAGCAGGTGCAGTTGCTGCGTAGCCATCCAACTCGATGTTCCGATGCGGGAAAGTGCCTTGCCAGATGTTGCAGGGAAAGAAATCGCGATCATTCGGGTCTTCTTCACCCCAAGGATATCTCACATCCCCCAGCCCGCCGCGCGCCGCGTGTTCCCACTCCGCCTCGGTCGGCAATCGGCCACCTGCCCAAGTTGCGTAAGCCCGCGCATCGTTCCAGGAGACCTGTACGACAGGGTGATCCGGAAACCAGGCGGTCTCAAACGTGCCGGGACCGTTTACGTCAAGCCAGTTGGCGCCTTCAACGCGACGCCACCATTCCGTACCAGCAACGCCGAGAGGGTTAGGGGTATCATCCGGCACATCGAGCCAGAATACGAAGGACCATCCAATTCTTTGGGCATCCGTGACGTATCCCGTTTCATCGACAAAGCTTTTGAACTGCTCATTGGTGACTGTGGTTGCACCAATGCGAAATGGCCTGAGGGGCTTGGACTTGCGCGTCTCTTCACCATCGTTAGGTATCAAAGGCCGTCCGGTTCCGACGATCGGGCTGCCGCCTGGGATCTCTACTGTCCCATCCAGCATCGGTGCTGCGGCACTGGCCCTCAGCGCGAATGCCCCAGCCGTCGCATTGTTTTGAGGTCTCGGCGCACAGCAAGACCTAATCGTTACAGACATCGACATGCCCCATTTGCATCGCTTTGATCATAGGTAATTCAGCTTCTTTGTGATCCAGAACAGGATTTCTGCCAGCGCGGAAATCGCTCCAGCCCCTTCGGTAATCACCAGGGCCGTGCCGGACGCACCAAGCTTTGTCGTCTTGTCACTCAGGTCGCCCGGAATGTCTGCGATCACTATGTATTCAGATGATCCGGCCAGTTCACGGAGGGAGGGGAGGCCGCTCCTTGTATCAAGCGCTCCTTCACTTGTTGCAGGAGGTATGTCTCGGATGGTTGTTTCAAACTCCTGGCCTGGAGCACTGCGCATCGCGATCCGGATCTTGTCACCTGCGGAGACATTACCAAGGCTGCTCAGCGGCAAGGTCGCAATTAGGACGCGATCATCCGGAACGACGAAATTGATCGCGCCTTGAAGTGTTGTAACCCGGTTTCCCGGCCTGAGTGACAGCCCGGTTACCAAGCCATCCGCAGGCGCGCGAATTACCGTCTGTTCAAGTGCCCATTGGGCCTGAGCCAGCATATTCTCCACTTCGACGACGCCCACATCAACGCCGTCCACCTGCGCTGCAATACGCCTCTCAAGACCCGCTTTTCGTGCTTCCGCCGCGCGCAGGTTCGCCTCAAGTTGCTCAATCGTAGAAACGGCCTCCTGCAGTTGGAACTCTGACGATGCACCCCTATCTGCGAGGCGGATGATATCGTCACGCCGCGCGACGCCGAAGGCTAGCTGGGCTTCAAGTGAAGCGATATCTGCCTCGGCTGCGGTCAGGTCATGGCCCAGCTGGTCCGCTTCGGCCTGTGCAGACGAAAGCGCGGCTTCAAGCCTGGCCACCTCTGCAGAATATTCGGTGTTGTCGATCCGAAAGAGGACATCGCCCTTTGTCACTGGTTGATTGGGCTTCACAGCCACTTCTGTCACCGGTCCTGAGACGTTGGGCGCAATATTGATCACCGCGCCTTGAACGGACGCCGTTCCTGTTGGTGTCGTATGATTCAATGCCCCGATGACAACCAACGCGATTATGATGCTTCCACCATAGATGACGGTCTTGGAAACGGCGTTCCAGGGGAGTAGCCGAAGCTTGGAGAAGACGAGCCAGGCAAGCCCAAAATATAGTGCTAAGACAATCAGCATTTATTGTGCCTCATCGGGTATTCGGTATCCAATCAACCCTGTGAGCCGTTGTCGGCGACGGGGTTACTCACATTGATCTATTGGTTGGCGTTGGCTGTTTGTGTTTCTACTGCCGCATCAGAACGAGAACTTGGCGCCTACGATTGGGCCGGAGAACGACAAGTCGCTGACAACATCGGAATTGCCGATGTCCCATGCGAGGTGCCGGTATCCGAAGCTCAAATCCCAATTGTTGATCCGGTAATCAAAGGTCAAACCGGCCTGCCACGTCAGATCACTATCACCGGTTCCGACATCTGCGATGAATGAAAGTCCCCATCTGTCCGCCAAAGGTTGCGTGCCTCTGATGCCCACAATGGCATCAAGGTTTGAAAGCGATCCCGAGATCCTTTGAGACCCGGCTCCAACCGCTAAGTTGGCCGTGGTATCCATATCGAGGAAGCGAAAGCCGCCGAAGCCGACCAGTTGGCCGTCTTGTTCGTATTTAAAGTCGTAACCCACCGAGCCTGTGAATACAAAACCCGACACGTCCGCATCGGCCGTAGCTGGTATACCGGGGCCGACCGCTGAGTTTTGATCGGCACTGAGGTCCAGGTACTGAAAGTCACCCAGAATGGAAATGGGTCCTTTGTTGGCCTCCAATGCCCCCATCAGCCCAAAGTCCAGATTATCCAATATGTCCGAAAAGCTGAGGGTCAGGCTTTGTCCCGTTACCGTTTCTCCCCCTAACTCGGGGGCCCAAAGATAGACGAAGCCCCTGAAATCCCAACTATCCTGATCAGCGGAGGCTGTGTTTCCTACAAAAGCCAATACAGTCGTAAGGGCAGCGGTTGTTTTAAATCTCTTCAAGGTATTGCTCCGTTCCTTAGACATGGCACCATGTGAATTTGATTTGCGAACTCAGGCATTGGCTCGCCGAGATAGCGGCGGCCCAGGTTCTCTGGGCCGCCGTCTGTTGTTACTGATCAGGAGAGTCCTTACGCACGACGAACGCATCAACCGCAGCCTGTGTTTCTGGCCTGATATTTTCTATGCCTGCGTAGGGCATTCCAAACGCGGGTGGTGTGTCCGGATAGTTCTTCTTCCGTGCGTTGTGACGCGCCAGAATACGCACGAATTCCTGACCACCCCATGCGCCGACTTCTGTTGAAACCGAGTATTCCTCGCGTGTGTCGTGGTACAGGTTGAAGAACTTCGCCACAATCGGGTTCTCGCCTGGAGGCGGCAGCTTCAGCTTCAGCTGATCCTTTACAATGGCCTTTGGTTTGTCAGCGGAATAGATGATGACATGGTCACGGCGTCCCTTTTGTTCGTCGTCGAACAGGATTGACGCTGTTTGGTCCACTCCATCTACAAGCCGGTCACGTGGGATATACTGATCAGCCCCCGCGAAGCGCGCCAGCGTTGTATAGATATCAGAGACATGGATGATGCTGTTCAGCATGCTGTCCGCCTCGATCATCCCAGGCCAGCGGATAAAGGCGTCTGTACGTACACCCCCTTCGGTCGTGTCGGACTTGCCACCACGAAAAATCATCGGGGTATAGCCGGATTGCGGGGAATACTTGGTGAAATGGCCATTGTCGCCCATCACCACAACGATGGTGTTGTCAGCGATGCCCAGCTTCTCCATTTCATCAAACATGTCGCCCAGCCAACGGTCGACCAGCTGCATCTTGTCCGCATAAAGGCCTCCATTCGGCGACTGCGGCCCCTCCCGACCGGTTCGCGTGTTGTCGAGCGGCAGCATCGGCCAGTATTGCAGGAAAAACGGCTCTTCCTCGCGTGCAAGGCGCGACAGTTCTTCCATCATTTTGTCCTGGAACGCCTGGTTCATTTCACCATATTTGGCGGCGTTCCATCGCTCCCCTTCTTCCATCCGAATCTCACGGATCGGGCCTCCGGCTTCGCCTTCGATGACGGTCATCATGTGCGATGCGTCGGGTCGAAAGAATGCGTCCAACGTGTATGCAGGCAAGTAGTCATTGTTCGCGACCGACACGCCCTCTTTGATAGCGTCGTCATTGAAGATCGTAAGCTGACCCTGCTGGTGCACCGCCATCTGGGCATAGTCAAAGCCCTGGTTCATGGCCCAGCTCTCAGCAATGTCACCCATGTGCCACTTGCCAACGTGACTGGTTGCATAACCGGCCTGTTTCAGAACTTCCGGCAGGATGACCTCATCACCCGGTAGGCCAAAGCCCGCGATATCAACCGCAGTGTCGCCCATTCCCATACGGACCGGCAGCCGGCCAGTCATCTGTGCAACACGGGTTGGGGTGCAGGACGGCTCGGTGTACATGCGCACCAGACGCATCGCTTCGTCCGAGAAATCGTTTATGTTTGGCGTTTCATATCCACGCAGAGCATTCAATTCTGGGATGCCCATATCTCCAAAGCCCAGGTCATCAATCAGAACACTGATGATATTTGGCGCTTTGCCTCCGTTCGCTTCGCGAAAGCTTTCCAGCGCATCATCAACGGCAGCATCATCCTCAGCCCACTGTACGCTGCGTTGCGATTGCAGGATGTAATACTCAGCGTCATGATTAATCGGCGCTTCCTGTGCCAGCAATGGCTGGGCAGCAAGCACCAGAGGCGCGATTGCCAGTTTCGTCAGTTTCATTTTCACTCCGTTGTTTTTACCTTCAAGTGGTTCAGGGCCGTTTCAGGGCCTCGAATTCACAAAGTGCGTTAGAATTTCGTCTTTGAGGCCTGTGAGACAGTCGTGGACGTGCGAATCTGTCGGGTGCGCTGAAATGGCCAGCGCGTTTATCTCGACAAAGTCGCGGCACATTTCCGCGAAGCCTTCGTCACGAGTGAACAGCGTGCTCACCCGGTCGAAATCACCCGCGAAACATTCGGACAAACCTGCTTCCCAAAGCGCCTCAATGTCCAATGCGGTCCTCCCCTATTCCCGCCTGGGTTTTGACTAACGCTGAATGACAATTAGATATATGATTTCACGGCATGTAACGGTTACAAATGGGAGGTAACCGACCGAAAACACGTTGAATCATGACGATTATGGGGGAGGCGTGTGATGGAAGAAAAAACACCAGAGCTTCCAGAAAAGAACGACATACTGGATGCGCTTGACCGCGTTTTGTCCAGCAAGGAGTTTTCCGGCGCGGACCGCCTGCGCGAATTCCTCAGCTATGTGGTGACCGAGAGCGTTGAGGGGCGGGGAGATAAGATCCTTGGCAAACGGATTGCCCAGGACGTCTATGAGCGACGATCGGAAGAAGATATTGCCACAGCCAACGTTGTGCGCGTCGATGCAGGCCGCCTGAGACGCAGGTTGAGTGCCTACTATACAGAAGAGGGTGCAGCAGATTCGCTGCGCATTGAGATCGCCAAAGGCGGATACTCTCCTCAATTCGAAAGAGTTTCACGAACGACTACGCAGCCACAAGCTACTTTTGCAAAACGCCGCATTGCGCTTGTTGCTGGGGTCGTTGTGGCGGCGCTTCTTGCTCCAGCCGCTGTTTTTCTTGGGACCCGCAACACTGAAACTGACCCCCAGAATCCGGCTGATAGTGTACAACGCCAAAAGGTTGAGCGGGCAGTCTTGTTTGAGATGTCGCCAACGGCCTTACAAGCAAAGAACCTGGCTGAAGAAGCGCAAACGATGCTCTTTCCGGCCACCCAGCCGACGCGGCTGCAGGCCGGACTCACTTTGTTTGAAAGAGCAATAGAACTGAGTCCCGACTACTACGGGGGCTATGCTGGTGCGGCTCAAGCGGCCGCAATGTTCGGCGGGCTTGCACCAGATGGGCCTCAGCGAGAAGAGATGTTGGCGAAAACCCGATACTATGCGGAAGAAGCTTTGCGTCTTGCTCCATCGGAAGCCTGGAGCCAATCGGCCATGGGGCTTCTCCTGATGTTCGAGAGGAGATTTGACGAAGCCAACCGGTATTCCATACGTGCCGTCGAGCTAGACCCAAATGACCTCATAGTTCGTGAGTTTGACGCGATCATCGCCTTTTTTTCCGGAGATTTTGAAAGGGCCGTCGTAAGTGCTGATCCCGCAATTCATGCAGGTCGCGCCGGATCGCGATTTCCATGGCGCAATGTTCTAGGAAATGCGTGTTTCTATTTGGGCCGCTACCAGGATTCCATAGACCACCTTTTGGAGGCGGCGGCTTCCGGCGAGCCAGTGAGCGAGATCAATACGGCTCATCTCATTGCCTCTTTGCAAGCTGCAGGTCGCACCGAGGAAGCCCGAAAATACATGGTCGAATACGAAGAAGCCTGGCCAGACAGCCGGATTGAAGAGTTCATGTACAAGCTCTTCCGTAGGCCAGAAGACGCTGAGAACCTGATGACCCAGCTTCGGCAGGCAGGATGGCAGTCTTAACTTTGTACGACTCGCACTGTTCGGGTCTGCTTCGGTAGAGGCCAGGATCGTACGAGAAAGACAGCTGCCAACCGTGCTTGGTATGGCGAAGGTACAAAACGAGCCCATAAGCGCAAAGACGAATGCCCGTTCTGTCCCGCTCAGCGGAAGTTGCAAAGCTTGCTTGGGAAGATCTGGCTGGATGTTCTCGACGCCTGCATAAGGCATCCCAAATACGAACGAAATCCTAACCACCCCATGCGGCGGCCTCGGTCGAGACCGAATACTCCTCCCTCGTGTTGCGATAAAGAATGTAGAACTTTGCCAAACCCGGATTCGGGTAACACGTCTGTAAGAAGGTCGACTTTTTTCTTGTCCAACCACCGACAATGGCTCGTATTGGAAAGGCACCAGTAGCTGTAACTCGCGCTTAAGTCTCTAGTTTTTTGGTTTCCAATTAGCTTGTCTCATCGCATTACCAAGATCTTCCCCGTATTCCGGATTTGCGAAAAGTCTTTGAAACAGTACATCGACGCGACTGTCGGGCCACTCATGCGAGAGCTTATCCGACAGCGCCTGAGCCTTACTTGTGTTGCCAAGCATCTGATGAGCCGCCATCAGATAAGCAACAGAGACAGGGCCGACGGGGCCGCCTTTCTCAGTCACGTGTTCAAAGGCGGATACAGCGCCTTCGAAATCGTTCATGTGGAACTTTGCAGACCCCATCGCGTTCTGGAATACGTAGCCCCGCTCCAAGTCGATTTTCGAAAGCGCGTTTTCACTGATCGCTACTACTTGTTCAAACGAACCTGAATAGAGCAGTATCAGTGATACGAACTCCAAAACATGTACGTCATTTGGCTCCAAACGCTGCGCTCTTTGGGCAAATTCCATGGCCTCGGGCCAATTCCCTTTGGCAAATTCAACCCACGCTTTGGCAGACTGGCTCCAACCCGATTCCGGAGCCAACTCAATTGCCCTGTTGGCGTGCGCATCTGCGTAACTCAGCATTTCATGAGCCAGATCTGAATTCGTTGAAACGACAGCTATTGTTGCGGCAACCTGTGCAGTACCAGCATGGCCTCCGAAATAGCTTTCGTCGTTATCGATTGCGCCTTCAAATACGGTCAGAGCTGCGTTCAGCCGGGCTGGCTCTAGCGCAGGAAAGATCAGGTCTCGGCCCGAGTTGGCCAAATTTACAGCCTGAAGCCGCATGGGTGATGCGTCAAAAATAGCACTGCGCTCATCACGGCTCAAACCATCGGCCGGTGAATTGATTGGAATCTCACTATTCGTAGAAAATAACAGAACAACAGCCGCAAAGCCGGCTAGTACGACGAGACCCGTAGTCATCAGGAAAGGACGAGGCCAATTGCGCGGCGCGGTGTTCGGCTCAGCCAAAAGCGGCGGAACCGTCTCGGGCGATCTTACAGATATCTCCGGCGCATATCCGCCCTTTGGGAGGTCGAATATCGTGCCCTCGTCACAGCCGTCTTCAGCATAGTATTCGGCAAGCTTGCGACGCAAGCGGCCAGCGTCGACCCGAACGACGTTTTCACGGCGCGACATCTCTGACAGGGTCCCACCATAAACATCCATAGCGATGGTCTTGGCACGAATATCATCTGCACGACCGTTGAGCGATTCTTCGACCACATACACCAGAAAGTCCTGCAATCGCTGCGAACCCGCGAAAGTCGAAGACTTGACAAGCCGCTGAAGTGCCGCCCGCACATCTTTGGCTGCAGGTGACCCGCTTTCATTCAATGCAGTAGATGTGTCTTTGGATAATTCCATATTTTCAGAAAGTTACGCAATTGGTTACACCGTATTATGCCCCGATAAACCTTTTGTGAGAAGTGAATTCGGCGAAAACTCAGGGCGGTCTGCTGATCCATCGAACGAGCCATCGCAATTGGAAGGTTACGTCTTTGATACCCTGTTTCCCGACCACCAATCCGCAATTGCGGACTTACGGCGTGTGGACACGGTATTCGATGAGATCTGCCGCGACTATCAGCTTCTTTGTGACGAGTTTCTATCAATGAGCACAGAGCCGGGAAGCCACTCTTATCAGTTCGCCTGCGATATCCGCGACACCCTCGATGGTCTTCGGGATGAAATCATCCAATCGCTGCGGCGCGCAGGAAAGATGTAATCCATAGGGGAAGGAATACCGATGAGATCATTATTGAAACATGCTTCAGCCATGGTGCTGATGGCTGGCGCGGGTTTTGCCCAGGAGGCGCCCATCATCCATGATGGAGAGTTTGAGTTCCTTCGTGCACAATTTGGCGAGCAATGGGATACGCAGGACACCGAGATCGAGGCGAAACTTGCCGATCTCCGCGACGCCAATGGCGGTCAGCCACCCAATTTTCTATACATATTGATCGACGATGTGAGCTTCGGTCAGATGGGCAACCGGACAATGAACTACGTTACTGGTTTCGATACGCCCAACATCAACGACTTTGCCGCCGAAGGCATGTCTTTGATGAGAATGTACACTGAACCATCTTGCACACCGACACGAACAGCAATGTTGACGGGTCGTCACCCGGTGCGCGCGGGCGTCGATGAAGTTAAGGTTGCCTTGGTTGGTGAAGGTCTTGCAGCCGAAGAAGTCACGATTGCCGAAATCCTGAAAGAAGAAGGATACAACACTGCGCACGTTGGGAAATGGCATCAAGGCGATATTGAGCAGGCCTATCCGCACAACCAAGGGTTTGATTGGGCCGCATTCCCATTGCATCAGCAGGTTCAACTCAGCCTGATGACCCGGGATGCTATGGTTGCCAACAACATGCTTGGCTTCCATCCATCCGGTCAGTCCAACCAATTCCAGCTGGATGAGCGATTCAAGCCTTACGGCCTGGTAACCGGCGTTGAAGGGGAAGCAGGCGGTCTTGCTCGCGAAGTCGACATGGCGCCGGGCGAAGAATGGACACAGGCTAAATACGAAGAAATGAACCTGCGCTATCAGCGTCAGGCACTAGAGCAACTGGATCGCCTTGCCTCGCAGGACGACCCGTTCTTTATGCAATATTGGCCGCTTTATCCGCTGAACTTTGCTTATCCGGATCAGGCCGTATCTCGCAACGGTGGTTTTCATGCAGACAAATTGCAGGTTTTGGACGGTTGGATCGGCGAGGTTCTGGCCAAACTGGATGAAACCGGCAAGGCAGATAATACCGTCGTTATGATCATGGCTGACAATGGTTTGATGTACCACTACGAAGGAACGTCAGGCCTAAATCAGTTGATTTATCGCGGCGGAAAGACACAGCACCTCGAAGGCGGCGTGAGAACCGATGCCTTCATCCGTTGGCCCGGCGCCATCGAGGCGGGCAGTGCTGCAGGCGACATCGTGCATGTATCGGACCTTTTCACTACCTTCGCCCGAATAGCAGGTGCAACAGACCGTATTCCCCGCGACCGTGTCATCGATGGTATCGACCAGACGGCACTATTGCTTGAGGGAGAAGGCAATTCGCGCCGCGACTATGTCTATGTGTATGAAGGGCCAGTTTTGCGCTCGGTCGTGAAGCAAGAGTTCAAGATGCATCTGCCAGCCCCCGGTCAGCCAGGTGCTGCGGCCCCTGTCTTCAATGTCTATCGCGATCCCCGTGAAGAACATCCGCTTGTTGGGTATTCGCTGTGGTCCGGGGCATCTTTCCAGGACATGTTGAAGCGCCACCAGAAGTCCATCGAAAAGCACCCTCACAAACCGCTCGGCAAGGGTGTCCCTTATGAGGGAATTGAAAATCTCAGACCCGAAAGCGAATTGGCCCGAGAAATCTTTTCGAGCTGGCAATGACAAACTCGAGACGGCGGTGCCAAGACGCCGCCGTCTAACTGGTCGCATGAATTTTCCTAAGGTGTACTATGACCCGCATCTCCCTTCATCTAGCAGTCTTAACCTCGGCGTTGCTCGTGATGGCTTCTAACTCCAAAGCCGAAGAAAATGCGTCAAACCCACTAGCTGCCGTGAACAACACGGACATTCGCTATCAGTATTTCGATCTGGAAGGGGGGGCAGACCGTCAGGACATGTTCATTGATGGTGCATACATGCTGCGCCCCGATCTGAAGCTAAAATACGAGCTACATTACAATTCGACGAATGCGACCGGAGAGAGGTTCGATGGGTTCGAAAAGACCAGTTTCAAGCTGATCTACTTCCCTTCACAAAAACCCTTAAATGACACATGGAGCGTCAAATCTGCGCTTGGTTTGGAGTGGATACTTGATTTCGGCGACCCCGATGAAGGTATTGGTACCGGGTCTGATCAAATCGCTCCTTTCGGAGGCTTCGCCTTTGCAAACACAAACACTGGGCTAACACTGATCCCTCTGATTCAGCATTTCGCATCATACAATGGACCGACCGATGTCAACCAAACCGCGATGCGCCTGATTGCACTTCAGCCATTTGGCGAAGGGTATTGGGTCAAAGCAGATATCAAAGCGCCCTATGATTGGGAAAATGACGCCTGGCCCGCGACCGCAGAATTCCAGATCGGAAAGAACCTGAGCCCCGGAGTAGCCCTCTATGCAGATGTGTTGATCGGGATTGGTGCTGATCGCCCCTATGACCAAGGCGCCGGGGTCGGTCTTAGGTTCAATTATTAAGTCGCGATTTCCTATAGGAAGCAGTCATGCCCCATACCGCATTGCGCAGCCCCATGATACTTGCGACAAGCCTTATGGCTCTGCCAGCTTTTGTATCTGCTCAATCACTACCCGCGATTGGTCAAAACGAAACAGGCTGGCGGCATGGAGCCTCATTCTATCTGTTCACACCCCTACGAACCAAGGGTACGTCAACCGTGGCTGGACAATCCGCGGATTTGGATTTGGACCTTGGTGACGTCCTGGATGTACTCGATTTCGCTGCAGCCGGCCGGTACGAGGCATGGAACGGAGATTTTGGGATCATCGTGGATGCAAATTATGTGGGGATCGAACAGGATTCCACTCTGCCTGGCCCTCTGGGTGCCGTGGTTAACGTCGACGTTCGTCAAAAATGGTTTGGTCTGCTTGGGGCTTACCGTATTTCAGATGGTGAATACGGCAGCAGCGGCCAGAGGTATGCAATCGATCTCCAAGGTGGTCTGAGGTACAATTCCATCCGTCAGGAAATCGACATAACCACCCCAGGACCGGGCAACCCACCTACATTGGGCGGAGATCAGGGCTGGATAGAACCAGTCGTCGGCATACGCGGAATGTGGCGGCTAAACCAGAAATGGACTGGGATTGCGTCTCTGGAACTTGGAGGGTTTGGTTCGGGTGGAAATGACCTCCAGGTTGGTGCAAATGTTGGTTTCGACTTTCAGCCCTGGGAGAAAACTGCGCTCACATTCGGGTATCGTTACTTCAGCGTC
Organism: Ruegeria sp. BF7; assembly: GCF_056538605.1. NCBI lineage: Bacteria > Pseudomonadati > Pseudomonadota > Alphaproteobacteria > Rhodobacterales > Roseobacteraceae > Ruegeria > Ruegeria sp. BF7. The sequence goes on along the minus strand of NZ_JBQFTM010000030.1, from coordinate 9,039 downwards.
GACTATAGCAACACTCTGAGTTCCGGTGAATTTGCCTATGATGTCGACCAGCATGGTCCATACATTGGTATCAAGTATTTTTTCTGAACTTAGGGCCAGGAGCATACGGGTGATAGTCGAAGGGCAACTTTGGTCCACGTAGACAACTTTTAAGCTCAAAGAAAATTAGGTTGGTCCCAGCAAGAAAAGCTTGACGTGTTAGTCAGAGCTGCATGACGCGATCCGCTACTTTTTGACGATTTTGGTCCCTATTTCCGCACCTTAAAGTTTCCGACAAAGATGGTGGCGATGGTTGTGATCGTTGCCACGAAAATGCCGATGCCAGCAATGGTGAAGATCATCGTGAAGACCTTGCCGCTCGGTGTGGTTGGGTAAATATCCCCGTAGCCGACAGTGGACATGGTGATTACCGAGAAATATGCGGCGTCCAGTACGCTCCAACCCTCAACAATGATGTAAAATGTGCTGCTTACAACCACCAGCGAGGCGCACATAGCAAGGAGATGGAGGGATCGACCGTCGAAGATTGCCGCCACCAATGCCCGGAACAGGTTGAAATAGTTAAGCAGGAAGTTACCCATTGCGCCAACGACCTAAGTCGATGTGTGAGGAAAATTCGGTTTCTTGCCCGTCCTTCTCTTGTCTGCTTTTTAACCATTTCCGGATGTCGGCAAAATCGAAATAGATGCCGAGAATGCTGGGGAACACAAATATCACTAGCAGCGTTGAGGCCAACAGGCCAAAGGCCACGGCAGCTACAAGCGGGACGAGAACCTGGGCCTGCGGGCTGGTCTCGAACAGCATGGGTAAGAGGCCCGCAAAGGTAGTGGCAAAGGACAGGATGACCGGCCGAAACCGATGCCGCACGGCTTCGACTGCGGCGGTCAGATAGTCGTCCCCTTCGATCTCAGCCTCAAAGAAGGTCAAAAACAGAATGGCATTGTTCACGACAATCCCAGCCAGAGACGCGAAGCCGATAAAGCTGGGCATGGATATATCGAGGCCCATCGCATAATGGCCCAGGATCGTTCCGATCAGCGCGAACGGGATGCTCAGCATCACCATGAAAGGCAGCGTGTAGCTGTGGAACTGGAAGGCAAGGATCAGATAAACACCCACAAGTCCCATGAGCAGGGCACTGGAAATCGAAGATTGTGTTTTTTGCTGCTCCTCTGTCGCGCCACCGATCCCGATGCTTACGTTGGGATATTGCGCTTGCAGCTTTGGACCGATTGCGTCGGTGATCAATGCCGAGAGGGCTGTCGATGTGGTGGCTGATCGGTCAATCTTCCCGATGATGCGGGAGACAGCCTGGCCATTCTTGCGGGTGATCTGCGCATAAGCCCCTGTCAGCTCAATCTCGGCAACAGATGCGAGGGCAACCTGTTGCCCTCCGGCGACTGTGATGGGGAATTGCTCCAGATCCGCCAGCGTTGGTACCGTGTCCCCCAACTCGACGCGCACGCTGATTTCTGAGTTTTGCTGGCGGAAGCTGTCGGTCTCTGTTCCGGAGAAGGCGGCGCGGAGTTGTCCTGCAACCGCTTGTGGGGTCAAACCGCTGACATATCCGAATTCGGTCAGCGAGAGCCGGATTTCCGTGCGACCCTTTGCGAAGTCCTGATATGCCTCGGTTACATCGTCTCGCAGGATTAGTGTTTCCAGCAGGGCATTGCTGGCCGCTTCCAAGGCCTCCAGATCCCGTGAGGTGAGCTCCACATCCAGGTCATCCCCACCCGGGCCCGCTGCGATCTGGGTAAAGTTGATCTGCACGATATCCGGCATCGGGCCGGTTGCCTGTTTCCAATGCGCCAAAACCTCATTGGCGCTGATGTTTCGGAGATCACTTTCCAACAGATCTGCAGTGACTGTCGCAGTGTAGGGCCCGTTATCCTTGACGTCCTGATTGACCGAATACTGAACAAGCACACGCTCAACCAACGGCTGCCCCTCTTTGGTGTTGGGCGTGAGCTCTGCGTCGACCTTTTCGAGGCCCGCCATAATCTGGTCAACGGTGTCGCGGGTTCGCTCAATAGGCAGACCGGAAGACAATGCAAATCGGACCTCAACGGTATCCCCCTCTGTCTCGGGAAACCCGACCACCTTAACCAAACCGGATGCCAGAAACCCGATGCTTAGGATCAGGATCGCGAAGACCGCACCCAAAGTGGCATAACGCCATCGCAGCAAAGCAGCCGCAGTAGGGATGATGACGCTGTCCCTGATATGATCGAGCCATCTTGGCACAGCCCGCTGGGCGTTCTTCTCAGGATCGGTTTGCGTATGGCTCATATGATTGGGCAGGATGAGAAAGGCCTCAACCAAGCTCGTGATCATGGTCAGCAGCAGCACAATCGGGATGACCTGAAGAACCTTGCCGGTCTCTCCGGACAAAAACATCAGGGGCCCAAAAACACAGGCGGTGGTCAGGAACGATGATATGACGCCGGGCATCACTTCCGTCGCGCCTTTGACGGCGGCTTCCTTTGGCCCGAGCTTGCGCCGCCATTTTGCGATGTTGTCGGCAATGACAATGCTGTCATCCATGATCAGGCCAATCGCCATCAGCAATCCGATCAATGAGATGGTATTGATCGTAACCCCAACCAGGCTCATCAGGAAAATACCGCCCAGAAAGGAAAATGGCAGCGAGAAGGAAATCCAGATCGCCTCGGATAGGGAAAAGAACAGGCACATGACCAGAACCACCAACAAGAGGCTTTGAACCGCATTGCTGAGAACGAGGTTGATCCGGGTTTCCACGGTTTCGGTCAGATTGTTCACAACAGAGATGCGAAACGGATCTGGAAACCGTGCTTCTTCTATGGCGATCCGTTCTGCGACCTGTGCAAAGGCTTTGATGGCATCGTCGGTCTTGGTTTTGCTGACCTGGATGATCGCGGCACGATCTCCGTCGATGTAGGATTGCAGTTCAGGCGCCACCTCTGTCAGGCGCACCTGGGCCACGTCCAGCAAGCGCACCACGCCCCCATCCGGGTTTTCCAGCAGGATGAGGTTTTCCAGATCATCAATCGAGCGGCGCGCATCGAAGTAGCGCAATGTCACATCACGCCCGGTGGTGGAGACGGTGCCAAGCGGGGCGCGCAGGCTCCGTGCCTCAACCGAATCCGCAACGTCCTTGGGGCTGATTCCGAAGCGGCGCAGGGCAAGCTGGTCGAAGGAAATCAGATATTCCGCGTCCGAGATACCGGTGACTTCGGCAGTTGCGATCATGGGCAGGGCCGCAAGATCATCCGCAAAGGCATCCGCGTATCGGATCAACGCGCTTTGCGTGTCGATCCCCGAGACGGCGATGGACGCAATGACCTCTGTTTGTCCAAGGATCGAAACAGAGGGAAGTTCCGCCTCATCGGGCAGGTCATTGATGCTGGATACTTCAGAAGAAATGTCGTTGTAGAACTGACCAATGTCGCCGCTTTCTGCCATCGTCAGCGTCGCGGTTGCCAAGTTTTCCACGGACAGGCATTCAAAGTCTTCCAGATCGTTCACTGCACCGAGGGCATCATCGAGGACAAGGCAAACCTGTTCATCCACATCGCTGGCCGAGGCACCGGGATATTCGACGGAGACAGCGACTTCGCTCGCCGTGAACTCGGGAAAGCTTTCACGCTCCATCTGCAGCAGGGATGAGATGCCGACAAAGCAAACCGCCAGCAAAACCAGGTTTGCGGCAATCAGGTGATGCGCAAAGTATCGGATCATGAGCCCTGACCTGTCCCGGTGTCCAGTGGCTCAAGGAGCATCCCAAGAACGGCGGGCCTTGGTTCGGAGAGAACGACCTGATCACCGGGCATTAGCCCGGAAAGAATGACCACAAAGCCATCCTGTACGGAGCCAGTCTCGACAGGGCGTCGCTCAAGCCGCGATTGGTCATCAATGGTGTAGACAAAGCTTCCATCGCTGTTGTTGTGAATGGCCGATCGGGGCAGGCGCAGCGCGGTGACGGGTTCCGGCGCTGATAAGCGCACCTCTACAAACATGCCATTGGTCAATGGCGGGCCGCGCCGGTCCGGATTGGGCCCACCGGGTTTCTCGATCCGGACCACCAGCCCAACAGTCCCGGTGGTTGGATCTGCGCTGCCGTCAAAACGGACAAGCTCAGCGGGCCAGACATAGTTTTCGCCACCTGTCGACATCACCACCTCTGCCCGTAAGTCAAACCTTTTGAGTAGGGCGAAGGCATCGGCCAGATCAAGGTCGGGAATCGCCTCCAAAGGGCGGATGCCATCCAGAACGGTAAACAGGTTGCCCAGTACCCGGGTCCGGAACTCTGCTGTGACCTCCGAGGCTTCGGTGCTTTCGAGTGTGGCAAGGGTGTCACCGACGCGGATAAACTGCCCCGGTGACACCGATTTGGCGACCACCCGTCCTACGAGGGGAGTGTTGACGGAGGTGTTCGCCAATGCGCGCTGTGCTTCTTCAATCTCCACAATACGCGTATTGATTGTTGCTTCGAGGGAGGCGCGTTGTGCTGGCAACAGCCGTAAAGCGTTTTCGAGATTCAGGACCAGCTTTTCCTGCGACAGCAAATCCCGGATGGCTGTGTCTACAACGGCCTGCGATGCGCTTCCCCGTTCCAACAAGGTTTCCTGCCGTTCCAGTTCGGCCTGCCGTACGTCTTTGATCCGACTTTCGAGCGCGATCGAGGCTTTGGTGTTGGCATCCGTCGCCTCCAGCTCATCCAATGCCGCCTGCGCGGTGTCTCGCGCCGCGCTCGCACGGGACAGATCAATCTCGTAGTCGCGCGGGTCAATGCGAATGATCTCCGTGCCCACCGGCAAAACGCTGCCCACCGTCAGATTGTCGTCAACAAAAACCGCCCGCCCCTGTACCTGCGAGATGGCCTGCCAGGTGTCTTCGGCGACAACCCGGCCATACCCGGACGCAGAAGGCACGGCTTCGGTGGGTGTCAGTCTCATGGCGCGCACGACGGTCACAGTTTCCGTCGGAGGTGTCTGGGCCGTTTCGTCTGGACGGGTCATCCACATGAAGCCACCCACGCCAAGCGCGATTGGAGGCAGGAAAAGCAAGGGACGAAGATTCATTGCAGACCATTCCTCATGTCAGACGTGTCGGTGCAGGGTGATTGACTGCGGCCTCAAGCAACCCCGGCGGATTGGGCGCGTTCAGCTTTCGAGATCCGCGGCTTAAAGGCCCCCATGAGCATTTCCGTGATCAGCGGGATCACGTTGGACATCCCGACCAGTTTTTCTCTGTTTTCCAGCGTGATGAAGGCCTCGCTGAGCGCGCCTTCCGGGATTGACGCCTGCGCCAGGTCCAGAAGCTGGGGCATCATCGGCACCAGGAACACAAAAGCGTTGATGGTCAGGAAAGCCGTCATCGCCAGCTTGATCCGCATCCACCAGGCGCGTTCGTTGAACCCAAAGAAGAGGATCAGGTCGATCAGGATCTTCAGACCCAGACCCGGCAGGATCAGGATATAGGCACTCTGCAGCTTGTAATCATAGATGAGCGCAGCCGTTTCGGGCGTCGGGTGTGCGTTGATCGCGCCGATGACAATGTGAGACAGGATACCGCCCACATACATGATGGTGCCGATCTCGGCGATGAAGGAGAGAAGCTTTTTCATGATCGGTCTGCCTGAAGCTGTGCGTTAACGGAACTCAAACGCCTCGGTGTGGATTTTGTGGCGTGGCACGCCTTCCGCTTTGAGGTCCTTCATGATCCCGTCGACCATGGGTTTGGGGCCGCACATGAAGTATTCATAGCTGTCCAGTGGATCGGGCAGTTTCTGCTTCATCATATCGACGCGGGCAAAATTGCCCTCATCCGAGAAGAGCGGCACCAGAGTGACGTTGCTCAATCGCCCGGCGTGGTCCTTGAGCTCATCAAGGAAAATGGCTTCCTGTGCTTCGCGCGCGGCATAAACGAGATGAATCTGACGTTTGTCATCGGGCTCCATCGCCCGAATCTTTGACAGGAACGGTGTCAGGCCGATGCCACCTGCCAACCAGATCTGTTTGTCACCCGCATTGGCCGCATCAAATCGGCCATATGGTCCGCGCACCATTACATCCACACCAGGTTGCAACTCTTCGCGGACCTTCCTGGTCCAGTCTCCCAGCACCTTCATGGTAAAGCGCAAGCGGTCGTCGCCGGGCGCGCTGGAAATTGTAAAGGGATGGGGTTCGCTCCAGCCTTTGCCGGCGATTTCAACAAAGGCGAACTGGCCCGGTTTGAACTCCAGAGACTGACCGGCTGGCTTCAACACAACCTCAGTTGCCCGTTCCAGTGGGTTCACCGCCTCGATGTTGAAGGGAACAGCCGTGCGCCGGTTCATGCCAAACACCGAGTAAAGCATTGAGAGAATGCCCACGATCCCGGCCGCCATAAGCATAAGGCCAGAGGGGCTGAATTGAGCGACAAAGACGGGCGGCGCCGTGAAGAAGTGACCAAACACGAGAATATAGACCAGTCCCATGATCTTGTGCGTGGGCCGCCAGAAGGAATAGCGGATCTTGCGGTTCAGCGCGATGAAGAGCCCGATCACCAGAAAGATCAGGCTCAACATGCCCAGTGGGGCCGATGGAACCAGAACGTTCATGGCCGGATCAGCGCCCTCCGGCAGAGCTTTTGGGACGCCGAAGAAATGCACCAGCGCAAACAAGGCGGCCAAAACGCCGACAATGCGATGCACCTGATACATCCGGTCCAACCCGCCAAACCAGTCCTCGAACATGGGCGCGCGCGTGGACAGGAGGATCGAGCAAGTCATCAACAGAAAGGCGATCCCGCCCAGCAGCGTTGTCCCTGTTGTCCTAGAACTGTGGCCCTCGGGCGCAAAGCCCAGATGCAGGACCGCAAACAGCGCAATCAGGCCAATGATCGCAAAAATACCGTGCCGCTTGAGCATGTTACCAACTCCCCTAACGGTTCAACTCATCAAAGGTCGGGATCAAGGGCGGCGCGCAGGGCCACCATCACAGGAAACCCGTCAAGGAACTCTCGCTCTGTCAGGATGGCGTCACCGTTCAGGTCTGCGCGCTGGAAATCAAAATTCATCGACTGGCGATGTTCTGTCTTGCTGATCTCGCCATTTCCGTCCCGGTCGCGGAAGGCAAAGACAATCCTCAGAGCTGTCTCATAGGCATCCACCCGATCGCGGTCTTCGGCAACAGATGCCATGCCGTAGTCCCAGGCCAGATACTCTTCGAGAGAAATCTTGCCGCTGTCATCACTGTCCATCGAGACAAACACATCCGACCCGAAGTTGGTGAACTCGCCCATGTCGATGAACCCGCGATCTGCGCTGTCGACAGAGGCGAAAGCAAGTTCCGCAAGCCTGCGGCCTTCATTCTCGTCTGCCGCGACGATCATTGGAGTGGCAAAGAACATGCAAAGTGACAGGGTGGCCAGTTTTCTGGTCATGGCGAATGCCTTTCGAAAAGTTCGACTCAAAGGTATGCTTGACTTGTAATCGCAATACTTGCAAATACAAGAATTGTAAATGCAAAACATATGCAACACTTGTACGCTGCAAGCTTCGGGGTTATTGCCATGATCAGGGGTGCATTCCTGATGACGCAGATCAAAAGTACAAAGCACATTCGGGAAGGGAGTTTCGGCTTCCTGATCCAAACGCTTGCGCGCGACATAGATACGAAAATGAAGCTTGCGCTGCAGGAGGTCGACGTTGACATCAAAATCTTCGCCAACCTGATGTTGTTGGCAGATGAAGACGGCATCAATCAGCGATCACTCGGTCAGAAGCTGAATTTCCCTGAGTACTTTACCAGCCGAAATGTGGACGCGCTGGTCGAAGCAGGGTTTGCAGAGCGTCGCCCTGACCCCAGCAGCCGACGATCGTTTCTGATCTATCTTACGGAAGCCGGTCGCAAGAAAGCATCGGAACTGCCCCGGATCGTGAAGCAGGTGAATGACGATGTTCTCGCAGACCTGTCGGCAGATGAACGCAAGCAGGTGATAAATCTTCTACAGAAAACGGCCGGGATTGTCTCCAAGGAAGCTAGTTGAATTTATTGGCTGTCGTTCGTCGCACTATTTCTGGCGTTCACGATTAGGGTCAGGACTTCGGTAACAGGGTCGTACCAGTCAACCTGTTTTGCGCAGAATACTTGACCCGCCAAGGCGGCGTAGCCTTTCCTTGTTCGTGTCCGCCCTGCTTTCCGTCACGGCCTGCGACTGAGATCTTTTGGACACATGCTTCGGTTCGTGGTCAGCGCGGTGACTGCCAACACGATGTTGGTTCGATTTAGTTACTATGTGCTCTTCTTATGGGCGTGCTTGACAGAAGTCCGCGACTGTCCTGGCCACGTCCCTGCGGGGCCTCAATGGCCTGCGATCAGGCAGGCGAACGGTGGATTAGTAAGCAATCAAGTCGCGCTCGGCGCCGCGTCGGGCTAGAATTCGGTACCATCGACCCAAATCCGATGCAGGATGAGAGCAATGCGTCGAGCGAGGGCGACTATCGCTATTTTTCGACCTGGACGTTGGGCGAGTTGGGCACCCCATGTTCGCAGCTGTGTTGAGCGTCCGCGGTTTATCACGACAGTTGCAGCCTGACATAGCACCCGCCTCAGATTGACAACCCCGGCCTTGGCAATGCCGCTTGAGACATCGCGCTCACCGGATGGTTTGCGCGAAGGGGTCAGACCAACCCAGGGGCCAACTCTCTTCGAAGATCAAAAGCGCGCCGGATTGTCCCGCGTCTGGATTGTTGAATAAAGCTGCGGCGAAAGCTCGGTTTCGGTTTGGGTCAAATCTCAACCAACAAACGTCCGGTCTGGCGACATCAGTTGAACTGCAGCGTAAATGGTGCCGCATCTGCGAGCAAATGCTGCGTCAGCAACGGCTAGAGGCGCACAAGGCGGCTTTGTCCCGCACTCCGGACGTTGCTGTCGTCTGAGCTGGCTCAATGTCCCACTGAAACCGTCAGATGACCGCTGTGAGCCCATTCCGGATGAGGTGGGTGGCTCCTGCTCCACCGGCATCGAATGTGCCAAAGTGCAGTTGTCATCGACTGCTAGGAAAGGAGCCACC
>NZ_JBQFTM010000029.1:0-23600 GCF_056538605.1 Ruegeria sp. BF7 | reverse complement strand
CGTAAGTGTGCCTATCAATGTTGGTGTTCCTGAATTTGCTTCGCCAGGAACGGGCGTTAGGCCCGGGTCTCTTTCATAAAATCTCCATTGCGAGAGGCGACAAACCTCAAGCGTGCGGCTTAGGTAGTCTTCGATTTTTGAAACGTCAACCGGCATAGGGCAACGTAGCGATGCCGTGCGAGTAAATCTCGTCAGTGAAAGCGGGAGAAATAGCTGCGGTGCGGGATTGCGTTGGGTTCGAAGGCCCGTAGATTCTCGAAGAGCATCCCCATTATGTACGTTTCGCATCTCATTGTTGATGCTGTTTATCCGAACTAGTCACCACCAGCCGATTGAGGCTGCTCGCATCTCTCCGAAATTCACCGCGTTTTGTTTGAGGTTGATATAGTGACTGTGCCGGCGGAAAGCCGCGCCCTTTTCACAAGTGTCTAGGTCGCTGAGAACCAACCGAACCTCGACTGATTGATTAACGCAGAAACTTTCTCAAGCCTCGAGTTCTCATATGATTTCTCAAGTGCCTCGGCATTCAAACGAGGGACGTTTCTTGCCAAAAGCGCCAGTGGTGCTATTGCCAGGTCGGCTTGAGGAATTCAGTTGAAAGTCTTCTTCAAAATTTTGTCTCCGCTTGTGTGACCCGCATCACTGACGGTCCCGCCAGATCAGCCAATACTGACTACAGTTAATGAGTTGGCGTTCAAGGTATTATAAGAGCGCAGTATTTTTCATTATCCTCCCTGCGGACTGGGCGCGCTGAAATCATGCGCGCCCCCTTTTTTTAGTGATCGATCCACCAAGCGGGCAACACGCCCGACGATACAATGCGGCTACACGTCAAGCATCAGACGCCGAAACAAACACCGCACGCAGCTCCCGCTTTCATGGCATGGGCAAATATGTGCCGCCAGCGTAGCAAGTTTTCGCTACGTAAGCATGCAGCGACTATGCAAAGCGCGAAGTTTGACGTACTCCGAGGAAACCATTTTGATGGGGCTCAAAATGAAACTCAACGCACTTGAAGTTTGTTGCATCTTACTGGCCAGCGCAGTGGCCGTGGCCGGGTTTGTCGAAGCGGCAAACGCTGTGATTTCTGCCATCTGAACTTCTCAAACCCTAAGACCCCTGATGGCATCCCCAGGGCTAGGACACGCTTATTTATGTCTGGTGGTGTGATTCACCGTTCAAAAAACGAGCGGTGAAAATGTCTGATCCTTTCCGGCTGACAGATGTGCGGATAGCACGTCGTGAGCCCTGTTTTCCGCAGTCCCGCGGCAGACTTCGCGTAGATGGTCGGCGTGTAGTGAACGGAATTATTCTTATTAACCGTGGTGGTTTACGCTAGCGAGATGCACCCAAGGAGTACGGACCGCTCGGGGATAGAGGCTGCGATGCCAATTGCCTCAGAGAAGCCCTGAATTGGGACACGCGCATGTGCCCCTGGCCGGAAGCAACGCAAGGCCACCGACAAATATGACGAACACTCTACAAGCGGCATAACCGGATAGAGATCATGTTCGGCAGGCTCAAGGGCCGGAGGCGTGTCGCAACCAGACAAGATAGGTGCCCAAAGGTAATCCTTTCCGCCATCTCTTTCACCGCAACTGTCATGTTCTGGCTATGAAACAAGAATGAGTCCGAACCTTAGCCGCTAATTCACCTGTTGGCGAATACGTTAACTGCAGCCTACTGCGAGAAGGCTAACTTTGCTGGAATCAATATGGCTTGGGAAAGGACAGCTTTTCCGTTCGAAGTAAGACGTTGGATGGTGGCGGGTCCATGGAAACTTCATGCCGCGCGAAGTGGCAATAGGTAACGCTTACCGCTTCCCTGTATCCGCCTCATATCGGATCTATGGCCAAATGACTCAATCGATTCCCCCGTGACTTCCACAAGGAACTAGAAACCCGCCCAGTCGACGATTGGTAGGCGGCGTTGCACGTCTGGGCAAAGCATCACGGGTTCGGGTAGAAGCTGCAATGGTGGTGACCGTTACCGGGCGTAACCGGCGACTTGAATTTGAGACGGTACAACGCGCGAACCTAAGATCATTGGGCGGCGACTTAAGATTGGATAATGCGCAATACTGTCCTTAGCCGGAAAATTGTAGGGATGGTCTCAGAAAAAAATAGGGGCTGGACGAGGGGGTAAAGCCAGCCCCTATCTTTTTCTCAAGGGGGTGTGTGGTATTTATGATTCTAAAATACCCAGTTTACGCAAAGCCCGATATTGGGGGTTTCCCGTAGGGACTTGGATTCTAGCGAATCGAGCTGTTTCCGGGATGCGAACGGTGAGTTTCACAATGAACCGTGGACACAATTTAGACACAATGCGATCTTGGCAACGTGGGCGGCATGTCTTTATTTTAGAACGTTCTGGTTTTTCAAACTGGATTAGAGGGGGTTAGTTAGTTCGGCATGTCGCCCCACGAACGCTGTAGTTCTCTGAAAATTGATCGAATTGCGGGTTTTGAATGCTGGTGCAACGCTGCATTTTTAATCTAAGCGTCGCAATTGGAACAAGTAGCTCTGGCATCAGTTTCGAGCGGCGCGCCTTATAGGGGTTTGCGATTTCAACGAGGGGGTATGAGTTCGGCGCGTCGCACCCCAAACACGCGCAGTCAAACTCACTTGGCACCCCGGAACAGGGTCACACTCGCCCCAATTCTCTTTCCTACTTGCGCGCCCGTTCGATCAAAACGGCGCATGAATTCAACGCCGGTCTCACCTTCAGTTCGAACCAAGGTGACAGTTTACTTGAAACCTGATTACGCACCAGTTTATAGGACCGGGGGGGCCACTGAGTTCTACTTGGCGACACCAAGCAAATCTGCTGAGCGCAGTGTTTTGTCGGCGGCTCCAAATCGGAGGAGGCTCAAGCTGGTGCGCCAATAGTTGGCTATTGCGGCATGGCCGAGGGGGAATGTCCGGCTGCGAATGTGCCCGTGAATGGACAGACGGACTACCAATAGACTGATGGCGTCTTACGCGTTGCAACAAATGGACAGCCAAGGGCATTCGCAATCGGTCGCGTAAATCTCAGCCCCTTCATCGGCGGATGGAACCCGGTCTCGATTCCTCGCTTCTGCACCAACCTTGAGCCTTTCCCAATGATTGCTTTTCAGCACACCACGCCCAGAATGGGCGCAGCTAACTGACCACAGCACCGACCCCGGATCGGCGACGACTTTTTGCTGACGTGAGACTGGAAGTCCTGACCGTGATGGAAAGAAAGCTCGGTCGCCCGAAGGCGCCAATGCGGTACTTTGCCCAAACATCCCAAACAGATTGTATGTCATGCCAATCCCGCAACTCGTCCTCTCGCGCTGAATTATAGGCGCCGAACGATTCTGAAATGGTTTTGGTGCTGTTGTCTGAGCGCACGGTACGAGTTTGTGCTTTGCCTTCCTCAGCCGCCTTGCGGGCTTCCTTCACGCTGATATCCGGGAACGTGCCAAGGTTTTAACGATGGCGGCGCTGACCGCGCGGAATAGCTACTTCTCAGAAATATTTGCTGCGCTTGCCAATTCTCAGGACCAGCCCGCGTACAACTTTGTCGCGGACTTCGTAACCCTTATCCTCGGACTTCAGGACCTCTGGTTTGCTTTCGCTCAGACAGAATTTGATCTTTTTTGTGCGTTGGACAGGTATGCCCTCGACTAGTCACAGAAAGCTAAATCCCGCAATTTCATACTGTTAGGTGCGGGCAGATATCCAGCGGTAGATAATTCCCGCAAACTCCAAAACCGTAGATCGCGGGTTCGAACTCTGCCACCCCTGCCATTCCACCAGTCCCATGGAAATAGCATTGCCTGCAGGGGCAGGGGGCATTGCGTAGTGCGTCTGGAATCTGTGTTAATCAGTACCGCCCTGGTAATGAAAGACTTAAACTCAGAAATTTTCACCACAAAGAGGCTGGCCACCTTGTTCCTCGGGCCGGCAATGCCAGATCCCCGACGCTTGTGTCATGCCGTGAGGGCATTGTATTCGCGTCCTGACCATCGATTGTCAGAGAGAGGTCCTTGTAGAAAACCTTGCTGTCGAACCGCCTGCGATGGGATGTGGTTCTGCTGCGTTTTCCCTCCGGAACATCGCGCTTGTATTGTGCGGCGCAATAACGTGGACCTTGGGTTTGGGAGACATCCCCAACAGTGGCAATATACCGTCGTCAACAAAATGGGGTTCGACCGTTTTGGCGTCGTCCCGATCCCGGTCATAGGTGTGAAGTGATCCATCGCTGGGCCAGTCACACGCAATGACCGCGCCATAGTAGGCATTGGGCCTGACGCCGGATTCTGTTTTCTCCAAACGATCCAGCATGTCCTTCTGGCTGGTGTTGAAGCCGTAAACACAGATCAGGCCCGCCTTGTCTCTGCCTTGTTAAAGCACAAGGCCTAGCCATTTCGCCTTTTGACTATGCTGCCCTTGCGAATGCTGCCATCCGCGTTCTTTTTCGTAATGTTGACGTATCTCGTTTTTACCGCTGGTGGCAGAGTGAATTTTTTCTTCTCGGAATTGTAAGTGCGGTGGGAAATAACAGTGCCATATAAAAACTCCATTCTGCGTAATCCCCAAATTCTGACACGAAAGGACGTTTCCGCAAAATCCCAGGCGTTGAGCGTAACAGTAGAGAAAACTGCCCGGTTTCGTGCAACGGGCTGCGGAAACGCTTAAGGGGTAATATCGGTTGGCGCGATCCGGCCAATCCCGGTTTCCTCTGCCACCGGAATGGCATAAGGTCCTGCCCACTACGAACACGCGGATGAGGATACATGTCGCGCTTTGATGGATACTTCCTGCGGCAATTGCTGATTCTGTTCGGCTTTTTCACCCTGGTTCTGGTCGGCGTATTCTGGATCACCCGATCCGTCAGCCTGTTTGATCGCGTGATCAGTGGCGGGCAATCGGCCATGGTGTTTTTGGAATTTACCGCCTTGACCTTGCCGACGCTGATCCGGACGGTGATGCCAATGGCAGTGTTCGCCGCTGCTGTCTATGCCACCAACCGTCTCAGCCGCGAAAGCGAGATGACGGTGATGTTGGCCACCGGCTCAAGCCCTTGGCGTCTGGCGCGGGCTGTCTTTCTGTTTGGTCTGGTGGCCGGGTTGATGATGGCCGTCATCAGCGTTTTTCTACGCCCGGCCTCGGTCGAGCAGCTTGAACAGCGTCAGGCCGAGGTTGCCGGCGACGTCACGGCGCAGTTGCTGAACGAGGGCGAATTTCTGCACCCCGCCTACGGTGTCACGGTCTATATCGGCAAGATCGATCTGGACGGCACCTTGTCCGAAGTGTTTGTCTCGGACCGGCGTGATCCGCTGAACCCGGTCAGCTACTCATCAAAGACGGCGTATCTGGTCAACAACGATACCGGCATTCACCTTGTTATGCTGGACGGGATTGCACTGCGTCTGGATCAGCAGGGGCTGACCTTGTCCTCGACCCTGTTCGAAGACGCCTCGTACGATATTTCCCAGCTGACCAATTCCACCAATATGGCCAAGCGCAGCCTTGAAGCCATTCCAACGATCGAGCTTTTACAGGACCGAGATACCATTAGCGCGGCAGAAGAGTTCACCAAAGGTGAGCTAATCGACGAATTGCACCAGCGGTTTTCCTGGATTGCCATCTGTATTGCAGTTGCGCTGGCCGGGTACGCAACGCTGATGCTGGGCAGTTTTTCACGTTTTGGACTGTGGCCACAGATTTTGGGCGCTTTTACCATTCTGGTCCTGCTTGAAGGCGTGCGTGGCTTTGTTTCGCCCGTTGTGATTGACGATCCGAACCTGTGGGGCTTGCTGTATCTGCCGGCGGTCATTGGTATAGCTATCTCGAGCCTGTTCCTGCTGATCGCGGGGCGACCTTTGATGCGCAGACGTTACAAGGATGCGCCGGGCGCGCTGTCCCGGGGTTAGTTCGTAGCGCGTAGATCGGTTAGACAGTTCAGGATGTCCTCGCAAATGGCGCTGTCGTGGCGGGTCACCAGGTACAGCGGCAGCATCAGGTCGATGGCTCCGGTTACCGGGATCAACTCACCTGCCGACAGGTGATCCCTTATGACATATTCCGGGAAATAACCGGTCCCGCCCCGCCGCAGGACATAGCGCAAGGCCATCAGGCAATTGCCCAGAAACACGGTTTGCCCCGCCGCTTGACGCGCTGCCGCGCGTACGTGATCCTGATACACCTCGCCCAGTTCTAGATTGATAAAGACCGGATCGCCCGTGGCCGGGGTTTCAACCAGCATCAGACGTTCGGGGTTCAACTCGTGCGCCTGAATGCGCGGGTCAGTGGGCTGTTCGTGGGTCAGCGCTGCGTCCAGAACCTGGGTGGCGACCGCGTCTATCATGTTCAGGTCGTGATCATAGTTCAGCGTCAGCAACAGATGCCCAACGCGCTTTTCGAACCGCACGGCCAAATCAACCAGTAACGGGTCCCAGATGCTCAGCTGCGCTCCAAGGCGCAGAGCCACCCGGTTCTGCGTTTGCGCGGGCAGGTCATGAGAGGCAAAGGACCACAGCGACAGCATCTGTTCCGCATAGGGCCGGAACTGTCGCCCGAAATCGGTCAGACTAGTGCCACCGGCGCCGCGCGTGAAAAGCGGCTTGCCGGTTTCCTCTTCGATAAGCCGAATGCGGGCGCTGACAGCCGTCTGGGTTACGTTCAGCTTGCGGGCCGCGGCGTGAAACCCACCGGTCTCGGCCACGCACAGAAAGGTCTCGATTGCCTTGAGTTGCATATCGAAAGTATTTTTTCATTAGTCTGATAAAATCAATTTATTTTTTTGAGTATCAGATACGAGCTATTCTGATGCCAACCGATTAGCCAAAGGACCGCGCCATGCTGGACAAAAGCCACAAACCCACCTGGACCAGTTTTGAAGAGGCCACAAAGGCCGACTGGGACGCCGTTATGGAGTATGAAGAGAGCTTCAACGCCGCCCTGCCTGACCGGATTCTGGATGCGATCCGCTCGTTGGACGAAGACTGGACGCCCTATCCGGTCAACCGTTATCAGCACAGTCTGCAGGCCGCGACCCGTGCCTATGAAGACGGAGCGGATGAGGAACTGGTGGTTGCGGCCCTGATCCATGACACTGGCGATATCCTGTCGCCCTATAATCATGGTGAGCTGTCGGCGGCGATGATGAAGCCCTATGTCAGCGAGAAGACCTACTGGATTCTCAAGCATCACTGCGTGTTCCAGGGCTACTACTACAACCACCACCTTGGCGGTGACCGCAACGCCCGCGACAAGTACCGCGACAGCCCCTATTGGGAGGACTGCCGCTATTTCTGCCACGAATACGATCAAAAGGCATTCGACCCGGATTACCCGACCAAACCGCTGGAGTTCTTCGAGCCCATGCTGCGCCGAATCTTGGACAAGGGTGAGGGTCACATGGAACTAAATGAGACCGCCGAGGATTAACAGGCGGCCATCAGCCGATAGACGATCTGAGCTGCAGTGAAATCCCAGGCGGCATTGCCATCCGGGGCCAGCTCGACCACGTCGAAGCCTACGCATTTGCGGCCCTTCAGGGCGTGTTCGACCAGCCGCAGCGCCTGATAATAACCCAGCCCGCCGGGGACCGGTGTTCCTGTGGCGGGCATCTGGGATGGGTCCAGACCATCAACGTCAAAGCTGACATAGACCAGCGCGGGAAAATCCTCGGGCAGGTCAACGGCGTGGATGTTGCCGGTGACCAGTTCCTCGGCATCCACATGGAAGACGTGGTTCTTCAGGCGGCTTTTGGCCTCTTCGGTGGAAAAGGCGCGGACGCCGAATTGCGCCAAACGGACACCTTCCTCGACCAGCAGATGCATGACCGAAGCGTGAGAGTGTTTTTCACCCTGATAGGCATCGCGCAGGTCGGCGTGGGCGTCGATCTGAACGATGCCGATCGGCTGGTTCAGAGCGCGGGCCACCCCCATGACCGCGCCGTAGCTGAGCGAATGCTCACCGCCCAAAGTGACCGGCACCTTGCCCGCGCGGATGGCGGCCTCGGTGCGCTGGGCGAGGCGCTCCATGATTTCGGACAGCGACGCGTCACAATCCACGGGCTCTTCGGTAAATATGCCTTCGACACAGGGCTCGGCATGGCCGGTGATGCGTTCCAACTCGTTGCTCGCCTCAAGGATGGCTTCGGGGCCTTTGGCCGTGCCCGAGCCGTAGGACACCGTGCGTTCCAGCGGCACCGGGATAACACGGAATTTTGCGTCTTCAGTACGCTCGGACGCAGCCAGTTCACTGTCGAGGAAAATGCTCATGAGAGTCGGTCCCTAAAGTCGTCATAGCCGAACTGTTTGATGATCTTCAATTCGTCCGTTTCGCTGTTCCACAGGGCAATTGTAGGAAGCGGAACGCCGTTGAACGTGTTGGTCTTGACCATCGAGTAATGCGCCTGATCGAGGAAGGCAAAGCGCTGCCCGATATCCAGCGGCCTGTCCCACGTGTAATCGCCGATCACGTCACCAGCCAGACAGGATGGTCCACCCAGACGATAAGTGTGACCGGCATCCGCCTCGTCCATCAGCGCGGGGCGATAGGGGGCCTCGATCACGTCGGGCATGTGGCATGTGGCCGAGATATCGGTGATCGCGAGGGTCATGCCATTGGTGGGCAGATCGAGGATTTCTCCGACCAGAATTCCGGCATCCAGCGCCACGGCCTCACCGGGTTCCAGATAGATATCGATGCCATATGATTCACGGATGCCCTTGATGAAAGCGACCAACCCGTCGCGGTCATAGTCATCGCGGGTGATGTGGTGGCCTCCGCCGAAATTCAGCCATTTCAGCTGGCCGATATAGGGCGCAAGTTTGGGTTCCACTGCGGCCCATGTGCGCTGCAGCGGTTCGAACCCCTGTTCGCAGAGTGTATGCATGTGCAGACCGTCAACTCCGATCAAGGTCTCGGCGGTCAGTTGGCTGACCGGCATGCCCAGACGCGAGCAGGGAGCGCACGGGTCGTATTTCGCGACCTCGCCCTCGGAATGTTCCGGATTGATGCGTAGGCCGACCTGGACACCGGCGGCCTGAGCCTTGGCGAGGAACCGGTTCTTTTGTGCCGGAGTGTTAAAAATGATGTGGTCGGACAGCGACAGGATTTCGTCCATGTCGGCGTCCTTGTACCCGGCGCAAAAAGTTGCGACTTCGCCGCCGTACTCCTCACGGCCCAGACGCGCCTCGTAGATGCCGCTAGCGCAGGTGCCGTCGAGGTGCTGGCGGACCAGCCGGGCCAGCGAGAACATGGAAAACGCCTTGAGCGCACTCAGCACATGCGCGCCGGATCGGTTGCCGATATCGGCGAGAATTGTCAGGTTGCGTTCGACGGCCTTTTCATCGACCACGAAACAGGGAGTGGGCACGCGGCTGAGGTCGAAATTGCGGAAGGCTCCGGCATCCCCGGCCTGTGTGGTCATCATATCTGCCATAATCGGCGTCTCCGTCGAGTGAAGAGGCCGGGGGCTTTGCCCCCGGACCCCCGAGGTATTTGGGGCCAGATGAAGCTGGGCGGATCAGAAATCGACCGGGCCGTCGAGTTCGTGGACCTGCCATGGGAGCCCATGGGTATTCAGCATGTCCATGAAGTCATCGGGGTCGAGCTGTTCCATGTTCCAAACGCCAGGCTCGGTCCAGTTGCCCTTCAGGACTTGGGCTGCACCGATCATGGCAGGGACGCCGGTGGTGTAACTGACGGCCTGTGAGCCGACCTCACGATAGCACTCTTCGTGGTCGCAGATGTTGTAGATGTAATAGGTCGTCTCGCCCGAGCCGTCCTTGGCCTGACCCGTGGCGATGTCACCGATGCAGGCTTTGCCCTTGGTTTCCGCGCCCAGATCGCCGGGGTCGGGCAGCAGGGTTTTCAGGAACTGGATCGGGATGATTTCCTTGCCGTCATGCATCACCGGGTCGATGCGGGTCATGCCGACATTTTCCAGAACCTTGGCGTGGGTGATATAGGCGTCGCCGAAGGTCATCCAGAAACGGGCGCGCTCGATCTCGGGGAAGTGGGTGCTGAGGCTCTCCAGTTCCTCGTGATACATCAGGTACATGTTCTTGGGGCCGATGGCGGGGAAGTCGAACTCGACCTTATGGGTCATGGCGGGGGAGTGTTTCCATTCGCCACCTTCCCAGTGACGCACTTCGGCCAGCACTTCGCGCAGATTGATCTCCGGGTTGAAGTTGGTCGCAAACTCCTGATCGTTCGAGCCGCCATTGGCGTCCAGCACGTCAATCTGGCGGATCGTCTCAAGCTTGTGCTTCTTCAGCCACTTGGCAAAGACGGATGTAACACCCGGATCGAAGCCCGAGCCGAGGATGGCGGTCAGACCAGCCTCTTTGAACCGTTCCTGATAGGCCCATTGCCAGTGGTATTCGAACTTGGCCTCATCCTCGGGCTCATAATTCGCGGTGTCGAGGTAGTGAATGCCGGCCTCAAGGCACGCATCCATCAGCACCAGATCCTGATAGGGCAGGGCGAGGTTCACGAGGATCTCCGCACCGGTCTCTTTGATCAGCTTGACCGTATCCTCGACCTTGTAGGCGTCCAGTTCGGCGGTTGCGATATCGACGCCCACGCGCTCTTTCACTGCTTTAGCGATGGCGTCGCATTTCGACTTGGTTCGGCTGGCCAGAGTGATCTCGGTGAAGATGTCCGAATTCATCGCCATCTTGTGCACAGCGGCGTGGGATACGCCGCCCGCGCCGACAACCAGTGTTTTTCCCATGGGGTAATCTCCTCTCAAGGGGTTATTCGTAATAGGTGTAGCCGTTGATCGAGTCGCGATAAGCGCTCATCAGGGTTTTGCGGTCCTTGGCTTTCAGAGTATCCGTCGAGATCGCCTCGTCCACCATTTTGCGGAAGGCGGCGACGCAATCTTGCGGGTCAAACTCGACATACGACAAGACCTCGGAAATCGTGTCGCCTTCCTGTTCGTGCAGCAGGTCGAAACCGCCATCGGCGCGCAAGTCGATGGTGACGACGTTGGTATCCCCGAACAGGTTGTGCAGATCGCCCAATGTCTCCTGATAAGCGCCGACGAAGAAGACACCCATGAAATACTCGCCTTCCTCGGGCAGGGAGTGCACCGGCAAGCTGGGTGAAACGCCATCTGCCAGGATGAACCGGTCGATCTTGCCGTCGCTGTCGCAGGTGATGTCGGAAAGCACTGCGCGACGGTCCGGCGTCTGGTTCAGGTTTTGCAGCGGCACGATCGGGTGAAGCTGGTCGATGGCCCAGACATCGGGCAGGGATTGGAACAGCGAAAAGTTGCAGTGATAGATATCGGCGACCTTCTCAAGCTGGTCGTCCACATCGGTTTCCATCTCGTCGCTGGCCGCCAAAGCCTTGATCCGGGCCATCAGGGACAGATAGATGCGCTCGCCCCGAGCCATCTGGCGCAGGTCGACATAGCCGCGGCGGAACAGGGCGCGCAGTTCGTTGCGATAGAAATTGGCGTCATTCCAGCATTCCTGAAGCCGGTCGCAGGACAGGTAACCCTGCACTGCCGCCAAGTCCGAAAGGATATGGTGATCGTCGTTCTCGACATCCGGGGCGGTTGCCGCGTCATAGAGCGTGCTTTCCAGCACGTTGAAAACCAGCATCGAGGATGTGGCCACCACCGCGCGTCCGCTTTCGGTAACAAGCGTCGGGTGCGCAACGTCGGCCTCGTCCATCGCGTACGCGACGGTTTCTACCACATTGGCGCAATATTCCTCGACCGTGTAGTTGATCGAGTTTTCGGCTGCCTTTTTCTCGCCCGTATAGTCGACGCCCATACCGCCGCCGAGGTCCAGATGGGTCAGCGGTACGCCCTCACGGGTCAGTTCGGTGTAATAACGGCATGCCTCGCCTACCGCGCGGCGTACGTCATTAACGTCCTGCACCTGCGATCCAAGATGTGAGTGCTGCAGCTTCAGGCAATGCAGCAGGCCAGCGTCTTTCAGCTTGTCCACGGTTGCGACCAGTTGGTCGGTATTCATGCCAAAGGCCGAGCGGTCGCCCGAGCTTTCCTCCCACTTGCCGCTGATCTGGTTGGTCAGCTTGACCCGCACGCCTAGCAAAGGTTCGATGCCCAGCTCGTTATAGACCCCGATCACCGTGTCAGCCTCTTTCGGGCTTTCCAGCACGATGACCGTGTTGAAGCCGATCTTGCGGCTGAGGATCGCCAGTTGGATGAACTCGGCATCCTTGACGCCGTTGCAGACGATCAGGGCCTCGCGCGACAGGCGATGGGCGAGGGCGATCACCAATTCCGGTTTGGATCCGGCTTCCAGCCCGTATTGGTATTTCTTGCCAAACTCGACAATCCGGTCGACCACCTGCGCCTGTTGGTTCACCTTGATCGGAAACACACCGCGATAGGTGCCCTTGTACCCGGTTCGGGCGATGGCATCACGAAAGCTTTCGTTGATATGGGCGATCTCGTTTTCCAGATACGAGCTGATGCGCAAAAGCATCGGCGCCTTGATGCCACGTTCGTTCAGGTCGTGCAGGATACCGGGCAGGCTGATCGCCGCCGCTTCAGGTGCCATTGGATTGCGCAGACCGATCTCGCCATCCTCCGTCACCTCGATGAGGCCCTTGCCCCATTTTTCAACCCCGTAGATGGAATGCGGTGCGTCGGGCGTCTGTTTCAATCAAGTCGGTCCTTAACGTGGGAGTGCCAGTTTTGCGCCCGCCAATACGGCAGCAGTTCGATTCGTCCAAGTGTAATCTATGTGACGGGCTTTGCCGAATTTAGGCGGTCGGGCGAATTGGGATCAGATGATTGTCCCATTGGCAGTCCGGGCGGGCGGAGATTTGGACCCCAGAGGTCAGCTCGCCGACGATTCCGGTGCCGGTGGTGAAGACAAAACCTTTGGGTCCGTGGCCCAAGCCGCAGACGTCCTCCAGCGGGAAGGCGCCGGTTAGCTCGACGCTTGCCACGTGGAACCGGTGTAGGGCGCTGCCACGGGGACAGGTGATGGCAACGGCCTCTCCGTCACCGGAAAAGGCGATGCTGCCGGCATAGCCTTGCAATGTGCTTTGCTTGGCGTCAGGGGCCGACAACAGGCGCGGTGCTTGGCCGCGACGGTGCAGGCCCAGTAACGGCGGATGTTGTGCCTTGTCCCCCTGCCATTGCATCGCGAACGCCACCAGCCCGTCTTGGCGCACGGCCAGATGCCGGATCGAATTCTTGTGCAGGTTCTGCGACAGTTCCACCTGTTCCAGAACCGTACCGTTCAGGTCCAGATAAGACAGGCGCGGTTGCATGGTCGGCAGGTTCAGTTTGGTGCGGCCGGTTTCGGGGTGGGTTTCGATGCCGCCATTGGCGATGACCAAGGTCTCCCCGTCAGGCATCAGCCGCATGTCATGCGGGCCAACGCCGCCCGAGGGGAACTCACCCAGACGTCTATAATCGGAGGTGTCCCAAATGCCGATCACGCCCCCTCCGGCCTCGTAGTTGTTCTCGGTTGTGAAAAGCTGCGTACCATCGGGTGAGAAAACGCCGTGACCAAAGAAATGGCGGCCTTCGGGGGCGGTTAGCCGTGTGAGTTCGGTGCCTGTGGCGCAATCAATGACCAGCGCGAAGGTGCCGGGGCGGCGCGCAAAGGCCACTGCTTGCGCGCGGTAAGGATGGGCCGCAGCCGCATGGCCGCGCGCGGGCAGGGGAAGAGAGAACAGGACATCTCCGCCCGTAGTCAACCCGGCCAGACGGTAGCTTCCATCCGGAAACAATGCGGTGGCCAGATAATCCGGTGCTCCGACCGAAGCCCAGCCGCGCAGAGGGGCCAGGCTGCTTGCGGCCAGTCCGGCCAGAAAATGTCGGCGGCTTGGCATGGGTCAGTCCCCGTCCAGCGAATTGAATCCGGCGCTGATGCCCAGCGTCGGACCAAGATCGGACGAGGCGATCTCGCGGATGTCGTTGATCGACTGCCGCAGCGCCTCGACCCGGAACCGGCCCTGCGGATCAGCCACGCGTGCAAGGGTCGGATCATCCAGCGACTGCGCGCGGGTGATGGCTTTGTCGAATGCGCTATCCAGATCAGCCGTGATATCGGGGTGATCGGCCGACAGGTGCGCGGCCAAATCACGCAGCGCAATCAGGGACAGTTCCACATGGCGCAGGGATCGTTCAGAGCGACGCGCCTCGGCCCGGTTGGGGCGGGGGCGGTCGAATGTGCCCATCGGGCGGCCTAGCCGGGTGTCGCCGGTGAATTCCAGACCGGTGACCAGCGCCTTGTAGAGCTCTTGCATCGCTTCATCGCCAGATCGGTAGGGGCTGTTTTCGCCCGGTTGTGTCAGAGCGTTTGCGAAGTTTGCCCAATCTTCATCCATTGCGCGGGCGTTCAGGTCGATATCGGTGGCTATGGCCTGAATCAGCGCGCAGCGATAAGCGTCGCTGCCCTGATCTGAAAAGCGGGGATCGAAAAGCATCTGTTCCAACGCAAAGAACCCCCGTCCGGCGATCGAGGTTTCCGCAAAGGTCGCGGGGGTTTTGACGGCGTCGTCTTCGATGGCGATCAGACCGGACAGGGCCTTGGGCGTGAAGCCTTTGGTGTCAGGCCAGAAGGCCAGCGCAAAGGCCCGGTCACCGATTTCCGAGGGGCCAAATCGCATGTGGCTGACCGAAATCCAGTCGTCAAAGGCGGTGTGATAGGCCGCGCGCAATTCGGGCGACGTTGCGGTGCAATTGGCCTGCGCCACTTGCGCCAGAGCTCCGGTTGCGCCGGAAAGCGCTGCGAAGCCGGGCAGAATATGTTCTTCGACTGTTGCGTTCAGGATCGGACCGCGATCCTGCGCCAGCGACGGGAAGGGCAGCGTCAGGGCAAGGGCAAAAGCTAGGAACCGCATTAGTCAGAGGCTTTCGAGGAAACGGATCAGAGCATCACGGTCGGGCTTGGGCATTGCCACAACCGTATCGCGGGCGGCCTGAGCTTCGCCTCCGTGCCACAGGATGGCCTCGAGCAATGTTTGCGCGCGTCCGTCGTGCAGGAACTGAGTGTGGCCGGAAACCGTTCGGGTCAACCCAATCCCCCACAACGGTGGTGTGCGCCACTCGCGCCCGGTGGCGCGGGCCTCGGGGCGGTCATCGGCCAGCCCTTCGCCCATGTCATGCAACAGCAGGTCGGAATAGGGCCAGATCAGCTGAAAACTGTGTTCGGGCCGGTCTTCCATGCGATGGGTGACAAAGGCAGGTGTGTGGCAGGACTTGCAACCGGTGTCGTAAAACACTTCTTTTCCGCGCAACACCTTCGGATCATCCACATTTCGCCGTTCCGGGACGCCAAGATTTCGGCTGTAGAAGGCCACCAAATCCATGCCGATTTGATCGACTTCAAACACGCGGGTGTCCCCATCGCCATGCGGGGCGCTCACGCAATGCACCTGGGCATCGGTGCAATCGCCATGACCCGCAGGGTAGAGCGGACTAGATATACCGATATCGCCGGAAAAGGCCGCTGCCGATTGCTCCATGATCGTCGGCATACCCGCTTTGAGTCCGAACCGGCCCAGCATAGGCACATCAAATTCCTTGGACCAGACGATGTTCGGGCGTCCGGAGATGCCGTCCCCGTCGGCGTCATCGGGATCGGCGTTGGCCAGCAAGTCCTCGACCGGGATCGCCTCGAGCAGACCCAGACCGATCATCTGTGGTGCCACGCGCGGGCTGATCATGGCCTCGGGGTGCAGTGGACCGTATCCCAAATCCGTCGCCTGATAGATCGGCTTGCGCAGGGTGACGGTTTCACCACCGGAAAGGTTTACGGGGACCTCATCATAGGTAATGTCCAGTCGGTACTCCGCCGCGTGGCCGGGCAAGGCCAGGTCCTGCATCTGACCACCATAGTTAGGGTCGGGCTGCGTGGCGATAAAGTCCTCAATCTCTTCGTAGGCATCGCCGCCCGGGATCGAGACGCGCAGGAACATGGAGGTCGCATTGTCGCCAGGCCCGGCGGGCGTGTGGCCGCGCCCGTCCTTGATGTGGCAGCGCTGGCATGAGCGCGCGTTGTACAGCGGCCCCAGCCCGTCCGACGCCAGGGTCGACGCGGGCGAAGATACCCAGATTTTCTTGAACAACCCGTTGCCGACCTTGAAGTCCAGCTCCTGCTCAAAACTCAGGTTGCCGGAAGGTTGCGAGAACGCATCCGCATCTGTGCGCGCGCGGACGGTGGCGGCCCCGGCGGGCAGGTCCTCGAACCGTTGAGGCGCGCTGAAATCAGTGGGTGCCACGATGACATTGGCGATCCGGGTGCGCTCATCCTCGGTTCTGGGTTCGAAATTGAGGTGAAGATCCTGCAGTTCGGCTGCGCGGGGCTGGGTGGCCGCAAGCGCGGCTACCGACAGGACGGCGAAGCTATTCGCTATCGTCCTTTTTCGATGCATTAAGTTGCGCATAATTGGCTTTGCCAATCCTTTCGTACAGGTCGAGCTGTGTTTCGAGGAAGTCGATATGTCCTTCTTCATCCTTGAGCAATCCCTCGAACAGCGACATAGAGACGTAGTCGCACACCTCGTGGCAGAACTCGCGTGCCTCGGCATATAGGGCACGAACGTCTAGTTCCGCGGCGACGTCGCAATCCAGTGTCTCTCTGGGGGTCCCACCGATTCTCAGCGGGTCAAGTTTCTGCAGGTTGGGGTGGCCTTCCAGAAAAATGATCCGTTCGATCAGCTTGTCCGCGTACTCCATTTCCTCAATGGACTCTTCGCGGCACTTCTTAGCCACATGACCCAGGCCCCAATCCTCTTACAGGCGGTTGTGCAGCCATTCCTGGCTGACGGTCGACGACTCATGCCGCAGAGATTTGTTTAAGTATTCTATGACGTTGGCGTTGCCCTTCATCTGGATCCTTCGGTTTGGCCCCGGTGCGTAACGCGCGGAGTTGCATGGGTACTTCCAGATTATCGTTCGATCGCATGGTGTCTAGAAAAAGCGGCATGCAGCCGCCACAATCCGCGGATTTACCGAGGGCGTGATAGACCTTTCCGGGGGTAATAATTGCCTGAGCGTCTGACGCCCGCATCCAGTCAATCGCTGCGCGGATTTCGTGGTCAGTGATGTTGGTGCAGTGGCAAACGATCATGGCGATTCAAAGCTCGGTAGGTTTCTTACTATTTTAGTAAGTTATATTCTTCGCGTCCAGACACAAACTTGCGTGATCAGATTAACCGGAAGCATGAATTCGCCCATGCTTCCGGCCAGGGTTAAGTTCAATGGAAAACCGCGTCCGGGTTATCCAGGCTTTCCGAACCTTCAAAATCGATTTGATCCAGTTCCAACACATTCACGATGCGCTCGATGGTCTTGGTCTGATCGACCAGACCTTCAACGCCGCCCATGATCAGCAGCTCACCGCCTTCATTGCCGCGTTCCAGCATCTGATCGTAGGCGAAACCGGCTTCGGCGGTCGATTTCAGACGACCCAGCGCCTGCATGGTGTTGGCCAGCTTGACCTTCATCTCGGCGTCCAGCGACGGATCGGAGGCGATCACCAGTTCCGACAGCGATGCGCCGGAAACCGGGGTGCCGTCGATGCGGGTGTAACTGCCCAGATAGACGTTCTGAATGCCCAGCCCATCATAGTAGTGGCTGTTATGGGTGTTGTCCGAGAAGCAATCATGCTCTTCCTCGGGATCGTTCAGCATCAGGCCCAGACGCATCCTCTCACCTGCCTGCTCACCATAAGAGAGCGAGCCCATTCCGGTCAGGATGGCACTCACGCCTGCGGTTTCATCTGCAGAAAGGGCAGCGCGTGCTTCGCCGCCTTCTTTCCACTGGTCTGCCATCCATTCCAGATCGCTGATCAGCAACTCTGTCGCGGCGCTCAGGTATTGAGCACGACGGTCGCAATTGCCGCCGGTGCAGTCGTCCCCCTGGGCGTAATCGGTATACGGGCGGTTGCCCGCACCGGCACCGTGGCCGTTCATGTCCTGCCCCCAAAGCAGGAATTCGATGGCATGGTAGCCGGTGGCAACGTTTGCCTCGATCCCGTCGGCTTCGTGCAGGGTTTCGGCCAGGAGCTCGGGGGTGATTTCGCTGGCGTCGATGGTCGTGCCTGACAGCTCAAAGCTGGCGTTGGCGATCACGTTCAACGCGGCGAACTCGTTTTCATCGGTCGGGCCGCCGTAATTGGCGTCGACATAGTCAATCAGGCCTTCATCCAGCGGCCATGCGTTCACCTTACCCTCCCAGTCGTCAACGATGGCGTTGCCAAAACGGTAAACCTCGGTCTGCTGATAGGGTACGCGCGCGGCAACCCAAGCGGCCCGTGCCGCGTTCAGGGTAACATCGGACGGTTCGGCGATCAGGGCGTTCACGGCCTCGTGCAGGGCTTTGGCCGCGATCAGGCTGTCATCATATTTGGCTTCGGCAATGTTCGCGTAGGTGGTCAGAACATCAGCTTTCGACGGTGCGTCGGCTGCACCGGCTGCGGACGCGATGCTAAAGGTCAGGGCGCTGGTGGCAGCAAAAAATCGGGTCATGGGGGTGACACTTTCCTGTCTGGTACAATTTCACAGACGCCGCCTGTGCGACGCATATGGCGCAAAAGCTGAGTTATTTAGTCAGTTATGTCAACCTGAGTTTTATACTCAGATTAGCTGATCTTTGCCCTCCCCATATTTGGCGGGGCCGCTGGCCCCGAGCCTAGATTGCGCCGCTTTTGAAAAATACTAAGATAAAACCTGTGATTCCCTGGTAGGTGGTGCCTGTTTATGAGATGCGCAGCTCTCGCCCTGACTTTGGTTCCTGCGGTCGTTCTGTCGCAGACGCAAGCCGGGATTGAGCACGAACATGGCACGGGGCATCTGGATATCGCGGTCTCAGAGGCTGAGTTATCGTTGTCGCTTGCGGTGCCTGCTACGGATATCATCGGCTTTGAGCGCCCGGCGCAAACCGACGAGGATCGGGCCATGGTCGCCGGTGCGATTTCCGATCTGTCCAAACCGTTGGAACTGTTTGTCCTGCCGGAAGGCGCGGCCTGTTTCACGGCAACGGCCAATGTCACACTGCTGGCAGAAGGGCTTGGTCCCGAGGCCGACGTCGCCGCGGCAGCAGATCAGGAACAGCACACCGAATTTCAGGCCGACTACCGGATACAATGCCAGGCGATCAATCTGATCGATGCTATCAGCTTCTCGTATTTCGAGCGGTTTCCGAACGCCCTGAAACTGATTGTCGAGATTGATCGGTCCGGCGAAATCCAGGTGCACGAGGTTACGCGATCCATGTCGAACCTGCCCCTGTAGGCAAACGATGCAGCTTGTAAGTGGCGGGCAAGGTATCCTTCGTTATTTAGGTCAGATTGAACTCACTCATCTGGAGATCCCGGATTAACGATCAGATCGCAGAGTTTCCGATCAGCAACGCTGTCACCGTTGCATTCATTGAGAAAACTCTTTGCTTTTCCATGTCCCAAGCACTGTCAGCGGCGGGCTGACGAATGGGCGCTGGAACGGTGCGGGCGTTCTCGGGAGTTTCAGGGTGGGCGAAGTTTGCGTACCAAGGGCAGTCTACGAGGGGTGCTATCGCGGTGGTGGCAGCGATCTGAACGGCGCCTGGGGCTCAAGCCGTGGATTGGGGAGCGGAACTGGCCAGTCGGTTTTGGCTGGATCGTCCCCTACGTCAACGAAGAGTCCGATGCGATCGCTGACCTCGCAACCCTTACTCGGCCTGCAGAGACCTCTAGTGGACTTTCTCGGCAACGATCTCTTCGCCGATGCGCACCACGTCGCGCAAGAAGCCGTCAATGTCCTCGTGCCTTGTGCGGTGGTTGTTAAAGGCGCAACGGAGGCCATGCTTGCCCTGCACAGTCGTATCTGATGGGACAGCAAGGCCGCGTTCCTGAAGCCGCAACATGATCTCGGTGTTGAGGTTCTTGGCCGTATCCTCATCCGCCGCCGTATAGCGGAAGCAAACGATGTTAAGGTCTACCGGAGCAACCAGTTCCAGCATCGGATGCGCTTCGATCTGACGCGCCATGTACCGCGCGAAAGCAATGTCCTGAGAAATAAGGCGTCCGAACTTGGCGGCACCCTGTTCCTTGAAAGCCATCCAGATTTTCAACGCTCGGAAACCACGACTGAGTTCCAGGCCATAGTCGGCAAGGAACTTACCTGCGAGCATCCCACGTTCCTGGATTTGAAGATAGTCACCATGCATTTCGAAGGTTGCGAAATGCGCCTCGGGATCCTTGATCAGAACGGCTCCAGCCTCAAAAGGTGCGTGTAGCCATTTATGTGGATCGATTGCGACAGAGCCGGCCCTCTCCATGCCGGACACAAGATGCGCGTGGTCCGGGGCAAGACGTAGAACACCGCCAATACACCCATCCACATGGAACCAAAGCCGCTCTCGTTCACAAAGATCGGCAAGTGCGGTCAGGTCATCTATTGCGCCGGTGTTTGTGGTCCCCGCCGTCCCGATGACGCAGGCTGGCTGCAATCCCTGCGCGCGGTCTTCGGAAATTGCTGCCTCCAGCGCATCGAGTCTGATCCGCTGGTGGCCATCGCTCGGGACCTCCACAAGTGCTTTTGCGCCAAGGCCAAGGGTTTCGAAGGCCTTTTGATGACAGCTATGAACCTGATCAGAAGCATAAAATCGCAGCGGCTTTTCCATGGCGGCGATGCCTTCCGCGCGCACATCATAGCCGGCAGCGAGGTTCCGGATGACCGTATGCGCAACGAGGTTCGCCATGGACCCGCCGCTGGTCAGGGTTCCACTGGCATTTTCAGGAAAGCCAGCGATTTCCTTCAACCAATCGACAACCTGCTGCTCGACCTGCGCCGCACCGGTGTTACCACCCCCGAGATTGCTTCCCTCCACAGCGGCAAGGAAATCACCCAATGCTCCTGTGAAGTTGCTGGCTCCCATGTACCACCCCCAGAAACGGGGATGGATATTTCCCATAGGATAGGCACGCACGAGCGCAAGATAGTCGCTATAGACCTGTTCCAAAGGGCAGGGGGCGTCTGGCAAGCCAGCCTTGAGACGAGAGCGAACGTCGTCGGGCATTGGGCGCCAAACGGGGCGCTCGCGCACCTGCTCCAAATGATCGATGGCCTCATCCACCACGATATGCGCGAGCGCGCGGGCTGCCTCCCAATCGTCAGGATCGAGCGTTTCCTCTTTGATATTGCCCATTTGCCGCGTCCCCCCTCTCGTCAATTGGAGAGTGCGGGAGATTTGCCTTCAGAGCAATCTCTTCTTGGCCCAGGTGTTCCGCTCGGACGGCTCTGGCCCGATGCAACAGTGTCGGAAAAGCCTGAGTGCTAGTTGGTCGGATGGCAATTCTAAGCAGTCGCGACCGTTGTGTAACTTACAACCTAAAAGGAGACCCTGATCAATCGCTGTACGATCTGCAGAAAGTACCTGAGATCAGTTTTGCGGCAATTGATGAGAAGCGTATTCGGGGCAACGAACTCGAAAAGATGGGAGCATTCGTTGAGGGTGGGCAGCTTTGGATGAAGAAAAGGCAATTGACTGAGTGGCGACTGCTCCGACGCTCAAATTAGAACGAGGTGTAGGTATAATGATGGTAGGGCGAGGTGGATTTGGAGAATCCCTCAATCAAATCAATGCTGCAAGACGTATTTGGTGGCTGAGGTCCGTTTAGCACACAATTTCCACACAATAACACTCTGTAAAACAAAGGTTCCTCGGCCCTCGAGACGACGACGTGGTTATTATTCGTGGCGATCCACCGGTTTTTGGCCGGACTGTTCAAGTTGCAGGAAGTCTATGAACTGCAAATCTCTCTGTTTTGAGGGCTACAATAGCTCTTGAGCTGCCTCGAACGTCAGGGCGCATCGAGTATTGCAAGTCGCGACCATCACCAATGCGGAAAGCGTCTCTCAAGATACTTAACGATGCGAAATGAGAAAAGCCTTTTGACTGAGGTTCTAACTGCGATGGTGGGTGTCATTTTTGCAGGGCTTCCGTCTTGCGGATCGTATCCGATTTTTCTTTTTGTTTCGGTGTTATCCCAACACATGCCGGGGTTGTCTGACATAAGATTTAAGGCCGCAAACGCGACGTCTTTGGTGTCTATCGCTGCGCGCATGCCGTTTAGAAAATCCGGATCGCTCAGCCACATCTCCTGCCCCCAGCGACCCATCGCCATATGAGGTCCAGGCTTGTTGTCATGGGTCCATTGGGTCCAGCCGATGCGCAGGCAGATAACCGAAAGCCCATGATGCCGCGCGAAGTAAGCGCCGGTCCGTTCGCAAAACAACTTTGACATGCCGTAGGCGTTTACCGGCCCCAGAGGCGTGTCGCTGTTTAACTCATCCATGGTGATACGCTTGTCCCCGTGGACCCAGTTCGAACTGGCAAGAACCACACGTTTGACGCCCATCGCGACTGCATGGTGGTAGAGCGTTTGGGTTCAATGTCCCACAAAGTCGCGCTTGCGTTACTAAAGAGAATTGTCACAATTCGGCATAATCTGTCCGGTTTGGGCCATGGCAATACTCAACTCTTGGCTAAGAACATCCCACATTTGCTCCAAACCTGCCTCTCCGGCAGCTGCGATAGCAAACTGCAGTATCCTTCCAACAAAGACAAAGTTGGCCCCAAGTGATAGGGCCTTAAGAACGTCTTCTCCTGACCGTATCCCGCTGTCGTAGAAGAGGGGAAAACCCGACCCCAGGTCTGAGCGAATACTTGAGAGCACTTCTATCGGCGCGGGGGCTGCTTCCAGCTGCCGCGCACCGTGGCTTGAAACTTGAATGGCATCAACGCCTGCAGACATCAACGCGCGGGCGTCCTCGCTGTCCAGCACCCCTTTCACCACCAGTTTTCCAGGCCAGAGATCCCGCAGCCGGGCCAGTGTGTCCCATGTGGCTCGGGCTCGGCTCTCGGCGCGGTCGAAGTCATAACCCTCCATCTTGAAATTCGCCATTCCCGGCCTGCCTGCAAAAAGCGTCTTAAGCGACCAGCCGGGATGCATGGCGAAGTCGAAAAACTGCCTGGGGCCGATTCGGAAGGGCATTGTGAACCCGTGGCGCAGCTCACGCGGCCGACGGCCGACTTCGGGAACATCGACTGTCAGCACAAGGGTTTGGTATCCGGCAGCCTTGGCGCGTTTGGCCAGCTTGAAAGTGCCGCTGCCGTCGCCGCTGAAGTAAAGCTGGAACCAAGCATATCCTTGTGCCGCCTCCAGGATGGTTTCAAGCGGGGTGGAGGCAACGGTTGAGACGCCATGAGGTACACGGTAGCGTGCCGCCAGCCGCGCCAGCATCAGGTCGGCACCTGGAGCGGCCAGATTGCACATACCCATGGGTGCGATGCCAAAGGGGCGGTCGGCGTCGGCACCGAAAACCTGTACCGCCAGGGACCGCCGGCTGACGTCGCGCAGGATGCGGGGACGTAGGGTGATGGCATTCAGGGCCGCACGGTTGCGAGCCGCTCCGGCCTCCTGCCCGGCGGCGCCATCGATATAATCAAACACCATCCAAGGGAGCCGCCGCTGGGCAAGGCGGCGAGCATCCTCAGCCGAATGGATTGCGCCTGTGCCCATCAGCCGGCCACGGCCTTCATGAACCGGTCGCGGATCACGACCGGATCCATGGTGATCACCGGCATCTTGGCGTTGCCGCTTTCGCACTTGCTGACGATGATGG
>NZ_JBQFTM010000028.1:0-23812 GCF_056538605.1 Ruegeria sp. BF7 | reverse complement strand
CCTACACCGTCTCGGACGGCACAGACACCGATACCGCAACCGTCAGCCTCAATGTCGCAGCTCCGCCCAGTTCCGGTGTTTCTGACGATTTCTCGGGCGCCGCGCTCGACCCGGCCTGGACGGTGGTCGGCCCGGCCGGCATTTCCCATGCTCTGGGGCAGAATGCGACCGACGCCTATCTGGAACTGGTGACACCGGACGGCGATCATAACATCTGGGACACCAATAACGGCGCCCGTGCCATGCAGGTCCAGGCGGATGAAGATTTCACCCTTGAGACCCGGTTCCTGAGCACCCCCACCGAGCAATATCAGATGCAGGGGCTGCTGGTTGAAGCCGATGCTGATAACTGGCTGCGCTTTGACACCTATTCCGATGGCAGCAATCTGCGCGTCTTTGCAGCGACCACCGTCAACGGCGACTCCGCGCCAAAGTTCAACGCGGTGATCGCCAGCGGCGCTGCTCCCTATCTGCGGGTCGAACGCAGTGGTGATCTGTGGACGATGTATTATTCGCAGGACGGACAGACCTGGACCACCGCCGGCAGCTTCACCCATGCGCTCAACGTCACCTCTGTGGGCGTGTTCGCAGGCAATACCGGCAATGCGGCGGGCTTTACTGCACAGGTGGACTACTTCGAGACCTCCGCCGACCCGATTGCCGATGAGGATGGGACCTTCACCCCCATCAACACAGCCCCCGACGCGGCGGATGACGGTTTGTCCACGGAGCCGGATGTTGCTCTGGTGGTGAATGTGGCCGCGGATCTGCTGGCCAATGACAGTGACGCGGATGGCGACCCGCTGAGCCTCGACAGCTTCACCCAGCCAGCCAATGGCACTCTCACGGACAATGGCGACGGCACCCTCACCTATACCCCCAACGCTGGATATGAAGGGCCGGACAGCTTCACCTACACCGTCTCGGATGGCACAGAGACCGATACCGCAACCGTCAGCCTGACCGTGAATGGTTCCGCCCCCATCAACACAGCCCCCGACGCGGCGGATGACGGTTTGTCCACGGAGCCGGATGTTGCTCTGGTGGTGAATGTGGCCGCGGATCTGCTGGCCAATGACAGTGACGCGGATGGCGACCCGCTGAGCCTCGACAGCTTCACCCAGCCAGCCAATGGCACTCTCACGGACAATGGCGACGGCACCCTCACCTATACCCCCAACGCTGGATATGAAGGGCCGGACAGCTTCACCTACACCGTCTCGGACGGCACAGACACCGATACCGCAACCGTCAGCCTCAATGTCGCAGCTCCGCCCAGTTCCGGTGTTTCTGACGATTTTTCTGGCCTCACACTAAATCCAATTTGGGTTTTTGCAGGGCCAGCAGAGGTCAGTTCGGGGCTGGGCACGTCCGCAAACGATGCGTTCCTGATCCTATCTACACCGGCTGGCAACTACGACGTTTACGACGAAAACCGGGGCGCGCGCCTGTTACAGGCTGTGCCCGACGACGATTTCCGGGTCGAAGCGCGTTTCCTGAGTACGCCGACCGAACAATTCCAGCTTCAGGGATTTTTGGTGGAGCAGGATGTGGACAACTGGCTGCGCTTTGACACCTATTCCGATGGCAGCAATCTGCGCGCCTTTGCGGCGATCACCATCAACGGTAACAGCAGTCCAATGTTCAATGTTGTTATTCCCGGCGGAAATGCTCCATATCTGGACCTGTCGCGCTCTGAGGATATCTGGACCTTCCGATACTCTACTGACGGGGTGACTTGGACCACTGCCGGTAGCTTCACCCATGCGCTCAATGTTACCGCTGTCGGACCGATGGCCGGAAGCACTCAGACCAGCGCCGGCTATACAGCCCGAGTGGACTATGTGGCCTTCGATGGCGATCCGATCGCGGATGAGGATGGAAATTTTGTGCCTCAGCCGCATCCGCCCGAGGCCAATGACGACACGCTGTCGGCGCTGCCCGATACAGCACTGAACATTAACGTGGCCACTGCTCTTTTGATCAATGACAGTGACGCGGATGGCGACCCGCTGAGCCTCGACAGCTTCACCCAGCCAGCCAATGGCACTCTCACGGACAATGGCGACGGCACCCTCACCTATACCCCCAACGCTGGATATGAAGGGCCGGACAGCTTCACCTACACCGTCTCGGACGGCACAGACACCGATACCGCAACCGTCAGCCTAACTGTACGCGACCATATCAGTGTCTGGTACGGGGACACGCAAACCTTTGGCGCACCGGGCGCAGCGCAACAATGGGTAAACATCCTTGGCAACGTTTATACTGTCGATTTGGTGTCGCTTACTTATTCCCTGAATGGCGGAGAAGAACAGACACTTTCAGTCGGGCCAGACACACGACGACTTGAAGCGAACGGAGACTTCAATATTGACCTCGATTTTGCCGCGCTGGATGGTTCCTCTGCTGACGACATTGTGACCATAACGGCGACCTATACGGACGGAGAAATCTTTACTCAGGATGTTACGATCCAATACGAGGACGGCGTGATCTGGGACGCCGACTATGTGGTCGACTGGTCAAATGTCACAAACCTTCAGGATGTAGCCCAAGTAGTCGATGGCGACTGGATTATCACGGCCGACGGGGTCCGGATTGCACAACCGGGTTATGATAGGATTCTGACCTTTGGCGATCAGTCCTGGGACAATTATGAGGTAAACCTGTCCCTGACGATCAACGAAATGCACGACGGCACGCCCAGAGATGGTGCTGGCCTTGGCTTCGGAATGCTTTGGGGCGGGCATACAGATGACCCGATTTCGGGCTGGCAACCCCTGTCCGGTTACAACCCGATCATCTCACCCTTCTACAATACCAATGACGACAGATTTGAACTCCATGATTATCCCAATTGGGGCTCCCTGCTCGACACATCGCCATTCAGCTTTACGGAAGGAGCAACATACAATGTAACCATCCGGGTGGAACAGACTGACCTGATCAACAGGGTTTATCGCTTCAAGATCTGGGAAGAAGGCAGCAGCGAGCCTGTAGAGTGGCTTTTAGAAGGGACGGATGTGATACCGGAACCCCTGAATGGCTCCTTCGCACTTATTGCTCACCACTGGGACATCACCTACCACGATCTTACATTTGCCGAAATTGAAGGCGATGACATCATCATGGGAACCGATGGCACGGATCTGCTGGTTGGGGTGGATTCCAATGTGGCGCTACCAGGGCTGGGGGAACGTGATGTGCTGGTCGGCCACGAAGACGCGGATGTCTTTGTCTTCGGTGATTCTAACGGTAGCTACTACGATGACGGCGACGGCAGCACTGATGGCGTCAACGATTTTGGCTACGCTTGGGATTTTGTTTCCGGAACAGATCAAATTCAACTAGCTGGGGTCTCGACGGATTATGTTCTGACCGAGGATGCTGCGGGCCTGCCTGCGGGTACCGCAATCTGGCTATTGGGGGCCGGTGGGGACGAGGACGAATTGATCGGTGTGATCAATAATGTGTACGGGTTGTCGCTAACCAGTGACGACTTCCTCTTCCAAGGTGATTTGCTGGCCTGAGGCGCAGAGACCACGGTTTGAACGGTTTTCACAAAAAGGTTGAATTCTGGTTGCGCCCTTGTATTCAGATTGTACGATTTTGATTGAATTTCACCCTTGCTGTCGTTTTCAGTTACATGCCGAAAACCCGGAAAATTGCATAGCGATAACCTTTGCCGGGGTGAGTGTTTTTTGTTGAAAGTCGCTGAGTTCGACGGTGCCGGGTACGCGTTGTCGTTTGGGTCAGAGGCTGATTTAGGAGGTTGGCGAGTTGCGCATTCTGGTTACCGGGCACAACGGATATATTGGCGGGGTTCTGATCCCCTTTCTGCAGGAGCGCGGGCATCATGTGACCGGGCTCGACAGTTACTATTTCGAACATTGCGACATGTCCGGTATGCCCGAGGCGGACGCCGTGATCCGCAAGGATATCCGCGATGTGGGACCTGCCGACATGGAAGGTTTCGATGCAGTGATCCATCTTGCGGGTTTGTCGAACGATCCGATGGGCAATCTCAATCCGCAATGCACCTATGACATCAACGCGGATGCAACGCTGACCCTTGGCCGCGCGGCAAAGGCGGCTGGGGTAGAGCGGTTCGCCTTCTCGTCGTCCTGCTCGATCTATGGGGCGGCCAGCCCCGAGGATGTGCTGGACGAAAGCGCCGAATTCAATCCGGTTACACCCTATGGTGAATCCAAGGTCCGCAGCGAGGCGATCCTGTCCGATCTGGCGGATGACAGTTTCTCGCCGGTCTTCCTGCGCAATGCCACCGCTTATGGCGCCTCACCCAAACTGCGGGCGGACCTGATGGTCAACAGCCTGGTTGGTTACGCATTCCTGCAAGGCGAGGTTCTGATCAAAAGCGACGGTACACCCTGGCGGCCATTGGTTCATATCGAGGATATCAGCCGGGCCTTCCTTGCCACGCTTGAGGCCCCACGCGACCTGATCCACAACACCGCCTGGAATGTTGGCCGCTCCAGCGAGAACTACCAGGTGCGCGACGTTGCAGAGCATGTCGAGCAACTGGTTCCGGGCAGCCGCATTGCTTACGAACCGGGCGGCGGACCCGACAAGCGCTGCTACCGGGTGGATTTCTCGAAGATCGAAACCGGGCTGCCGGGCTATGACCCGCAATGGACGGTCCCGATGGGCATTGAGGAACTGCACAAGGCCTATGTGGACAACGGGCTGGATCTGGCGGATTTCGAGGGCTCGCGTTTCATTCGCCTGAAAACACTTCAGGACCACATGGAGAGCGGCGCGCTTGATGCCGAGCTATTCTGGACGGAACGCCGCGCTGCTGCGGGGTGATCCGTGACACCTGCAGATATCACCACAAGCGGTGAAGCGCCGGGCCCAGCCTGCCCGTCCTGCGGCCAGTCCGGGAATATACTGCCGCTCTATGATCTGACCGACATTCCGGTGCAGAGCACGTTGCTTTTGCCGGATCGTGCCACTGCGCTCGGGTTTCCGACCGGTGACATGGCGCTGTGCTGGTGCCCCGAATGCGGGTTGGCCTTCAACGCCCGGTTTGATCCGACGCGGGTCGATTACGGCACTGGGTATGAAGACGCCCAGGGCGGCTCGCCCACATTCAATGCGTTTGTCTCGGATCTGGCGCAGGGCTGGATCGAGCGGTTCGGCCTTGGCGGCGGGCATCTGATCGAGGTTGGATGCGGCAAGGGTGATTTCCTGCGCCTGATCTGCGCCCAGGGCGGCTGCAGCGGTACCGGCTATGACCCGGCCTATGTACCGGGCCGCAGTTCGGAACCGGGCGGGCTGGCCTTTCACGCCGAGAACTTCACCAAAGCCCACGTACCGGTAGATGCGGATTTTCTGATCTGCCGGCACACACTGGAACATATTGGCGATGTCGCCGGTTTTCTGGCTCTGATGCGGCAGGCCGCCGGGGATGGCACCCGTCTGCGCTTTGGTTTCGAGGTACCGGACCTGCGGCGCATCCTGATCGAAGGTGCGTTCTGGGACATCTATTACGAGCATGCCAGCTATTTCACCGCCGGATCTCTGGCGCGGGCCTTCCGGCTGGCGCGGTTCGATGTGCTCGACCTGCGTCGGGTTTATGGGGAGCAATACCTGATCATCGAAGCGGCAGTGTCGGATCAGCCGTCACCGCTGCCTGAACTGGCCGACGATCTGACTGAGACCACAAAGCTGGTTGCAGAGTTCCGCGATACCGCGCGGGCGCGCATCGACGGCTGGCGACGGCGTTTCGCCGCCTGGCGTGACGCCGGACAGCGCGTGGCGCTTTGGGGATCCGGCTCGAAGGCGGTGGGTTTTCTGACCACCATCGGCGATCCCGGTATTGTCTCGTGCGTCGTCGATATCAACCCGGCACGGCAGGGGCATTACATGCCTGGCTGCGCCGCCCCCATCGTGGGACCCGAAACTCTGACCGAAAAGCACCCGGACGTCGTGATCGTTATGAACAGTATCTATCGTGACGAAATCGCCGCCCAGATCGCCAGCATGCAACTGTCCCCTGAAATCCTGACAACTGATACCGCCCCCGAAATGGAGCCAACGCAATGACCGCCACACCTTCTGTGCCTGCCTGTCCGGTTTGCGGCGGGAACCATGCCAGGCTTTTCTTTTCGTTGTCCGATCAGCCGGTGCTGATCGGCGTGCTGTGGCCGGATGCGGACAGCGCCCGCGCCTGCCGCCGGGGGGATATCGATCTGGCCTTCTGCCCCGATTGCGGATTTATCTGGAATGTGTCCTTCGATCCGGACCGGATCGAATACGATCAGCAATACGACAACTCGCTGCATTTCTCGCCAACCTTCCAGAACTATTCGCAGAAACTGGTCGACCGTCTGGTGAACACCTATGGGCTGCATCAGCGCACCGTGGTCGATATCGGCTGTGGCAAAGGCGACTTCCTGGCTATGCTCTGCGAGGCCGGGGGTAATACCGGGTACGGCTTTGACCCATCCTACGAGGGTGAGCGGGTCAACACCTCGGCCGCTGACCGCATTACCTGGTCGAATGACTATTATGGCGAAGAACACGCCCGCCTGCAGGCCGATCTGCTGGCCTCGCGCTTTGTTTATGAACACATCCCGGCCCCGAATGATTTCCTGCGGATGATCCGGCGCTCGATCACTGATCCGGATCGTACAGTGATCTATTTCGAAGTGCCGGACACTGATCTGATCATCCGGCAGGGTTCGGTCTGGGACGTGATTTATGAGCATTGTTCCTATTTTAGTGTCGAATCCCTGACCCGATCCTTTGCGGCCTGCGGCTTTGACGTGCTGCGCGTGGAAGAGACCTTTGAAAAGCAGTTTCTGACAATCGAAGCACGGGCTGCGGGAACGGATACCGGCAACCCGGGCAGCGACACCGGCAATCTCGGGCAGCTGGCGGCGGATGTCGCTGCATTTGGCGAAACGCAGAACACCAAGATGTCCGGCTGGCGCGACCGGCTGGCGCAATGGCGCGCCGAGGGCCGCCGGGCTGTGGCCTGGGGTGCTGGCGCCAAGGCGGTTGGTTTCCTCAATATGCTGGGGGATCGCGACACGATCACCCGCGTGGTCGACATCAACCCTCATAAACAGGGCAAACATCTGGCCGGAACCGGCCAGCAGATCATTTCGCCACAGGCGCTGACGGAAGATCCGCCCGATGTTGTCGTGTTGATGAATCCTATCTACCGTAACGAGATAACGGCACAATTGGCGGAGCTTGGGCTTACGCCGGAACTGATCAATTCCTGATACGAAACGCATTGAAATAACAAGAGAGGCCCCGCATGTCAGCTCCTACCGGATCCTTCCCCTGTCGGTTTTGCGGCACACACCTCAAGCATACGCTGGTCGATCTCGGCATGTCGCCATTGTGCGAAAGCTATGTCGCCGAAGAAAACTATTCGAAGATGGAGCCTTTCTATCCGCTCCATGCCTTCGTTTGCCACGAATGCTATCTCGCCCAGCTCGACGAGTTTGTCCCGGCCGAGGAGATCTTTACCGAATACGCCTATTTCTCATCCTATGCGGATAGCTGGGTGGAACATGCGCGCCGCTATTGTCACGACATGCAAGACCGTTTCGGACTGGGTTCCGACAGTCAGGTGGTCGAGGTGGCCAGTAACGACGGCTATCTGTTGCAGCATTTCGTAACGCTGGGCATCCCTTGCTATGGGGTGGAGCCCGCAGAAAACGTGGCCCAGGTGGCCATCGACAAGGGTGTTCCGACCGAGGTCGAGTTTTTTGGCGTCGAAACGGCCCGGAAGCTGGCTGCACAAGGGCGGCAAGCGGATCTGATCCTGGGCAAGAACGTGTTGGCGCAGGTGCCCGATCTGAATGATTTCGTGGCCGGGCTGAAAATCATGATGAAGCCCGGTGCGGTGATGACGATCGAGTTCCCGCATCTTCTGGCCACCATGGAAGGCAACCAGTTCGATCAGGTCTATCACGAGCATTACTGCTATTTCTCGCTGATTGCGGCGGAGCGGGTCTTTGCCCATCACGGCATCCGGCTGTTCGATATCGAAGAGGTATCCACCCATGGCGGGTCACTGCGCATCATTGGTCGCCACGAGGAAGACGACACCAAACCGGTGACGGATCGTCTTGTGGCCTTCCGGAACAGGGAACTGGCCGCAGGGCTGGACCGGATGGAAACCTATGCCTCTTTCGACGAACAGGTGCGCGAAACCAAACGCAAGGCGCTGGAATATCTGATCGCCGCGGCACGCGCCGGTAAACAGATCGCTGCCTATGGCGCGCCGGGCAAGGGTAACACTTTCCTGAACTATTGCGGGATCAAGACAGACCTCATCTCCTATACGGTCGACCGCAATCCCTATAAACAGGGTCGCTATTTGCCCGGTTCCCGGATTCCGATCCACCATCCGGACAAGATCGCCGAAACCAAGCCGGACGTTATCGTCATCCTGCCCTGGAATTTCCGCGACGAAATCGCCGAGCAGCTATCCTATACCGCCGAATGGGGTGCCGAATTGGTGGTTTTTGTCCCCGAAGCCACGGTGCTGGCACCACAGGCAGCCCGGGCACGGGCCTGAACAAAAGAAAAGGATCAGCCATGAAAGTCGTTTTGTTCTGTGGGGGCCAGGGAACCCGGCTGCGGGATTATTCCGATCAGATTCCCAAGCCACTGGTGCCGGTGGGGGGACGTCCGATCCTGTGGCACATCATGAAGTACTATGCCTCTTACGGGCACAAGGATTTCATCATTTGCCTGGGTTACAAAGGCGAGGCGATCAAGCAGTTCTTCCTGGACTATGACGAGCGGGTCAACAACGACTTCGTCTTCGAAAACGGCGGTGCCAGGATCGACGTTCTGCAAAGCGACATTCAGGACTGGCGCATCACCTTTGTCGACACCGGTCAGAACACCAATATCGGTGGCCGCCTTTTGCGCGTGCGCGAGCATCTGGACGGCGAAGAGATGTTTCTGGCCAACTATGCCGACACGCTGACCGATCTTGATCTCGATGCGATGATCCAGGGCTTTTCCGCCACCGATGCGATCGCCGGGTTCTGCTGTGTAAAACCCCCGTATTCCTTCCATCTGGTGTCTTTCGGCGATGACAGCCGCGTGGCGCAAATCTCGGATGTGAAGGACTCGGGCATGTGGATGAATGGCGGCTATTTTGCCTTGCGCCCCGAGATTTTCGACAATCTGCATGAAGGTGAGGAACTGGTGATCGAAGGCTTTGAACGCCTGGTCGGGCAAAAGCGGCTTTATGCGCACCAGCATGAAAGCTTCTGGACCTGCATGGACACGTTCAAGGAAAAGCAGGCGCTGGATGACCGGGTGGCCGCCGGGAATACGCCCTGGCAGGTCTGGAAGGACGACTGAGACGATGCGTGAACTCGGTCTTGGGAAACTCGGCACGGTGCTCTGCCTCGGTGCCCATAGCGACGATATCGAAATTGGTGCGGGCGCAACCATTTTGCGGCTTATCCGCGACAATCCAGATGCCCATATCGTCTGGGTGGTCTGTGCAGCCTCGGGTGTCCGCGGCGAAGAGGCCCGGGCCAGCGCCGAACGCTTTCTGGAAGGCGCGGGATCGTCAGAGATCGTGCTGAAAGACTTCCGTGACGGCCATTTTCCGCATCAATGGGCCGAAGTGAAGGCGTTTCTGGAAACGCTGAAAGTGCACGACCCCGACCTGATCCTGACCCAATACAAGCAGGATCTTCATCAGGATCACCGCATCCTGTCAGAACTGACCTGGAACACGTTCCGCGATCATATGATCCTGGAATACGAGATTCCGAAATGGGATGGTGGCATGGGGTCACCCAACGCTTTCGTCCCCGCCTCTGTTGCGGATACCGACACCAAAATCTCGCTGCTAATGGAGTGTTTCGCCTCGCAGGCGGGCAAGCACTGGTTTGACGACCTGACCTTTCGCGGCCTGATGCGGTTGCGCGGTCTGGAATGCAACGCCCCGGACGCCTTGGCCGAAGCGTTTTATGCCCGGAAGCTGCGGTTGGGGTAGAAGTAAACAACCACAAATGCAGAACAATTGATATGGCACCCGGAATTTCGAGCCCCGCCCCTTTGGGGGTTGCGGCCTGAGGTGCTAAAACGAAGCCCTGAACTACCCGTCTTGAACGCAACAAGCCGCCAGAGATACGCTCTGGCGGCTTGCAATGCTTCGGAACAGGTATGTGTTCAGTATCAGGCTAGCAGGTCGAAGGTTTCGACATGTAACGCTTCGTCCAGGATCTGAACATCGGACAGCGTGCCGTCGAAGCCATTTCTGACCTTGTCACCACCGTTAGAACTGTCCCAACCAAGGCCGCCAATCTGCAGGTTCTGCTGGTTCCCGGTCAGGTCGAAATCGAACTCTTGCGTTTCAACGTGTTCGCCGTTCACTGCAAGACCGATCTCGTCGCCATCAAACCAAATCTGAACATCATAGTCCTGATTGGCCTTGATGCCTTCTACCGTCATATTAGCGTCGCTGTTCGTCTCTGCATCCTGAAAGCGCAGGACCAGGTCGTCACCCTTCAACATAACCGAAAGGTGATCCCCACCTTCATAGCCGCTGGCATCCTTGGAGATCAGACCTTGAAGACCGTTCAAGTCGTCAGCGTTGAAGGTGAAGGCGATTGTTCCTTCCTCCAATTCCAGAGCTTGGTCGTGGTCCAGATTGGTGATGCTCCGATTCTTACCGTAGAACTCAGCCTCTCCCGCTTGGAAGACCACGTTACCTGCGGTATCCACAGGCGTTTCCGGCTCAGTCACAGGTGTTTCCGGCTCAGTCACAGGTGTTTCCGGCTCAGTCACAGGTGTTTCCGGCTCAGTCACAGGTGTTTCCGGCTCAGTCACAGGGGTCTCAGGAAGCGCCTGGGAGGCGTAGATGAACTCCTGCATTTGCTCAGGCGTCCATTTCCCCTCGACGATTGCAACGTCGGAAATTGCGCCGTCGAATACATTCCCATAGCCTGCCTTGCCCGAGTCGCTGCCCCACCCCAGGGCACCAATCTGCAGATACTCGACGTTGTCAGCCAAGGTCATCGAAAAGTCGGCAGTATGAACCTGCTGGCCATCCAACCAAACTCCGACTTCATTGTCACCGAAGGAGAGTTGCAGGTCGTAGTCCTGATTCGCGTTTATCCCGGGGATACGGACGATCTCGTCACTGGAACCGTCCTGGAAACGCACGACCAGCGAGCCCTTGTCGATATAGACAGCCAGGTGATTACCACCACCGGCATAATAGCTGGCATCCTTGGTCAGAATACCGTACCGGCCCGAAACAGTATCGGCATTGAAGCTGAGTGCAATGGTCCCGGTTTCCAGCGCCAAGTCATTGCTATGAGCAACCTCAATCACATCCGAGCTGCTGCTGATGTTCTGTGTGCCCAATACGCTGAACGCCGCGCCGTCAAGCTGGCCGCCATTAGTCTCATCCGAAACCTCCGACTCAGTCGGCTCGGGCTCAGTCGGCTCGGGGTTGGATAACTCGGGCTCGGTCAACTCGGGGCTGGATGGCTCGGGAATATAAGAAGTGCCGTCAAGCAGTTCCATCAGCCTTTCGTAAGCGCCGTATTGTTCAGCCAGGCTGCCCTCGACAGGACGCAGGTCTTCAAGAGTCAAACCAGGCGTAATGTCACCTTGGAAGTACTTATCGTAATTGTCGATGTCTCCTTGGAAGTTCGCCCCAACCTCTTCTGTCGTAGAAGTAATCAAGTTACCCGAGCTGGAAACTTGTGCTCCGTCTTTCACACGCACGACGGTCGCGTTGTGAACGGTGTCGGTGATGTTAACCAGTGTATTGTCACGGACGGTGATACCAGAAGTGTTCGCACCGCCTACAACAATGCCATTATACATACCAGTTGCGAGAATGTTCTGCTCGATCAGGATGTTGTGGAAATCTTCACCATTCAAGAAGAGCCCCTGCACGTTCATCTGAGTTTCCGTCAGAAGCACGTTGCCGCGGATAACACCATCCGACGAACCTGACCCCTGGAACTGCATGAAGTCCAGGTGCCATCCCTCCTCGGGATAGACGTGCCCACCTTGGGTGTTGTTTTCGATCAGGAAATCGTTGATCCCGATAAACTTGAA
This sequence comes from Ruegeria sp. BF7, assembly GCF_056538605.1. NCBI lineage: Bacteria > Pseudomonadati > Pseudomonadota > Alphaproteobacteria > Rhodobacterales > Roseobacteraceae > Ruegeria > Ruegeria sp. BF7. Next base: position 11,719 of record NZ_JBQFTM010000028.1, on the reverse strand, counting down.
AGCATCGCTGCCGATATAATCGACGTAGTTCTCAGAAACTTCGATCCTTTCATTAGGGTAAATGACAAAACCGTTCTTTACGTCATGCACATAGTTGCCGCTGAGAAGGATATCGGTGTTATAGGCCGCATAAATCCCGTAATGGCCGGACATATTGTTGTCTTCCAGGCCGTGGACTTCAGAGTTCACGAATTCCACATGATCGCTATTCGTGATCGAAACGATGTTGGAAGACTGGCTGCCATTTCCGCTGTCTCCCACTTCAATTCCGTCAATGCGCAAGTGGCTGACATTGTCCACATCAAGGTGTGAGAAAAAAGCTGGTTTATCTGGGTCCGCCGATTTGACGGTCACCATGCTGTTGTAGCTAAGGTTCTTGAAATCAACGGAGCCATAGTTTCCGGATGCAAGAACAATCGTGTCGCCGCCCTGAGCAGAAGAAAGAGCCGACAATAGCTGCGACGCGTTTGATACGTTGATAGTTGCCATTATGATATTGCCTCATTTTGGCTTCATGCGGCAGGCAAGACTGCCGCCGTGAGTGGTTGCGGTTAGAACTCTTTAACCAGCGCGCCGTGGATCATCCCTTAAGTCCTACGGCACAGGACAAGCATTTAGCGCTATGTTCAAACGCCAAAATGCGGATACTCGCACTTGACTTGCCGGGCAGGTTGGCCCGCAAGTGTGTTATTTATGTGGTCTTTTTGAGATCAACTCGCCTCGTGAGTGTGGTATTTGTGTGGTCTTTTTATTGACGTCGCGCAATCACTACTTTGTAGAACTTTCGCTATCAAGCGGCACAAATAATGTCGGCATTTTTCCCGCATAGCTTTGTAATGATTTTTGCGCGATAGAAGAAATGATAGCTCTCAAGGCTCTATTTGGCAGCGGATACAAACGTAAAAATCTATTTTAATTCATAACGTTATTGAAGAAAACCGTCAGCTTACCCAAGGTAAAGGTGTGACTGGCAAAAAACTGCCACTTCTGGACAAAAACTCAACCGGGAAAGGACAGGAACCATATCCGCTTCGAATTGAATCGCAAATTATTGCAGCCAGGCTTGATTAAAAGGCTTCCAACCTTTTGGAAGAAATTCTTTAAGGCTGACTATCACGGCTAGATTTCAGCCATTTTTCAGGATCATTCCCAATCAATTTAAAAGCGATTCGAAAATCATTTATGATATTGATTCTATTTAAGTTTCCCCCACTGAATCACGTTTGTGATGGTTTTAAAGATAAGATCAATGCGATGCGACCTGCACCGCAGCCCATATTCGGCATCTGAGGGGCGCACTGGAAACTCCACAATGCTTGGCTACTCTCTCCGACGGTCTGGTCACGGCTTGTGATCAGCGTTTGCCCAAAGTTCCTACCATAGTCGCTACAGCCCTCGTCACTTACGGGTTCAGTAATTCCATTAAACGCGTGTTGGCCCCGAAAACCTCTGCAGGACCGCCTTTGATAGGTGTTAAGTCGTCGATCGTCATACCTGGACGGGGCAACCCCTTCGCAAAAGCTGTGCTGTAGTGATATGGTCGACCACGTTGTCTGACCTGCAGCAACAGATTTCCATCTGTTAGACCGCCCTTTTCATGAACCATTATGTTGCCTGTGACCGAGACAACCGATCCGTTTTCCACTCGCACGACGGTCGCCTTGTGTACGGTGTCTGGAATATTGATCAGGGTGTTGTAACGGATAACCATTCCCGAAGTGCCGGATTCACCATCCACCACAATGCCGTTGAACATGCCGGTCGCGATGATGTTCTGTTCTATCAAGATATCGTTGAAGGCTGCACCCCTCATGAAAATCCCCTGCACGTTCATCTGAGTTTCCGTCAGAAGCACGTTGCCGCGGATAATTCCGTTCGAAGTATCCGCGGTCCCCTGGAATTGCATGAAGTCCAGGTGCCATCCCGCCTCAGGGTTGACGTGCCCTCCTTGGGTGTTGTTTTCGATCAGGAAGTCGTTGATCCCGATAAACTTGAAAGCATCACTACCGATATAATCGACATAGTTCTCAGAAACTGAGACCCTTTCATTAGGGTAGATGACAAAACCGTTCTTTACGTCATGCACATAGTTGCCACTGAGAAGAATGTCGGTATTGCCATTGGCATAAATCCCATAATGGCCGGACATATTGTTGTCTTCCAAGCCGTGGACTTCAGAGTTCACGAATTCCACATGATCGCTGTTCGTGATCGAAACGATTTTGGAAGCCTGACTGCCATTTCCGCTATCAGCGACCACAATCCCGTCGATGCGCAAGTGGCTGACATTGTCGACTTCAAAACTAGAGAAAAGCGCAGGGTTGTCCGGATCCGCCGATTTGACGGTAACCATGCTATTGTAGCTGAAGTTCTTGAGGGCAACAGAACCGTAATTCCCCGATGCTAGGACAATCGTGTCGCCCCCCTGAGCAGCATCCAACATTGTGAGCAATTTGTTCACATCAGCAAGAGCAGGAACAAGTTGGGCATACAATGTGCTTATGAACAAAACCACAGATCGAAGTTTCATGTGCGCTCTCGCCGCGAATGATAGGCTTCATAACGGCTGTATCGCAGAGCTGTTCTAGTGCCTTTATCGCCTCGATGAGAACGACTTGGGTCTCTCTCATCGGTGTGTGTTGCATTAGTTTTTTCTCTATTTTCATCATCGAGAAGCCAAGCACCAGCACCAATCAGAAAAATGAAAAAGACATATATGACTTTCCAGTAGTTAGTAGCCCAGCCCGCAAGGAAAAACCCAATCATACAAACCAGATAGCCGGTCCGGTAATTCGAGGATCGATCACTCAAACCGGATTTGAACAAAATCGGTAGGAACATTGCAAAAAAGAACAACAGTTGCAAAAGGCCGGCGGGCAATCCATGCATCACCGCAGGATGCAGCCAGAACATATCCAAGCTACTGCTTTTCCACTCAGGCCTATACCATTCACCCAAGCCAACACCAAAGAGCGGATTTTGCTCAACGGATATGGTGCCGTACCGCCAGATCAATATCCGTGAATAAGCTGTCTTCGTATTGAAGGCAAAAAGCGAAATGAATATTTCCGGAGTCGATCGGTTAGCCGCGATTTCGATCGCAACTACCACTGACAAGATGCCGCCACTGAGAATGAACCAACGTTGTTTAACTTTGTGCAGAAGGTTGTCCCAAGTAATTAGCCCTAGCTGCGCGACAATAGCGGTTAGAGGGCCAGAAGACAGGGACAACATAGCGGTTAAGGTTACCAAAAATGTCCTACCCCAACGCTTCCAGAGAGACGCCTTATATCCCAATACATAATAGGTCAGACTCACCGTCCCACCGCAGAAGATGCCAAATAGAATAGGGTGCTGGAATACCCCTTGCACCCGATCAAGACCCCAGCGAGGATCTTTCCAGACATCCCAGCCTGAAAATGTGAGCTTATTGGCTAGCTCTAGCAGGATATTGTGTGCTGTCAGTGTTTCGTAAATAGCAAAGGGCAGCATCAACAACACGATCCAGAACAACATCCGGACCACGGAATAAAAATCATCTGCACTACGAATATAGCAACGCGCCATGAGATACGCCCCCATGGTCTCGATAAAACGAATGCCAGAGGGTTCAAGTGCAAGCGCCGGACCGTGCAGAACAAAATAGCTGAGTGCCACCCATAGACAAAGTCCGAGTAGTGCCACATCCGCAACGCGGATACGCCCCGCCCTACCCTGCACCCACATTATCAGACCGGGCACAATCCAAAGAGTCAGCAGAAAGCGGTTCACGGTCATCTGAATGGGACCAAGCTGAAAAAAGAATGGTATCACCAGAGAAAGAATGAACAGACGCAGCAGCAAAGGCATGCGATGCGTACGGACATCCCCGGCCGCTTTTGCCGTTTCTGGAAAAGAACTGCTCTCTGTTGCTGTCATTGTTCGTAGATGCCCTAATCAAGCTATGAATAATACATCAACGCAGAGAATACATGTATACACTCCAATAGTATGTGCTGTTTTGGGTATTTTCGCGACAAAGCCGGAAAGTTGTTCTGCATCAAAAGAAAAAACCTGAATTGGAGTATGCAGAGAAATCGAGCCCCACATCAAACCGAACTCCCCCTGAACGTATGATGACTCCCTCATCTCCAACATTGTGAACGGTCGCTCGTGGGCAACCATGTACCGGCTATAGTGGCTGTGCTGCAGTTTCTCAGCGTGCCATTTGCATCGACTATTCCCAGCAGAGCTTCCTGCGTCCGGAACAATAGGGCAGCGCAGTTGCTGGTTCCTGTTTCTTTCTGTTGATCGTGGTCAGGACACGATCAATGGCGCTGACACTCAAAGAGATGAAGGCGTGGTCGCGAGTTGCGGACTTAGACGCGGCATCAACGAACAAAGGCTTGATTGGCGGGGAAATTCCGTCCTAAATGCTGAAAATCTGTGTTTCGTTCGGTGAATGAAAAATCATGAGTTCCAAAGGCAATGTTCGCAGTGTCGCAGACCCTCGGCTTTGTCTGGGGTGTGGCGTATGCTCGTATATCGGTTCCGAGGACGACGTCACGATGGTAGATTTGGACCATGTCGGTACGCGCCCAAAATTCTCTGAAACCATAAGCAGCTCGAAGACCAGAGAGATGCTTGCTGTCTGCCCAACCGTATTTGCGGATTTTGGCGAATTGAAACGACGAGCTGATTATGAGCCTGCCGTGGACAAAGCAACCGAAAACAACTGGGGCGCAATCACGGGTATCTGGGAGGGCTATGCAACCGATGAGGAAATCCGCTTCAAAGGCAGCTCTGGCGGCGCATTGACAGCAATTGCGCAGTACTGCCTCGAGCAGCGCGGTTTTCATGGAGTGTTGCACACTGGTGAAAACCCTGAAGATCCGATCCGCAACAAGACCAGAATGTCCTTTAACCGCAAAGACCTTATGGCCGTTTTGGGTTCTCGCTACTCCCCGGCATCTGTATGCGACGGATTGGGACAGGTTGAAGCCGCGCCCACACCGTGCGTGGTTATTGGCAAGCCGGTTGAAGTGACAGCTACGCGAAACGTTATGAAGGTTCGCCCAGCCTTGGCTGAGAAAGTTGGGGTTACACTGTCCTTCTTCTGCGCAGAGACCCCGCCGACGCAAGCCACGCGCAACCTTATGGAGCGCTTTGGCGTCACAGAAGCCACTTTGAAAAGCCTGCGTTATCGCGGCTATGGCTGGCCAGGATACTTCACCACCCGCAACGAGGATGAGCCAGCCAAAGAACACCTGATCTACTATGAGGCTTGGTCTTATCTGCAACAATTCCGCCCCTGGGCCACTCATTTGTGGCCCGATGGGTCAGGGGAGCTTGCCGATATCTCCTGTGGTGACCCTTGGTATGAACATCCGGATGGTGAGAACCCGGGCTTCTCCCTAATCGTCGCGCGCACCAAACTGGGTAAAGATATTATTGAGGGTGCGATCGCTGCGGGATACCTCACCGCATCGGCGGCGGAACCGTGGAAAATTGACAAATCTCAAGAAGGCCTGCTCCGTAAGAAAGGCTCTGTATGGGGTCGTCGGCTCGCACATCGCATTCTAGGTATGCCAAACACTCAATTCAAAGAACTCGACCTGTTTGGCCCGTGGCTGGCCTTACCACTGAAGTTGAAGCTCAAGTCGACGGTCGGGACGCTGCGACGGATCGTACAACGTGGCATGTGGCGGACTCCTTAACACAGACATACATTGTACAAGCCAGGTAGTTTTAGGCCGGTGACGTTTTGATCTACGGTGCTATGACGGCTGCATTATTGCATTAAGTAGTCTTACGCGAATTTTCTGAGGGATCCCGCGAAGGACCACACTGCGCCAGACCGATGGTCGCATGGCAAAGCGTCGGTGGAAGCCACCTATCAAGTGCCGTAGATACAGTCCTGATTTGAGCCGCTACCGATAACTCACACTCCAAAATGTTTCGCGCGCGAAACATTTGAACAAGCACTACTGAGCCCGCAACCAATCCTGCAATGCGTCGGCCAGCTGCTCCGAAACCGCACCGCCAATCAGTTCGATCCGCCCTCGATCTGGAGTAAAGCGCATTTCAATTTCTGGCGTCACGCGGGTTATAATCCGCTCACCTGCCGCCGAAGCCGGATCAGACTGGCGAGTGACCGCGGACTGTTTAACTTCGACCGGAGCTTTAGGAGGCGCCAGCCGTTCGGCCAATACAGATGACAGAACTTGCATCTCGACCTCAGCACTGTCTCGAGGGCTGTTCTGAAGTCTTTTTTTCAGTGCATCGGCAAACTCCGGATCACGGGTCATTTCGCGAACCAGCGCCAGGCCAAGCTTCTCGCTGATTGCCGACGGGAAATGAAGGGATGTATCAAAGGCTTCGACCAAAGCGATGAATGTACCGATCTTCGATCGCTTTGACCGTGTCGCATTACCGAATAGTCCCTGCAATGCGGCTTTCTGTGTTGGGTAAACCCCTTCCCGCATCGCACGCACGGTGATGCGCGCGCGCTCATAGTGACTTAGGTTCACTCGGATCTCGTTTTCCTCGACCATCGCCACATAGGCATCCTGAGCGGTATCCGGAGTGATCACCATCGCCTTCACATGTGCGAATTTGGGATCCGAGGTTTCCTGATAAAGCCTGCGCAGCGCTGTCAGACGTCGCCATCCCGAAATCAAGCCATGGGTACAAGATCCTTTTGCATCCGGCAAAGTGACAACCTCAATGGGCATTTGCTGCCCTCTGGTACGCAAGCTGTCCAGCAACGAAGCCATTTCTTCTTCATTTTGTTCCAGACGGTCACGCACCAGGTGACGTTCATCAATCGCCACCAGGGGCAATAACTCAATCATACGCCCTTCCTTTCGGGCGCTTTGTAGAACCTGGGTAACTTCCTCTAGCGCGGCTACGGTCGACGCTTCACCGGCCACCTGTGCGATAGGTGCCGCACTGGCCCCTAGTGGTGCAGATTTTGCCTCGGGTACCGCGCCCAGATAGCTCGGTTGGGCCGGGGTCAATCGCTTACGTTTTGCCATCTCTGCTTCTCCTCGCATGCCCTACAGTGTTTTGTCCCGGGATCGTTATTCTGCCGCCTGTTGTGCTGCCAGTTCATCCCGCCGCCACACACCGATCAACAACCGCTTGAATGCAGCATAGGTTGCGTCGAATGTTTCGCGGCCGCGTGCATAGGTTTCACGATTAAAATCGCGGTAATCGGCTTCATAAATCCCGCTTACCTGTTCGCCGGCTTGCCCGATCAAAGCGGTGAAATCCTGTCGGTGTGGAGAAAGCGTTTTGCCCAGATAGGCCTGCATCAGGGCCGAAAGCTCCCCTTGCTGCGCTCCGTCATATCGTGTGATGACCGCGCGGACTGCATCCCACTCGAATGCCATTTCAGGTCGTCCTAAAGCGCGGGCTGCAACGTTCTCACCATCTTCAATGCTGGCAAATGTCGAATGCAGCATGTCGAAAAACCGCCCTGTGGAGTCAAACTCCAGGAAAGATGCCCCAAGCGGTACTAACAGAATATCGGCTGCCGATAAGCCGTTTATAGTCAGATAGCCTAGGGCAGGGGGGGTATCTATGAAAACAAGGTCATAGTTCTCCAACACGCCATCTGCAGCTAAGCGGTCGCTAAGAGCGTCCCAAAGTTTCCACCCTCTCGCCTGCATGCGCCAGACCGGTATCTGGAACTCGGCCCAGTACAGGTTCAGCTGTGCTCCGATCAAATCGATATTGGGCCAGTGGGTTTTTTGGATGACATCCTCCGCTGTCATTTCCAAAGCCGCACTCAGTGTGTCGTCGAGCGGCTGCGGCGGGTCCCCGCGATCCAAGCGCCGTTGATTTTCTATACGCAGATATTCACCGTAGTGACGAGCTAACAAAGGAAAGGCCGTTTGCCATTCATCTTCGACACGGCCACTGAAGATAGAGGTCATCGAGCCCTGGCTGTCGAGATCGACCACAAGCACCTTGTATCCATCAAGCGCAGCAGACATCGCCAGATGCGCCGCAGTGGATGTCTTACCTACGCCGCCTTTGAAGTTGGCTACGGCAACCAATTTGGCGGGCTGACCCTCAGGCCGATAAGGCAGGTAGTTCTTAGACTTAGAACCCTGCGCACCGAAGAAGGCACGCAGGCGCAACACCTCCTCCAGACTGAACCACTTGGCGCCACCTTCGGTCTCGGATCGCCCCTGGGGGAGGTCAGGGTTTTGTTTTAAGACGCGGCGAAAATGCGCTTGAGCAACAGGGATTAAATAGCGGGTGATTTCCCAAGTGGAAAACAGGCGTAAAGACTTATGCCCTTCATCGTTCAGACCTCGACTCGCAAGATCAGCCCGACCCTGAGCGCAAGCCTGAGCAATGACTTCAAAACCCTCTGAGCTTGTGGGTAAGTCCAAATCTGCAAGCGCCGAATCCGGATCAATATTGAAATAGGGGGGGAGGGAAGTTCCGTCCTTAGCCATAGTAATTACCGCCCGATGTATCGCCTTTTGTCCATGATACGCAAAAACTCGGCACATGGAAGGTAAATGCGCACAAATAGATTTTTTCTCAGTAAAATAAGGGGGTGGTGGTGCGATTTTAGCGCATCGTGGAATGTTGTGTGTTTTCTTTTAGAGTTATTTTTGTGTTATTTATAGTTACAGATCCTCCGTCATCAAAAAAAATCATTTAATATCATTTTCTTAATCGATTTTTACTCTTACACGCTGACTCTGAAACCCCGATAGAATGACTCTGAACCCCCGATCTGGTGACTCCGAACCCCCGTTGTGCGGCTATGTGGATAACTCTAGGGTGGGTGTCACTAAAACCACGAAAAAACGAGTCGGATAGCGGTTCGACACGAAGGCTCCGAAAGAGAGCTGCAGGAAAGAGGGCCATGGGCAGGGCAGTCACAGATACGGTCGGGGGGCTTCTTCCAGACCGCAGGCAGCAGGGCGATTTCTTCGTCTGCGATGTTTTCGATGCGATTCCCAAGGATGATCTCGCCAGTATGGAACACCCGCTGTTCTCGCTGGCGACCCGTCCGGATCGACGCATTCTGGAATACCAGCACAACGGTGTGCAAATCACGGTGACGCCGTCGGTCAAGGGGCTGGCGACAATCCATGACAAGGACATCCTGATTTTCTGCATCAGTCAGCTTATGGCAGCGATCAACGCCGGGCGTACGGTCAGTAGAACGCTGCAGCTGAAGGCGCATGATTTGCTGGTGGCAACCAACCGTGAGACCAGCGGTGATGCCTACCGGCGGCTGCGCGAGGCTTTCGAACGGTTGGCGGGCACCCGCATCACCACCAACATCGTCACAGGAGAGACAGAAACCACCACGGGTTTCGGTTTGATCGAAAGCTGGGAGATTGTGCGAAAAACCCGCGGAGGCCGGATGGTCAGTGTGGCGGTGACCCTGTCCGATTGGTTATATCGGGCGGTGCTGTCGAAATCGGTGCTTACGTTGTCGCGCGATTACTTTCGTCTGCGTAAACCGCTGGAACGGAGGATCTACGAGTTGGCGCGCAAACACTGCGGGCGCCAGCCTGGCTGGACGGTTTCGGTGGACACGCTTCTGAAGAAGTCAGGCAGTGCCTCGCCGCGTCGTGTTTTTCGCAAGATGCTCCGTGATATGATCGAGGCGAACCACTTGCCCGATTACGAGATGCGCGAGGATCCGGGTGACCTGATACGGTTTGCCCCGCGCGCAGGGCTGATCGAACCAGATACACCCCCGCCGGTACTGGATGTAGAGACCCTGGAAGAGGCGCGCCGTCTCATGCCCGGTGTCGATGTCTACGGGCTCGAAGCGGAATGGCGCGGGGTTTGGATCCGCTCAGGTGCGCCGCGGTTAAGGAAGCCGGATGCGGCGTTTTTGGGTTGGGTACGCAAGCGGGCAGGGGGGTGAAGGCCACAGTGGAGACCGTATCCTTTGCCCCTGCTAGTACTGGATCGTTCCGGCGGAGCCGGTTCTACCGTCGCCCCACAGTATAAGGCAGAATTTAAATTTAGCTTTCCGACCGTCCGCACCAGATCGTGCGTGGGATTCCGGGGATAAGCACTTTCTATATGGGCCGGCGTCGACACCTAACGGAATGTTCGCGATGGCTAGTTCTCGTGCAGGCAACTGCCTGCCTAAGGCCAATAATTTTGCGAACTGAGAAAAAGGATTGCTCCCTCATTGAAAAAGTTTGCGGCCGAACCCGCAAAGGCCTATCAATAATTCAAAGAATTTGCATGAGCGAGTATACTGTTGTGAGCCGTTTTATTAATGCGCTGATAAGTCCCCAAAAGATTCCTTTGAAAATTTGGAAAGCCCTTGGCACTGCGTCAACCAGGTCAAAACTAGATTATGATCTTTTTGATCGCCCACACTATGCTTATTGCTTGGCAAATGCAGCGCGTTTGGCGGCTGCTTTGAATATCCGGAAGATTTCAGCTCTGGAGTTTGGCGTTGCGGGCGGGCAGGGCTTGCTGGCATTGGAAAAGCTGTGTCCTGAATTAGAGAAAATTTATGGGGTGGAAATCGAAATATGGGGCTTTGATACCGGTGAGGGTCTGCCTGACCCAGTCGATTACCGTGATCTGCCCTACATTTGGAAAAAAGGCTTCTACAAGATGGATCAGGATGCATTACAGAGTCGCCTGTCCCGCAGCCGTCTTGTTCTGGGTGATGTGAAAGATACCGTCCCGGACTTCGTGAAAACTCACAAACCCGCCCCGATCGGTGCGGCTTTTCTTGATTTGGACTTCTGGTCTTCTACACGTGATGCGTTGGCTCTTTTTCAAGGAAACGCCGAAAACCTTCTCCCTCGGGTATTCTGTTATTGTGATGATGTAGTCAGTGCAGAAGGTGGCGGGCTTCTTTGCGAAGATGTTGGACAGTTGCGCGCATTACGCGACTACAACGATGTCTCGGATGAACGAAAAATTCGCCAGATCGCCGGTTTGGTACATACGCGTCGTATCAAAGCCGTCTGGAATTCACAAATCTATGTTCATCACGCGTTCGACCATCCGAACTATAATGAATACGTGCATTCAGATACAGATCGCCAACTTAGCATAAACTAGACCAGACTTTCTAATCCCATAGCAAAACTGGAACAGGTTGGAATGTTTGGCGCTCAAATGCCTGAGTGTTTCCAACTATTGAACTGCCTAGAGAGGCAGAGCATTTTGTATTTTTTGAAATCAGTTAAGGCGCATACGTGCAATTTTCGTATTTCCTGCGCATTACATTGCGGTACTGTAAATTATTGTCACTGTGGCCTTAGGATCTGTTGCAAACTTTGGCTATTGACGCTTGCGCCGCCAGCGGATGAATGACTATCGGTATTATCAAGTCGAAAGTCCGATCATGATCTCTTTCAAGGCGCACAATATTCTAGGGAAGTGATCCTGTTCGCGGTATTTTTCTACGTTCGCTAGGGAGTGTCATACCGGGATCTGGAAGAAATCATGCGCGAGCGGGGCGTTTCTGTTGATCACTCCACGCTGAACCGGTGGGTCACACGGTATTCCGGCGCGATGGCAGAAACAGCCCGCCGGCGTAAAAGACCATGCGACCGTTCCTGGAGAATGGATGAGACTTACATCCGAGTGAAGGGGGCGTTGGTCTATCTCTATCGAGCCGTCGATAAGTATGGCAAGACACTTGGCTTCATGCTTTCACGACGTCGAAACAAACCAGCCGCCACCAAGTTCTTCGTTCGAATGCTTGAATGCAATGGCCTTC
>NZ_JBQFTM010000027.1:0-25505 GCF_056538605.1 Ruegeria sp. BF7 | reverse complement strand
GCAAATCCGCCGCATAATCAGACCAATCAGATGGGCCACATCCTCTCTTAGATCAGAGCGCCATCTGTCCCAAAATCCCTGACGACGGACACTTCGCGGAGACGTGCAAGCAACTGTTCCCGATCTCCGTGTGCTGGTTGCGAGGCCGATGGCAATCGACCTCGCCTATGCTGCAAGGAAAATCTTCTTCACTGAACAGGGATCGCTTGACATCCCCAAGATGTTGACCCTCGGCTCTGCACTGCAAAAAGGCGAAAGTAGTAATGCCGAAATTACAGAACTACTTGGTGGGCCATCTGAACACTTCTACAATTCTGCCATACGCAGTTCACTGCCCCTCAAAACACATATCTTTAATGTCGTTGAGCAGCTACATGACATAGATTGGAACAAAGTTGTTCCAACGTCTGAGGGCGGCCTCTTACAATCGGCCACCGATCTAATTACAGAATTTTCGAAAGTTGACAGCCTAGCTGGTGATCGAGAACAAGGTATTTGTCCAATCCCAACTTATGAGCTTTCCGAAAGTGATTGGGAGCTTTTTGAAACAACAAAGCACATTGATGAAGTACAGGATCGTCTCAAAGCACTTGAGATTTACCAATACTTCTATCCACCAACAGATCGTCTTGCTCTTGGTTTGCTTGATCGTGGCAGCACAACCGGCGATGCGTTGCAGACTGGCTTAACATTAACAGCGGAACACGGGCACGAGTTGTCGCAGAACTCTTTGATCGCTGAGACTTCCGATCTTCGGGAAATCGTCGAAGAGTTCAAAGAAAAAGGCTATCTGGTAGACGGTGACCTTACGCTTGAGATCACTGAAACTGGCCGCTTACTTAGACAGAACATTAGCGTTCGACCGAGTGAAGGTCTCATCGCTAAGATTTCCAAGATCATTTCTTTTAAAGTTGACATTAGTCTAAAGGATATTCTGGGACCAAAGTAGCCAGCACACTCAATCTGAAAATTGTTGCACTTCTCGTCATCCGCACTTCTTTTCTCGGAGTTTTAAACCGGTAGCGCGCTTAGAAATAAGCGCTTCGAAGCCCGAGGGCCATCTGAAAATCCCCTCCCTGAACACAAGGCAACTATGAACTACTCTTGGTGTGAAAATTACCACCTCGCTAAAGATTGGCAGACCCTCATAGGATCGCTGCTAGCTCTTACTGCTGCACTGTTAACTATTGCAGTGATGCTCTGGCAAACTGGCAATGAGAGGAAGCGATACAGGAACCAATTGAAACGAAAGAAGATGGCTGCGAGAGCACGGATGCCCGATGCTCTAAGTGAACTCATGGGATATGCTCGGGAAACGGGTAGATATCTGACAGAACAAACCAATGATAGGCCAACTCTCCCGACGCCATCGATCGAGGTCCTAAAGCAAGTTATCGAACACATCGACGATGATGCCGCTGCAAAAACATTTGAACTTGTATCATGGTATCAAGTTCAAAGGGCGCGCTTACAAGGTCTAAGCAACCCGCAACATGACACTGGATCGCTTTACGACATTGCTCTGCTCCATGCCCTAACAGACCGCCTTTTCGATTACGGGCGAAATGAAGCACAGACCACTTCAAGCGAACTACCATCTCAGCATGAGATGACAACAGCACTTAGAAACACTTTTGGTTTCGAATATGTGGTGAGGCACGAAGAACAGTTTTTTCCGCTGGTTGAACGAATTCAAAGGCGGCACCAAAGTTAGCCCGCGTTAGCGGGCGGTCCCCTACCCAAAGCCGCAAATCATCAGAATGTAACTTTGGCGGTGGCGTTAACCAATGCGTGCAAGGTTTATGGGTTCGCGTAGCGTCGGATCTCGAAAACGCGATTGCACGGGGCACAACGCAAGCAAAGAAAGGCCCTGCTAACGAGGGCCATCTGAAAATGCCCCTGCAGCTTCAATCCTAGGTTGAAGTACAAGAAATACTCGGCTTAAAGCACCTTCGAGCAAAAAGTAGAAAACGACGGATGCCATGACTGAGATGAACTACGCGGATGAACAGGGGCTATCAGCCAAAATCAAGCGGCATAAAGAATTCCTCTCACCGAGGCTCGATTGTGCGGTGAAAGGCCTTGTCATTGGCACACTCAGCGCTCCACCTACTCTAATTTTGCACTGGTTAAAAAACGACCCAGAGGAACTAAACCGAGGCGCTAACGCTGTGTTTAGTGTTGAGACTCAAGTCTTTATGTTTGCCATGCTATTGGGAACTTTAGCACTTGTTCCGTTAGTGCCCCTCATACTACGTCTAAGTGTATTCATCTATGACACGATACTGTTCGGGTTAGCGTTTTTGTTTGCAACAGCCGGTTGGTTCGGCATTGCATCATACGTTTTGGAAGACCCAGAAAAAGCAAAAAATGTGCTTCTGGGTCTTTGCATCGCACTCGTTCCGGTAACCCTCGCGATTTTGGCAATTGGCCCCCTCATTTTCGAAGACCTTGGAGAATACACCGTCCATAGAAACCGCTGGCGCGCATTCAAAGGGAAAAAACGGCTTTGGTGCTTGTTCTATGTAGTATGGGTCGCGGCATTCGCAGGTATTGCATATTACGCATCTTCAATAATTCAGTCGGCACCGAAATAGTCCATCATCGGAGAAGAAAGTTGTAGACGGGCAAGTGATTCTGGAACTTTTCGGCGCGGCTTAGAATGAAAACATGCGTGCCCCGTATTGCTTACCCGAAGCGACTGGAACAACGCAAATGGCGGAAGCGGCGTCAAAGTGGATGCAGCGACGAAGGAATTCCACAGCCAGTCAGCGTTTTTGGTAGTCAAACAAGCGTTGATGGAAAGCTACCCCTGCCCACAATGAGCTTACCAATATTCAACAGCTTCCAAAGCTTCCCGAAGGATCGCCAGTCCCTCCGGTGTATCGTTCAGGCGTGTCTTGTGGTTCCCCAGATGCCCTTGCCCTGACACATGCCCTGTGATGCCTCGGATAACGTCGTCGCTGCGCTGAGCGCGTTGCTGGCGGTCAACTTGCGGCGCGAGAGGATCAACCTGCTTCAAACTGTCAAACAGGCAATGCATGCCTGCAACGTCGCCATAGTCGCCTTCAACAGAATCGTTGTTCACATGCTCAACCGAACGCCGCAATATATCTTTGCAAGAGGCAAGTGAGTTAACTGTCCATAGAAGTGTCCATAGGAAAACTGGATCTCCCCTATAACTCATTGATATTTAAAGGTATTCTTTATATAAATGGTGCCCCCACACGGACTCGAACCGCGGACCTACTGATTACAAATCAGTTGCTCTACCAGCTGAGCTATAGGGGCACTTGGTGTCGATTACTTTCTCTTGTTGTGGACTGCAAGCCCATATTTTTATCTGAACTTAGGGATTGGCAGTTTTTCTGACTGCGCAAAGATCCTTCTGCGCAAACTGGCTTTGGTTTGACTGTTCTGGTCCCAGACGGTAACCCGGCAAGCGGGGCAAAAAGCAAGGACAAGAACCTAAAATGCAGATTGCTATCCACGCAGGCGTAGCTCTTACCGACGAGGGTCGGGTGTTAACCTCGTTGACAAAAAACGCATCCGCTTTGGCAACACAAGGCGTGGCCTTTTTTGGTCCGCGACGATACAAACGCGTGTTCAAACCAGCATTTGACGGGTTCGAAGTCGCCCCTACCGAGTTCTCGATCCAGAAGAAAATCAATGGCATTCTGCCCAGTGGGGGCACCCGACGTGCAATCTACACCAGCGCCAGTTTTGCAGGTGAACCTGAGTCAGCGCTGCGGGATGGGCATTTGTACCCTTTCGCAGGCCGCAGAATGGCATTGCTGGAACAGGGCTTCCACGACCACGAGGTTGAGCTCTTCATGGGACTTAGAAATCCGGGCAGCTTCGTCCCAAAACTGCTGATGTCACTGCCAGAGGAAGCACGCACCGACGCAATTCGGGATACTGATCTGAGCTGCCTAAGCTGGATTGGCATGATTGAAGACATCCGGGATCTTGCACCCAGTGTTCAGATTACTTTGTGGAGCAACGAAGACACCCCCTTTATCTGGGGTGACATCATTCGCGCTTTGGCTGACCTTGACGAAGACACGCCCTTGCAGGATGAGCACGAATTGTTGCTTTCTTTGCTGGATGAAGCCGGTCAGAACGAAGTCCTCACGCTGACCGATCAGGATGCGGGGCAAAGCAAGGCGAGCCTGCACGAACACATGGCTCGTATATTCGACAATCACGCGCAACCGGAAGAAATCGAAGAAGAACTGGACCTGCCCGGGTGGAGCACCGAAATCGTAGACGCATTTTCGGAACTTTATGAACAGGATCTAGAACGGCTTGGCGCAATTCCCGGAATTCGGGTTCTACAACCCTGATCGCGCTTTTGGGGGCACCGGTGTTCTGAAGCCGTCACTGTGCGGACATCCGACTTGAGGCCTTACCTGTATCACGCACGACCGACAGAAATCTCGAATCAATCCGCGCCTACTTCAAGGCCACCGCGGCCAGAAGAAGAAATCCTGTGGCGCGTGCCCCGGATCAACGCAATCCCTGCGGGGCACACATGTTTCGAACGTCTGAAGGTTACCGTCAGGCGAGCTTCAGCTCATGCCCAACGCTTCTTTATACATTTCCAGCACGGCCTCTTCCTCGGCGATATCGTCTTTGTCGCGTTTACGCAGAGCGATCACCTTGCGCATGACCTTGGTATCGTAGCCTCGGGCTTTGGCCTCGGCCATCACCTCTTTTTGCTGTTCCGCCAGATCCTTCTTTTCCGCATCCAGTCGCTCGAACCGTTCGATGAACTGGCGCAGCTCGCCTGCGGTTACGCGATAGTTGGCAGAGGCCTGATCTTCGGTCATGTCATCCATTTACGTCTCTCCCAGAGGTAGATTTCTGTTGCTATGCATCGGGCAATATGCCGGATACATCGCTGCCGCCCGCGCCGCAAGCGCCCAATCGCAGGCGGGCTTGTGTGAGCGGGGGTTCTCGGCTAAGCGCAAGTGAACGTGACAAGCAAATGTGGGGAACCATGTTCGAATTCATCACCTGGGGCGGCGCCGCCCTGTCGCTTGCCGGGCTTGTGGGCCTAGTCTGGTGTATTGGACACGTGATGAAAGCGCGCAAATCCGGCCTCTCGGACGAAGAACTGCGCGCTGTTGTTCAGGGTGTTCTGCCGTGGAATCTGGCTTCGTTATTTCTGTCAGTGATTGGCTTGATGGTGGTAATCCTAGGGATTTCCTTTGGCTAACCGACCAGCTTAGACTGGCAGGTTATCAAAGCGCGCCTCCATGGCATCTTCACACAGGGCTGCATCCAGTTGCCGCAAGCGCGATGGTATATGTATACCTTCCTGACGCATCCGTTCGATCACCTTGGTTACACTTGGCTGAAGGGCAAGTCGCGTATCCAGGCACGCGCCGTTGAGTTTTTTTTCAAGTTGCTCAGCTTCTGAATATAAATTGATTGACGACATCTCCATCCTCCCAAATGTCTTCATTTACTCCGATTTATGTGACCATTTTAAGACCCGCCCAGATTACCAAAAAATAGCGCGGGAATCCGCCGATGAACCCTGCCGCTCCGGTTGTTCAAAAGCGAATTGACTAGATTTTACTCATACTGAGACTTCCTTGCCTTGACCAGCATCAAATTACGCATGTTGATTATAATATATTCCATAATTAATATGTGAAATAACTACACCGGTGGAGGGCTACATGACACCCAATGTGAAAGCGTTTTTCGACCCCGAGACCTTTACGGTTTCCTACCTCGCGCAAGAACCCGAAGGCCTTTCCTGCGCGGTTATCGACAGTGTTTTGGATTTCGACCACGCCTCGGGCCGCACCAGCACGCGCTCAGCCGATCAGATCATTAACCATGTGCGGAAGAACAATCTGCGGGTCGATTGGATATTGGAAAGCCACGTCCACGCCGATCATCTGTCAGCGGCCCCCTATTTGCAGCAGGAACTGGGCGGTAAAATCGGTATCGGTGACCAGATCGTCACCATTCAGGAAACCTTCGGCAAGATCTTCAACGAAGGCACCGAGTTTCAGCGCGACGGTAGCCAGTTCGACGCCCTTTTTCGCGAAGGCGACAGTTTTCACGTTGGGCAGATGCGCGGTGACGTGCTGCACACGCCCGGTCATACACCGGCTTGTCTGACCTATGTGATCGGCGATGCAGCTTTTGTCGGCGACACCCTTTTCATGCCGGACTTCGGCACGGCGCGCTGCGACTTTCCCGGTGGGTCCTCTGCATTGCTGTATGACTCGATCCAGAAAATCCTGGCGCTGCCGGATGAAACGCGGGTTTTTGTCGGGCATGACTACAAAGCACCCGGGCGTGATGAATATGCCTGGGAAACAACAGTCGGCGAGCAGAAGGCGCTGAATGTCCACATTGGCCAAGGCCGCTCGATCGAGGAATTTGTCGAGATGCGCGACGCCCGGGACGCGACACTGGCCATGCCGCGCCTGATCCTGCCATCTCTGCAGGTCAACATGCGCGCAGGGCAAATGCCTCCGGCGGATGAACACGGCGACGTGTTTCTGAAGCTTCCCCTGAACAAACTCTGAAATACTGGCCGCAGCACAGCAAAGGACACGAAATGCATACAGACTGGATATGGGGCCTTGGCGGAGGCCTTCTTATTGGGCTTGGCGCGGCCGTTTACCTGCTGGGCAACGGGCGCGTCATGGGGGCCAGCGGAATTTTGGGAGGGTTGGTCGACAACAGCGACCGGTCGCTGGAAAGGCTGGGTTTTCTGGCAGGCGTGATCGGAATGCCCCTGTTGCTGCGCCCCCTGCTCTCTCCGGCACCCGAGACACATCTGACCAGTAATATCGCCGTGGTGATCCTCGCCGGTCTGCTTGTGGGGGTCGGAACGCGCATCGCCAACGGATGCACGTCTGGTCACGGCGTCTGCGGGATATCGCGCTTCTCGCTGCGCGGCATCGTCGCCACCCTGATCTATATCGGGGCCGGAGTTGTGACGATTACCTTGTTCCGTCATGTTTGGGGGGTGATCTGATGCGCGCACTGATTTCCCTTCTTTCAGGATCACTTTTCGGCGCAGGTCTGCTGCTGTCCGGTATGACCGACACGACCAAAGTACAAGGCTGGCTGGATTTTTTCGGGCACTGGGACCCAACGCTTGCCTTCGTGATGGGCGGAGCAATCCTGCCAATGCTGATTGCCTGGCGATTGACGACCTATCGACGCCCCCTAGCCGGCGGACAATTTCCGCAACCCGCCACACCAGAACTGGACCGCCGTCTAATCCTGGGTTCAGTGCTGTTCGGGATGGGCTGGGCGCTGGCGGGACTATGCCCCGGGCCTGCCCTTGCCTCGCTCAGCTTTGGTGGCGTTGGTGGTGCCGTCTTTGTGATTGCCATGCTCGCGGGAATGTACGCGGCACCAACTCTGAGCGCGCAACTGGACAGAGTCGCAAAGGCGGCCTAATCAATTGCCATGGAGATTCGCCCGATTACCCCCCGCTACGCCGTCTCGCCGCAAATCACGGTCGAGGACGTTCCAGCCATTGCTGAAGCTGGCTTTGTCAAAGTGATCTGCAACCGGCCCAATGTCGAAGTTCCGGTGAATATGCAATCGGATGCGATCGGTGAAGCAGTACGTGCCGCCGGACTGGAGTACGAAGTTCTGGAGCTGACCCACCAGACCATGACACCCGCGAATGTAGCCCTGCAACGCGAGCTGGCCGAAAGCTGCAACGGGCCGGTTCTGGCCTATTGCGCCTCGGGCACACGGTGTTCTGTGGTTTGGGCGCTGGGTCAGTGTGATCGGATGAGCACCGACGACATTCTGGATGCCACCACCAAAGCGGGTTACGCACTAGAAAACCTGCGCCCGACCCTTGACCAAATTCGCGGCGTAACCGGTTGATTTAACTACGACCGCCTGAATCTGTGTCCGATTGCTTCAGGCCGGCAAGTTGCGATATCTCGGCCACCATCCGGTCTGAATCGGTGAAATTTAGGTTGGACTTGAAATCGACTGTTACCCCTGGATCGAACGTAGTCTGTATTTGCGATAGTTCCGTTGGCGCGGGCAAGCCCGGATCAGGTCGCGGCGTTGTGGTCGAGCTAGCCTCAAGAAATTCCTCAGCATCAGATTGGGTTAACGCCGCCAGCGGCGCGTATTCGTTCAGACGTACCGCGCGCATCCCTCCGCATTGTCCCAACCGGCCAATTGCAGCACGGTTGCGATCAATTGTCAGGACTTCTGCACGTTCCAGCTTTGCCCCCGTCAGCGGCAGAACGTCACCCAATTTGAGGTGAGACAGAGATGCCAGAGGCAGCGACATGCGGCAGATCACCGTGTTCAGTTCGGCCCGCAATACCCCCGACGCATGTTCAAGATTTGGGCCCGTGCCGCCTTGCGTGACTTCGCCGGTATCCTCTGCGGTTCGGTCCGGCAGGATCACGGAAATCTGCCCTTGCCGCAAACCACCACCCAGTTCGACGGTCAGGTCAAACACCCGATACGCGTCTTCGACCATGGCCAGCGACAACGTGCGCAAATCAGCAAGACGGGCGGCAAATTCAAACCCCGACAAGCTGGATTGATCCAACTGTGCTTCAACCAAATTGACTGCGCGCGCCAAAGCATCTTCGATAAAAGGTGCCACCATTGCCCCATCCGTGTGCGTGAACGCGCGGGGCGAGGGTGCGTCCGCCATCACCTCGCCAATGGTTTGCACCTGAACGATGGCCGAAACCGCACCCAGATCCATGCAGACGGCCGCAGACATCCCGTCACCGTCGACAAACTGCAACAGCAGCCAGTCTTCCCCGACCTGTTCCGTCAACACATCCGACGTTCGGTGGTATTGTCTGGCGCCGATCACGACCATGGGCAGCTGCAATCGGTCCCCGGCGGCCCGGGCAAAGGCTAACCGCAGCGCCCGCAGGATCGAACGCGGCTTGTCACCTTGTTCTTCCTGCCCCACTGAAAGCTTGCGCGCCAATGCTGCGCTGACCGTTTGCGTCATGCCCCAAAACCGCTTGTGATTGCTGTATCCGACATTCGGTCTAACCCGGTTCAGGTTACGAATGTCTTTACAACCCTGTCACTGCGCCGCCTGTTGATAGGCTATTGGCAGTCTGACACGAAACGCCGCCCCGCCCTGCCCCGGCAGATAAGTGATTTCTCCGCCCAAACGCTGCATGATCTCACGGCAGATCGCCAGGCCCAACCCGGCGCCGCCAGCCTTGTCAACGCCCA
This sequence comes from Ruegeria sp. BF7, assembly GCF_056538605.1. Taxonomy (NCBI): domain Bacteria; kingdom Pseudomonadati; phylum Pseudomonadota; class Alphaproteobacteria; order Rhodobacterales; family Roseobacteraceae; genus Ruegeria; species Ruegeria sp. BF7. The sequence continues at coordinate 16,283 of NZ_JBQFTM010000027.1, read as the reverse complement.
CGCGGGCAAATTTCTCGAACACCATGGAGCGGGCCTCGGGCGGGATGCCACTACCATTATCGGCGAAATCAATCACCACCTGCCCGCCGACATCATGGGCCGAGATCGTCAGCACAGGCTCATCGGCGTCACAGTATTTTTGTGCGTTGGAAATAAGGTTGATAAAGACCTGCCCTAACCGGTCCAGATCGGTTTGCAGCGGGATACGTTCAGCCGTTTTCGAGCGCCGCACCGTAAGGTTCCGGTTCGAGCCGGCCAGCGCGCTGGACACAGCCCGATCCAGCACCGAGCGCAGCGTGTCGTCACCGACATTCAAATTCACCCGCCCGCTTTCCAACACGCTCAGGTCCAGAAGGTCGTCCAGCAACCGGGTCAGGCGCAAGGCTTCGTCGTGAATGATCGCGGCATAACGCGTCTGCTCTTCCCCACTCAGCCCCTCGGTATCGCGCATGATCTCGGAAAACGCGCGGATTGACGTCATGGGGGTGCGCAGTTCGTGACTGACCTGGCTGAGGAAGCTGTCTTTCTGTTCCGAGATTTGCGTCAGCTTTGTGTTTGCCTCACGCAATTGCCGCGCGGTTCGGCTTAGTTCTGCGGATTTCACTTCCAGCTGGCTGGAGTATTCCAGAAGTTGCGCGGATTCATCTGCCACGGCCAGCAGGTCCTCGACCGACACCGAAGAGCCGCCGACGATCTGACCGATCATCGCATGGGCTGTCGCCGCCCCAACAGAGCCGCTCAACTCGCGCTCAAGCCTTTCCAGAAACACGGGGGTGGGTTCCGGCAGGCTGGAACGCCCGCCCTGCTGTTCCGCCTCGGCCTGAAAGAACTCCTGCGCGGGGCCTGCGCCCAGTATCCGCTGGGTCATGATCATCAGGTCTTCGCTTTGCGCAACCGAGCCAGACCAGCCGCGGGGCGCGACAGAATGATCGAAGACGTTGACGAATTGGGCCCCCTGCAGGCGCTCCAGCGGGCTGGGGAAACTTAGCAACGAGGCGATGCAGAATGCGATGGTGTTGAGGGACAGTGACCACATCACGGTATGTACCATCGGGTCCATCCCTTCGATCCCGAACAGGGCCTGCGGGCGCAACCAACCAAGACCGAACGGGCCGTTTTGCAGCACCGTCTCGGGCATCAACACTCCGTCCATCCCTGGCAGTAGCAAAGTGTAGACCCAAAGCAGAAACCCTACCGTCAACCCTACCAGGGCGCCGGTCCGTGTTGCCCCACGCCAGAACAGGCCGCCGACCAAAGCGGGTAGAATCTGGGAAACCCCAGCAAAGGCTATCAACCCGATCGAGGCTAGGGCCGCGCCGCCGCCGGACAACAGGTAGTAATAGTAGCCCAGCGCCATGATCACCGCGATTGACACACGTCGCGCCAACAGCACCACGTTCCTGACATCACCGGATACGGAACCTGACCCTTCCTGCGTACTCAGCCAGATCGGCATGACCACGTGGTTCGAAACCATCGTCGAAAGCGCCATGGCCGTCACGATGACCATGGACGTGGCCGAAGAAAAGCCCCCGATAAAGGACAGCATCGCCAGCCAGTCATTGCCCTGAGACAGTGGTACGGTCAGCACGAACAGGTCCGGGTTCGAACCTTCGGGCAACAGGTCCAGACCAACAACGGCAATGGGCACCACAAAAAGGCTCATCAACAGCAGGTACAGCGGGAAAGCCCACGCGGCGGTTCTCAGATGCCCCTCATCTGCGTTCTCGACCACCATCACCTGAAACATGCGCGGCAGGCAGACAAAGGCCGCTGCGGACAGAAAGATGAAAGTGGTCCAGCGCCCCGCGTCCACGTTCCATTGTCCGATCTCGGACGCATCGATGCGGTCCATCATTGGCCCGACGCCGCCCGCGACACCCCAGACCACAAAGGCTCCGACCGCAAGCAGGGCAAATAGCTTGACCACCGATTCCAGCGCAATGGCTGTGACAACCCCGTGGTGGCGTTCGTTGACGTCCAGATTGCGGGTGCCGAACAGGATGGCGAACACGGCCAGCCCGGCCGCAACCCAGAACACGCTGGAGCCTTCACGATAGAGGCCGGAGGGGTCAGCCTCGGCAAAAATCGAAAATGACAGAGTGATGGACTGCAGCTGCAGCGCGATATAGGGGGTGCCGCCCAGCACCGCCAGAATGGTCACGCAGATTGCCAGCGTGTTGGACTTTCCATAGCGGGAGGAAATCAGGTCGGCAATCGAGGTCACCCTCTGACTGCGCCCGACCCGCACCAGTTTGCGCAGACCCCACCACCAGCTGATCATTACCAACGTCGGGCCCAGATAGATCGTGACGAACTCCAGCCCCGACCGCGCGGCGTTGCCGACAGCACCATAAAACGTCCACGCGGTGCAGTAGATCGACAGCGACAGCGTATAAATCAACGGCGATCGCAGCCATGCCCCCCGCCCGGCGGCAGCCATTCTGTCGGCAGCAAACGCGACGCCGAACAGCAGAACAACATAGCCCAGGCAAACCAGAATCAGAATGTTCAGCGTTGCCATCGGTCCGTCTCGGGTTCGGATTCATCGTGGGTCCCCATGCGTCTGGCGGCAAATCCAAACACCAGACTGGCCAGGATCATCGCTACCCAGCAAGTGAAGATGTAAAAGATCGCAGAAGACAACGACACGCCCTCCTGCGTGTCTTGACCATCGGGCCATAACAACGGGATGGCCACTAAGGCCGCGCCCAGAAAGGGCAGCAGTCGGGCGGCATCCGACAATCTGCGGCGACGATAGCTCTGCCGCTCTAGAAACAGCGAAGGCCGGACGCCCGTAGGCTGACGGTCTTCGTCCGAACTCATGACTGCGTTGCCTGCGCGTGCAGGTCCCGCACAGCAGTCAACATCTCGGTATTGGAAAACGGCTTGGTCATGAAACGGCTGACCCCGGCGTTTTCGGCCATCTCCCGATCCCGGGACTGCCCTCGGGCGGTCAGCATCAGAACCGGCAGGTTCTGCATACCGTCCACGTCGCGCAGGTCTCGTAAAATCTCCATCCCGCTTTTGCCCGGCAGCATCACGTCAAGAATAACAAGATCCGGATTTGCGCCCTGAATAACCTGCAGTGCGTCGCTGCCTTCGGCGTGCGTTTCAACCTGCCAACCCTCACGTGTCAGCAGGAACCGAATGGCCTCGGCAATGTTCGGCTCATCCTCAATTAGCAGAACCCTGCGGCTCATGATTATCTGTCCTCCCCGTGACGGGTCGTAAACTGATCGACCCGTCTCTGCCAGCTTACGCGTTCTGTCAGGAATCTGTCAAAAACCTTCGCTCAGAATCGACGGTTCACGACGGGATGCGCAATCGCTGCTGGGGCAAACCCTGCAGCTGGGACCAACCCGGGCAACCACTTGATCATCCTGCGCAACATCCTCGACCGACCGCACCAACATTATCGAACGATAGACCGGCCCGTCATCAAAGCCGGTTATGTGCTGCGGCCACGCATAGGCGTAGCAATCGAACACCGCCGCAGTCCGCCCAAGCTGTACGATGCGTTTGCGGATGGGGACCAACGGCCGGTTCAACGCCTGAAACAGCGGCCACAGGGGGCAGGCCTCACCAAAGCGCGGCATGGCAAAACCAGTCACGGATTTGCTGAACAGAATACTGCCGGAGGCATCGCACACCACGAGCCCAGTCGGCCGCCCAAGATACCCGCCCGGCAGAGTCGCCAACCGCCTAAGCACCGTTGCAACGTTAACTGAAAACCGCGCCGCCAGTTGCAGCGGGTCCAGAGGGGCCTCAGCTAGCGCAGCCTGCAGTTGGTCCAGTGGTATTACCCGGGCATCCGCGGCGTAAACTTTGAGAAAGTCGCTGGTCAAGGTTCTTGCCGCGCTCGAGTCCAGATCACTTAGGTCAATATCCACTTCCCCTCCGCCCCTTTCGATCTCGGGGAAATGGTGCTCGTGCGCCTCGAAAAACGCTTCAACATCTTCCAACGGTACGCCGCGGTGATCGCCGTCAGAATCGCTTTCATCCAAATATGCGACCAGCGACTTGGAGCTTTCAGCCAAACGCTCAGCATCCTGGTGTAGGTTGCTGTGAAAACGGTCCTGCCATTCGGGTTCGATGTCCTGCGTATCCGCTAGGATCGCAGCGGTTGACCGAATCGCAGCAGCGGTTGACAGAACCTCGTGCATCGAGGCCGCCAGGTGCGGGTCGTGAGTCAGACGGTCCGACAACGTTTCCACGGTGCGCTCCAACGACACGACCCGGCGGTGCATCTGCGCCAACACCCCCGCCCATCCGGGAAACCGCCCGGCGAACTCCTCGAGCCCGTCCAGTTCCGCCTGCTGGCCAACGGCATCGGCCGCGGCCTCGCGCAGCGCCGCTATCAACGTGGCCTCGACCCCCCGCGTCAGAACCGACGGTTCCACGGCCAGCGTTGCCGCGATATCGACCAGCAACTTGCCGCCAATCCGGCGGCGATTATGTTCGATAAGGTTCAGATATGACGCTGAAATCCCGACCTGACGCGCAAGTTCCGCCTGCCGGAGACCGGCAATCTGACGCCTTTCCCGAATACGGCTGCCTGTCAGCGTATCGCGCATGTTCTCACCGCTTCCAAAGCGAAACCATAGGATATTAACCTCAACCTATTTTCAGAACTCTTGATTTATTTCTATAGGTTAAGCCGTAGTTTTCATAGGTCATTTACAATCTTGACAAAACGCGATCGCCCGATGCGGGCAATGTCCATGCAGAATCTGCGCGGGCCCCCTTCTATTTCTGCTGAAATCCCGGCACGATAGCCGCATGAGCGATCCCGCCTTTGAATATGCACCAATTGGGCTTGTCGAGTTGGAGAACCGGATCATCCGGCGCTGCAATCTGCAGTTCGCCCGAACCTTTGGTGGTGAGGCCGCCGACTACCGCAACATGCCCCTGTTGCACCTTTATCCGTCAGTGGCGGACTGGGAACGTATCGGTGCACGCAGCCTGCAGGTGATGCGCGACACCGGTTATTACACGGACGAACGCGTCATGCGGCGACGCAACAGCGACCTGTTCTGGTGCCGCGCGCGCGGACGCTCACTGACCCCCGACGACCCGTTTCGCCACGGAATCTGGAGCTTTTCAGACATCTCGGAAGAACGCCCCTTGGTCGAACTGACCGCGCGCGAACGCGAGGTCGCGATCTTGTCCTGCCGCGGCCTGTCCGCCAAGGAAATCGGAGCCGAACTGGACCTCAGCTATCGCACGATCGAGGCCTACCGCGCCCGCCTTTTGGAAAAATTCGGGGCCCGCAAACTGCCCGAACTGGTGGCGAAACTATCGGGAATGCCGCTGTAATCTCCTTTCCCCTCGAAATCTTCGTTAAAACCGCCATCTGACAGGCCCAGACGCGCTTTTCATGGCCGGGCGCATGGCTTATAACGCTGCGTAATCAGACCAAAGCCCGCATGGAACAGACGGGCCAAAGGGGAACCGTCGAGGACACTCATGACAGACACCAAACACGAAGCGGATGTGGCATTCATCAAGGCACTGGCCGAACTGCTGCGCGAGAACGACCTGACCGAGTTGCAGGTCAAACGCGAATATGGCGAGGAAGACAGCCTGAACGTGCGCGTTAGCCGCATGAACCAGGCCGTAGCCGCTCCGGTTCAAGTCGCGGTTCCGGCCGCCGCACCGGTCGCACCGGCTGCCGCACCGGCACCTGCCACCGCTGAGGCACCCGCAGCGCAGGAAGATCCGGCCAGCCACCCCGGGGCTGTGACCTCGCCCATGGTCGGCACCGTGTATATGCAGCCCGAACCCGGTGCGCCCGCGTTCATCTCGGTTGGTGCATCAGTATCCGAAGGCGATACGCTGCTGATCGTCGAAGCAATGAAAACCATGAATCACATCCACGCGCCCAAGTCCGGCACCATCAAGCGCATTCTGGTGGGTGACGGCGACGCTGTAGAATTCGGCACCCCTCTGGTCATCGTTGAGTAAGGCGGTCCAATGTTCGACAAGATCCTGATTGCCAACCGAGGCGAGATCGCCCTGCGCGTTATCCGCGCCGCGCGCGAGATGGGGATTAAGACGGTCGCCGTCCACTCCACCGCCGACAGTGACGCGATGCATGTGCGCATGGCTGACGAGTCGGTGTGCATCGGCCCGCCGCCCAGCCCGCAAAGCTATCTGTCCGTGCCCGCGATCATTTCGGCCTGTGAAATCACCGGCGCGCAAGCGATCCACCCCGGCTATGGCTTCCTGTCCGAGAACGCAGAATTCGTGCAGATCGTCGAGGACCACGGCATCACTTTCATCGGTCCAACCGCGGAACATATCCGCATCATGGGCGACAAGATCACCGCCAAGGAAACCATGAAGGCGCTGGGTGTGCCTTGCGTTCCCGGTTCGGACGGCGGCGTGCCCGATCTGGCCACCGCCAAGAAGATCGGTGAAGAATTCGGCTATCCCGTCATCATCAAAGCCACCGCTGGCGGTGGCGGGCGCGGCATGAAAGTCGCGCAGAGCGCGGGTGAGATGGAAAGCGCTTTCATGACCGCCCGCGCCGAAGGCAAGGCCGCCTTTGGCAATGACGAGGTCTATATCGAGAAATACCTGACCACACCTCGCCATATCGAGATTCAGGTCTTTGGCGACGGTAAGGGTAAGGCGGTCCACCTGGGTGAGCGCGACTGTTCCCTGCAGCGTCGTCACCAGAAGGTATTCGAAGAGGCCCCCGGCCCCTGCATCACCCCGGAAGAACGCGCCAAGATCGGTAAGGTCTGTGCGGATGCTGTTGCCAAGATCAACTATATCGGCGCGGGCACCATCGAGTTCCTCTATGAGAATGGCGAGTTCTATTTCATCGAAATGAACACCCGCCTGCAGGTGGAACACCCGGTGACCGAAGGCATCTTTGGTGTCGATCTGGTGCGCGAACAAATCCTTGTCGCCGCTGGTGAGGACATGTCGTTCGGTCAGGACGATCTGGAGATCAACGGTCACGCCATCGAGGTTCGGATTAACGCCGAAAAGCTACCGAACTTCTCACCCTGCCCGGGCAAAATCTCGGCCTATCACGCGCCGGGAGGACTGGGTGTGCGGATGGATTCGGCTCTGTATGACGGGTATTCGATCCCGCCCTACTACGATTCTCTGATTGCCAAACTGATTGTTCAGGGCCGTGACCGGGCCGAGGCGCTGGCGCGTCTGGAACGGGCTTTGGGTGAACTGATCGTGGACGGCATCGACACCACCGTACCGCTGTTCCACGCCCTGTTGCAGGAGCCCGACATCCACAGCGGCAACTACAACATCCACTGGCTGGAGCGCTGGCTTGCGGAGAATATGGCCAATTAACTCAGTGGGGTCGAAGGGTGCCAACCCTTCGACCTTCGGGCATTCTGCATGAGCCTTTCCCCGGAACTCTTATTGCACGGATACTCCATCGGCATTTTTCCGATGGCAGAGAACCGCGACGCTGCAGAGCTGTTCTGGGTTGATCCCAAATTTCGCGGTATCTTTCCCCTCGACGGCTTTCATGTTTCGCGTAGCCTTGCGCGCCGTATCCGCAAATGCGGGTATTCAGTAACGATCAATCAGGACTTTGCCAGGGTCGTCGATGGCTGCGCGGATCGCGCAGACACTTGGATCAACACCGAGTTGCGGGACCTTTATCTGCAAATTCACGACTTGGGCCACGCGCACTCGCTTGAGGTGTGGGAGGCCGACCATCTGGTTGGCGGCGTCTACGGTGTTGCACTGGGAGCTGCATTCTTTGGGGAAAGCATGTTCTCGCGCCGGAAGGACGCGTCAAAAATCGCTCTGGCCTATCTGGTGGACCGCCTGCGGCAATCCGGGTTTCAGTTGTTCGATGCGCAGTTTCTGACTGCGCATCTGGCGTCATTGGGTGCGATTGAAATTCCTCGAACGCAATACCGGCGGGATCTGGATGACGCGATCAGCGCGAGCGCAGATTTTACCGCACCACTGGATCAGTCACCCGAAGGGGTTATACAGCGGATTACCCAGACGTCGTAACGCGCGTGATCCAGTGCGTTCAGCGCCGGCGATGTGGCAATCATCCAACCATCAAACAATTGATCCGGCTTGCCTTTTTCCCAGATCGTCAGATAGGCAAAAGCATCACCGGTCGGGTTCTCAGCCGGGTACCGGCATTCCCCAAGCGCCACGTCCAGACCAAAAACCGTTGTGGTCTCGCCGTTCTGCATTTCCACATCTACGGTCTGGCCATTGACCTTATCCAAGCCCCGCAGGATCGCCCCGGGGCCTGACTGCGCCTTTTGCTGTGCCACTGCGCCCGTGGCGGCCAGCAGCGCCGCGATCAGGGCAAAACGCCTCATTCGCCGCCGTCCCCGGCCACGAATTTGACCAGCAGCGAGATCAGGCTGACAGCGCCTTGCGTGTCTTCGACCTGATCGCCGGGCTCAAAATAGAACGGAGAACCGCCCGGCATCACCTCAACGAAATTACCGCCCAGCAAACCTTCGGACGAAATGACGATGGCGCTGTCATCAGGCACCTGGATGCCGTCCGCAATCGAGAATGTCGTGTCCGCGCGATAGGTGTCCGGGTTCAGAGTTACGCCCGTTACAGTGCCGATCTTTACCCCGGCCAGACGCACGTCTGTGCCCACACCCACACCTTCGAGCGAGCGGAAAGAGGCCTCAAGCTGATATCCAGCGGCACCCTGCGACAGGCCGGTGGACTGGCTGGCATAAACGCCAAAGGCTACTGCGCAGGCCAGAACGGCCCCACCGACAAGAACTTCGGTAACGTTATAGGTCGACATTGCTCGCCTCGTCTATTCCGGGCTCCAGGCCTCGTAATCCGTGCGCTTGACCGGGTCTTGCCGGCGCAATGACCCCGCAGGTGTATAAGCCAGAGCTGTGCCCGTCAGGTTCTCCTGATGCGGTTTTTCCCAGGACTTGTGCTGCAGCGGCTTATCGGTCGGCGGCTCATCCCAAGTGCGGTGCAACCATCCGTGCCAATCGGGGTCGATCCGGCTAGCCTCGGCTTCGCCGTTGAAAATCACCCAGCGCTTGCTGTCGTCAGCATTGCGGTAGAAGATATTGCCTTCGTTGTCTTCACCGACTTTCTCACCTTTCCGCGCAGTATAGATCTGCGTGTTCAAGGTGGCCCCGTTCCACCAGGTTACGGCCCGCAAAAGACTGTTCAGGATACCCATCGGCTGCCTCCGACATTTCTGTTCCTGCAGATATGGACCAAAGGCTCGCCAAGGTCCAGTGCCACTAGGGCCGCACCTGCTATTCCGGCGAATATGCCGTTACCTCGATTTCGATCCGAAATTTCGGGTCGATCAAACCGCATTCAATCATCGTTGTGACCGGGGGGTTGTCACCGAAATACTCCCGCAGAATCGGCCAGCAAGGTTCGAATTCTGACCGGTCCGGAAGCATGTAGGTCACGCGCACAACGTCGGCAAAACTTGCCCCGGCCTTGGTCAGTGCCTTTTCGATCGTTTCAAGTGCGGAACGGCATTGAATGACCACATCATCACCCTGCCCGACCGTTCCGGCGACATGAACCCAACCACCGGCAACCACCGCGCGGCAATAGCCGATTTTGGCCTCAAATTCTCCGCCTGAGGAAATGCGTTTGATCGTCATAGTGCGCCTCACATGAAAACGGCGCGGTCAGTGCCGCGCCGTGATTGGTAATTCGGCTTGAACTTATCCGGCCGAGGCCGATTCAGCCGCATCCGCGTAGATGATCAAAGGCTGCTTGTCGGACGACACGGCTTCTTCGTTGACCACAACTTCGGTCACGTTCTTCATGCCCGGCAACTCGAACATCGTATCCAGAAGGATATCTTCCAGGATCGAACGCAGACCACGCGCACCAGTTTTCCGTTCGATGGCTTTCTTCGCAATCGACTTCAGCGCATCGTCGGTAAAGGCCAATTCGGCATCTTCCAGTTCGAACAGGCGCTGGTACTGCTTGACCAGAGCGTTTTTGGGCTTGGTCAGGATGGTGACCAGAGCATCCTCGTCCAGGTCTTCCAGCGTCGCCAGAACCGGTAGACGTCCGACGAATTCCGGGATCAGGCCGAACTTCAGCAGGTCTTCCGGTTCGAGATCCTTAAAGATTTCGCCCACGCCGCGCTCATCATTGTCGCGCACATCGGCGCCAAAGCCCATGGCCGACCCCTTGCCGCGCTGCGCGATGATCTTGTCCAGACCGGCAAACGCACCACCGCAGATAAACAAGATGTTCGTTGTATCCACCTGTAGGAATTCCTGTTGCGGATGCTTGCGGCCGCCTTGCGGCGGCACACTGGCCACAGTACCTTCCATCAGCTTCAACAGAGCCTGTTGCACGCCCTCACCCGACACATCGCGGGTAATCGAGGGGTTCTCGGACTTGCGCGTGATCTTGTCGACCTCGTCGATATAGACGATGCCGCGCTGCGCACGTTCGACGTTGTACTCGCTGGCCTGCAGCAGTTTCAGGATGATGTTTTCGACATCTTCACCCACATAACCGGCTTCGGTCAGCGTGGTCGCATCCGCCATGGTGAACGGCACATCCAGAATACGTGCCAGCGTCTGCGCCAGCAAGGTCTTACCGCAACCGGTCGGGCCGATCAGCAGGATGTTGGACTTGGCCAACTCGATATCGCTGCCCGCTTTCTGGGCATGGTTCAACCGCTTGTAATGATTGTGAACAGCAACAGACAGAACCCGCTTTGCCGTGGCCTGACCGATCACATAGTCGTCCAGAACTTCGCAAATGTCCTTGGGTGTCGGAACACCATCCGAAGATTTCAGCCCACTGGCCTTCGTCTCTTCGCGGATGATGTCCATGCACAGTTCGACGCATTCATCGCAGATAAAAACGGTCGGTCCAGCAATCAGCTTGCGCACCTCATGCTGGCTTTTGCCGCAGAAGCTACAGTAGAGCGTGTTCTTGCCGTCGCCGCCTGAATTCGTCGCCATGTTCTACCTTTCGGGCTTCGTCCCTGCGGTCCCCCTCGGACCGCTTGCCGCCTATTGGTGCAGCTTAGGCCAGCACCGAGACGGCTACAATCTCAAAATGCGCCTCCGCACAACGCGCACAGAGGCTCAACCTCAGGCCTCGTCACCGTCCATTTTGGCGCGGTTTTCGACGATTTCGTCGATGTGACCCCAATCTTTCGCCTCTTCCGGGCTCATGAAATTGTCACGATCCAGCGCCTTTTCAACCGCCTTTTTGGTCTGGCCGGTATGACGCACGTATATGTCATACAGGCGATCCTTCAGCTTCTGCGTCTCGGCCGCATGAATCATGATGTCGCTAGCCTGACCCTGATAGCCACCGCTGGGCTGGTGCACCATGATGCGGCTGTTGGGCAGCGAGAACCGCATTCCCTTCTCGCCACCGGCCAGCAAAACTGACCCCATCGAAGCCGCCTGACCGATGACCAATGTTGAACATTTCGGCTTGATATACTGCATTGTGTCGTAAATCGACAAACCGCTGGTCACAACACCGCCAGGCGAGTTGATGTAGATCGAGATTTCTTTGCTGGGATTTTCCGCCTCGAGATGCAGCAGCTGGGCAACGACCAGATGACTCATCCCGTCATGGATCGGCCCGTTGATGAAGATGATCCGCTCTTTCAGAAGGCGCGAGAAGATATCGTAGGCGCGTTCGCCCCGGCTGGTCTGTTCGACCACCATCGGGACGAGCGTATTCATATAGGTATCAACTGGATCGAACATTCTGAACCTGCCTGCTTTGCTATGGATCGGGACATTACCCGAAGAAACGTTACCCAAGTCTTAGTGTCGCCACAGGGGGGCTGCAAGGGGGACCGGAGACTTCATGCCCTGCAGCCGGAATTTGAGTGTTGAACCTGCTCTTTCGTAACCAGTTCGGACAGCGCCACACAAATAGACGCCCTCACATCACATCATTTTGATTCATGCATATGGAAATACATGCGCAAAATAAGTAATCAAGGCTCTCAACTCTGAGAACCCGCACTCAAAGCCCGCTCTGTTTTCGAGCAAACAAGGAAAAAACGATGGCCCTTCCCCAGCTTTCGCAAGATATGCCTCCCGAGTCGTTCGACAAGATGGTTGAAAACGCAACGCGCGCGTCGAATTTCCTAAAAGCCATCAGCCACGAAGGTCGCTTGATGATCCTGTGCCATCTGGTGTCAGGTGAAAAATCAGTAACCGAGCTAGAAGGGTTGCTGTCCGCCCGTCAGGCGGCCGTGTCCCAGCAGCTGTCCCGTTTGCGCCTTGAAGGTCTGGTAACGCCACGCCGCGAGGGCAAGGCGATCTACTATCGTCTGGCGGATGACCGCCCGCGTCGCTTGATCGAACTGATCTACGATATGTTCTGCGGCGAAGACAAAGGCTGATTGCACAATCCTGTCGCGTTCTGATCGCCGTGCTTGGTTCGGCGACCCTTAAAGACCAAACAGGCCTCAAAGCACTGGTTCAATTCAAGGAAAACTGCTACGCAACACAAGACTAACACGAATGGAGATACTGATGATCCGTGCATTTCTGATTGGGCTTGCCCTGTTCACCCTCACCGCCTGCGAAACCACAAAGGGCGCTGGCAAAGACATTGAGAAAGCGGGTGACGCGATTCAGAACGCAGCCACGGACGTTCAGGAGAACCTTTGACGCCCTAGGTATCGTTAGGTCGCAAAGCGGGCACCCAGCATACAGTTGAAGATCAGCCGACCTGCCGCAGGGTTCGGCTTACAGGTGGATAGGCGTTGCATTGCGTTTCCGACAGGACAGCGGGTCTTGTGAACACACAAAATCCCGCTTTCCTGTCAAACAAGGGTAAAGTGGCAGCCTGTTTCAAGCCGAAATACGGCAAAAGGAAAAGGCGTCAGGTGCGCGGACGCTGTCCATGCACGTATCCTAGCGGACACTCCTGACGCCTTGCCGGGTCGACACGTCCGGGGGACGTCCCGAGCCAGTTGCCCTGGCCCTGATAGGAACCAAGGCCGCCATGCCGCGCCAACAGGCACCTCACAGCCCGCGCCGGCCTTCTGAGAGGCTGGTCACCTGACCCGGATGCGAAATCCCGATCAACTGTCCATCCACCGGTAAGTCTCTGCGCAACGAGTCAAATCCTAAAATTCGCCCTCACAGCGCCGACCCCCTGGCCTTTGCGCCCCACCCAGGCTCCTGGGAACCTTTGTGGTAGGGTGATCGTTGCACCAGGGCCGGGGTCCGGCAAGAGAATAGCACTGCAGCATGAAATTTAGCCGGGGATAACGTGTTTATATCCTTTGGGAGCGTTTTGGGGATAACTCTGGAAGTCGCGCGACACGGCCAGTTTGAGGCAGGAAAACTTTGCGCAACGCCAAAACGCCCATTCAGACTGCGTTTCTGCGACTGCAAAGGGGTTAAAACGACACCTAAGTTTGAAAATTGCGTGTCCTGTGCCGATTTTCGGTTCCGCGATTCGAATACAGCCCGAGTCTCACACGTCCAATAGACATGGAAACGGAACCAGAGCCGGACGCGCGCCCTGCTCCTCCTGCAACGCCGTGCTGAAGGTTCACGAGCTCAGGATCGCCCATGTCGGGCTATACCTCAATCCGGCATGTAGCGATCCAAACCCTGTCGCAGGCAGCGCAGTGGCCGTCCGACCTGCCTCTTTCCGTCAGAGGCTTTGGTTCCGTCTCCTGCGAAGCGCTCCGACCCGACCGGGATTACCTATTATGCGCTGCTCCACATCGCAGCCAGTACCCCCTACAGACCGCTCGGGCCGAAAACGCTTCAGTTCACCTGACGTTCCAGAACGGTGCTGTAGGTCGTTCCGTTTCGCAGGCTACGGAAATCCGCAAAGATCTTTCCGTCTTCGTACCGGGCATCGATCAACGCATTCGCACCGATGACCAGTGGTGAGGTTTCGATGATCCCGATGCTGCCTGACCCATCGAGGCTGATGGTGCCGGTGGCCTCATTCACATTCCACTCGGTGTCGCCATCGCGCCGCCATTTGCTGGGGCCCCAGAAGACGTTTTCCTCCTGAATCTGGATATCCAGCATCCACTCGGCCTGATTGAACCGGGGTTCATCGCCGCGATGCGTATGAGATGGCGAGACGGTCGTATACGACCCCAGCCATGTTCCGCGCAGGTCCGGCGCATCGGCCAAAGCGGCCGTTCCTAGGGTGAGGGTCGCGGCCAGAGCGGCTGCTCCGGCAGTCATGTATCTGGTCATTGGCTCTCTCCTCCAAAACAGTGGCCGTCCTTGGCCTGCTAAACAGATTGGAAGCGAGAGAGCCGGATACAACTTACCTAAGGGAAACTTCATCTGTGGTTCATTGATCCCTCAGACGACTCCAGTGGACGGGGACACAGCCCCCGCCTTAATTCATTGTAAAAGTTACTTTATTCGACCGAAATACTACCATTGATCGTATTCACGAATTTCCTGGTATCGGGGTCGGTCAGAGATGAAAAGCTTCCACCTCCGGTTGCGCTGGCCCAGTTGCCCGAGCCGCCCGAAACCGTCCATTCACCGGTCAAGGCGCCGTCCTCACCGATCCCCGTGGCCGTCCAGGTCATCACCGCCTTTTCCCCTGCGGCAGTGTCGAACAGGCAATTCCCGGTGCCCGAGACCCCGGCCCCATTGATCAGCACCGCGCCGAAGCACGATCCACTCGCCCCTTCCAGAGGGTGCCCGGCGGCGACCTCGAAACTTTCGTAATCGGTCTGCGTATTCACCACCGCGTGGCCGTCCGAGATGCCATAGACCTGGTTCGCATTCGTCCCCATGCCTTTGCTGGTGGCGTCATAGGTTTCTGCCACGGACAGGCCTGCGGACAGGCCGAGCGTCAGGGCTATGGTTGCGGTCGCAATTAGGAACTTGTGCATAATAACCTCTCATTTCTGAGGGTCAGGCGTTGCAAGCATGTAAAGAAAAAACCGCCTGAACGCGGTCCCCCGTGCGGAGGATAACACATTCCGATCTTTGCGTCTAAACCGGGCGTTCAGCTTTCGAGCTTGCGGGCCACCAGAAACGAGACCGGAAACGCCGCCACAAACCCAACAACCGCAGCGATCAGCAGGGTTGTCCACGATGCGTGGCCCATGACCAGAACCGCGATCACAGCGGACCCGGCAAGGGTGGAACCAAGGAAGATGTGAAGGATCAGTGTCAGCGGCGACATAGGGGCCTCGTGTTTTACCAGTCTGTTTCCGCGGACAATAGAATTGAGATCGGGAACCCTCCTTGATCTGTGTCAGAAAGCGCAGCGCGATCAGGCCCATGCCAGTGCCGTTCCCACCAAAACAAGGCCAATCCCCGCGACCTCACGGTACGAGAAATTCTCTCCGAACAAAAAATACGAGGCAATGGCGATCAGGATGACCTCGGCCCCCAGAATGCCGGTATAGATGATACCCAGCCGTTCCTCGCGCAGCGCTGCAAGCTCCAGCGTTGCTCCGGCAAGCAGGGTCGCAACGATCAGCAGGCCAAGGCCCACGCCGGGGAGTTTCCACCAGAACTTCATCGCAATCATGGCCACGGAATAGAGACCCGCCGACCCGAGGGCGATGATGGGGATCATGGATGTGGACATCTGCGCCTCCTGCCGAGGGTTCCGTTGGGTCAAGTGTAGCAGGAGGGAGGGGTTGGGGCTGTGAGGTGGGTCACAGTGGAGTGGGGGAATAGTGGTGAGGAGTTATCCGGCCGTAAGGGAAGTAAGTGTATGGTGGAGACCCTTGCGGTACGCATTTCGTCCATCAAAGTAACGGATAGGGCCACCAACAACCAATGGCTTCTATGCCATTGTTTTTTCACACGCATTGCTTGAACATTGCTCTTCGCAAAACTATCCTAGAGGTACCAATTCTCGGAGGCGAAAGTGCTTGAACAGGTCAAACAATTTGATGATGAAACTATTCAAAAACTATTTGGAACAGATACAGCGGAAGACGAAGACCCAGTCAGGTTAAAAGAGTATTTCTTTAAAAACAAAAGTTACCAGAACATTCGCTCAAGTTTGCCACTCAGAATTCTAGTTGGGCACAAGGGTATCGGTAAGAGCGCGCTCTTAAGAATGTCGCACTTAGAGGACATAGATGAGGGAACGCTGTCACTATGGATTCAACCAAACGATTTGATCTTGGAAAATTCCAAGGACAAAACCTTTTTGGAAAAAATTTCCGGGTACAAAAAGTTAATTAGCCGCGCTATCTACCACAAAGCATTGGAAAGCCTAGGCTCAGGACCCATTGATTTCCGTATAGCGGCGTGATTCACGGTTCGAAAACGAGCGGTGAACATGTCTGATCTTTTCTGGCTTACAGA
>NZ_JBQFTM010000026.1:0-26267 GCF_056538605.1 Ruegeria sp. BF7 | reverse complement strand
TCCAGCGTGACCGGCCCATATTCTGTGCCGCTCATGCGGAGGCATCCAAGCGAGCAAGTATAGGGCCGAGCTCTCAAAAACCCAGGCGACGCAACTCTGTCTAGTGCATCGGAATACCAACCGCCGACCTTGGGGGTATCTGGTGCACAGGCAAAGGTAAGAAAGATAGGAATGAAATATGAAGCAATCAGAAATCGATGCCATCTTGGCAGTTCACAGACTGGCGTTTGGCGAAGCAGAAGGTGAAGAAACGGCTCAACTCGCCAAAGACTTCCTTGATCATCCGGAAACGATCTCAATCAGTGTCAGCCGTGACGGGCGGATCGCTGGCAACGTGCTGTTCACCCCATTTGTCTTCGAGGATCACCCGGACACAAAATGCTATCTCCTGGCGCCTTGCGGCGTATCGCCGGAATATCAAGGTCGTGGCGTCGGCAAGGAATTGATGGAAACCAGCATCGAACACCTAAAGTCCATCGGAACAGACGCTGTGTTCGTTCTGGGTGTCCCGTCCTTCTACCCTCGGTATGGTTTTGTCCCAACAGACAAACAAACGCCTTACCCGGATCTGCTGACAGCGCATGAAGCATGGATGGCACTTGAGCTGACGGCCGGAACGATCAACAGTCTGAACGGCAAAACAAAGGCGATCCCACAGTTCATGCAACCGCACTGGTGGGACACTTCGGCGCGCGGGTAACGCCAACGGCCCTGAACCAAGCATTCGGCGTCGTAGGTCGAATGCTTGGTTTGTCCGCGACATGTGAGTTGTCCTGACAATCCTCGCTGCGTCGTCAACGAATGGCAGCGATCTCCGCCGCCACGCGGCGTACTAGACTGAGCATTTGCAGCGATTTTCGTGCTGCGTGCGCACGCAGCGAGAAAAGAGGATGACCGGGTTGGGCTCTCTCCAGCCGTTCTCTGCGTCGTGCGTGAACGGCCGGGTCAGTGTTCTCAGATGTCGAAAGAACTAACCGCTGTTCCTTGCGATGATGAAAGCAGTCGAACCCGTTTCGGGACGCCACCTGTGTTCGATTTCGAACCCATGAGCTTGCATACGCTCGACAAGGATTTCTTGCGTCAGGACGCGGATCTTGGGCAATAGGCCGATGGCCCCGAGAGCTGGTATGACGAACTTCTCGAAACCTTCCAGGCAGACCGTCGAGCTGAAGAACAGGCCACCTTCTTTCAAGGAACTGCGAACACGATCCAGTGTCGCGTCAAGATCCAGGACCAGGTGCAGGATCGACATAGCCAGTACGGCATCATACGGTTGACCCTTCGCCGGAATAGGCCAGCATTCGAACGAGCTGATTTCAAAGTTGATGTTCTTGATGCCCTGTGCGTTGGCTTTTTCCTTGGCGATTGAGATCATTTCGGAGGAATAGTCGATGGCGTCGATATGGGCGACTTTTGGGGCGTGAATGAGCGCCGTCGTACCTGTGCCACAGCCGAATTCCAGGACGCGGTCTTGGGGGGACAGGTGTCTCGCAGTAGTGTCGAGCTTGTATTCATAGGCGGCTTGGTTTTGGACCGGACGGCGGGCATAAGAGCGCGCCATCAGATTCCAGAACCGAGTTGGGTTGATGAACATATCTATTCCTTTGGTAAGGCAGCGCGGACGCAGCGAATTAGCTGGCGTCTTGGATGTCGAAGACTTTTTCGAGGGGCTCGTCGAACACGCGAGAAATCAAGATCGCCAGTTCGAGCGTTGGTGAATATTTGGCGTTTTCAATGGCAACGATGGTTTGTCGGGTGACTCCAACCTTTTCGGCGAGTTCTTTTTGCGTCATTTCATCAGCGTCAAAGCGTAGACGTCTAATGTTGTTGGTGATCCTGAGCTTGCCCATGGATCAATACCCCCGCCGATAGCTAGCAAATTTGACAATATCTGCTGACAGGGATCCGAAAGCCATTCCGAAATAAATGATGTTGAAGCCGGTGAGCGCTGATGCGTTGAGAGCCATCGCGACGACGGCTGAGACAAAACCCGCACCCGCGAAGATAATGATGGCGTAGCTGCCACGGCGCTCGAACATCTTATCACGTTCATCAACGACGAAGCTGGGTTTGGGTTCGTGTGTAACAATCGCAAATCCAATGTTGAACAGTATTGTGCCGATGATGGTGGCAACGACGCCCAGGGGGATCAGCCAGATCACCATGCGGGCCCAGTTGTTCACAGCGTCTGGGCCATCAAACGATCCAGAGGCATTCATATCCAGAAGCCGTGAAACAACAAATGCACTAACGGCGAGGTTCACGAAGATCGAGACCACTGTATTGCGATCTTGGTAGGTCATTTCTGAAATCCCTTTTGAGCAGGACACTTCTGTGAGTCGATTATTGTTTACTCCTTGTATGAAATATTATACACAGAGTCTAAAATAATATACCAATACATCGAAGCGTAGTTGCAGCGCGTGCTCGATGATGGGCATCTACGCCTTCAACTGGAGTGCTGCGCGTTTGCGACTGGGCTCGACGGTTGCGTCGCCAACTTCTCCACCGCCATATCTTTCGCTGACCGGCTTTTCCGCTTTGCGACCGTGCGCTGCGCATCAAAAGCTGCCTGAAGTTCCTGATCTTTTTCCGAAACCTCTTTCACCGGGGCAGGGGCCGGTTTCGCTTCAGCCAGAGCCTTTGCGGTGTCCCTGGCTTGCTCTGCAGCCAAATCGAGGTGTGTGCCCTTGATCTTCGGACTATCGCCACCCAAGAACTGCATGAAATACGGATCTTCGAAGTATCGGATCTTGTTTGCAGTCACCGGCATCTTGCCTTCGCGGATCAGCACAACCTCATTCTCAGGCAATCGGCCAACGTGTTCGGGCCGGAGCAGGCGAATGCCTTCCTCACGTTCCGATATGCTGCCCATTTCCATTTTACCGAGCGCCCGAGACTTCGATTTGTTCATAACTGTTTTGTCACCGATGGACCTGGACACGTGTTCGCGCACCTCTGAATCTTCGGATGCCGCAAACATCTGCGTCCCGGCGTTTGCCAGCATCGCCCGCACACCTTCATGCCCATAGATGTCCTGCAGGCGCGACAGTGTTTGCGAAATCACGATGATCCGGCCACCGAACGATCGCATGGTGTCATAGGCTTCAACGACGCGCTCAAGATGGCCGAGGCGCTGAAACTCATCGAGCAGCATCAAGACCTTGAACGGCTCATCTGGGCCCGGTTCGTGGGTTTCGATTGTGTTCACCAGATCGAGGAAGAACAGGCGAATGAGTGTCCGGAACTCTTTGACCTTCTTCCCCGGCACAGAAAAGTAGATCGAGGTGGGGCGCCGACGCAGATCTTCAAAGTTGATGTCATTGCCTTGGGTGGCTCTTGCCACTGACGGGTTACGCCAGAGCTGAAGGCCGGAGTTCAGCATAACCGAAACCGTTGACCGGAGGATTTTGGATTCTTCGGCTGCTAGATTCAGGAACTCATCTGCTGCCCGGGCATAGCCTACTTCTTCAGCCATTTTCTCATAGTCCTTTTGCTTGGTCGTTTTGACCAGGCGCAGGACTTCGGAGATGTATGGCCGTTTTCTTTTGATCGCCAACATCGCCATTGCGCAGAACATGCCTTCGACACCCCCCATAAAGCCCTGCGCGGACGAGCTGGGCGTGTCGAACATCTGGGTTGCAACCTGAATCACTTCTTCCCATCGCCGGTCCAGATTGTCGGCACGCGCTGCGCGGCGCAGAGGGTTGTAGCTGTGGCTTTTGTCGGGGTTCTCGGGATCGAACACAAAAACCTCATCACCTATTGCTGCCCGCCGCGCGCCGGTTGTCTGGAAAATCTCGCCTTTGATGTCCAGGACGACGCAGGAGCCATTGAAACGCAGAACATTTGGGATCACAAAACCGCTGGTTTTACCCGAGCCTGACGGGGCAATGAACATCGCGTGTGGCTTTTGAACGCCGGGACCGGGCTTATAGTAGATTGCGTTTTTGTCCTTTGGCTCACCAAATTTGGCAAACACGATTTCACTATCCAGTTTGTCTTTGAGCTTCAGCACCGAAGCATAGCCTTCCTGGACGAGCTGAGGGGCCTTTGCAAAACTCGCATCACCGTATTTCGTTGAGGGACCACGCAGCGCAGCCGCCACAAATGCAAAGGTCAAAACACCCACTGCGACCACCGCCACCAGACCCACGATCTGCTGCGTCTCTGCAGGCTGTGCCATGAACTTCTCTGGGATCGCCCAGATGTCCAGCCCGCGAAAGCCTCTGGTGTTGATGTATTCGAGCGCCAGCCCGATCACCAACACCGCGCAAGCCGAGGTAGCAACAAAGCCCATTGTACCGGCTATCGCTACCTTCTTGCCTTTGGGTAGATCCTGAAACTCAGCCATCGCTCAGCTCGCGTTTGAAGAAGCACACGATGCCAAAATCTGCACGTGCGACACCAACCATTTCCCAGCCCTCATTGCCCAGCTTTGCGAATTTCTCGCTGGCGTCGTCGCGTTCCGAAAAAGGCACGTCTCGATACTCGAATTGCTTCATCTTTGTACTCCTTCAGATAAGTTGTTCAGCGGTCATCAAAGGCGGAAAAATCACGCCGTTGACCTTCCGTTCGTCCCCGATTTTCTTCATGTGAACGATCATGTGAATGGTGGCCCGGATGTCATCGACCACCTCTGACTTTTGAACGGTCGGAGATCCGCGACGCACCATCTTGCTCATCCGTCCAATGGCATCTACGGGCGAGTTTGCGTGCATGGTGCAGACAGATCCATCGTGACCGGTGTTTACCAGTTCCAGGAACATATTCGCGGGTTGTGTCGCAAACTTTTGGAACGACCAGAACCATCGATATTCTAGACGCAGTTATCCTGCGATCTTAGCAAACATCCGAAAGCCTGAAGTCGTATCACTAGAGAATTGCTTCTTCCGGATCATGTTGGCTACCTCAATGCCATCCAGTGTGGCTGAAGCTGATCTGAACGACTTGAACCCACACATGTGCCGCACGCGTCGTTTGATGAATCTGTGATCCTGTTCGATTATGTTGTTCAAATATTTGGACCTGATCGTCTGTACTTTAGCTGGGCAGCCGAACCGCTTCAGGATTCTGTTCACTTCTCGAATGCCAGCTGCATTGGCGCCACTCTTGTCTATCACGATTTTGTTTGGGATCCCGTTTGACGACAGTGCTTTGGCAAAGAACCTGGTGGCCGCTGAACGATTTCGTCGCTCAGACAGCATGAAATCAAGGGTATTTCCCGTTTTGTCGACCGCTCGATAGAGATACATCCACTTCCCGCGCACACGAATATAGGTTTCGTCCATGCGCCATGAACTCTGAGTTGGGCGCTTCTTTGATTGCGCACGAGCAGCGACTATCGGCGAGTATTTCACTACCCACCTATTCAGTGTGGCGTGGTCAACTCGCACACCGCGTTCAGCCATGATCTCTTCCAAATCACGATACGAAACTGTATACCGCAAATAGAAATATACAGCGTACAAAACGGCATCCTTGGGGAAATGGCAGCCTTTCAAGGAAATCATGCTGAAACCTGTTGGAGAACAATACGCGGACAACAAACGTCGGATTCTGCATGCTCGTCAATCTAGGCCCAAAGTTTGCGACACAACCTTTGAAAAAGGTGAGCAATAGGATTGACCTCTATAAATCACAGACCCATAAATAGTGAGCTATAGAAAGAAGGCTTATACCTCACGATGTGGAACTGGCAGAACACTGACTGGCCGACCTTTCGTTACGACGCCACAAGACTCGAACCATACGAGCAACAGTTTCTGTTGTCCTCAGGGGAAGTTATTGGAGCGGTTCATCATGTGAACACATCGGATCGAGATCAATTGCGTATCGATCTGCTAAGCGAAGAAGCAATGAAAACCAGCGCGATCGAAGGTGAGATGCTGGATCGGCTCAGCGTGCAATCTTCCTTGCGTAGGCATCTTGGATTGGCTCCCGACAGCTATCCATCCAAACCGCGCGAGCAGGGCGTTTCAGAGATGATGGTGGATGTTTACTCCACCTATTCGGAGCCGCTATCACATGGCACCCTGTTTCGGTGGCATGACATGCTTCTGTCTCATGACAGGCATCTGGAAAAGATTGGATCATACCGGAGCCACGAAGATGCGATGCAAATCGTCTCAGGCCGCTTAGACCGCCCAACGGTGCATTTCGAAGCGCCGCCCTCGCATCAGGTGCCGACTGAAATGGATCATTTCGTAACCTGGTTCAATCGGACCGCACCAAATGGTCCCGAACCATTGCGCGCACTGATCCGGGCCGGATTGAGCCATCTGTATTTCGAGAGCATTCACCCCTTTGAAGACGGCAATGGTCGGTTGGGCAGGGCGCTGGCGGAAAAATCCCTGGCGCAAAATATTGGTCAGCCAAGCCTGATTGCCCTTGCTTTCACGATCGAGCGAGAGCGGAAGGCATATTACGACCAACTCGAACGTCATCAAAAGACGCTAGACGTGACACCATGGCTTATCTGGTTTGCAGAGACAGTCCTTACAGCACAGCAGGTGACGCTTGAGCGGGTCGGCTTCTTTATTGCCAAGACGCATTTCTATGACAGGCATCGTGATCAATTCAATCCCCGCCAAGGCAAGGTAATCGCACGTTTGTTTAAGGCTGGACCGGAAGGGTTCAAAGGCGGGCTGAGCGCCGAGAACTATATTTCGATCACAGGAACGTCGCGCGCCACGGCGACGCGGGATCTGCAGGATCTGGTAGAGAAAGGTGCTCTGAGCCGAACGGGTGAACTTCGGTACACGCGATATTGGTTAAAGCTGGATCGGGACGGGTAGGGGGCTGAAATACGGCACGAAGGGAGGGAAGCGGAAGTTCGCTGCGATTGCGAACTGAAATGACAGCATCTGCGTTAGCGGACCTTGGCGAATGAGTTGAAGCGGGACTGCAAGATCGCACGAGCATCAAATGGAGATTGACGAAGTTGGGACCAAACGCCTACGCAAGTACCGAGGTTGTAGACTTCACTGCAGCCATGGATGCCGGGATATTCGGCATCAATGGAGAGACTGGTGCTGGCAAGACGACCATATTCGACGGCATCTCTTTCGCCCTGTTCGGACAGTCATCGGGAGCAGAACGCTCGGCAGAGGACATGGTATGCCACCACGCCCACGCGGCGGATCTCACTAAGGTCGAGCTCGTCTTTGATCTCGGGACCGAAACTGCCCGCCAATTTCAATGATGCATAACTATCCAGAAAGTTTGCGACAGAACCTTTTCGCCTGCCACATCGCGTGAGGTAGCCATGGCCGCGCGGGAAAAGGTAGGATTAACCCCGTGAGCCTAGCGCTGGAAACCCAATAGAATCCCGACGGACTAGGACTGCCTTTTCGAGATGCTTGCGCTTTTTTGGTGCTTCTGTGTTTTGAATGTGCTCCATCAAAAGATTCGCCAGTTGAGCGCCTGACCTTCGATAATTGACTGAATAACTGGTTAAGCCGGGAGAGAGACAATCGATCATTCTATGGTTCCCGAACCCAACAACCGAAACTTGGTCACCGACCAAAATCTCTAATTCCCGACACGCTGCATACACTCCGAACGCAGCCGCATCACTTGCGCACAAGAATGCTGTTGGCGGGTTCTTCGACGATAGTAACACTCGAGCAAATTGTTTCGTTTCTTGCATGTTTGAACCACAGGCGCTCTGAAACCCTGGTACCATGGCCAAATCAGATTGGCTCATCGACCGATGAAAGCTTTGCAACCAATGATCGGGTTCGATGTTGCTCTTTTTGAGCCCGACAAACGCAATTCTGGTGTGTCCGCTACCTTTAAGTATGGACACCGAGTTAGCGATGCACCCATCGATATCAACATCGCAATAATGGCTGCTCAAACCGTCGACATGGCCGTAGGTGACAAAAGGCACCCCAAATTCAGTTAACATTTCAATGCGTGAATCGTTGGTGGTCGGAGCGGGTATGATGCAACCATCGACGCGTTTTTCTTGAATGATCAGGCGCTGGATTTCTGAAAGCCTTTCAAGACCGTTCGTCGAACAAACCGTCAACGTCCAATCCCTTGACAGAAGCTCGTTGCTAATCCCTTCAATCAATTCGAGCGTTGCTAGTGCATTCGCTTCCTCATACCCCTGCGGCAAAATAATGGCTGCAGACTGGCTCGTACCTTTCTTAATGGATCTTGCGATAGCTGACGGATAGTAACCAAGTTTTTTCGCCGCATCTTGTACTCTTTGCTTTGTTTCCGTTGATATATCGGAATAGCCGGAAAGTGCTCGCGAGACGGTGCTCTTAGAAAGCCCAGTATGTTCGGACAGGTCTGCGAGGGTTGTTACCCTTGGGCCAACCTTCCTTGAGTGCTTTTTCTTGCTTCCATCCGACATAAGGTTGTTCGATATCTACGGGGAAAACGATGTCGAGATGCTAGGGTGCAACGCAACGCAAACTAGTCCTTCGCTCCACGTGCTGGACGAGTATCGACCTGCTGCTGTAACAGTCTGAGCTGAAACATTTTTAAGGATTGGACACGACTCCTGAGGTTTCTCGCACTTTCAGCGTTGCGGAGTATTCGAGATGTCGAACAGGGAGATTTGGTGAACGCATTCGGTCCAGCAGGATCTCTGCCAAGCGCGTGCCTAGCATTTTGGGATTGATCGCCATGGTAGTTAGGCCTGGGGTAGAGATACTGGCATCCTCGATGTCATCGAAGCCCACGACCGAAAAATCACGTCCTGGCTTTAACCCGGACCGGATCAATCCCAAGCAAGCTCCAAGTGCGGCGACATCTCCATTGCAAACGATGCTTGTCACCTCGGGGTGCTGCTTGCGGAGTGCCGCGATAGCGTCAAAACCAGCGCGCTTGCTCTCTTCACAAGGCCAAACAATTGGCTGAACGCCATCCAACTGTTTAAGAGCGTCTAGGTACCCCGATATACGCTCTTCACGTACTGATGTTTGCTCGGTACCGCCAAAATAGGCAATGTGCCTGTGCCCTAAATCGATCAAATGCTGGGTGGCTTGACTGAGAGCTTCAGTGTTTAGAACGCCGACGTAGTCAAGAGACTTTGAAACCTTTCGCATGAAGGTGACCGTGGGTACGCTATGAGCCTTTATAAGCTCCAATGATTCTTCGTTTGTTTCGATCGCCGGAACCCATATCAATCCACCTCGACCAAATCTGATGCACGCTTCCATGAGACGAGCCTGGCGTTGAAGTTCGTCTTGCGCATCGAGAATCGAAACCATGAAACCTTCAGTTTCAAGAAGGTCCACGGCGCTGCTGACTACTTCAGAATTAAATGGGTTTGCCAAGGTGTTAAGCATAAACCCTATTTCACGGTTTTCACCTGAACGCATAGTGGCCGCTGCGTGATTTGGAACGTAGCGCAGTCGCTTCGCGGCGCTCAGGACTTTCTGGCGCGTCTGCTCTGAAATCCGGCCGGTGTCGCGCATCACCTGACTGACGGTGGGTACTGATACGCCCGCTTCTTTGGCAACGCTGGATAGGGTGGGCTTTTTCATTATGGCAGCAGTTTTAGATATAACGTTATTCTAGATTTGCAGGCGACTCAAAAAATATCAAGTAAATTATGAATAGCGTGAGATAGTCACAGGCTTGACTCGTGATATAACGTTGTATCATAGTGCCTCCATTCGCCATAGGTTAATCCAAGTTCGTCGGCGAGGGAGGGAGGTTGCCAGGTTTCGGTCAACCTCAGGCATAACGGAGGAAAACATGTCTATTCATTCGAAACTGGCGGGTGCCGTATCCGGTGTTGCCATGCTTGTTGGTGCCGCTGCCGTACAGGCGGAAACCCTGTTTTGGTCCACGCAGGCCCGACCTGCTGAAGAAGCGCAGGCGATGCGGACCGAGGTTCTCGGCGGATTTGATGGCGAAGTTGATTACCAGCCGAACGAAGATGGGCCTTGGCTGACACGTCTGCAAGCCGAACTACAAGCTGGTTCGGGGAGCATTGATTTGCTGGGTTCATTGCATGGTAACTTCTCGGCGATGAACCCCGAAGACCTGATGGATCTCGGCGATCTGGGTGTCACGTCAGCCTCAGACACCTTTAACGATCTGGCCAAGCTTGGAACTGACAGCCTTCACTACATGCCATGGATGCAAGCGAGCTATATCATGGCCGCGAACACTGAAGCGCTGCAGTACTTGCCTGAAGGTGCAGATATCAATGCATTGACTTATGACCAGTTGATTGCCTGGGCGGCCAATGTTGAAGAAGCGACCGGCCAGAAGAAATTCGGCTTTCCTGCAGGTCCCAAGGGGCTGAAGCATCGGTTCTTCCAGGGCTACCTCTATCCGTCCTACACAGATGGTGTTGTGCGTACTTTTGCGTCGCCAGAGGCCGTGACGGCATGGGAGAAATTCAAAGAACTATGGAGCCACACAAACCCTGCATCGACCAACTTCTCTTTCATGCAGGAACAGCTGTTGAACGGCGATGCCTGGATCGTTTTTGATCACACCTCACGTCTGGCGCAAGCCTTCAACGAGCGCCCTGACGACTTCGTTGCCTTTCCGGCACCTGCGGGTCCGACTGGTCGCGGTTTCATGCCTGTTCTGGCAGGTGTTGCCATCCCGCGAACCGCGCCAGATGCCGAAAGCGCGAAAGCTCTGGTAACTTATCTGATGCAGCCTGAGACGCAGATCGCGACCCTAAAGGCAACCAACTTCTTTCCTGTTGTTGATGTCGAACTGCCAGACGATCTGCCGCCTTCTGTCAAGGCAGCAGGCGAAGCGGTTGCCACAATGAGCGGATCGGCAGACGCCAATCCTGGACTATTGCCTGCAGGCTTGGGCAGCATGGGTGGTGATTTCAACCGTGTCTATGTGGACACGTTCGAGCGCATTGTTTTGGCGGGGCAACCCATCGAGCAGGTTCTGGAAGATCAGAAGAAACAGCTTGAAAAGATCATGAACGAAACTGGCGCTCCCTGCTGGGCCCCTGATGCGCCTTCAGACGGCCCATGTCCCGTCGAATAAGTCCAAACAAATAGGTGGGCCGCTTTGGCGGCGGCCCGTTTCCCAGCATTTTCCCAATTCAAAGGAGCGGTCCGATGGAAGCGCGGCTATTGCCATACTTTCTGATCCTCCCGGTGACCCTGTTTCTCTGTATGTTTTTCCTCTACCCGTTTGTGCTGGTTGCGCAGGAGGCGTTTGGAACTGAGAACGGTTTTACACTGGATAACTTTCGTGAGGTTGTGAGCTACTGGAAGTTCCCGATCTCGATGAAGAATACATTCCTTCTGGCCGCTGCTGTCGTGCCGATCCAGCTGGCACTGTCCCTTCTGATGGCCACGATGGTCACGAAGATGCAAAAGGGCCGCGATCTGGTTCTGTACATTTGGACAATTCCGCTTGGCATCTCTGACCTTGCTGCCGGTATCATCTGGCTGGCGATCTTCGAGCAATCGGGTTTCCTGAACTCGATGATGGTGGGACTTGGTGTCACGGACCAACCTGTGAGCTTGCTTAGCTATCAATCCCCCTGGATCGTCTTCCTGGCGATTATGCTGGCCGAGATTTGGCGCGCAACCGCGATCATGCTTGTGATCCTGGTGGCGGGCATCGGTTTGATCCCCAAAGAATATTATGAGGCCGCCGATGTGTTTGGAGCCTCTCGGTGGAAGCAATTCACCCGGATCACCCTGCCAATGTTGCGTCCATCGCTGCAAACAGCACTGATCCTGCGCGTCATTCTGGCATTTGAAGTCTTTGCAGTCGTTGCAGCGCTCGGTGGCACGCTCTTCCCGGTGCTCATGGGCGAAATCTATGCCTACCAATTTGACCTGCAAAATGGCGGCGGAGCAGCTGCACTGGCGATCATCGTTCTGATCATCTCGATCGTCTTTACTCTGCTCATCATGCGCGCACTGCGTGTCCCGAAAGGAGCAACGATATGACCGCTGTAGCTGATGTTGTAGCACCTGACGCCCGCAAGGCGGGCAGGGGGATCTACCGGGCCGGAGTGATCTTGCTGTGTGCCTGGGTGATCGTACCGCTGTACCTGTTGTTCGTGAACACGATGTCTTCACCGGAAACGGTGAACAGCTTCCCGAAGAGCTTCATTCCGGAGTTCAATATGGGATCCATAAACTTCTTCATGGGGTTCCAGGGGATGCTGATGGCTTTGTGGAACTCGGTGGTGGTTGCTGTGCTGACGATGGTGATGTCAATCACCATCGGAGCGCCGGCTGGCTACGCTCTCTCTCGGTTTGAATTCCGCGGGAAAGAGCTGTTCCGGCTGCTGATCTTGCTGACGCGGGCTTTCCCGCTTCCGCTTCTGGCGCTTCCGCTTGCGGTTCTCTTTATACGCACAGGACTCGATGACACGGCCTTTGGCCTGTCTCTTGTGCACACGACCCTGGCGATTCCGTTCGCGGTGCTAATCACCTTCTCGCTCTTCTCCGGCATTCCGTTGGAGCTGGAGGAAGCAGCCTGGACTTTGGGCTGCACGCGATTGACCGCATTTACCAAGGTGATCCTGCCTCTGGTGTTGCCAGGTATCACGGCTTCGGCGATCTTCGCCTTCGTGATTTCGTGGAACGAAGTATTCGCGGCCGCCGTGCTGACCATCGAGAACCGAACGCTTCCCGCGTTTCTATTGCAGACATTGGGCGAAGCTCCGTTGCACCTGAAATTCGCAGGCGGCTTCATCCTCGTGGTGCCTGCACTGATCTTCATCTTCGCTGTGCGCAAATATCTCTTTGCCATGTGGGGCATCGCCAACCGCTAAGCGGTGGCCGAAAGGAAACTGTTATGGCTGAAATACAGATCAAAAACGTCGCCAAGAACTTTGGATCTTACCAAGCTCTTCACGACATCAACCTGACCATCGCAGACCAGGAATTCATGGTCCTTCTGGGGGCCTCTGGCTGTGGTAAGTCTACGCTACTACGTATCATCGCCGGACTTGAGACGGCTACAACCGGTGAAGTCTGGATTGGAGGGCGTCGTGTGGATCACCTATCGCCCAAGGATCGCGGCATTTCGATGGTGTTCCAGAACTATGCGGTCTTTCCACACCTGACGGTGTTCGAGAACATCGGCTTTGGTCTGCGGATGCAAAAATTGCCTGATGACGAGGTCAAGCGCCGCGTCGAGCGTACGGCAGGTTTGATGCACATCGAGCAGCTCTTAAAGCGCTATTCGGGCGAGCTGTCAGGCGGACAACGCCAGCGTGTGGCGGTTGCCCGGGCGTTGGCAATGGAACCTGATGTGATACTGATGGACGAACCGCTTTCGAACCTGGACGCTCTGTTGCGGATGGAAATGCGGGCTGAGCTAAAAGGTGTTTTGGCCGAAAGCGAAACCACCGCCATTTACGTGACACACGATCAGGTCGAAGCCATGTCAATGGCCGACCGGATAAGCGTCATGCATCAGGGCAAAATCGTTCAGGCAGCCTCGCCTATCGAGGTGTATAGGGATCCAGCGGCCGAGTTTGTGGCCAGTTTTATCGGCAATCCACCGATGAATTTCCTCCCCGCTGAAGCTGCGGGCTCCGGTCGCTGGACAGTGGCGGGACAGAGCTTTGATGGACCGGCAAGTGGCAAAAATCTGAAGTGGGCCATTCGCCCGGAAGATCTGCGCATCACGGATGCAGGCTTTGCAGCACGCGCCAAGGTTGTTGAGCCCTTGGGCGCACATCTGCTGGTAACCTGTGATGTCGACGGGCACCAGTTCCGCGCTGTTCTGGACAGTGAGCTTAGCGTGAAGCCCGGCGATGTACTTACGCTGGCGCCCCAAGAGGGCAGAGGGCGTTGGTTTGACCCAGAAACCACTTTGGCCGTCGCTTAAAGGAGAAGCACAATGAGCCAAGCGCTGATTGATCAGGCCCGCAAAGTCATGGACGGAAATGACCGGGGCAGCTACACCGTGCCCACCCATGGTCTCTACCCCTTCCAGTGGAATTGGGACAGCGCTCTATCTGCGCTTGGCTTTTCGCACTACGATATTGATCGGGCATGGGTCGAAATCGAGACCTTAATGGCTCATCAATGGGCCGACGGTATGGTGCCCCATATCATTTTCCATGAACCTGATGATGGATATTTCCCTGGCCCCGACGTTTGGGGAACAAACCGAGTCGTACCCACGACAGGTATTACGCAGCCAGCCGTCGCTGGCTTTGCCTTGCGCAAAATATTTGATCGCTCTGAAGACAAAGTTCTGGCGCGCAGGCGGCTTGCTAATCTACTGCCCAAGATTCATGCCTGGCATAAATGGTTTTACAAGCATCGTGATCCCGAAGCCTCTGGTCTCGTGGCGATCATCCACCCGTGGGAATCTGGTCGAGATAACTCGGTAGATTGGGACGAGGCGCTAGAAGGCGTTCCCATGGAGGGGGTCGCATCATTTACACGGCGCGATACAACACACGCCAACCCTGATCATCGTCCGACGGACGAGCAGTACCGAAGGTATATCTGGTTGGTCCAAACCTTTCGACGTTTGGGTTGGGACAACGCAAAACTTCATGACGCTTCGCCTTTCCGCCTCGTTGATCCGGGGTTTAATGCCATCCTGATACGATCCTGCGACGATGTCGCGGAACTCGCCGAACTCATAGGTGATCCCGATATGGCCCTTGAAGCACGCGCGATGGCGGCAAAGGGTCGTGCTGCGATGGAAAGTCTTTGGAACCCAAAGCTTGGGCAATATACATGCTACAACCGCGCTGCGGGAATTTTGCAGGACACGCCTACGGTCGGCGGAATACTTGCGGCGTTTGCACAAGTGCCAACTGCACGTGCTGAAGCTTTGGTGGCAAGGATCAACTTGTTGTCCCAGCGGTGTGTTTACTTGGTGCCAAGTCATGACCCTGCGGATAGCTCCTTTGACAGCAGGCGCTATTGGCGAGGACCATCATGGCTCATTGTGAATTATATGATCGCCGATGGTCTGATCCTGGCGGGCCAAGAGGCTATGGCACAACGTCTTCTAGCAGATAGCATGCGTCTGATTGAGAAAAGTGGCTTTGCGGAATACTATGATCCAGTCAGCGGCGAACCATGTGGGGGCGGAGACTTTACCTGGACGGCTGCAATGGTAATCGAAATCCTCAAGGTTCAAAAAGTGCCCGCATGAAGCGCTCACGTATCAACGAGATCATGGCGCACGCCGACGACGTAATTCGCTCTCACGGTTTTACTTTGCCACCTTTCGCCTATTGGTCACCCGAGGAGTTCAAGGCACGTGAACGTGACGCCCGTCACGTGATCGACGCGCGTTGCGGCTGGGATATCACCGACTATGGTGACGGTGATTTTGATAGGATGGGGCTGTTTCTTTTCACGTTGCGCAACGGTCTGCAGAGTGATTTGGCCAAAGGTGGGGGGATGTGTTACGCCGAGAAACTGTTGATTTCACGGCAGGATCAGCTGTCGCCCATGCACACGCATGTTCTAAAGGCTGAAGATATCATCAACCGCGGCGGCGCGACCCTGGTCGTTGAACTCTTCGGCTCGGATGGCGCGGGTGGGTTTGCAGAAGACTGCGGTGGTGTGGTCTGGTTGGACGGCATCTGCCACAACTTTAGTGCGGGTGAGAAACTGCGCCTGGCGCCCGGTGAAAGCGTCACTTTACGCCCTGGTGATTGGCACGCGTTCTGGGGCGACGGTGGCGATGTTCTGATTGGTGAGGTTTCGACCGTCAATGACGATGAGACCGACAATATCTTTCGTGAGCCCATTGGACGTTTCTCAGAGGTTGAGGAGGATGCTTCTCCGACACATCTTTTGGTTAGCGATTATTCAAAATGGCTTGGCTGATTGAGGAAACAGACAGCGAAGATCTCGCGCTGGAATTAGAAGCCTCCTTGTTGAACGAACTGAGCCGCCGTCGACCGCAAGGGGTCAACAGCACAATTGAACTTGTCTGCCATAAGGATGGAGTTCTGAAAGGCGGGCTTCTGGGTACAACATCTTACGGTTGGTTCTTGCTAAAAATACTTTGGGTGGCCCCACCGTTTCGGCGTCAGGGGCTGGCAAGAGCCCTGTTCGACCGCGCCTGTACCTTGGCCAAGGCGAGAGACTGTCACAGCGTGTGGCTCGATACCTCAGACCCTAAGGCCCGACAGGTCTATCTTCGTTGGGGATTTGTACAGTTTGGCCATCTGGAAAACGGGCCGGATAAGACGCCCCCTGAGCATTGTCGTTGGTTTTTGCAACGTTTAATTATTTGATCCACAGTGCGAAGCCTTGGAGTGCATTGTCGGCTACTCACAACGGATTTGCTGCAGAGTTTAGTTGAGGTGTCTCACACCGCGATTACAAAGCGCATGCAACAGTTATTCGAGAGGGAAGCGCCGAGGCAATTATTTTCGCAGACTGTTGGTTCGCCAGATTCTCAAGTTCGCGACTGCGGCGAATGGCGGCTTCGGCGGGCCGCGTCGCAGCGATCACGGATATTGCTCAATGGCAGGATTGGGCCGCCTGCGAAAGCGACCCAACTGCACTAGATTTCAATGGCTTCGGCGATCGCTAGAGCGTCTTCAAGTTCGACGCCCAGATATCTAACTGTGCTGTCCATCTTGGTATGTCCAAGTAGCAACTGTACCGCGCGCAGGTTGCCAGTCTTCTTGTAGATCTGGGTTACTTTGGTACGCCGCATTGAATGCGTTCCGTATGCGCTTACCTCAAGGCCGATGGATGTGACCCACTCACGGACGATCCGTGCATACTGGCGAGTTGAAATGTGCAAGCGCTCATGGAAGCGGCCAGGCCAAAGATACTCCGAGCCAACCATAAGTTCATCCTCCATCCACTTCTCGACTGAAGCTCGCGTGCCCTCGGAAATCTCGAAGCGGACTGGTTTCTGAGTTTTGCTTTGCAGGACGGAGGCACGCTCTTTGATCTGTCCCGATGCCATCACGTCGACGACCTTCATCTTCACAAGATCACAGCCGCGAAGTTTGCTGTCGATTGCCATATTGAACAGCGCGAGGTCGCGATGGTTCTCGGCCAGTTCAAGTCGAACTCGGATCGCCCAGACGTGCTTTGGCTTCAGCGGTCTTTTCTGGCCAACGATACGTCCTTTGTTCCAAGCTGGGCGAAGCGCGCGAATGGCTGGTAAATTTGGTGTTTCCATGACTGATCCTCCGATCCGCCATGCCCTCCCAAAGCGACAACCCGACGTTGACGAGGCACCATATCAGAGGATTTCTGCGCTGCCTCCGAGGTCTGCAGAGAGCCCACTTCTACCGATGCTGCGCGTTGCTCGAACGTCAGCTTTGCGTTGAGCATTCTAGGTGCGTTGTCAGGCTCATAGATTAAATCCAGAAACTGGTTCTAATGGTTCTGACCCACTGGAGTCCCAGTACTAGCTGCCATTTCGAAAGCGTTGCAGTGTCTGCGGATAATTCGATGGAAAACTCCAGACAGCTTCGCCCGGAGCACGCACAAGCCCGCGCGCTTGAGGATCTCGGTCTGTAAGCAGAGAAATGAACAGGTCACTGCTGGCCCAGGGCGAAGACCGAAAGTACCAATGCCCGTTTCCTGTATCGGCTGCTTCGGCCTCGGTCACATCGATGATATGTAGGGTTTTCATCTCAGACAGTCGGCGCTGGAACAGAGACCCATTTATTGCTTCATCGGAAACCTGACCCAGACGGTCGCGGCCGAAGACCAACCGTGACATCGCCAGCGCTGAATCGGTCTGCGATTGATAGAGTGTCACACCTATAACGGCATCCAGAAGGCCGTCTTCAATTGATTGCAAGAAATAGCTTCGATCAAGATCGCTGCTGATCAGGATCAACTGCCCCAGCCGCGGCTTTGGCCCAGGCCGCAAAGCAATCTGATAGGCGGCTTCAAATGCGAGCCTTGAGCCTGCGCTGTATCCTATAAGGTGAATGCGCCGGGCGTTGGTGTTTGCCGACAAGTATTCGACAAGAGACCGCAAATTGCGGCGCGTCGCCAATGCAGATTCCTGATCCCGAAAATACGCCAAGCGATTGGGTGTAGCGGGCCAGTTGTAGCTGATGAAGGCGCCCTGATAGCCCAGAAAGTGTTGCAACTCTTTGGAGACAAGGGTCGAGTAATCAAAATCGACATTGTAGCCATGGACATAGATGAAAATGTCTTTGTTGCGAGAGGCTGCAAGGTGATCGTCAATCCATTGGGCAAACCGAAGTCCGGCTGCCTTCATCTCCTTTTGCGAAGGTGGATCGTTCATGTAGCGCGTGACACTGAACGGCATGACACCAATCTCTTGTACGTCAGACAAGCTGAGCGTGTAGTCCTTAGCGCGGTCGCGCGTCATGGTAACGTGGCGAAGCTTTTTCAACGTCGCCAATGGGGGGTTGCTTTGCACTTCGGCAATGCCGGTACGCAGAATGTGACCGCGCTCATTGTTGTAATAGGCTTGTGGGTCGCCGGGAACCGCGGGCAGCCGATCTGTAGCGTAGAATAGCTGCGAACGCTGCACGAAATTGTCTTCCGTGATGTCCTTGTAAGGGTCAAAAGCAGCCTCGGCATAGACCGTTGGGGAGGGCATCAGTTCAATTTCGTCATAGATGTTTGGCCCGCAGGCAGCGAGGACACAGAACGAACACACGGTTGCCGCAGGCAAAGCTCTGGCAATCAGTCGCCTCGTCGTTCCTTTTCTGAATTGCCTTTGTCCGACTGTTCGCATCCGGCTGCAATTGTCGGTCCCAAGCATGTCGGCACCGCTGCTCGCGCCTTGGCGCAACTTCGATACTACAGACCTGTTTGTGTTCGGCATGGCCGCCTTTCGCATAATGCCCTTACTCAGAAGCTGTAGGTCACACCCAACACGGGTCCGAATTGTGAGAGCTTGAACCTGCTGTCAACTTCACCTTTGTCGACCATGATGTAGCGATAACCTGCGCGCAAATTCCACTTTGGAGCGATCGCATAACCTACCGTTGCCAAAAACTGTGCGGTTTCGCGATCTGAGCGAAATCCACCATAGTCGGCCAAGGCAACGGCCGACCATCGGTCATTGATCTGATACCGGATACGGGCCGCAATCAGAGGGTCTATCCAATCGTCGCTGGCACTGGAACTTGGTGCCGGGGTGGGGCCGCCGACCAGAGTGATCGTGCTGCTCGTCTCAAACCAGCGAAACCCGCCACCGAGATCGACGGCCAGGTTTTGGTCTTGATAGGCCGTGTAAGCGGCATATCCACTTAAAAACTGCGTCTTCAGACTGGTTTCAGCGCCACTGAACACCGGGCCGGGAGTGTCATTGTCAAAGGACAGGTCTGTGCGCATGTAGTCCGCGATCAGCGACCACCGGCCACTTCGCGCTTCAAGTGTACCCATGAATGCCAGATCAAGGTTTTCAACCGCTTCACTGAAGCTGAGTTCCGACTCCAGCGATCCAATGGTTGTCTTGGTGTCCGCCGCGTAGATGTAGAAGCTGCCGGAAAAACTCCAGTCGGAGTCCTGTGCCACTGCTGTTGATCCGCCGGGCAGCATCGTCGCCGCAACCAGAAAACTGCTTGCGATACACCGTATTTTTAAGCACGCCATGGCCCGCTCCCCCCTTTGCCTATCCCGAGTTCGAGGCGCGGCAAAAGATGGGCCGCGCCGTTGTCCTGTTACGTTTCACAATCGCATTCGACCGGGTCGAGTATCGGAACAGATGCCTTAACGCTATTCATTTCACGGGCGCGAAACTCTGACGGTGTTTGACCCGTCCATTTCTTGAAGGCCCGTGTCATGGCCGTCGCGTCAGAGTATCCCAAATGATCAGCGATATCGCCCACCGACAATTCAGACTTGGAAAGCAGATGTTTCGCCTGGTCACATTTGGCTTCGATGACGATGCGCGACAGTGATGTCCCATAGACAGCAAGCCGTCGGTTGAGAACCGCGCCTCGAAAACCGCATGCCTTGGCGAGCGCCGTAGCCGACAAGTCCGTGCGCCCGACCCTTGAGTTGGCAACGCTTTGGATCGAACTCAACAAGTCTGTAGGTACAGGGTTTTTTTCGTCCTGAGTGGTCAACACGTACTCGGTCGCGGTTCGGTTAACCAGTTCAAACAAAAGCCAGGCACTTGGGAAGCGGATGGAATACCCGTCTGAGCCCGCACCTACCGCCCGGATACCGTAGAAGTAAGACGGGAGCAGATCAGGACGGTTCACACGCACAAGAACCTTATTTGCTTCCCAACGCTGACCTGCGGTTTCATGCAGCAACGTAGCCCATCGGCTGATCTGAAACGCATCCATATAGGCGGGCGAACAGCATGGCGTGAACCTGCGTTTGGCGGACAGCACGGCGAACTCTCCAGAGACATCGAGTGTCATGGTGACCGCGTTTGTGTTGTTTCCCGCATGAACGCAAAACCTGGCAATGAAATCGGCCAGCGACTTTGCTACGCGAAAGGCCTGTCCGAATGGGGATGCAACGGTCGGATCTGAAGTTTGACCAACAAGTGCTGGAAAGTCTGGGGATGTCTTTTGTGCGACGGCTTCAAACACGGCATAGACAGTGTCGTGCGGAATGAAACAACTCGGAGCGTTCAATTCCGAGAAGGATAGATCGAATTCCGCTAGGAGACTTTCTACAGATTGACCGGATTCTTGAAACGCAAGCAAAAGCGGCACGATAACCCGCCCGCGTGTAAGCGGCGGTGTTCTGTGTTGAGCATGTGCGTCATGCCCTGTCATCATAGCTCCTTAAGACCCCGCAATTGAAAGGTCGGGCACGTCAAGCATAGACCAGCGCGGCTCTGTGTCCCTGACCTGCGTCAAAGCGGAAGTCACTTTTTGAGGTAAAAAAGTCAGGTGCCCGCTGGTAGGGGCTCAATCGAATTGAACCACGCTACCCGCAGAGAGTGCGCTCTAAGAGATTGACATCACCACACGAATAATAGGACCGCCGTCGGGTCAATATGCAAAGAGAGTTTCTAGTTGTTGGCCGAAACGCTATCGCTACCTGTCATTTTTAACCAGTTTTCGGAAGCGGTCGCTCCAATCTGTCAGGGCATACATTCGAACTTTGTGGTTTGTTGGAGAGAGATGGCCAAGGCTCCAATTGTAGCATTTTAAAAAACAACAAAATGAGAGGCGTGAGAATGCGCTTTTGATCAGGTGCCGGGACCATCAAGCAATGCATTTCTGTAATTGGCTAGTGGAGCGGGCAAACTATGAATCTCACGCACAAACGCTGGAAACTTGCTGCTTTAGCTGTCCTGATTGGAAGCACAGCGACCGCTCAGAGCTTTGATACCACGGTCGATGCACTTGCTGAGACATACGAAGTGCCCATTACCATAAACAACTTTGTTCGGGCTGCTACAGACAATGAACTGAAGACGTACAATGGCCTGGCCGGAGGCGTAAATCAGTTCTTTCACTTCAAAGAACCCACCCCCATCGACAATCAGCCCACCATTCGGATGAATCGCGACACACTCTACAGCGTTGCGGTTATTGATATCAGCCAAGGCGCAACCTTGACTCTGCCCGATGTGGGCGACCGATACATGACGACGATGGTGGTCAATCAGGATCATTTCATCAATGAAGTGTTCGACGGTGGCGGTGTGTTCCAGCTTGACATGGGTACATTCCATACCCCCTACGTACTTGTTTTCATGAGAATACTGGTGGATGCCGAGAGCCCCAAGGATGTTGCGGCGGTCAATGCAATTCAGGACGGGTTCACCATTGATGCTGCCTCCGCAACGCCCTTCGAAATGCCCAATTACGACGCGGAGAGCTTTGAGGCGCTGCGCCAAGCCGCAATTGAGCTGGGCAGGTTCGCCACAGACAGCGTCCGGACTTTTGGTAAGGCAGATCATGTAGACCCATTGCGCCATTTCCTTGGCACAGCAGTCGGCTTTGGTGGGCTGCCAGAAGACGAGGCCTTTTATCTTAATATCGAGCCCGGCCTGCCGCTTGGGGAATACAAAATCCAGGTCCCGGCGGATGTGCCAGTGAACGCATTCTGGTCCGTGAGCCTTTATAATGCAGACGGGTTTTTTGAACTCAATTCCCTCGACACGTATGTGGTCAACTCGGTCTCAGGCACCAAGAATGACGATGGCAGTGTGACCGTGCACTTCGGCGGTTGCAACGACGGACGTGTGAACTGTCTCCCGATCATGGATGGCTGGAACTATGCCGTGCGCCTTTATCAGCCGGGCCCAGAGGTCATCGACGGAAGCTGGGTCTTCCCCTCCGTAGAACCCGCAAACTGAACAACAGGATGCTTACGATGAAAAAGCTTCTTCTGACAGTCGCGCTTACACTCCCGACAGGCGTTTGGGCCGAAGACATGGTCGATGTGACCGTCGACACCCTTGTGCGCGCCGAGACAGATCACATGTTTCGGACCAACATGGCCAATCTCGGCCTCGCTGTTGGCGAATTGGGGCATATGCGCGAAGCCACCACACCGGATAACCAGCCCGTCATCCGCATGAACCAGGACACGCTCTACTCCGGCATTCTGCTGGATTTGAGCGAACCCGTCGAAGTGACACTGCCTAAAGCGGATGGCCGCTATATCTCGATGCATGTCATCAATCAGGACCACTTCATGTATGCCGAGGCAGAGCCCGGCACGTATCAAATCACACAGGAAGACCTTGGTACGCGCTTTGGTTTCATCGCGTTTCGCACATTCGTCGATGTGACTGACCCGGATGATATTGCCGCCGCGCAAGCGGCACAGGATGGAATTGTCGTCAGCGGCGGTGGAACGGGCCCGTTTGACGCGCCCAACTGGAACACCGAACAACTTGCCACTGCGCGTCAGGCGATAAACGATTTATCCTTGCTGGGCACCGATTCAGCCCGCGCCTTTGGCAGAACAAAGGACGAGATTGATCCGGTTCAGTTTCTGGTCGGTGCGTTCTCGGGTTGGGGCGGTCTTCCGCCTGAGGCCGCGATCTATCTGTTGGACGCGGTCGATCAGAATGACGGCGAAACACCGCATGCGGTAACCGTCAAGGATGTGCCGGTTCGGGCGTTCTGGTCGGTGACTGTCTATAACGGTGACGGCTTTCTGGAAGCCAATGATCTGGGCGTAAACAGCTACAACGGTTACACAGCCGAAGCAGCAGAAGACGGCTCGGTCACGTTGCATTTCGGTGGGTGCGACGATGGCCGCGTGAACTGTCTGCCGATCACTTCGGGCTGGAACTATGCGATCCGCCTTTATGAGCCGGAGGATGCAATCCTGAACGGCAATTGGACCTTCCCGAAGTTGGAGCCGATCAACTAGGCCACTCGCCCAACCTGCATTTCAAAAGGAGTACACGGCTATGCGTCGATCCCATACTCTTATGGGGCTGCTTTTTGCAGCCAGTGCCGGAACCACAACCGTTGCAGACGAGGCATCCGATCTGGCCCAGGAACTGGCCAACCCGCTTGCGGCAATCGTCTCGGTTCCGTTTCAATTGAACCATGATGAAAATCTGGGCGTCTCTGATCAGGGCTCGCGCACCACGCTGAACTTTCAACCAGTCGTGCCCTTTCAACTGAACGATGACCTTAACCTGATCACCCGAACTATCATTCCTTACATCTGGCAGGAAGACGTTGTGCCGGGCACACGCCAGGAGGGGTTCGGAGATATCCTTTTCTCTGCGTGGTTCTCGCCAATCGGAACCGGGGACATAACGTGGGGCGTGGGTCCCGTTGTGCGCTTTCCAACCTTTAGCGACGTATCGAGTGATACATGGGCTGCTGGGATCACCGGCATTGCACTGCGACAGACCGGTCCGTGGACCTATGGTGCGCTGGCCAATCATCTGTGGGATCTAGAAAGCAACCCCGACACCCCCACGAATGTGAGTTTTGTCCAGCCCTTTCTTGCTTATTCCACCGAAGGCGCGTGGACCTATTCGCTGCAAAGCGAAAGCGCCTATGACTGGGAAACTGATGCCTGGGCTGTGCCTATAAACGCTTCGGTCTCCAAGCTGGTCCAATGGGGGGCGCTGCCGGTCAATCTGCAAGCGGGGGCGGGCTATTGGCTCGAAGCGCCCGAAGTGGGTGCCGAAGGCGTTCGCTTGCGTTTGCAGGCTCAGGTCGTCTTGCCCAGAGGGCGCTGACGTTTGGCTGAAGAACTTTTTATGAAACGTCGAAAATAGGGAGGTCTTGATGGCCGATCAGATGCAACGCAATGCGCAAGCGCATGTCGAGCTTGACCCTGACCATTAGGATCTGATTGTCAGAAGCTGCAATCGGCTCATTCGACACGCCGTTCGGGTGATGTCTTTGTTCATGGTCGTTGTGATCGGATTTGCCGTCATCGACGCCGGTTACTCGTTCTACATCAAGCTTGTAAGTCCACCGGTCCTGATTCTTGACGTCAGTGTTCTGTTGGAGGTTTTTGCGGCCGCGCTTGTTGTGCTGATCGCTATCGAGATTTACACGAATGTCACGCTCTACCTGACGGCCGATGTCATACATGTGAAGCTGGTAGTTGCAACTGCCCTGATGGCCGTTGCCAGAAAGGTCATTACACTCGATACGACGGACCTGGAGCCGCTTTATTTCGTTGGGTATTCTGGACTCGGTCTGGCGTTTGGTGTCACGTATTGGTTGCTGTGGCGTGGCAAGTAGATATTTCAAAGGACGCCTGTATCGACGCTGGCATAAGCGAGATCGCCGACATTAGTGTTTTTTTGAAGCCGCAATCGCCTCCTTATTCAGCCAAAGAAGAAACGCTCGAAAATCTTAAAGAAATCCGGAAGCAGACCTTGGCACCTGCCCGGTGAAAGTTCCCTTTGTCCGCTGTTCAGACCTCTGGAAACGCGTCGATATCGCTGGCGCAGCGAATGTCCGGTTCGGGGAAGCTGCGCTGCAGCGCCTCACTAAGCCACGAAGGTCCGGTATGGGCCGCTCCTCATCAGGGTAGTGGGTTTGCGAGCAATGGATGCCGCATCGCATCCGAAGTTCGCAGAAAGCCTTATCTAAGCGATGCTTCACCTTGCGCCGATGTCTACTATCCCGCAAAAAACAGACTGGATAGCCATTTCTCAAACGATTGTGAGGGTTTATGAAGCGGCGTAGTATGATTGTCGGCAGCGGGGCATTCGGAATGGTGGGATTGCTCGGGATGAATAGGGCGTCGGCCAATTCTGGGTTCTACGTGCCGCCGGAAGAAGATCAGCACCAGCTTACCTTGATGCAATGGCCCGTAAACCGCAGGGTTCATCCTGACCCTGTCTTTCTCGACATGGTTCAGCAGACGATTGCCGATATCGCGAATGCGATCAGTGAGTTCGAGCCGATAACGATGCTCGCCGCTGCTGAGGATCATGCAGGGGCACAGGCAAAGCTTTCGGAGAAAGTAGAGTTATGGGACATCCCCACTGAAGATCTTTGGTGCCGCGACGCAGGACCGATCTTTGTGGTAGACGGCGCAGGCGCTCTTGCCATCAGCCATGTCCAGTTCAATGGCTGGGGCGAAAAACAAGTGAATGCCCGCGATAGCCTGATTGCCGAGCGTGTTGCTGAACGTCTGGGGCTGCAGCTCTTGCCAACCGGATTACGCGGAGAAGCGGGGGGCGTGGAGCAGGATGGGCATGGTCTGTTGATTGCAAACGAAAGCAGCTGGGTGAACGACAACCGAAATCCCGGCCTTAGCCGCGACGAGATCGAGCTGCGGTTGCTGACCGCCTACGGCGCGGACCGGATGATCTGGTCGCCTGGTGTCTGGGGCGAAGACATCACCGATTACCACATCGACAGTCTTGCGCGGTTTTCTGGTCCGGGGCGTGTACTTATCAATCTGCCGGATGATACCGATCTAGAAGACCCGTTCCATTTCGCTGCCGTGGAGACACATGATGCGCTTGTTGCAAGCGGTTTGGATGTAGAGGTCATTCCTGAGCCGGTGATCCGCCGGGTGAACAGCATTGATTTCGTAGCCTCCTATGCAAACTACTATGTCTGTAATGGGGCGGTGATTGCCGCCGAATTTGGAGACCGAGAAACCGACGAGATCGCACGAGAAGCCCTTGCGCGGCACTATCCCGGGCGGGAGATCGTAACTCTGAATGTTGACCCATTGGGCGAGATGGGTGGCGGTATCCATTGCGCCACCCAGCAGATGCCTGCCGTATGAGCTGGTTTTCGCGTAGCGCCAGCATCATCGAGGCCGCAGCCGCGCTTTTACCTTCAGAACAAGTAAATGCTGCGCGATGTATGAAGGTCGGCTTTCGGGATTCAATTAAGTGATGCTTAGGCTCAGGACCCATTGATTTCCGTATAGCGGCGTGATTCACGGTTCGAAAACGAGCGGTGAACATGTCTGATCTTTTCTGGCTTACAG
>NZ_JBQFTM010000025.1:0-27639 GCF_056538605.1 Ruegeria sp. BF7 | reverse complement strand
CCATCATCGTCAGCAAGTGCGAAAGCGGCAACGCCAAGATGCCGGTGATCACCATGGATCCGGTCGTGATCCGCGACCGGTTCATGAAGGCGGTTCAGGCGTGATGAATCCAAGGCGCGGGTAAAGAGTACGAAGTCCGCGCCTTTTACGGAGATCTTACCTCTCAAACTCCAGAAGCTGGCCGAACCCGCTGACGGGTTCTTTGATGTCCAAAAGTTGCAGCGCCTGAAACAGCATCGCCTGATTTGAGCTGATTACCGGCTTACCGACCGCGTCCTCCAAGCGGGCCAGAGTTTCAACGCTGCGCATGTCAGTACATGACAAAACCAGTGCGTCGGCCTGAGGGTGGTCCGCCGCGCGGCCAAGTTCAAAAACGGCCTCTGGGTTCAGCGCGCCCTGACCTTCGTTGTCCAGCGCCTCGGTCACCTCGGAACGCCGGATGGTCTCAAACCCCAGTTTGGCAAGAAAGCCAATCGCCATATCATTGATCGCCGGAACGTAAGGCGAGGCAAACCCGATGCGGTGGGCGCCGAGCGTGGTCAGAGCATGAACCAATGCCCCGGCCGCAGTAATCGTTTCGGCACCGCTACCGGCACTTATCCGGCTGGCCAGTTCGCGGTCAAACTCCGGTCCGTGGGTCAGGGTGGCCGAGGTGCACCCATAGAAGACTACATCCGGCTTTACCCCCATCAGCAGACGCAGCGGCTCGTCCAGGTCGGTGGCCCCCAGATCGTGCATCTGGGCTTCGTCGGGGATTTCATCCTCGTCGTATCCCCCCATCCGGGCTACGTGTAGTGAAATCCCCGTTGGCGCCATCAAGGCCAGATCGGGTTCGAGATTAGTGTTGGTGAAAGGGACAAGAACCCCGAACCGTGCGCGACCTCTGGACGTGCTCATACCTGTCCCTCCTGTTTCCATTTCGTCAGGATGTCTATTGCTGTGTTCATTGCGTCCTGTGGGCCGACGGTCATGCGCAGCGTGTGGGGCAACCCTGCGCCACCTTGCGGACGCAGGAAGACGCCTTCGGACCGCAGCTTT
The DNA here is from genome assembly GCF_056538605.1 of Ruegeria sp. BF7. NCBI lineage: Bacteria > Pseudomonadati > Pseudomonadota > Alphaproteobacteria > Rhodobacterales > Roseobacteraceae > Ruegeria > Ruegeria sp. BF7. The sequence continues at coordinate 26,601 of NZ_JBQFTM010000025.1, read as the reverse complement.
TGGTGTGCACTTGCCGCAGCTTTGGAATTGCCCATGTTCACCAGCAGGAAATTGGTGAAACTGGGGTAGGGCGCGAAACCGGCGCCCTTCAGCATGGTCGCGGCCTGATCACGCAATGCGGCTGTGATCGCGCAGGTCTCACGCATATAAGCGTCGTCCCGTGCCGCCGCTGCGGCGGCGATTTGAGCGCTGGCCGAGATGTTGTTCGGGTTCATCACCTTGCGCATTTCTTCGGCAATGTCCGGTGGGAACAACCCCCAGCCGACGCGGAACCCGGCCATGCCGTAGGCCTTGGAAAAAGTGCGCAGAATGACCGTGTCGCCTGTGGCCACCATGTCGAAACACCGCTCGCCCAGATGGTCGGAAAACTCGCCATAGGCTTCGTCGATCACCAACAGGATGTCGGGCCGCAACCCTTGTCGCAGTCGGACGAGTTCGGATTTCGGGATGCGCGTGCCGGTCGGGTTGCCCGGGTTAGCGACAAAGACAATGCCGGTATCCGGCTGGACCGCCGCCAGCAAGCTATCGACACTGACAGTGGCATCCGTTTCCCGGGCGGTGTCGAACCGCGCATCGGCCATGCGCGCCGCCGTCTGAAAAAAGGGATAGGCATGGGCCGGGGCCAGCACCGCCCGCTCCGGCCCCGAGAACACGCGGGCAAGGCAACCGATCAGGTCGAGCGAACCGTTGCCGCACAAAATCCCATCTGCATCATTCCCGTGCAAGTTTGCCAGAGCGTGTCGCAGGTCTGTCCAGTCCGGATCGGGGTAGAGCATCGACGTCCCCATAGCCTGCACCGCCGCTTCGATAGCCCTGGGGCTGGGTGGACGCAGGCTTTCATTCTGGGACAGAGAGATAAGGGCTTTGCCCTTTGGCACTGTGAGGTCAGCCAGCGCATAAGGCAACATACGCGCGATGTGCGGGTGCGGTTTAGTCATGTCTGCCTCCGGTATTGGGTCCGGGCTATGTTCTGGCTGATAAGGCCTGCGCGGAGATCGTTCTGCACCGCGTCGTCCAAGCGTTCCTCGGGCCGCCCGAACCCACCGCCGCCGGGCGTTTCGAACAGTAGCGTTTCACCGGCTTTGATCCGAACCTCACCTTTGCCGGGCAGTTGGCGGTTGCCGGGTTGCACGGTGATACGCCCGGGGGCGCCGTCCAACCCGCCGTCACGGCCCTTGGCAGGGTTCTTGATCCGCTCGACCGACAGGAACAGCATCAGGTCCTGATCCCTGGATGCGCTGAGTTCAATTTGCTGCCCCAGACCGCCCCGCAAACGCCCCGCTCCTCCGGAATCCGTCCGCAGCTCGCGGCGATGAAACAGCACCGGTGCGACGGCCTCGGTGGTTTCGACCTGGCTGCCCCAGACACCGCTGGGAAAGGCGGTGGCCGACAGGCCATCCAGCCGGGGACGGGCGCCGGTGCCGCCGTTGAACACAAGCTCCAGCGCAAAGAGGTCATCGCCCCGGTCGACCGCCTCGGGCGCGTGGCGCAGTGGCAGGTCGTACATGCACGAGGAACCTTCGGCCGGGACCTTGTCCGGCAAGGCTTGAGACAGGCAGCCGTAGACCAGATCAGGTGTCATCTGTCCCAGCGTGTGTCGCATCGCGACCGGGGCCGGGGGCTGTGCGTTCAGGATACAGCCTGCAGGCGCGGTCACTCGGAACGGGTCGAGCGAGCCTGCATTGTTTGGGATATCCGCTCCGATAATGCAGCGCAGGGCAAAGACCGAATAGGCCGTTGCATAGTTCAGCGGCACGTTTATCCCTTTGCCGACACAGGGCGCGGTGCCTTCGAAATCCAGCAGCAGATGGTTGTCTGCAATGGTGAGGGCAGCGTGCAGGTCGATCTCATCCTCATAGCCATCGACCCGCAGCACATGGTGCCAAGTGCCATTAGGCAGGTCGGCGATGGCCTCAAGGGTACCGCGCCGAGAGGTGTCGATGATGTAATCTGACAGCGCCTGCAGATCGGTTATGCCGAATTCTTGCATCATCTGCACCAGCCGCGTAGACCCGGCCTCACAACAGGCGATCAGGGCGTAGATGTCGCCTTCATTGGCAATGGGCTCGCGCGAGTTGGCTTTGACGATGTCCAGCAACAGCGCATTTACGTCGCCCTCGCTGACCAGTTTACAGGGTGGGATCAGCAGGCCTTCGTCATATATATCCGAGCCCTCGGGTCCCATGCCCAGCCCCCCCAGATCGACCAGATGAGAGGTGCAGGCCGTGTAGCCGATCAACGTGTCCTGAAAAAAAACCGGCATCATCAGCAGAAAGTCGTTCAGGTGCCCCGAGGCGATCCACGGGTCGTTGGTCATGTAGATATCGCCGGGTTTCATCTCGCTTTGGGCAAAACGCGCACGCAGGGTTTTGACCGCCTCGGCCATGGTGTTGATATGCCCGGGTGTGCCGGTGACGGCTTGTGCCAGCATCCTGCCTTGAGCATCGAAGATCCCGGCCGAGATATCGCCGCATTCGCGCACGATCGGGCTAAAGGCGGCGCGGATCAGCGCCTGTCCCTGTTCCTCGACCACGGCCAGAAGCCGGTTCCACATCACCTGCAGGCGTGTATCTGAATGGATCATGGCTGGACCTCCTCTTGCCGTGTCAGCCAGATATTGCCCTGGCCGTCGATACTGGCACTGAAATCGGCGCTGACGAATGTGGTTGTTTGGGCCTCGACGATCAGCGCCGGGCCGCTGAGGGCTGTGCCGGGCATGAGGTCAGAGCGGCTGAACACGCCCGCCGGGCGCCAGGCGCTGGTGACGTCGCACAGGATTTCACGGTGTTCGATTGCGGTTGCGGTGTGTTCCGCCGGATTGTCAGGATAAGGCTCATGTGCAGGGGCAGGGGATGAGACGGACAGCCCCCAGTTCAGGATTTCGATGGACATGCCAGGAACGATCCGGCTGAACTGTCGGCTGTATTCCGTTTCAAAGGCCTCTCGCAAAGCGATTAGGTCAGAGGCGGCCAATGCACGGTCGGGCAGGCAGATTTCGATCTCGTGCCCCTGTCCGTGATACCGCATATAAGCGATCCGGCGTTGCAGAAGGGCGCCGTCTGGTGCTCCGGCGCGGACGACTTGTTCCGCTTCGGCCTGCATCGCGTCGAAGAACCGGTTCAGCCCGTCGATATCCAGAGTGTCCAAACGGGCATAGCGTGAACGGATGACCTCATAGGACACAGGCGCGAACAGGAACCCGACCGCCGAGCCCACTCCCGGATCACGCGGGATCAGCACACGCCGCATCTGGGCGCGTCGGGCCACGCGGGTGGCGTGCAGCGGACCGTTGCCTCCAAACGCGATCATCAAACGGTTGCCAAGGTCCTTGCCGGATTCGACTGCGTGCATCCGGCCTGCACTGGCCATGCTCTCGTCGACGATCTCACTGACTGCAAAGGCGGCCTGATCGGGGCCAAGGTTGAGCAGATCGCCTACGTCCTGCGCCATTGCTCGCGTGGCCGCAACCGGGTCGATTTGCAACCGCCCTTCGGCAAAACGTCCGGGTTCGATCAGACCCAGCGTCAGATCGGCATCGGTGACCGTGGGCTTGTCGCCACCCTTGCCAAATGCCGCAGGGCCGGGATCTGATCCCGCGCTGTGCGGACCGACCTGAATGCGGCCTAGCCGGTCGACGCTGGCGATGGAACCACCACCGGCGCCGATCTCGATCATCTCAATCACCGGTATCCGAACCGGCATGCCCGAGCCTTTGATAAAGCGTTCGGCCCGCGAGATTTCGAACTTGCGCGCGGTCTGGGGGCGGTACTCGTCTATCAGGCACAGCTTGGCCGTGGTGCCGCCCATGTCAAAGGACAGGACGTCGGTTTCACCGGTGGCCTCGGCGATGCGGGCGGCTAGAACCGCCCCTCCGGCGGGGCCGGATTCCACCAATCGGATCGGCAGCCGGGCGGCGGTGTCCAGCGTGGTCATGCCGCCACCAGCCGTCATCATCAGGATCGGGCAGGTCAACCCCATCTGCCGAAATCGCGCCGCAAAATCCTGCAGGTATCCGGACATGAGCGGTTGCACATAGGCGTTGGCAATGGTGGTACACAGCCGGTCAAACTCGCGCGCTTCAGGGCTAACCTCGTGGCTGAGAGAGATGACCAGATCGGGCATACGTTGCTCCAGAAGGTCGCGCAGGGCCAGCTCATGCGCAGGGTTTGCATAGGCGTGCAGCAGGCAGATGGCGACAGCCTCAACCCCCAGAACCTTCAACTCATCAACCAAATGGGCAACCCCCGCCACGTCCAGCGGCTCCAACTCATGCCCGTTGGCGTCCATGCGCCCGCCGATGGTCAGCGAATGGGTGCGCGGCACGATCAGGTCGGGTTTGACCAGATCGATGGCATACTGGCTGTAGCGCCGCTCATAGGCGATTTCGAGGATGTCGCGGAAGCCGCGCGTGGTGATCGTGGCCGTGGCGGCCCCGCGACGTTCTATCAGGGCATTGGTGGCCAGCGTGGTACCGTGGATAAAACCTGTCACCTGATGCCAGTTGGCACCGGCGGCCTCAAGCACATGCGTGGCGCCTGCCACTGCGCCAAGGGCGGGGCGGTGTGGAGTGGTGGGAGTTTTGGTGGTTGCCACCACCTGAGATGCGCTGTTCAGCAAGACGGTATCGGTGAACGTACCGCCGATATCGATTGCCATGCGCAATCCAACTGTTTGATTCATAAGGGTATCAGCCTGGAAGGTGGAGCAGACCCGAAAGCGGGTCAGGTGAAAACGGACTGTTCTCCGAAGGTCAGGCGACCAGATCGCACCCGGTTTCGCGACGCATCATTGGTTGTCGAAGGTTGGCTGTCACAGCTTCAGTTCCCTGTCGTCTGACTGCAACGACATTGGGTGAGGAATGGCCCCTCCGTCAACACCTCATTCGAGGGGCGCGCAGGTTTGGTGCAATACCCGCATCATGCCAAGACGTTGAGTGTGGCGCGTCCCACTCTGATATGTTTCGAAATTTCATCACAAGGGGGTAAGTCTTAACGCTCAATTGTTTTAGACAAAGCACTCTGATCGATACGGTCCTGATACTGGCGGGTCTTTCTCCGGCGCTGTAGCGGGATCGCGAGGACAGTCAGCGTATGTGCTTTTGCGCAGCCTTTCGGCGTTGGACACCAGCCACAGCATCGCAATCATCGAACTGGGCCCGGAACCGGACCAGCTCGAACTGGCAGAAGTACATGTTCGCAACTTTCCTGGACGGAACCGGAGGGGATGACGGCGGTTCGGCGGGCGTGTTCGATGCGTAGACCAATGAGGTCGTCAAGATCGTCGACGCGCGCAAAAGTCAGGTGGGTGAGGGTGCGCTGTAAGTCACGTTTCATAATGGCATCTCAGCCCTTGACGACCGTATAGTGGTGACGGCGACGGAGCATCCGGACCTGAACACCGGGGTTGGCATAGTGTTGAAGATCATAGAGATGAACGCTCTGGAACCTATCGAAAACATCACGGTCGGGAAGGAAACGCCGCTGAGCCTCCCGTCTTTTCCGGTCGAGGTACTGTTCGCGCGCCCCGACATGCATCCGTAAATCGAGCCCGCCATTCCGGCCGATACGATGTTTGGTTTCGAGCGGGCCGGATATCGTGGCCGATCCGGGCGCGCACCATGGCTTCGTTTCACCTCGGCCTCTGGTCGTGACCTGATCTCGGTCAATATCAAGGATCGTTACAACAAGGAGATGAAGAATCTTGAAGGTCTGTTCGGCTCGGGCTTTGTCCATCACCATTTATGGTCCGGGGGGGCGTTATGCAGTGGGTGTTTCTGATCCTCGACGTTGCAGGTCTTGCGGTGGCGGGTTGGGTGGTCTTGGATCGCTCGCGCGTCCCGGTGGCAACGCCGATTACCGATGTCTCGGCTCCGTTCGTGTTCGGCCGGTTTGCCGTGTCGGCCGACAATCCACTGACCGAAGAGGCCTTCGCGCGGGGCCGACACCTGTTCTTCGATCCGATCCTGTCGCACAATAGCCAGATATCCTGTTCCAACTGCCACTTGTGGCCAATGGTTCAACCGCGGTGCGACGAGATTTGGATCTCAACAGTCAGATGGCGTGGAATTGGGAGGTTGAGTACAAATTCGTGGCCGTGGAAGGGCTACAATAAAGGGGAACGACGTGTTGCCGCTGGTTTACCATCTGGGGTTTTCTGAAAACGTCCGCGAAGTCGAATTCCTGTTGCCGCCGGGTGATTTCTCGGCTGGAGACTACAAAGTGCACCTTATCGTCGATCTGGCGAAGTTCTTCGACGGGACGGAACGGAGCGACTAGCAGGCTTTGGCGCCGGTCATATCCAACGGAACGGATGCCGAAATGCTGGCCGACAATTACGCGATTATGATCACTCTGACGTTCTCAGGTCGGTCATATTTTCGGGTAGATTTTCTGTCGGATCCGTCCCTGCGCCCTGAGTTTCCCGCACTCGATCCGGGTCTGCGCTGCGCTGCACAAGATAGTTTCCTTAGAATTTAGCGGTCCAGTTTGAAAACGCCCTCGACGGAGTGGGCGTGATCGGTGATTGTTTGGATGATTGGCAGAGTGAAAAAAACCACGCTGTCAGAGGTATAGACGGAAGGCTGTGAAGGCTGACATAAGTTGCGTCGAAAAGACCAGCGAAGGGAGATGAAGATGAAAAAATTTCTAGCGGCCGCTGCGGTTTCTGCTTTGTGCGCAACCGGCGCGCTGGCCGAGGTTAAGGTCGGAATGATCACCACGTTGTCCGGCGGCGGTGCAGGGTTGGGCATTGACGTGCGCGACGGATTCATGCTGGCCATCGCGCAATCAGGGCGTGACGACATTGAGGTCGTGATCGAGGACGATCAGCGCAAACCGGACATCGCCGTGCAATTGTCCGACAAGATGATCCAGTCCGAACGGGTCGACGTGATGACCGGCATCATCTGGTCCAACCTCGCCATGGCGGTTGTGCCTGCGGCAGTGAACCAGAACGTGTTCTATCTGTCCCCAAATGCGGGGCCATCACCGCTTGCCGGAAAAGGCTGCCACCAGAACTACTTCAACGTCGCTTGGCAGAACGACAACCTGCACGAGGCCGCCGGGGCCTATGCCAACGGCGTCGGTTACAGGAACAGCTTTATTCTGGCCCCGAATTACCCGGCGGGTGTAGATGCGCTGACCGGCTACAAACGGTTCTTCGAGGGTGATCTGGCCGGTGAGGTCTATACCGAGTTGGGGCAGACCGATTACGCCGCGGAGATCGCGCAGATCCGCGCCAGCGATGCGGATAGCGTGTTCTTTTTCCTGCCCGGTGGTATGGGGATTTCTTTCCTGAAGCAATATGCCGACAGCGGCATCGACAAGCCTGTGGTTGGCCCGGCCTTTAGCTTTGATCAGGGTATCCTGCAAGCGGTCGGCGATGCGGCGATGGGTGTTGTGAACACCTCGCAATGGAACAAGGACATCGACAATCCGACCAATGCTGCCTTTGTCGAGAGTTTTCAGGCGGAATACGGACGTCTGCCCTCTCTTTATGCCAGCCAGGGGTTTGATACCGCCAACCTGCTGCTGTCCGCGCTGGACAAGGCTGATCCGTCGGATGCGGACGCCTTCCGCGAAGCCCTGCGCGCGGCCGAGTTCGACAGCACCCGTGGCGATTTCAGCTTTGGCCCGAACCACCACCCGGTTCAGACCATCTATGCGCGTGAAGTGATCAAGGAAGGTGACGTGTTCACCAACAAGATCCTTGGCGTTGCGCTGGAAAACCACTCTGACGCCTATGCGGCCGAGTGCAAAATGTAATTGACCATCTGCCCGCCCCCGGTCGCGGGACGGGCAGACCACCGGAGTTTCCATGTCCTCGATCCTGATTATCGAGCAGATCCTCAACGGGCTGCAGTTCGGCGTCATGCTGTTCCTGATGGCGGCTGGCCTGACGCTGATTTTCGGCGTGATGGGGCTGATTAATCTGGCCCATGGTTCACTTTACATGGTCGGGGCCTTTGCCGCCGCTGCCGTGGCGGGGGCCACAGGGTCTTTCCTGTTGGCGTTGGTTGCCGCACTGGCCGCGGCGGCGCTGGCCGGGGCGGTTGTCGAGATGGTGGTGATCCGGCGATTGTATAAAGCCCCACATTTGGATCAGGTGCTGGCAACATTTGCCCTGATCCTGATCTTTTCTGAAGGAACACGCTGGGTCTTTGGTTCCTTTCCGCTGTTTCTGGACATTCCCGATGCGCTGTCGGGGCCGGTTACGCTGCCAGGTGGGATCGAATACCCGCTGTATCGCCTGACCCTGATCGGCATCGGGCTGGCCGTCGCCGTGGGTCTTTGGGTGATGATCGAACGCACCCGGCTGGGCATCCAGATCCGCGCCGGAGAGAATGACCGCGAGATGATCGCGGCGCTGGGCGTCGATATCTCGAAGCTCTACACACTGGTCTTTGCGCTGGGCGCGGCCCTGGCCGGGCTGGCGGGCGCCTTGGTCGGCGCGATCCAGTCGGTGCAGGTAGGAATGGGCGAGCCGGTGCTGATCCTCGCATTCGTAGTCATCGTTATCGGCGGTATCGGCTCGGTGCGCGGCGCGTTCATCGGCGCGGTGCTGGTCGGTTTGACGGATACGCTGGGCGGAGTGTTCCTGCCCGAGATGTTCAAGCTGTTCATGGACAACGGTGCGGCGCAGAAGACCGGCTCGGCGCTGGCCTCAATGGGCATCTACGTGCTGATGGGGCTGGTGTTGGTCTGGCGGCCCACCGGCCTGTTCGGAGCACGCGTATGAGGTTGAACGAAAGGTACCTCAACGCGCTGGTAATCGCGGGTCTGCTGGTGTTGCCGCTTTGGGCGTTTTTGGCGGATCAACCGTTCACGATCACGCTGGTGACACGGGCGGTTATCCTTGCGCTGGCGGCGGTGGGGCTGAACATCGTCCTGGGGATCGGAGGTATGGTCAGTTTTGGCCACGCCGTCTTCTTCGGGATCGGAGGCTATGCGATGGGCATCCTCGCCTATCACGCGCAGACCTATACCGCGCTTGATCTGGGGCTGTTCACCACCGATGGCACCAAGTCCATGCCGGTGATCTGGCTTGTGGCCATGATCCTGTCGGCGCTGGTGGCGTTCTTCATCGGATTGCTGTCATTGCGGACGTCCGGCGTATATTTCATCATGATCACGCTCGCCTTTGGTCAGATGTTCTTCTACTTCGCGATTTCCTGGGCGCAGTACGGCGGTGAAGACGGGCTGTCGATCTATGTCCGCAACGGTTTTCCCGGCCTGAACACGCTGGTGCCGATCCAGTTTTACGCCGTCTGTTTCACGCTGCTCTGCGTGGTGCTGTTTCTGTTTGCGCGGTTGCAGGCCTCGCCCTTCGGTCTGGCGCTGAACGCTGCACGTCAGGCTTGGGTACGGGTTGAAACCGTGGGGTTGAACCCGATGCGGCTGAAGCTGTTGGCTTTTGTAATCTCGGGCGCGATCACCGGGTTGGCGGGGGCCCTGTTTGCGGATCTGAACCGCTTTGTCTCACCCTCGATGTTCAGCTGGCAACTGTCCGGAGAATTGATCGTGCTGATCATCATTGGCGGAGTAGGGCGACTGATGGGGCCGGTCATCGGGGCCTGTGTTTTTGTTGCGTTGGAGCATTTCCTCGGAGAACTCACCGATTTCTGGCATGTCTATCTGGGCGTCGCCCTGCTGTGCATCGTGCTGTTTGCCCGCGGCGGCCTTATCGGCCTGCTGACAGGGAAAGAAGGCGCGCATGTCTGATCCCGTTCTCGCCACGCTGAACCTGAACAAAAGCTTTGGGGCGCTCAAGGCGACTGACGACGTGTCCATTGATCTCAAGCCTGGAGAAATCCACGCCATCATCGGCCCGAACGGTGCAGGTAAGTCGACGTTGATTCAGCAGATATGCGGTGGATTGCAGCCGGATTCAGGGCAGGTTCTGCTCAACGGTCAGGATGTCTCGGGCTATTCCACACAGGCGCGCGCGCGGGCAGGTCTGGGACGAACGTTTCAGATTTCGCAACTGTGCATGGAAGATACCGTGCTGGAGAACGTGGTGCTGGGTGCGATGGGCGCGGAACGCATGGCGTGGCGTTTCTGGCGGCCCGCGCTAAAGCGACCCGAACTGCGCAACCGGGCCGAAGCTGCGCTGGAACGTGTCGGGCTGAGCGATGAACGCGACACACGCTGCGCCAATCTCAGCCACGGCCAACGGCGGCAGTTGGAGGTCGCGGTGGCCCTGACACTGTCGCCAAAAGCCTTCGTCATGGATGAGCCAATGGCGGGGCTTGGTGCCGAAGGTTCGAAACGCCTGACTGGGTTTCTGGATGGATTGAAGCAGGAAGCGCCCATTCTGCTGGTGGAACACGATATGGACGCGGTTTTCGCGCTGGCCGACCGGGTCAGCGTTCTGGTTTATGGCAAGGTCATCGCCACCGGTACGGCTGATGAAATCCGAACCAGCCCCGAGGTGCGCGACGCCTATCTGGGGGATGAAGCATGACCCTGTTGCGGCTTGAAAACCTTACCGCCAGTTACGGCGACAGTCAGGCGCTGTTCGGTGTTGATCTGCAGATGGCGCAGGGCGAAGTGACTGCTCTGATGGGGCGCAACGGGATGGGCAAGACAACGACGGTGAAGGCTATTTGCCGGATGATCCGCTCGGAGGGGACGTTGAAACTGGACGGTCAGGACCTGCACGTGCTGCCCAGCCATAAGGTCGCCCGCAAAGGGGTGGGGCTGGTGCCCGAGGGCCGACGCTGTTTTGCCGATCTCACCGTGCGCGAAAACCTGATCGCGGCGGCACGTCCCGGCGACTGGACCCTGCGCCGCGTGACCGAACTGTTCCCGCGGCTGGGAGAGCGGAAGGGCCAGCGCGCCGCTTCACTGTCGGGCGGCGAACAGCAGATGCTGGCGATTGGCCGGGCGCTGATGACCAACCCGCGCTTATTGATATTGGACGAGGCCACCGAGGGCCTTGCCCCGATCGTCCGGCGGGAGATCTGGACGGCTCTGCAGCGTTTGCGGCAAGAGACGAATGTGGCGATCCTGCTGATCGACAAATCTCTGAAGGAACTGGCGGCAGTGTCTGACCGCGCGGTCATTCTTGAACGGGGCTGTACAGTCTGGTCCGGTGCTATGGTGGAACTGACCCCAGAAATCTCCGAGAAATACGTGGGCGTCTGAAGGCGTTGGCCGTGTGAGGTCTAGAACCTGTAGGTGGCGCCAAGCAAAGGCCCGGATTGATCGAATGTGTAGTCGTTGCCGTTAATGTCGTGGTCGAATGAGATATAGCGATATCCACCGCGCAGCAGCCACCTGTCGTTGATCGCGTAGTCGGCCGTCAGCAGAACCGACCAGGTCTGGCTGCCGCTGCGGAACCCTCCGTAATCCACATAGGCCGTGCTGGTCCATGAATCGGACAGGGTAAACCGGGCGCGAATGCCCACCACCGGGTCGAACCAGCTGGCGTCGGCAGAGGTGGATTGCGAGGGCGCTGCACCCGGGGTCAGGGTGAATTCAGTATCGGTGCTGTACCATCTGAAACCACCCGCCAGATCAACCTTTACGGAAGGATCGTTGCGCACCCGGTAACCCAGCAACGCGGTCAGAAACTGCGTTTTGACCGAAGTTTCCAATTCAGAACCCGCCGGTCCGGGCGCGGTATTGCCGAAGGACAGGTTGGTATAGTTGTAATCGGCCAACACACTCCATTGACCGTTTGTTGCCGCCAGCGCGCCCATGAAGGCAAAGTCCAGATTCTCCAGCGCATCGGAAAAGCTGAGTGTTCCGTCAAGCGTGCCCGAGGGGGTCGCAATGCTGGTCTCGGTCTCAGGCATAAACAGGTAGATCGTGGCTTCGTATGACCAATCGGATTGCTGCGCCGAGGCCATCGTTGCCGCCGAGGCGAGCACGGCCGCCGCCGCGCAGCCGTTCAATTTATGTTTTAGTGTCATTCCGTCCCTCCTTTTTTGGTATCGCCCGTTTTGCCGGGTCGCGCGGGGTCACGCCGCCACGGTATCAGGTGTTTCCGCGCGCGTGCCCACGCGATTGATGTCGGTTTCCGGAAAAAACTCGGACCAGACATGCCAGAAGACGCCGGCGCGCAGGGTCTCGACCCGTTGCAGCTTGCCCTGATCGGACATGCCCCAGAAATCGCAGCGGGTGACGGGATTGCCACTGTCATTGTACCAGACCCCCAGGCTTTCGTATTTCGGGTCCAGGCTGATAACGACATCGCGCCCGCCGACGCTTGCGTTGACGATCCAGTTGTTGTCCACGACGAAATCGTCCGTCCAGCAGGCGGCATCCTTGCCGATGGTGATCCCCCATACATGGGTCTTGTTCGGCAACCGGTCGTCCGAGCGGTCCATGTTGTCCATCACCGGCGCGTCTTCTTGATGCTGGCGGCTGATGCCCCAGCCAAAGGTGATCTCTGTCACCATGTCGAGCAGCCGTAACAGAGGGTTGGGGGAGGGTTTGTTCAGAAATACCTCGCCATCAGGAAATGCCTTTTGGAACCCGCGGAACGTCATCCGGTATGTTGGCCAGGGTTTCATCTGGGCCTCGGGACGTACGGGGCAGGCGGGGCCATCGGCATTCGGGTCGCGGTCGGCCTCGCGGAAGCCATAGATGTGCTGAATCGGCTCGCCGGTTTCATTGTCGCGCAGGATCAGGTTATTGCCATGCTGGGCCAGGACCTCAAGATCCAACCGCTTGCCTTCGACCCGGGGGGCGTAGCCCTGCCCGAGATTGGCCATCGCGCAATAGGTCATGACCACATCTTCGCCGCTCAGCCCGTCCACATCGCCCGCCAGATGCGGTCGCATGATCTGGGCGTCGGGGTGCGCGCGGGCGTGGCCGTTGTTCTCGATTACGATGACCGGCGCGGTGGGGCCGACATGTTTCTGTGCCTCGCTGATGGGAAAGAAGGCCGCGTCATTCATCTGATTGCGCAGACCCAAATGCACCCAGACATAGGGAAACCCGTAAAGAAACAGCACCAACAGCGCAGAGACAATCCACAGCCAGAGCGGCCCGCCACCCAGAATGAAATGCGCCAGAGTCGCGACGGCAAACGCGCCCAACCCGATGCTGATCAGTCGGTATTCGTGCCGGATGAAACGTACCATGTTCTGGCGTTTCACCTTCAGCAACATCTGCGAGATGTCACCCAGATCACGGAAATAGACAAACCCGACCCCAAGCGAGACGATCAAGCCAAGAACGAAGAGAATACTGCCTGCCATGTGCACCTCCTGATCCGGATTCTATTGCTGCGGTGAGGCGCGTTTGGTCATGAACGCTTCGACCGCCTGTTGCGTTTCGGGGCGGATGTTCTCGATCCCCTCATAAGGCACGCCATAGGCGGGCGTGGTGTCGGGAAATTTCTCTTTCCGCGCCATGTGACGCCCGAGGATGCGCACGAATTCCTGCCCGCCCCACGCACCGACTTCGGTGGACACCGAGTACTCCTCGCGCGTGTCGCGATAGAGGTCGAAGAACTTGGCGGCGATAGCGTTCTGTCCCGCAGCGGGTAGTTTCAGCTTCAACTGGTCCTTCACGATCGCTTCGGGTTTGGCGATGGAGTAGACGATCACGTGATCGCGCCGCGCCTTGGATTCATCGGCAAACAGCAGGGCGGCGGATTGATCCACGCCGTCGACCAGCCGGTCGCGCGGGATGTATTGATCCGCCCCGGCAAAGCGCGACAGGGTCGTATACAGGTCCGAGACGTGGATGATGCTGTTCAGCAGCCCGTCGGCCTCGATCATTCCGGGCCAGCGGATAAAGGCATCCACGCGGACGCCGCCCTCGGTCGTGTCGCCTTTGCCCCCCGCATAGATCAGCGGAGTAAACCCGGATTGCGGCGCGTATTTGGTGAAATGTCCGTTGTCGCCCATCACCACGACCACGGTGTTTTCCGCTAGCCCCAGCTCATCCATTCGCGCGAACAGATCGCCCAGCCATTGGTCCAGCAGCTGCATCTTGTCCACATAGAGACCACCATTGGCGCTTTCCGGCCCGTCCCGCCCGGCGCGCGTGTTGTCCAGCGGGATCATCGGCCAGTATTGCAGGAAGAACGGCGCGTCGCCGCTGGCGAGGCGTTCCAGTTCCTCCAGCGTCTTGTCCTGAAAGGCCTGGTTCATCTCGTCATATTTGGCAGCATTCCAGCGCTCGCCGGCTTCCATACGAATCTCGCGGATCGGGCCGCCGGTTTCGCCCTCGATCACGGTCATCATCGCCGCAGAGTCCGGTCGGAACCAGCCGTCCAGAGTGTATTTGTCGTCATAATCCCGGATCGCGACCGTGACCTGTTCCTTGATCGCATCGTCGTTGAAGATGGTCAGCTGACCCTGCTGGTGAATCGCGTGCTGGGCATAGTCAAAGCCCTGATTCATGGCCCAGCTTTCGGCAATGTCGCCCATGTGCCATTTGCCTACATGACTAGTGGCGTATCCGGCCTGTTTCAGTACCTCGGCCAGCGTCACTTCATTCCCCGGCAGGCCAAAGCCTGCAATATCGACGGTGGTGTCCCCCATACCCATCCGCACCGGCAGCCGCCCGGTCATCTGCGCCACACGAGTCGGCGTGCAGGACGGTTCGGTATACATCCGAACCATCCGCATGGCCTGGTCCGAGAAATCATTGATGTTCGGCGTCGCATAGCCCCGTACGGCGTTAAGTTCGGGAATGCCCATGTCGCCGAACCCCATATCGTCAATCAATACGCTGACGATGTTCGGAGGCTTTCCCCCGTTGCTGTCGCGAAACGCGGCCAAAGCCTCATCCACGGCAGTGTCATCCTGCGCCCATTGCTCACCGTGTTGGGCCTGAAGAATGTAAAACTCCGCATCGTGCTGAATGGGGTTTTCCTGTGCCAGGGCCGGTGCAGCGGCAAGACCCGTCGAAAGCGCAATGAGCCAACTTAGATTCACTTCATGTTCCCTCCCCTTGTCAGACGCGCCCTGCCGCCAACACCGCACGGCGATCTTACATTGAAACATTACGATGTTTGCGCGGAAATTTCTACGGGCCTGCATCTTTGCCGGTTTCAAAACACGTTGTGGGTCAGCGCAGGGCCCACAACCGCGCAGCTAGTGCAAGCGGTTGTGGGAAGGTGGAGAGGGGTCGCCTATGCGGCGACCTCCTCCATCGGCAGTTTGTGGGGGCTCGGGTCGCCGCGCTTGTACGATCCGGCTGCAGTGAACAGCACGTCGGTGGACGAGTTCAGCCCGGTTTCCGCGGAATCCTGCAGGACGCCGATGATAAAGCCGATGCTGACCACCTGCATGGCGGTTGCGTTGTCGATGCCGAACAGGCTGGCCGCCATCGGGATCAGCAACAGCGACCCGCCGGCCACACCCGAGGCTCCGGTGGCGGCAATCGATGCGATGACGCTCACGAACAGGGCTGACAGGAAATCGACCTGAATGCCCATGGTGTGCACGGTCGCCAGTGTCATCACCGTGATGGTGATCGCGGCACCGGCCATGTTGATCGTGGCGCCGATGGGGATGGTGACCGAATAGGTCTCCTCGTCCAGGTTCATGCGGCGGCACAGTTCCATGTTGACCGGAATGTTGGCGGCCGAACTGCGCATGAAAAACGCGGTGATGCCGGATTCCCTGAGGCAGGTGAAGACCAGCGGATAGGGGTTCTTGCGGATGCGCAGGAACACAATCAGCGGGTTAACGACCAGCGCCATGAAGACCATACAGCCGATCAGAACCAACAGCAGGTGACCATAGCTGGCAAGCGTTTCAAAGCCGGTCTCGGCAATGGTTGAGGCCACGATGCCAAAGATACCGATGGGCGCGATACGGATGATAACAGAAACGATCTTGGTGATAGCACCGTCCAGATCCGACATCAGCGTTTTGGTCGAGTCGCTGGCGTGCCGGAAGACCAGCCCAAGGCCAACAGCCCAGGCGAGAATGCCGATATAATTGGCCTGTGCCAGCGCGTTCACCGGGTTGTCCACGATCTTCAGAAGGATGTTTTTCACCACCTCGGCCAGACCGTCCGGGGCGTCCATCAACTCCGGAGTGCCGGTCAAATGCAGAGTGACCGGGAACGTGAAACTGGCCACGACCGCAACCAGCGCAGCTGCAAAAGTACCAAGGATGTACAGCAGAACCACAGGCCCCATGCGGGCTTGACTGTCTTTCTTGTGGTTGGTGATTGCGGCGCAGACCAGGATCAGAACCAGCACCGGCGCGACGGCCTTCAGCGCGTCTACAAAGAAGTCACCCAGCAGACCGACGGCTGAACCGGCGGCAGGCCAGAGGGCGGCGAGAAGGGTACCGGTCACAAGGCCGATGATGATTTGAGTAACCAGGCTACCACGTAGAATTAAATCCATCGGGACCATCCTGTTTGACTGGGGGCCTGCCGGGGAACTGAAGCCTCCCAATCAGGCACGATTAAGTTGCAAGATTGGGCGCTATATGGGCACTTTGGATCCAATTTGAACATCTGGACTTAACAAATAAGTCCAGATGGGGGTTTTAGCCTAGCGCTCTGCCGTCTCGCACGGTCTGACTTTGGGGGTAACCGTGGACACCCGTTTCAGGCTCCACGTGCAGGTTTGAACAGTCAGGCCAGGAAGGTTTGGCACCTGATCCGAGGCCCAAACGCTGGTGACCGAAAAACTGAAAGGTGTATCCGTGGCGGCGGGGAACAGCCGGGCGAGTTCCTTCGAGGGAAACGTACCGCCGCAAGACTCGAAATACCCGCTGACCAAACTGCCATCAGGTGCCAGAGCAACCGAACCGGTATAGAGTGAATACTCCGCCCCGAGCTCTTGTTTGTCGGTATAAAGCAGGTCGATCGAGATGCGATCCCCGTCTTGAACAATTCCGGCGCGCATCGGGTCGGACCAGCTTGACGGCACTCCGCCGGTGGTGCTGTCGCAGGCGTAGAGGCCTTCATACTGGCCAGTCAGTGAAAAGCTATCTGCATGTGCTGGTGAAAAACTACCGGCCACAACAAGGGCGATGGCCGTTACTTCATGAATGTATTTCGAGGTCATTATGGGCTTCCTCTCCTATGCGGACAGGGATTGCGCCGTCACAGAATATCCGAGTGCTTCTCAATCACCTGGCCAAAATGATGCCGCCAGAGGTCCACGCCCAGCGTACCGCTGCGATCCAGCGAAGACCCGACGACCGTATCCGAAACTATGGTCGGTAGCAGGCCCGCGTCAAACAGGGTGAATCCTGCGGCGAGAACACAGGTGTCGGCCTGAATACCGCAGACCAGAACGCGGTCGACCTTCCAGTTGTGAAACTGGTCGATCACCTCTGGCGGCGGGCCGTAGCCGTATTTCAGGATGGTACGATCCGCCCGAACAAGGCTGTCATCGACCGAACGGGGTTTCCATCCGAGTTGCCGGAAGAAGGGTACTTTTGCCTCGTCATTGCGTTCGACCGTGGCGATGGACGGGAAATGCGACGCCAACAACTGGCTACGCTCGACCAGCCAATCCGGCGGGTCAAAGCTGGGTTGAACATCGACGATCAGTACGGCCTGTTTCAATGCGTGCCTCCGACGTTACTTACACCGCCTGATGGACCTCGATGATATTGCCTTCGGGGTCGTGAAAGAAAAGCTGATGCCATTCTTTCGCGAAGGCGGTGCCATAATCCGAATAGGGGATGCCGTTATCGTCCAGCTGTTTCTTGAACGCCTCGATATTGTCGGTGCGAAAGGCGATATGGCCACGCTCGACCGGGTTGATCGCCTCGCCATGTTTAAACGCGACGTCGAGGTTTCTTTCAGCCAGGTGCATCTGCATCCCGCCATCGGTCGCAAACCGGATCTTGCCGCTGTAGCCCTTGTCTTCGGTTGCATCGGGGCGGGGGAAATTCTCGATCGGGATATCGTCCAGCCCAAGGACCTGCGTGTAGAACCGGTGCAACCGGTCGACATCATCGGACACAAAGTTGATGTGGTGGAATTCGAGTTTCATGCAGGCCGGGCCTTTTGGTTGGTGCGCGGTGCCAGAAAATCCCAAGAACGGGGGGCTGGCAAGCCCTGCGTCAAAGGGATTGATATGGTTGAGAAATGCGCAGGTGAATGAGCCCAGAAAACCGTTGCGCCAATGCGGGGATGTGGGGATAGTTAAGGAATTACAAACTCCCGAGGGTCTCATGAAACCTTCTGCTCTGTTTGTTTGCGCATTGATCCCCCTGTTTCTGCCGAACCCGGCAGCGGCCCAGGCTGACGCGCCGCCCAGCGTGATGGTCGCGTTGGTGACGATGGAAAACCTGCAGAAACAGGACCGGTTCGTTGGTCGGGTTGTAGCGGATCAAAGCGTGGACCTGCAGGCCCGGGTCGAAGGGTTTCTGGAAAAGGTCAACTTTACCGAAGGTGGAACGGTTGCCAGAGGGGATGTGCTGTTTCGGATCGAACAGAAGAAGTACGCTGCCAGCATGGACAGCGCTCAGGCTGCACTGAAAAGCGCGCAGGCCAGCGCGCGGTTGGACAAAGCAGCGTTAGACCGTCAGCAGGAGTTGTTCGACAAGGGTGATATTCCGCAGGCTGTTCTGGATACGGCCTTGGCGACCTATGCTGCGAGTCAGGCGGCAGTGGATGAAGCACAAGCCGATTTGAAGATTGCCCAGATTGATCTGGACTATACAGAAATCCTCAGCCCGCTTGACGGACGTATCGGGTTGTCGGCAGTGGATGCGGGTAATCTGGTCAGCTCGGATACCGGCGTTCTGGCAACCGTCACCAGCGTTGATCCGATACTGGTCAGCTTTTACGTCAGCGAACCGGTTCTGCTGCAAGAACGCCGCAAAGGGCGGATCACGCCGGGTGACATCAAGCTGACCACGGACATCGAACTGGCCGACGGCGAGACCTATCCCACCCCGGGCAAGGTGATCTTTGTCGGCGACAGCGTCAGTCAGGACACCGACACGATCGAACTGCGCGCCAGCTTCGCCAACCCTGATGGGGTGCTGATCCCCGGCCAGTTTGTGACCGTCAGCCTGACCGGGTCCGAAGACCCCAAGGTGCTGACCGTGCCGCGCAACGCGGTGCAGTTCGATAAACAGGGATATTTCGTTTTCTCGGTCGATGGGGACAGCAAGGTTCACCGGCAGAATATTGAGATTGGCACCCAGACCGCGACCCGTACGCAAGTCACATCCGGGTTGTCCGAGGGCGACCGCGTGGTGGTGCAGGGGCTTCAAAAAATACATGACGGGCTGGTCGTGAAAGCGGTCGACAGTCAGGGGTAGGGCCGGTTTGATCGCGCACTACTTCATCAACAGGCCACATTTCGCAACTGTCATTGCGATCCTGTTGGTTCTGTTCGGTGCGGTCTGCGTGCGCCTGATCCCGATCACTGAATATCCCCATATCACGCCGCCGCAGATTTACGTTGATACCTCGTACCCGGGGGCGGACGCACAAGTCATTCTGGAATCCGTTGCCACCCCCATCGAAGAGCGCGTGAACGGCATTCCGGGCATGTTGTCCTTATCCTCCAAAAGCTCGAATGACGGCACTTATATGCTGAACGTGTCGTTCGAGCTGGGCACTGATCCGGATGTGGCTGCGGTTGAGGTGCAGAACCGCATCGCGTTGGCCAGTTCCGAATTGCCCTCGGCGGTGTTGCAGCAGGGGGTCGAGGTGACCAAACGGTCGGGTAATATGATCGTGGTAATCAACCTGACCTCGCCCGACGGTTCGCGGGACGAACTGTTCCTTAGCAATTTTGCCGCCGATTTTCTGCATGACCCATTGCAGAGGTTGCCGGGGGTCGGAACGGTCTCGCAATTCGGCCAGCTGGAATACAGCATGCGGGTCTGGATCAATCCGGTTCGCATGGCGGCGCTGAACATCACCGCAGCCGAGGTGGCGGACGCGATCAAGGACCAGAATGTCATCGCCGCCGCCGGGCAGGTCGGGGCACCTCCGTTTGCGGAAGGGCAGACCGACTTTCAGTTCAAATTGCGAGCTGAAGGGCTGTTGCGCGATGCCGATGAATTCGGACGGATCATTGTCGCCTCGGATCCCAACGGGTCGGTCACTCGGTTGGAAGATATTGCGCGAATTGAACTTGGCGCGGCGACCTATTCCGGCTCGACCAAGCTGAACGGCAAGGACTCGGCCACTGTAGCGGTCTATCAGGAAAGCACCGCAAACGCGCTTGAGATTTCTGACAATCTGCGCGTGCTGATGAAGGAGCTGTCGGCGAAGTTCCCCGAAGGTGTCTCATATGAGATCACATATGATGTAACTGACGCAGTGCGTGTTTCGATCCGCGATATCATGACGACACTGGCCCTGACAGCGGGGCTGGTGATTGGCGTAACCTTCCTGTTCCTGGCCAGCCTTCGTGCTACCATCGTGCCGGCTATCTCCATTCCAGTATCGCTGCTGGGCGCGGTGGCGCTGATCTATGCCATCGGGTTCAGCGCCAACATGATCACCCTGTTTGCTTTGGTGCTGGCCATTACGTTGGTGGTGGATGATGCAATCATCATTATCGAGAACGCCGAACGTATATTGCGCGACGAAGGGTTGGACCCGCGCGAGGCAACGCTAAAGGCAATGTCGCAGGTCAACCGTCCAATCATCGCCACGACCTTTGTATTGGCGGCGGTGTTCGTACCGGTCTGTTTTTTTCCTGGCGTGACGGGCACTATTTATTTCCAATTCGCTCTGACGATCATCTTTGCCTTTGTCCTGTCTGCCGTGAACGCTTTGACTCTTGCGCCAGTGCTCTGCGCCATGATGCTGAGGACTGAAAGCAAACCTAAAGGTCCGTTAGCCGTCGTTCCGACGGTGATCGTCTGGCTGCGGCGCCAATATCTGCGCCTCGTGTCGTTGATGCTGCGGTACATGGCGGTGTCGCTGCTGGTGTTTACCGGGGCTGTGGGACTGACAGTGTACCTGTTCAACACAGTCCCGACCGGCCTGATCCCGCAGGAGGATAACGGCGTTCTGATGGCGTCGATGGAGCTTCCGGATGGCGCCTCGCTGCAACGTACGCAGGCGTTTATGGACAAGGCGGGTGCGCTAATCGAACAAACGCCGGGGGTTGAATCCGTCACCGTCGTATCCGGCCATTCCATGCTGGCCGGGGGGCGCCCGAACGCGGGCATGGTCATCGTTAAGCTGACACCATGGGATCAGCGCACCAGTCCCGATCTGCAATGGCATGCCATCATGCACAGCCTTGAGCGCAAACTGGCGGCGCTGCCCGAAGGGGTTTCTTACGTCTTTCCGTTCCCGACCATTCACGGGCTTGGCTCGACCGGTGGGATTTCGGTCGAACTGCTGGACCTGGGAAATGGGGACGGCGCGCATCTGGACGCGGTGATGAACGGCTTTGTCACCGCCCTGAACGCCGCACCAGAATTTTCCCGCGCGCATGGCAGTTTCTCGGCTCAGAGCCCGCAATTCAAACTGTCCATCGACCGTGACAGGGCCGAAACTCTGGGCGTCAGCGTGGCCGATATCTTCACCGCGCTGCAGGCCAATCTCAGTTCGTATTTCGTGGATAACTTCATCCTGAATGAACGTGTCTATTGGGTGGTGATCTCCGCTGACGCCGAATTCCGCCAGACGCTGGACGATGTGGATAACATCTATGTCAAAAACAGCGCCGGAGAGTCTCTGCCCGTGCGCAATTTCGTCAGCAATGAACCGGTCCTCGCGCCGGATACGGTGCCACGCTACAACCTGTTCACAGCGGCTTCGGTCAGCGCGCAACTGGTGGATGGGGTCAGTTCCGGCGATGGCATCGTCGCGATGCAGACGATTGCCGAAGAAACCCTGCCCGAAGGGTTCCGGATCGACTGGTCGGGCGTCACCCAGCAAGAGGTGAAGGCGAAGGGGCTGGTGCCCTACATCATGCTGTCAGCGCTGGTGCTGGCCTATCTGTTCCTTGTGGTTTTGTATGAAAGCTGGGTGCTGCCGCTGTCGATCATCACCTCCGCGATCTTCGCGCTGTTTGGGGCACTGATCCCGCTGGCGCTGCTGCCTTTCCTGACCAGTAATATCTTTGCTCAGGTCGGGATGGTGCTGCTGATTGGCTTAGCGGCAAAAAAGGCGATCATGGTGGTCGAGTTTGCCAACCAGCAACGCGAGAGCGGTGTCAGCATCCGCGATGCAGCTCTGAAGGCGGCGGAAATCCGGTTCCGGCCGGTCACCATGACGGGCCTGTGTTTCATCGTGGGCGTTCTGCCCCTTGTCCTGTCCAGCGGGGCAGGGGCGGCGGCGCGGGTCTCGGTGGGCTATCCGGTTCTGTTCGGTATGATCCTCGACAGCACGCTGGGTCTATTGATGATCCCGGTGCTCTACGCGGCGTTCCAGAGCTTGCGGGAATGGCTAATCAGCTTGGGACGTGTCCACCGCAAGATCTGAAAATTGTTGCAGTCTTTCAGGGTTTGCCGGATGCTGAGCGGCACCGGAACCGAGGCGGGCCCAAGCAACATGTCGCTGCAAGACCCCTTTACGGACCTGAAAATCGAACGGCAGGACAGCGGGTTCTACAAGGGCTACAACCTGCCGATCGCGCTGGTCAGCAAGATCGTTGTGTCGCTGTTGGTACTTTGGGCGTTGGTCTGGCCGCTGAGCGCAAACGATACGCTGCGGTCATGGAAATCGGGCCTGTTGAGCGAGTTCAACATTTTCTACGATTTCTCGGTTGCGCTGTTTGCCTTCTTTCTGATCGTCATAGCGATCATCCCGGCAACCGGTCGAATGCGGTTGGGTGCTGAGCGGGAACGGCCGGAATTCTCCAACTTCTCATGGTTTTCGATGATGTTCGGGGCGGGGCTGGGTGTCGGTCTGATGGTCTATGCTACCGCCGAACCGCTGGGTCTGTGGGAGACCAATCCTCTGACCGTCGCGGGTGAGGTCGAGGCCAAAAGCCAAGAGGCAATCAAGGGGGCCTACCGATACACCTTCCTGCATACCGGGTTTCACGCCTGGGCCATCTATGTGGTTACAGGGCTGAGCCTTGCCTATTACGCCTATACCCGTGATATGCCGCTGACGATCCGGACCGCACTGACACCGCTGCTGGGGGAATTTTCCAATGGTGTCGCGGGTCATGTGATCGACATTCTGGGAGTCGTAGCCACAATCCTCGGGGTGGCAGTGACCATCGGATACGGGGTGTCGCAATTGGTGGACGGAGCGTTTCTGATCACAAGCGCGGAATGGCTGATGGACGGGGTGATGAAGCCCTCGACCGCTGGTCTGATCCTGGCGCTGGCAACCGTGATGTTGATGTCGACACTGTCGGCGGTTTCGGGCGTCGGACGCGGGGTAAAGTACTTGTCGAATCTCAATCTGATCCTGTCGCTGATCCTGCTGGCGGTATTTGTCATATTCGGTTCGTTTGCCTTTGCCATGACGACCTTTGGGCGGGCGCTGGTGGACTACATCATCCACTTTATCCCGCTCAGTCTGCAAGCCTATGGCCCGATGTCCGAGGCCGAGTTTGCCTCGGCCCTGCCCCCCGAAGCTGCCCCTTTTGCGGGTGAGCTGTTTCCCGGCGCGACCGATGCCTGGGGCACCCGCGACAGTTTTCTGGCCGGGTTGAGTGGCGAAGCAGCCGCCCTGTCCGATACCACGATACACGCGGCTTATGCGACCGGAACACCGGGGCGTTTATTCGGATGGCAATCGGGCTGGACGACGTTCTACTGGGCGTGGTGGATCGCCTTTTCCCCGTTTGTCGGCCTGTTTCTTGCCCGTATCTCACGCGGACGCACTGTGCGAGAGTTCATCCTGGGTGCGGTGATCGCGCCGTCGCTGGTGTGTTTCGCCTGGATGACCATTCTGGGCGGTTCGGCCATTGATCTGGAACTGAACGGAGACGCCAATGGTGCGATCCTGTCGGCTTCGACCACGGCCACTTTGTTTGTGACCCTTAGCCAGATGATTTCGGGTCATATGCTGGTGATCGTGAGCTTCATGTGCGTGGTGCTGACGATGACCTTTCTGGTCACCTCGGCGGATTCCGGAATATTGGTGATGAACACGATCATGTCCGGCGGAGCCGAGGAAACCGGAGTCGTGCATCGCATCCTTTGGGGCGGCCTGCTGACGCTGGTGATCGGGACGCTGCTGATTGCTGGCGGTGGCGGGCTTGAGGCGCTGACCAATTCGATGATCATCGGCGCGCTGCCCTTCAGCGTTGTCCTGCTGCTGATGTGTGTCGCGCTGGGCAAGGCCATGATCAACGATCTGCGGCGCGCGCGCTATGATGAAAACCCCACCGAACGTTAAGCCCGTTAGAGCTTTCCTTGATCTCTCCGTCGGCGCGCGCTTCATGAAGCTTGCGAAACTTTGCATGTACTGTCCCGTGAGGGGCAAAGGATTGAAGGTCTTTGGCATCCCCGGTGAAACGTAGGAAAGGGGCGCGTCATGGCTGACGTTCAAGGTTACGCACCACTTTTTGAGCCCATCGGCCTGGAGCCCGCTACTGCAAAAAACCCGGTTCGACCGCGTGCTCAATTGCACCGGTCTGGACCATCTGCGCCTTCGGCCAGGGGCCGCCCGGCGCTCCGGTGAGGCCGGGTTTCCTATCATCTATGTGTATGCTGGTCACGGCTTGCCTCTATTCCGGGCGGGTTTCACAGGTTAAAATTGCGGCGATCGTGCGGGCAAGGAAGTCATCCACGGCACGGCCCAAAACGTGTATTTCGCAACTCCAGCACTGCCGTCACAACCTTTGTCGGGCGCACCAAATCCTACCGCCCGTCCACGCCGTGCGATACCCACGATTTCACTTGGCTGGTCGATTGGCTGGACAACATCCACGTGCTGGGGGCTACCGTTTTGGTTACATATGACTTCACCCCTGACATGAACTCGGAGTTTGTCTACCCTCAGCTCATTGACCGCGAACGCACAGAAATATGGGAAAACGCGGGCAAGGTTGATCTGCTGCAGCGTGCTCAGGACAAGGCCCAGGCCATTCTGGGCGCGTATTTCCCCAACTGTT
Organism: Ruegeria sp. BF7; assembly: GCF_056538605.1. NCBI lineage: Bacteria > Pseudomonadati > Pseudomonadota > Alphaproteobacteria > Rhodobacterales > Roseobacteraceae > Ruegeria > Ruegeria sp. BF7. The sequence goes on along the minus strand of NZ_JBQFTM010000025.1, from coordinate 1,662 downwards.
TCAAGGTCGAGGACACCCGGGTGCGTGATGAGTTCCCCATCCTTCTGGACGCTGAAGACATGCGGAGCACCCGGAGTTGAGGCGTGGATGCGGCGGCAAACCCCGAACCTATCCATCTCGGCCAGGCTGATATCCGGAACGATCATGTTCGGTCCTTTGCGGGCGGCTTGGGGCTTCGCGCATTAGCCGACACTCGCGGTGGTCACCTGACGTCCCGCGCGTTCTGGCGCCAAACTTAACGGCTCAAGCAGGTGGAGGCATCAACAACCAACAGGACTCACATTGCGCTTTGTTTCGTGTGTTTGCTGCGGGATAGCTATTCAAGCGCGCAGCGCCACCCGCTCCGAAATCGATTTTGCCGCAGTATGTCCAAGGCTGCTCAAATACTGCCGGTCCATCGGGATTGCGTTGTCCGACTCCGCCGCACGCAACAGTGTATCAGTTGCGATCAAAGCCGCGAAGTCGATGAACGCGCGGCCTGCAGGTAATCCGCACCAGTGGTGCAGATTTCGCGCAGACATACAGAAAACCGGCTTTTGCCTCAGATTGGGCGGCGGCGATCCGGGAAACCTCCGGCAAAACGGCGGTTTCGGACATCTCCGGTGGACATGTTGTAGTGCGCCCGAAACGCGCGTCCTAACGCGGCAGCGGAGGAGAATCCTGTTGCCGTGGCAATCTCTGTCTGTGGCATGTTGGTGTGTCGCAGCAGGCTGTCGGCTCGTTCCAACCGAAGCTCTCGGTAAGTTGTCAGAAGCTTGACGTCTGTCTTGCCGAGAAACCGCCTCTGCAACTGACGGGTAGAAGCGCCTACAACCTGAGACAGATCGGAGATTTTCAGCGGATCTTCCACGTTATTCAACATTGTCCCGATCACCTGCCGTACCATCGGATCGGCTCCGGACCGTTGGATCAGGCGGGTGGCAAGCTGGCTGGAGTAACCGCGTTCCGGCTCGGTCAGGCCGATATAGCCGCGCAGGATTTCGGCCAGATGCTCACCGTGATCCAGGGCCACGCACTCTGACAACAGCCGGAGTGCGCCCAGCTTGGTTGCGGCGCTGTGCACGCGGTTGTCAGGTGACCTGTGTGTGTTCTCGTGGCAGTCAGCAAGCCCGATTTCCTGTGCCGCAGCGGCAAAGTTCGGGTGGATGGAAGCGATTGTTTCATCGACCCGCCCAGTTTGTGCCAACAGCAGCACTGCTCCGCCGACCAGTATCGATCGCGACGCCAGGCTCAATACCTGCGAAATCCGGGTTTTGTCTGCGATTTCGCAAGGCCATGCTTTGTAAATGTCGCCCCAGAAAATTGCCGTACGACCTGCCCAATAAAGTGGGTCGCCCGCAGAGCCGGTCGCGGCACATCGGAAATTCACGACATAGATGTGATCTTCGACCAGATCGTTCAAAGCCTGAAAGAACTCGGCAACCATTTCGACCGACGCTTTTGCGTGGGGATCAATCAGGAAAACGTCGATGTACTGTGTTCTTTGAGACCCTCGATTGGCCGGCCGTGTGTGGTCGTTTCCGAGGACATAGTGTTTCATCGTTCCTCCACCTGCCATTCGTGGGGTCGACCCCCCGCCATTTTGGCGGGGGGATCTGATTTTTATTCTGCGGCGTCTTGGTATGCGTCCATTGGGGGGCATGTGCAGACGAGGTTTCGGTC
>NZ_JBQFTM010000024.1:0-30350 GCF_056538605.1 Ruegeria sp. BF7 | reverse complement strand
CACTGGTGCATTGGATCGAGGTTGGGCAGATCAGCGACGGCCCCCTGTTCAGACCAGTCTCCAAGGCCGACCGGGTGTTGGGCCGCCGCCTCAGCCCAGATGCGATCTATCAGATCATCAAACACCGGTTGAAACTCGCAGGCCTACCGGAAGATTTCGCCTCGCCCCACGGGCTGCGGTCCGGCTTCCTGACCCAGGCTGCCCTCGACGGGGCCCCGATCCAGGCCGCCATGCGCCTGTCCCTGCACCGCTCCATGGTACAGGCGCAGAAATACTACGATGACGTCGATATTGCCGAGAACCCGGCAACTAATCTGTTGGGGTAGTCGCGTTGCCGACGGGCCAGAGAGAGTTCTTACACCACAGCACTCTCCGAGAAACTGTGTTTATTTTTCACTTCCAGATCGTGCTTGGCGATATGACAGGATAAGGTGGTTGTGTTACAAATTTCTGTTTGCCATCTGGTTCGAGAAGATAAGTTTTCTGATACTTTCACCTTTTTTGTTTCGGAGGGACCGGTCGTGCGAGTTGCTGAATCCAGCCGCTATCAGGTTTCAAGTGAGCTAAGATTCTGAAAATAGATCACAAATATGGCACTTGGGATTTGATACCTTGGGCTAATTGGAGGGTTGGATGGGAATTGTCATATCTGATACCCAGCCTAGTGTTGGTTTCGAAACAGGATGTATGGTCGATCCCTACCAGGATCACACTGCACTAACTTTCAACTTGGACCAGTCAGTTGAGACCGCTCAGCGGTAAGTTGAGATTTTTTAGACCAAGCCACAGCCGGCTTGGCCAATATCTGCTCTGTTTCGTAATCTCTATTATATTTGAGTTATACAAAATTAGTGCGTTTGGGGCCTGAGTTGAATCCTCCTAATCAATCGGAGCAGGTACTGAATTTACTCAGGCTTTTGTCACCATCTCCGTTGATAGTTCACGCGATGCAATTGCATTGCGGGTATCCACTATAGGAAGTCCCAAGTTGATCAACTTTTCATAGTCAATAGCATCATGGTCGGTTGAAATTAGGATGGCATCATAGTCAGCGGCATCGACCTCCTGAAGGTGAACAGCCTTTCGACCCAGTAAGTGTGGAAACTCGCGCATGCGTGGAATATCGTCGACATGCGGATCGAGGAAATCGACTTCGGCTCCGTTGCCAAGCAGCATATCCATCAGAACCACCGAAGGGCTTTCTCGCATATCCGGGACATTCTTTTTGTAACTGATGCCCACCAGAAGAATCCGCGATTTTGACAGGCCTTTCCCGAGCTGACGGTCCAATACCTCGCGCAGCTTCGCGATTACATAATGCGGCATGTTCACGTTGATTTCGCCCGCCAGTTCGATGAAGCGGGTGGCGTGCCCGTATTCTCGGGCTTTCCAGGTCAGGTAGAACGGGTCGATCGGAATACAGTGGCCGCCAAGGCCGGGACCGGGGTAGAAGGGCATGAACCCGAACGGTTTGGTGGCCGCGCCATCGATCACCTCCCAGACGTCGATCCCCATCGCGTCGTAGATCATCTTCAATTCGTTCACGAGCGCGATGTTGACTGCCCGGAAGATGTTCTCGGTGATCTTCACAGCTTCCGCCGTACCGGCAGAGGAAACGGGTACGACCTTTTCGACGACTTGGCTGTAGAAGGCTTCGGCCAGACGCCGCGCGGTCTCGGAGTCACCACCGACAATCTTTGGAATGGAATGGGTGCGATATGTCTTGTTGCCTGGGTCTTCGCGTTCCGGGCTGAAGGCGACCCAGAAATCCTTTTCGGACTGCAGCCCATGCGTTTCAAGAAGCGGCGCCAGAATATCTTTTGTCGTGCCCGGAAAAGTCGTGGACTCAAGAACGACCAGCGTCTCGGGGCGCATGTGTTTCGCGATGATCTTACCAGTGGCCTCAACAAAGGTTAGATCCGGCTCGCGGTGACGAGTCAGAGGCGTTGGCACACAGATAACAATGACGTCGCATCCGGATAGTCCTGCAAAATCTGCTGTCCAAGAGACCTTGCCTGCCTGCGTTGCCTCGCTCAGCATCTCGTCCGTGACTGCCGCGATATAGCTGTGTTCCGCATCCAGCCGCTTGATCTTGTCGTCGTCGACGTCAAAGCCTGTTACCGCAAAGCCGCGCAGCGCAGCCGTCACGGCCAGAGGAAGGCCAACATATCCAAGCCCGACGACACCGACTCTGGCTGTCTGGTCTTTCAGGGCGGTCAATAACTTGGGTTCAATCCTGTTTTTCATGTCCATTTCGGATACCATCTAGATAAATTGCCTTAGCTTTTTCGGCTGGAAGCGTGAATGAAGTTTTTCACGGCACTTATGAGTTGCTCATCCGCAAATGCGGGAACCTCCTGCCCCTCTGACTTTTCCCCTGCATCAACACGGTTCAACATTTTCGTCAATTCGGTCTCGTTCTGCGCCGCAAACACCCCGGGACGCCCCCCAAATCGCTGTATAGTTGCATATTGGTGATCATTGCGGGTCTCACGCAGATGTCCGCGCCGTGGGAGGACGACAATTGGCTTCCGCATACTCAAGGCTGTGATGATAGACCCCATCCCGGCATGTGAGACAACAAATTCGGCAGTCCTAAAACGCTCACTATAATCGCTTGGTTCTAATGAGGACACGGTCTCGAAGTTTTGAGGTTTGTATTTTGCATTCGCCGTGATTTGCCCGAAAATACTATCCCCGTTCCCTCTGTCACCGCACCAATCGTCTACACAACGGACCAGCCGGTCAAAAGGCTCATGGGTTCCCACTGTCAGGAAAATCAAATGATCGACCCTTTATATTGAGGGCCATCTGGGGTCGCGAGATGCTCCCATTGCGTCAGCCAAAGGTCACAATGCTTGCTGGCCTTCCGGCCAGCAAGAGAGAGCTCATCAGCGTTGGCAATACTGTCGATCCACACCGTTCGGGCCCCCATCATTGATGCGAGCCGCAGCGCAAAATAGCCAGGAGCCGCACCCGTCGTAACAACAACGTCCGGTCGAAATTTGACTAGAATGACAGCAATCTGAACGAGTGAACGGATCAGTTTCGCTTTCTGCCATCGGTTGGCTTCGACAACGGTTTGATAGCCCGGCCTCGGCTGTCCGCGCTCAGCCGCCATTGCTTCGATTTTTGGCCTGAAGCCAGGTTCCGTCGTGACATAGGTTACCTCGCACCCGTCCCAAGCCGGGATCATCCTGCAAAGCTGAATCCAGTGACCACCACCGGATGCAACGGCCAGAACGCGGGGGAGGGCCTCACTCATAGTTGATCTCCGGCTATGGCAATGCCCAATTGCATCAGAACGATCCCGCTGTTGTCGGAAAGTGCGGTGAGCCGCGTTTGTGTCACTAAACTCATAAACAAAATACCAGTTACTGGGATACCTGAGCGGTGTTGGTTTCCCTGCGCTCAGCAGATCTTTTGAAAGTATGACCTGAATTTCATGCTGCCAATTAAAATCTCTACGACCTCAGCATTCTTCTTTTAGAAATCTTAATTCAAGAGGAGAATGGGGGATATTGCAGGAACCCCTTTGCATCTATTGATGCTACGGAAAATAAGTGCGGCCTCAACTCCTCAAGTACATAAGATACGCTACTTTTGTACAGCTTCAACATGGAAACAATCCAAAGGTTTTGAGCATATGGCAACAATAATGTGAATTATGAGCCGAGGCTGTGATTTACAGGAGCAACAGGATTCGTATTGGATGGAATGACAACACAGCGATTCCGTTCCAATCTGTACGGCAGAGCTGTGGCCGACCAGCACATAATGGTAAACACTTGCCTATTATAGATTAGCAGGTGGATTCTGAGCGGAATGCTCTTCTTTGAGGCGGCAACTCTTTGCACCGTGCTTGCGCGCAAGCGATACTCGCGATCTACCAACAGTCAGAATGGCCACTGTCTTTAAACCTTGACTGAAAAGACTTTTGCGTGTCCTTTTTCCACGTTGCACATTACATGAGCGACATGTTTTTTTTGTTTATAAGACCTGCGAGCATAAGCTGCCGGGGAAAGGTTGAGTATGAGTGTTGACGTGCGGTCTCTGGAGATTGCGGATGTCAAACTGGTGACGCCAAGAAAATTCGGAGATCATCGAGGTTTCTTTTCCGAAACCTATAATAAGCAAGCCCTGAGTGATGCCGGAATCGAGATTGATTTCGTGCAGGACAACCACTCTCTTTCCGCTGAAGCCGGAACATTGCGAGGGCTGCACTTCCAATCACCGCCTTTTGCACAAGACAAGCTTGTGCGGGTTGTACGCGGGGCCGTTTTCGATGTGGCTGTCGACTTGCGCCGCAGCTCCCCTGCATTCGGTCAGCATGTCAGCGCCGTGCTTTCAGCAGAATCGTGGACTCAGATTCTGGTGCCGGCCGGATTTGCGCATGGTTTTGTGACGCTCGAACCTGATACTGAAGTCATTTACAAGGTCAGTGCACCTTATGCTCCTGACCATGACCACGGTATTCTGTGGAATGATCCGGACCTTGGCATTGACTGGCCAAAGACAGGAAACGCTGTTGTTCTTTCCGACAAGGATCAAAACCAGCCGCGTCTTGCCGCGATTGAGACACCATTCGATTGATGAATGGCCATATGTCGAAAAAGGGGCGGCTGCAGGGTACAGCCCCGGGCACGTGCATTCGGGCGTTTAATGAGTGAATTATTCTGCGACACGTTAGAACCACAGAGAGGCTTAGCAGACCAATGGACAACCCAGAGAAAGCGAGTGGGATAAGCACAGTTCTGGTGACTGGAGCGGGCGGCTACATCGGCACGACATTGGTGCCGATGCTTCTGGCCGCTGGCTATCACGTTCGAGCCTTGGATCGTTTCTATTTTGGCCGGGATCTCTTGCCCGAGCATGATGCGCTTGAAATCATTGTTGAAGACAGCCGAAAGCTGACTGCAGAACATCTGAAGGGAGTCGATGCGGTTATAGATCTGGTGGCAATTTCCAATGACCCATCGGGTGATCTGTTTCAGGATGCGACCTATCAGATCAATCGGGATTCAAGGATAAACTGCGCCAAATTGGCTAAAGCGGCTGGCGCAAAACGCTATGTTCTACCTTCGTCCTGCAGCATCTATGGCTTCCAACCTGCGGACGTGGTTGCTGATGAAACTAGTCCGACCAATCCTCTTACAACCTATGCCAAAGCCAATGAGATGGCAGAGGACGGCGTGCTGGCGCTAGCGGATGAACAATTCTGTGTGGTTGTGCTCCGGCAGGCGACCGTCTACGGGCTCAGCCCCCGAATGCGTTTCGATTTGGCCATCAACGGCATGACCGAGGGCGCCTGGAGAACCGGGAAGCTGCCGCTCATGCGTGATGGCAGCCAGTGGCGACCGATGGTTCATGTGCAAGACACGGCGCGGGCTCAGGCTTTCATGCTGGGTGCCGATGCCTCACACATCAATGGCGAGATTTTCAATGTAGGCTCTGCTGCCAACACTTACCAGATCGGGCCGCTTGGCCAGTTGGTTGCTGATACCGTACCGCGGGATGTTGAGGTCGACTGGTACGGTGATCCTGACCACCGCAGCTATCGGGTCAGTTTCGACAAGATAGAAAAGCTGGGTTGGAAGGCGCAAAAGACAGCGGTCGACGGAGTGGCCGAGATTTGTGACGCGCTTGAGGCCGGGACCACAGCGAAAACGGTCAAGACGATCACACTTGACTGGTACAAAGAGCTTTCGAAGTGGCACACAATCCTGCGCGATGTCGAGATGTACGGAGGCATAGTGGAGATTTGAAAGCGCTTTTACTTGGTCCGAATGGTCAGCTTGGACATGATATTCAAACTGCCCATACCGCCGCAGGCAGTTTGTTTGATCTTGTCCCTCTTGGGCGTGATGGCCTTGATGTGGCTGACCTTTCCGAGATTCCGCAGGTACTCGGAAAGTATGATTTCGACGTTTTGATAAATTGCACAAGCTATCACAAAACCGACGAGGTCGAAGACAACGGCACACTTGCAGCTACAATCAACGCCCATGCTGTCGAGGCTCTAGCCAAGGTCTGTGCTGATCGCAGGGCTCGGTTCATCCATATCAGTACGGACTATGTCTTTGGTGGCGGCCTGCGGCGCCAGCCTCTGACCGAGGAAGATGCGCCTGCTCCGGTCAATGTGTATGGCGCGTCCAAGCTGTTGGGAGAAACACTCGCGCGGCTTGCCAACCCGGACACGGTCATCTTGCGGGTTGCGTCTCTGTTCGGCGTTGCCGGTGCCAGTGGCAAGGGAGGAAACTTTGTCGAGACAATGATCCGTCTTGCGCGTGAGAAGGGAGCTCTGAAGGTTGTCGACGACCAGTTCATGTCACCCACGGCAACATCGGATATTGCTGCTGCCATGCTGGCGCTTTTGAACAGCGGAGGCCCGACCGGCATCTATCATGTTGTCAATAGTGGTTCGGCAAGCTGGTGTGAATTTGCGCGTGAAATTATAGTATTGGCCGGGATCGATGCCGAAGTTTCCCCGTGCGGGTCGAATGAGTTTCCGACACGCGCAGCCCGTCCACGATACAGTGTCCTTGACAACAGCCGGCTGTGCCAGAACCTTATGCCGATGCCCCATTGGAGGGACGCGCTTCAGCGTTACCTGATCGCAAAAGGGCATATTGCGGAGGCTCGGGCGGATACGCCCTGACAGGCCGCTATATTCGCCTGAAAGCGTTCCAATCCTGATGTGTTATTAGGGCGTGTGGATTTGCCTTGGTATATGAGCGAAAACCCGGTCCATCTGCTCCTGAGCCTTGTCTTTGACCTTTGGTAGGAACTCCGCCAGGGTTGTCGTTGCTTCGTTCCTGTTCTCCCAAGCGGCCCAGATTCCGTCCACGCATTGTTCAAGCGTTGCGTGACGCGGGTCGACAACGTGATGACCCAATCCGCAGGATTCGAAAACACCGAGGGTCTTCTTGCTGTACGCGATTGCAGTTGTCGGAACCTCTGAGGAGAGCCCGGCAATCGTCGAGTGCATGCGGGTTCCACAAAAGAAATCAAGCTGCGCGATGACCCATTTCATTTCCATCGCGTCATACTGTTCATCCAGAACATGTACCCGTGTGTTATTGTTCAGCGCGGCAGCGGCGTTCCAGCAAGCTTCGGGGTCGCCGTCACGGTTGCTTTTTGAGCTTAAGACATGCGGGATCAGGACAATATTCGCCTCGGTTTCTTCCAGAAACCGGGATGCCAGTTTGTGGATTATGTCCCGATAGTCACTCTTGAACCCAAAGTTCCGGGAACCTTCCATGCCGTGATTGTGGATAAGACCACTGACATTGACACCAACAAGGGGGCGGGTTCGGTCCGGTTTCATCCAGTCCACGAGCCTGCCTGGCAGTTTCTCCGGCTTACTGCGCGGCAGGGCAAAGGCAACATCGACGCCAAAGTCATGCCGCGTGGGGTCAAACACCTCTCCAAGCAGTTCCTTAAGCGTTTCAAAGCTACGGGCGTCGCGGGCCCATGCCATATCGCACGTGCGCACGATTTCAGTGGCGATGCGATGCGCTCTGGGGGTGTCGAACGGGCCATAAGTCTGCGGCAAAAGGATCAGCGGTGCGTTTCGGTGCAAGGCCAGCTGTTTGGTCTGAGCGATGGCATCAAACCGCTTGTCGCCATAGAGATCGGCGAAGCTGTCGCCCCCGCTGATATCGAGAACGGCGTCGGCCTGCATAATCGCCTGCACGCCCGGATTACCCAAGCCTCCAAGCGCTGCACTCAGGCGCATGTTGAACAGGCTATCACGGCGATAAAAGCGGCGTGACAAGTTTGCGCCACAGCGGGTGAAATGGAACGGTTTTCCGTCAAAATGCAATATGGCGCGGCGGGGACCTGAGCCATAGTCGAACACTGTGACTTGCGCATCGGGATGGCGGCGCGCAATGGCGTGCATAACTGATAGGAACAAGGCTGAAACACCCAAGTTCGCCGTGTCCGGAGACGCGCCGAAAAGACAGAGTTTGAGCGGTTTGGGTGAAGGGGGAGAAACGGAATTTTGCATGAGCTCAATACCCTTGAAGCCAAGTGTGTCTGCGTGCCCAGACATCACGCCAGGCATTCAATGAATTTGTCGAGTTCTGATCTTTCCTGAGAATTGTTTTGAGGCGGAATCCCAAAAGCCGCACAATCACCAATATTCTGAATATCAATCTAAAGACAAAAGCACGGAAAGGGCCGGAATGCATCTCGGCGAATGTGACCTTTGCGCGTAAAAGGCGCTCCATTTTGTCCGCGCGGATTTTTTCTGACCGGCCGCCGTAATGAATGATTTCCGCATTTGGGGTGACGATGGGCCGGGCACCCACTTGGCGGGCGCGAAAACACAAATCCGCATCATCGCCATACATGACAAATGTAGTGTCAAACCCGTCCAGGGCGTCCCATAGGGTTTTGCGAATTAGCAGGAGGCTACCAGATACCGTTTCAACCTCGCGAATTTCATCTCGGGCCCATCCACCGTAACCGTCGTAGTTGAATAGCCCGTTGTTCGGAAATACCTTGATCAAGCCTAAGGCCCACATAAGTTGGCCCCAGATTGTCATCTGCCGCCAACAAGAGGTCTTGTTCAGACTCAGGTCGGGATAAAATTGGCGCCCCCCCCAGATATCGTTTTCAGGATGAGCCTCCGCAAATTCTATCAGGCGGTCGATAGCGCTGCGCAATATGACCGTGTCCGGGTTGAGAAGCAGCAGAAACTCTCCTTTGGCTTGTTTGGCTGCAAGATTGTTTGCTTTTGCAAATCCATGGTTCTGATCAGATGCTATCAACTGGATGTCGGGAAATTCGGCGTGAATTGCACTGGCTGAACCGTCTTCGGATGCATTGTCCAATACGATCAGTTCATAAGGAACGCAGTGGGTCTCCCGTACGACCGATCGTAACGCTTCGAGCGTTTCCTCTTTCGTGTTGAAGCTGACGACAATAATTGAAACCTTAACCGAGGCACTCATCATTTTTTCCATTTAATTTGCGCATGCGCAGCGACATCCGCGCCATGTCTGCTGTTTGTGTAAATCATTTGCGTCATCGAAAATGCATCGTTAACCACGCTCCATAAGCTCATGCAGGGCTTCCGTGTATGATTTGCAAATGTTTTTTGCTTCGAACTGTCTAAAAAAGCCGTTGGTCTGGCACTTGGCTAGTTCAACCTTCATCGACTGTTCACCCTCAACGATCCGAAGCAAGCCCGCTGCAATATCTTCAACTGATTTTGGATCGCAGCGAACGCCGATCTCGACATCACTAAAGAACCCATCAACACCTCGTTCCTTTGAATACAAAATTGGCAGCCCCGCCGTCAGTGCTTCTAAGTAAACCATACCGAAGGTCTCACGTAATGTTGGCAATACAAAGCCGGAATACTCATTCATCCGGGATTGAATGTCTTTGTGTGGTATGGCGCCAACCAAGTGGACCTGATCTTGCAGATCATGCTTATTGATGTGTTTGCGAATACCCTGAATGTGCCGCGCATCCCCGCCGCCGACGATTTCAAGCTGCACAATTGTTCCGGATGCCCTGAGTTTTGAGATCGCGGCCAAAAGATTGGGTATGCCCTTCAGGCGCCATCCGCTGAGGTTGAATATGGTGACCACTTTTCCGTTTCCGGGGCGTGGCGGGATCAATCTGGTGCTCTGGCTGATCGTTGGCAGAAGCATTTTAGGTAAGGAGCGTGTATCGAGCGTGTCATCGACATAGCGTTCGATCCAAGGTGTAACCGGCAACAACAGGGCAGCATTTCGGGTCAGCTGGCGATAGGTTCTGCGTTTGTCCAGCTTGGTGCGGATATACTTCTGGTCCGTGTTTCCGCGAATTGTGGAAATAAAAGGCACACCATCCAAAGCCCGCGAGACACGTTGTGCGACCAACCCTTCGATTGAAAGCTTATGAGCGTGCAAAATATGTACTGTTTCGCCCCGACGTCGAAGGTCGGAAACGATCCAATCCGCCAGTTTCGACAGAAATGTTTCCAAAAATATTCCCAGGGGTGGGGCCTTGTAGCATAGGGTGGTTACGTCCTTCTGCTGGCCGATCATTCGCACACCACCGAAACCAGATTGCCGGTTGATCGAATAGACCAGATGTCGAAAGTCCCGAGTGCCATGCAGAAGATTTTTGACTGCTTGGGTTTTCTTGTCGTTGTACTGGTCAGGGTAGTCGGCGGTGATATGCAGGACAGTCTTCACTATTCCTGTCTCCATCTCTGAGCATCTCTGGACATAGAAATCGTATGTGATTTCAGATCGGTCAGAGAACTGCAGTTAACTGGCAAAATCTTTTAACTGGCGAACGCTGCAAGCTAACAAAGCTGCAGAAGTTCCGTCAAGATGTGGGCCATTCCAGAAAATCCTAGAGCGGCTGATACTCCTGATCCAAAGGTTTCGCCCGGGTATGTTGCGACAGCATTTGCACGGCGTTTTTTTCTGAATGCGGGCTGTATCGTTATTGGTCTTGTCACCATCTGAAATCTTGACACTGGGCAAGTTCGCGACACAACTGAAACCGCCCGAGATCTTTGCGGCAGAAAATGATGTGAAGTTCAAATTTCAATGAATCCTGCATTATGGCATGGGTGAGCTTCAGAGATTTCTGATATTGGTGAATAGATGTGTTCTGTCAGATTAAGTAATAAAGTGGCGCCGCGAGTCAGCATTGGTATGCCCGTCTACAATGGAGAGCGTTTTATTGCCCAAGCGATAGAATCAATACTCGGGCAAAGTTTTGCAGAATTCGAACTCATCATCTCTGACAATGCATCCGAAGATGGCACTCAGGATATTTGCGAAGAATATGCGCGTCTCGATAGCCGTATACGATATGTTCGTCAGGTTAAAAATTTAGGAGCCGCCCCGAATTACAATTATGTTTTTGAGCGCTCCTCTGCGCCGCTTTTCAAATGGGCCGCGCACGATGATATCATACGCCCTGCATTTCTTGAGAAGTGTGTATCAGCGCATGATGCGTCTGAAGAAGCCCCTGTGCTGGTGTATCCCGCATCAGAACTTATAGATGAGACCAACGCCGTCATTCGACCAGTTTCGGATGAATTGCAGGCGAGATCGAACTTTCCTGCCATTCGTGCTTTCGAGGTACTGCAACGTCTGAATATTGTCACAGCGATCGGTGGCGTGTTCGACAGGGCAGCACTTTCCCGCACCCGATTGATCGGTAGCTTCATAGCCTCTGATTATGTGCTTCTGCTCGAAGCAGCCATGTTGGGCAAGATAATATACTTGGAAGGGCAACCCCTTTTCTGCCGAAGAATTCACGAAAACGCATCTCGGAAAGCCAATGTGACTGAAAAGGAGGTGCTGCGCTGGTTTGATCCCAAGGAACGATCAAATCTGACCGGAAGACAAAGGCTTTATCTTGAGTATTTGCGGTCCGTATGCCGAATTGACGGATTGAGTGCGCCGGGGCGTCTTGCAACCGGCTGTTCGGTCATCACCGGAATTACCGTCAAACGTGCCCGGGTTCGCGCGGGTAAATGGAAGCGTGGACTAAAAGAGAAGTTTGGAGCCTGACCCTAGGCTGAAATTTTATTGTCTCTATGCCGCGACCAGCGCTTACGAAAGGCACAAAGAGCCATAAGGGGTAGGGCAAACACAGGAATACTCGCCAAGCCTAGGACAAAATAGGCAATCAAGGCGTTCATAACCCCGAATCCTGAAAGCAGAGTTACGATGGCACCAACACTACCCGCCAAAACGGCTAGTATAAGGATACCCATTGCAATGCTCCTTGTTTATTGTCCAAAATTTGGGCTTTCACACCCTAGGGTAGAGCAATTCTGGGGAACGTCTATTAAAAAATAGTTAAGTATATATGTTGAGCGGAATCCTGATCAGCGGCGATGTGCGTGACCGAGGCCACAATCTCAAAAAGGCCGCCAATGGCGGCCTTTCGATAAAGTGGGTTGTGCTTGAGATCAGGCCGTCTGGCGGCGTCGGCGCAGAAGGGTCAACCCTCCCAATGCCCCCAGCAACATCAAGCCCGCCGCAGGAATTGGAACCGGTGATGCCGTAACCAAATTCTGACGATGATAGCGGTTCTTGTTTTCCAGGAAGCTCAGGTCCCATTTTTTGTCGCCGGTATAAGCACTTGCGGCCGCCAGATACTGGTTTGCCAGTTCAATCACATTTGAATTTCCCCAAGCTGTAAAGGAACCTGCATCAACAGTGTTGTCGTTGTCATAAATGAGGTTCCAAAGCGCGACCTGAATTGCGGCCGACGTTTTCGTATCGTCAGTCGCAAGCTCGGGGGTGTATACGGCGTCGAACAGGGATTGGACGCGGTGTATCGCACCGCTTGCAATCAGGTTTAGATTTTCAAACGGGGTATTGGTCACGCTGTAGTAGTTGTATCGTCCGTAAGGAGCGTATGATGCAAGATCCAGACAAAACGCCACGAAGTTCCCAAACATATTGTTCGGAGCGGGTGTTCTGTCTTTCAGGGCAAACGCGCCTGCAGGGACGCTGCGGTAAGAAACGAGTCCATCTGCTTGGACCCCCAAGTATTCATAGGCTCCCGCAGCCGGTCCATTCATCTTCACAGTCAGAGCAGATGCCGCACCACTTAAAGCCAGTGTGGCAACGGCCGCAGCCGCTATAAGTTTTCTAAGTTTCATCTCAAACGTCTCACAGCACCATTAAAATTGTTACCGGCAAGAAATTGCCACACAGTCATGCAAAGGCATTGACTCATAATATATCTTTTTTTTCAGTGTGTTGGAAGGATCTTGATGATTTTGACAAATTTTTGACAAAATTTCGTTTGTTTCAGCATAGATATGCGCTCAAATTCACCCCTTAAGGGGCACGTAATTTGCAGGAAACAACCGAAAGGGAAGCCTTTCTACCCTTGAAAAGCGCCCCTGAGGCCCTGCGATTCTTCTCTCTTCAGATTACAACTTTGCCGAGCGGGCTGTTCCAGATTTGGACGCAACCAATCGCCTCCATACAACAGCTATGGGCCAAACGATTCCCTACATTGGGACAAAACGTGGCAGTCGGCTCATGCTCTGGCCCATGAATTCAATCAGACGGGCATCTGCATCGGCTTCGCTCTCGTTCGGCGCGATCGGTGTGGCGTAGCGGACCAGTGCACCGTCCGTGCGGCCCATCGTGATGCTGTCCATGACAACCCCCATCTTGGCCTGAAAGTCATTGGTCTGACGCTTGCCGCGCTGTTCGAACCAGTAATAGACCAATTGCTGGTGCAAGCCTTTCTGAATGACCGCGCGGTTCACTGCGAAGGTGCCGTATTCGTCCACGCCCGGTGTCACTTCGTGAGGGTTCAGGCTGAAGATTTCCCAGCCGCCAACAGGCAGGCACACTTCGGGGGAGTGAATTCCCGAACCTTCGGTCTGCTTATCGTAGAAAGCCACAAACATGTTGATATAGCTGGGCTCGCCAGGGCGGGCGTAGGTGGCGTTGAGATAATCAGTCGCCTTCAAAACTCTTTCCACATCAGGGTCCAGCTGTGCGGTTGATCCGGACCATTCGCCAAGCTGGCGCGGAAACAGAGAGAACGGGTCGCGCTCGATCGGCTGGGCGTCAGGTTCCGGCTGCAAGGCCCAGGCCGCCGATACGGCCAATGTCAGCAGGGCTGCCGATGCCAGGGCAGGGGAGGGGCGGATCGCCAGAATCTGCACCGCAATCCGGCCAAACCCGTGTGTATCAAGATCGATCGCCTCGGAGAGCGGTTTCGGATCAGGCCCCAGCCGCTGCAGCGCGACGGCGATTGCGAACAGGATTGCGATACAGATCAAAAAGACGACCCAACCCTCGAAGAAGTGCAGAAACCCTTCGGCGGCTTCGATGCCGTAGCTGTCCACAAGAATGCCGATAATTCCGATCCGCACTGAGTTCATCAAGATGGTCAGGGGTACGGCAGTCAGCAGCAGTACCAGTTTGTGCCAGATCGGCCCGCGATAGAGCAGGGCGAAGAGGTAGGAAAAGCTGAGGATCGGGAACAGGTAGCGCAACCCGGAACAGGCTTCGGCTACCTGTAACTTATAGACGCCCAGATCAATCACATTGCCTTCAAGAAAGACGGTCACACCGGCCAGATCGACCAGCCAGACACCGATCGCCGAGGACACCCACTGCAGAAAGATCGTCAGCTTCCAATACAGGAACTGCGGTAAGGGCAGCATGAAGACCAGATGGACCACCGGCAGCTGATGATGCCACCCGCGTTTCCAGCCAAAGATGCTCAGAACCACGCCACCCACCCAGATGATCATCGCGTAAGTGACGATGTCAGGGATGCGGGTCAGGTTCCCGAAGACGGCCAGCACCAGTGCCAGAAGGACAACGATGATTCCGGGCCAGCGGTCTGTCACATGCGGGTTAGGCGGCGGCATCCGGCGCATTTCGCGCAGGAAAAGATATAACGAAATAACCGGGATCAAAGGCCCATGGCTGTATTCCGGCGTCGTCCAGGCTTGTCCAAGTGATACAAGACCAATCCAGAATATCGGAACAGATCCGGCCAAAAGCAGTAAGAACCACGCCAGACCCGCGGGGTTTATGGTCGGCAGGTCGCGGAAAATCGCAGAAAACGCGCGTGTATCAGCCATAAAACTTTGCCATTCTCAAACTCATAAAAGGACACTGGGAAACGGGAACATTCCGGACCTTCAGGAGCATATCATAAAGCTGTGCTGACAGGAATTCAGCGATGCCAGGCGATCAGCGGGTCGTGAAGAGGCGCGAGAGTGTGAAGAACACCTCATTAGAATGTGTGCGTGGATCGGTTTCGGATTCGTAGTCTATGTACTCATATCCGACCGAGAGATCCCAATCTTCGGTAATCTCGCGTACATATGCGGTTCTGAACGTCCCCACCTTGTTGTCTTCCGCGCTGCCATCACCGATTGAGGATACGCTGGCATAATCGAGATTAAAGGTCATGAATGAAAGCGGGTTGATCGTGACCTCATAGCCCAGGAATGCGCGGGTGCGGCGGGTTTCTTCGCTACGGTCATTGGTCTGGTAGCTGCGATCAAACCCGACAGTCAGCCTGGTACGGGGCCGTTCGTGAGTATATAGTAAGTTACCGATCGGATTGGTCTCGCCCAGCGGTCCACGTGTAAGCCCCAAGCCCGCCCCAAGCTCGCCCAGGGGCAATTCGAGGGCGCGCTCGAACAGAAGTGTATCACGGCGCCCGTTGATGCTCAAATCTGACCCCAGTTCGACCCCGGCGCTGCCATTGGGCAGCTCACGAACCAGACCCAGGCTCCCGACCACGCCGCGCTCTCGGGTGTCCACCCCGAACTCCTGAGTTTCATCGATATCAGAGTAGCCGATCGTAGCTTCAAGAAGGGTTGTGGGGTCGATATCGTATGTTAGCGAGAAGTTGGTGAACTTGCTGGTGCGATCTGTGCCTTCCGTATCCTCTGCGTCGTAGTCTTCCTGCGCAAAGGTTAAGCGACCTTCCATTACCGGCGAAAATCTTAAACGTCCAAATACCTCATTAAAGATGGTCTCACGGTCAAAAAGAGAGGTATCCGTGGTATCGTCATAGTCGACGCGGAAATAATCTGAAGACAGGCCCGCGCCAAAGGGGTCATTCACACCAGTTTCAAATTCAAACCCAGCACGTGTCGTTTTACGGGTGCCGTCGTCCAGAATGAGTTCATCATCAGGGCCATCAAAATCTTCGTCGATGCGGCGCAGCGGGTCTTCAAAATTCAGGTCAATTTCACTATAGCCCAGATTTAGATCAATCAGGCTGTTGGCTCCGAAGCGACCGTAGTTGAATACTGCCGAAGGTGAATCAAACTCGAATTCGCTGGATTGTTGAGGCACATCGGAAAATCTAAAAATACCGCTTAGCCCCAGCGACAGCCGGTCCAGGGGGGTTTCCTTCAACAGGTCGTAGGTTACGGTATTATCCCACAACGTGGTGGTACCCAGAGACGGTTCGTCCAGCCCGAAATTGTCATTCACCCGCAATGACGAGGAAATCCCAAAGCTCTGTGTTAGCCCAGTGACTTCGGTCTCTTGTGGTGTGGCCGAACGCGGGACCACATGGATTGTAAAAGCCACCGCGAAGAAGCCAATTGCTCTGCTGCTTGCCCTCATTTCGATTTTCCGCCTGCTCTTCTTATTTATTCACTACCGCTGTTGAACAAGGAAATCATGCAAGAAGCGTTTTGCCCTGCGTCAGCCTGTTTGGCCGTAACGCTAAAGCCACAATAACCACTGCAATTGTTGGATACAGATGAATTCCGGAATGTTATTGTTCCTTCACCAAAGCAAGAAAGTTAGAAATTATTTGATGCCCATTTGTTTCGACAGCTCAAGTGTTCCCAAGTTCAAGTATACCAAATTGTTACAGGTAGATTTATGAGTGTCTCTGTTTCAGTCATCCTTCCATCCTATGGTCGTCCCGAAAGTTTGAAGACGGCCTGCGAAAGTGTGCTGTCGCAAGATTACAGAGATCTGGAATTGATCGTTGTCGACGACGCGTCGGAAATTGATCTGAAACCTGTTGTAGAAGCACTGGGGGATGACCGGGTGCGCTATATCCGTCGCGAGATCAACGGAGGAGCCTCTCGGGCGCGTAATACCGGATTGAAAATTGCACAAGGTCAGTTCATCGCGTTTCAGGACAGCGATGACATGTGGCTCCCAGGTAAGCTGACCCGGCAGATTGCGATGTTTGAAACCCTGCCCGATGAGGTTGGTGTCGTCACGGGATCCAAGATTCTGTACGGGCGCGACGAATTCCACAATTACGGCCCCAGAAAGGTCACGTGTTCCCCACCATCTGGTCGGCAGATCAAACTGGATGAAGATCAAGTCAGGGGGTTTTTTCTTCGAAATAGAGTCAGCCTTCAAAACACGGTTTTTCGGCGTGGGTGCTTCCCCGGTACAGATTGGTTTGACCCTTGCGCAAAAGCGAATGCAGATTGGGAGTTTTCGGTTCGGCTGGTGCAGCACACAAAAGTCTACGAGGATCTCGAACCGGTCGTTCTAAGCTTCATTTCTAAGGACAGTATCTCACTCAACGCACGCAAAAAAGCGCTTGGGACTCTACGAATCCTTAAGAAGAACAGGCACGTTCTGGCTTCTTATCCGGATGTCCATGCTCGTATCCTCCTGTCTCTGGCACGCTCACTGAAGTCACTTGGCAGAAAACGGCTTGCGACCGATCTGGTCTTCGACGCGCTGCGCGTTCACCCAGGAAGAACGACATCAACCATTGGCGGAAAAGTGCTTAGAACGATACGCCGCCTTTTTCCGTTTTAGAGGCATGACTGCGTATTCGGGACTGGTTTTATAGTTTCCGACCACATGAAAAGGTTGGGTTCGAGCAATATTTTCAGGACGTGGGAGAGGTGCGATGACAGCGCGGAAGGGCATCATTTTAGCCGGAGGCAGCGGCACACGACTTTATCCAATCACCATGGGCTTGTCGAAGCAGTTGCTGCCAATTTATGACAAACCGATGATTTATTATCCGATCAGCGTGCTAATGCTGGCCGGTATCCGCGATATCTGCATCATCACCACCCCGCAGGATCAGGATCAGTTTCAACGCACGCTGGGCGATGGATCGCAATGGGGTCTAACCCTCAGCTATCAGGTACAGCCCAGCCCCGATGGTTTGGCACAAGCGTATATACTAGCCGAACATTTTTTGGGTGGTGCGCCTTCGGCGATGATTCTCGGAGACAACATATTCTTCGGTCATGGGTTGCCAAAACTCATGGCTGCAGCAGATGCAAAGCCATCTGGGGGCACTGTGTTCGGCTATCACGTAGCTGATCCCGAACGGTATGGTGTGGTGGCCTTTGACAACGAAGGGTGCGCACGCCAGATCATTGAAAAACCCGATGTGCCGCCATCCAGATATGCGGTGACAGGTCTTTACTTCCTCGACTCCACCGCGCCTACACGTGCGCGCACGATAAAACCTTCGGCACGCGGTGAACTTGAGATCACTGACCTGCTGCAATCCTATTTGGAAGAAGGTATGCTGCAAGTGGAAACCATGGGGCGCGGATATGCTTGGCTGGACACCGGCACCCATGCTTCATTGCTGGATGCAGGCAATTTCGTTCGCACTTTGGAAGAACGGCAGGGATTGCAGACTGGCTGCCCTGAAGAAGTTGCCTATCGGCAAGGCTGGATTAGCGATGACCAACTGAATACCCAAGCCGAAAGATACGCCAAGAACGGATATGGGGCTTATCTGGCTGCTCTGCTGCAATAAAGCGCTCAACACCCCCCAAGAGCTCTCCTAATAGCGCTGCGAGTTACTCGAATAGGCGCCTCTGTGGAACGACTACAACATCACCAGGGATCAGAACCGTATTGCCACCTATGCTGGGCTTTTTGCCGGTATGGTGGAAATCATAATACATAATCTGACTTTGCCGCCGTAGCTGAATACGTTTACCAGCGGCGAACCGGGTCAGGCCGCCCGCCTGAGCCAGGGCCTGCAGCAATGTCGTGCCCGGTTTTGCTGCAATCAATCCGGGTGTAGTGACTTCCCCCATGACATAGATGTCATCCGTGTTGGCGTCGATTTCCAGCCCCGGAAACTCAGGTAGCGCAGTTGCTGCAACGGCGACATAGACATTTGGTGTGCTTGCGAATTGCGGGGCCAGCCCTGACGTCAGTGCGTCCCGGATTGAGCCGACCGACCGGCCACCAGCCTGAACAGTTCCGACAAATGGAAAGCTGAAAGATCCGTCGGGCAGGACCAGAACCCTGCGGTTGAGGCTGGGATCTTCCAGAACTTCAACTTGAAGGGTATCACCAGGCGCAACTTGATACCCGCTCTGCGCCTGAACAACGGTCGCGGAAAGGATCAGGCCGAGAAGACCGATTAATGTTCTTAGCATCTTTTAAGCCCTCGAAAAATTGAATTTCTTGTTGAGCCTAGCGTGGAAGGTGAGTCCATGTAAGCCACTTGAGAAGTGATGGAACGGTGCTGTGGTGAAATTGTGCCGCAATCAGAATCAGTTACCGTTTTCGACTGGTGTGGGTAGATCAGCGATTGCATCCTGTACTTTTTGCGCCAGATCTTCGGGCATTTCCAGATCAGCAACCTTTTCCAACGTGGCGCGTGCCTCTGTATTGCGATTGAGCGCGGCGTAGGTGGCACCCAGATGGTACAGCACCAAGGGTTCCCCAGGCAGCTGTTGTGCCGCAAATTCGAGGTGTTTCAATGCCGCGTCGTAATCCCCTCTGCGATAGGCGATCCAGCCATAGGTATCGCTGAATTGCGGCACCGGGCTGTCACGTAGACGGCGGGCAATGCGATAGGCCTGATCAAGGCTTTCAGCATCATCCCGACTCGTGGCCAGAAGACTGGCGAGGTTGTTGGCGACAACTGCTGAGCCGCTATTGGCCCTGTATAGAGCCTGATAAACGTCGATTGCGCCTTCGATATCACCTTGCGCCTCAAGCGCGCCTGCCTGCAGCCATTTCAGGTCAGCACTGTCCGGCAAAGCGGAAAGTGCCTGCCCCAGGACCTCTTTTGCCTGTGCCGGGTCTGTTCTGGCAAGCAAGGCATAAAGCGCCATCCAGGTTCGCTCGCTCTGCGGCCTTTCCTCAAGAAGTGAGCGATAGATTGCGGCGGCCTGATCCGGCTCTCCCATACCGGCAAGGATCGAGGCCTGAAGGAAGCGCAGCAGAAAATCGGTTGGCGAAACTTCCAGCGCTTGCTCAAGATATGTCAGCGCGGCGTTCAGGTCGCCATTACGCACGTGGGCGCGCACAATTCCGATTTCAGCCACATAATTCGCATTGTTGTTCCCGACGGCCAAATCTTCCAGATAGGCCAGCAGGGCATCTTCCTGGCCCTGAGCGGCAATCAGATTGGCGGTGAGAATTCGAGCCTGCTGTTGAGCGGTGTCGTCCAGAGCCTGCAGCCTGTCGATGGTGGCTTGCGCCTGCCTCCAGTTTTGCTGATGAATCTGGGATTGTGCCAAGAGCACCAGCAGTTGAACATTGTTTGGCTGGCGATCAAGCGCCTCAATCAGCACGCTTGCGGCGTGATCGTATTGGCCTTCGCTTGCCAGAAACTCCGCATAGCGCAATGCTTCTGTCGGCGCACGTCCTGATGCCTCTACGGCCAGCGACAGCATATCAGCCATCAGGTCCCGGTTTCCGTCACGTTCATGCGCACGGGCCAGCAAGGTCATCAACCCGGGGTCACGGGGGTTGTCACGGAGCGTTCCGCGCAACAGGACAATAGCTTCTCCCGTGCGGTCTTCTTCAATCAGCCAGGCGGCCTTGATCTTTGCCGCGCCCGCATGGCCAGAATCTCCGGTCAACACGTCTTCGACATAAGCGCGGGCCTCAGTCTGGTTGCCCGTTTCAATCAGCATGTGCGCCAGTACCACTTTGGCATCGTTCATATCTGCGGATGGCTCCGAACTGCTGACAACAGCCTGCAGATCGGAAATGGCAGCATCACGATCACCGGCTTGAAATAACTGACCGGCGCGCAATGCCTGATAAAGTGGCCGACGGGCCAGATCTCCGGAAAGCATTTTGTCGACTTCGGAAATCGTTGCCTCAGGACCCCGGGTTGCAGCTATAAAGCGCAGCAAGGCCATCCGGCTTTGGGGGTCTTCCTCGGCGGGGTCGATACGCTGACGTAGAAATGCTTCTGTGGCATCCAGATCGTTGCGCGACATGTACCAATCGACCAAGCTGCTCTGAATTGTTTCGTCTTCAGGGAATCGCTGCACCATTTCCTCAAGAGCGGTGCCAATATCGTCACCTCTGTCGAGTTTGCCCAATACGCCAAGGCGCAGGTTATAAAATCCTCGCGTTTCCGGTGAAACAGAGATGGCCGCATCCAGCGCTTCAAGAGCTGCGGGCCAGTTTTCCTGCCGGACAAATTCATTCACAACGACAAAATGCGGGATCACCAGTCCGGGCGCTTCGATTGTCAGAGCAGCCCCCTGTTCCGCCGCCGCCTGTATGGCCCGGTCATCACCCGCGGCGATGGCATCGCGATAGGCAATACTTGTCAGAACAGCGCGCACAATCGGATCCTGCGGCGCCTGTTCAGCAGCTACTTTGATGTGGCGTTCTACCTCCGCCCAGTCTCCGGTCAGAGTGGCCATCTGCGCCAGTGCGCGGCGTCCTTCCAGGTTGTCGGGGTACTGTTCGACCAGCCGCAGATACTGGCTATAAGCTTCCGACGCGTCACCGGCTTCACGGCGCATTTTCGCATAGGCAAGCCGCGCCTCTTTATGCTTGCCGTTCAACTTGAATACGTTGCGAAATTCGACCGTAGCCCGGGCGACATCACCATTTTCCAGATGCTCAAGAGCGGCCTGATAGTGCTTTTCTGCCCGTTCTTCTGCGGAATCGCATGCAGCCAGAAGAAAAAGGGCGGTCCCCAAGGAAACGCCCCTGACAATCTGTTTTATCATCGTTGCTTTCCAAACATCCTGCAAAAGATGATGTGGTTTCTTTGCACTCTGTTCAAGAAAGTTCTGTGGCTCTCAATACCCCGTGCACCGCAAAACAACCGATGTCGTGCGCATCAGGATGGACAGATCTTTTCCTGCAGACAATTCAGCCAGATAGCGGGTGTCATAATCCGCGCGGGCCGCGAAACTGGTCATGTTGCGGTCGGACACCTGCCAGGGGCCGGTAATGCCAGGGCGCAGCTTGAAATAGGCCTGACCCGGATACAGCGCCTGCTGTTCCGTCATCATTGGACGCGGCCCGACAATGGACATATCTCCCCGCAGAACGTTCCAAAGTTGAGGCAGTTCGTCCAGTGACGTGCGGCGCAACAGTTTGCCAACACGCGTGATGCGCGGATCATCTTTAAGTTTTTGATCGCGCGCCCACTCGGTGCGGGCCTTTGGATTTTCAGCGAGATAAGCCGCCAGCCGCTTGTCGGCATTCAGCACCATGGTGCGAATTTTGAACATGCGGAAAGTCTTGCTATCCCGTCCAACCCGCTCCTGGATAAAAAACGGGTTTCCTCCGTCGCGCATGACCAGAAGGGCCATGATCGCAATCAGGAATAATGAGATCGGTGCGGATAGAACAACAAATAGAATGTCGGCTACCCGTTTCCCCCCCAATGAATAAAAGGTCTTTTGCTGAGATTGGATTTGAAGCGGAACCACTCCATCAGCCGCACTCACCCCCTTAACGTAACTCGTCATAATCAATCGTACTCCGGCATTAACATCACCGCACAAATTGCGGCCTGCCCACTCTCACCTCAAAGGCCACACAACTTTGGCCTCAAACACTGCTGCCCAAGTTATAGGGCTTTCTAGTTAAACTATGCCATTTTTTTATCCGATTCCTGCCACAATTCAAAGAAAATTTCAGGCGCAACTATTAAGGGAGCGTCGGTGAGTGAGTGCGCGCCCATACATTTGGCACTGCCCCGCCTCTCTTGGCAGTTGAATGGATAATGGCCACCACGCTCTTTCATAGGCGCGAGCCTTATCGGCTCCAATCTCCCTCTGCGCGTAAAGATCCAGGAGTGAATATCACCTGCAGCATTCTGCGTGCGCGGTAGAGGCGGATTCTTGTCATACATAAAAAGGCCAGACCTCTTTCCCGAGCACCTTGTACCCGATCCGAAAACAGTACCGTACCCAGTTCACCCAACGGAGAGCCGGCAACGGCGATGGTCCGGAATAGCCAGCGCAGTCTCCCGAAAGATTTTCTGGTGTAGTCAGAATAGTCATGGACAATATGGCGGTCCCATTTCCTGGTCAGTTCCGCAAAGGATTTGCGGGCGGGGTGATAGACGATCATGTCTTCAACATAGATCGTGGCGTAGCCTCGCGCATTTGCGCGCAATCCCCATTCCCGGTCTTCAGCAACTCCCAACCCAGCGAAGGGGCCAACTGCTTCGAAGGCCTGCCCGCGCATAGCGAGATTGCCGGTGCCGGAATACCCTTCGGCGATATATTTTCGGTTTCGATAGGCATAGATACGTTCGTATGGCTCCAGAAAAGTAGGGCTTCCGGGCGTTGCGTATTTCACTTGCACATCCCCACCAATGATCTGTGTATCCGCATCCTGAAATGCTTTTTCAATCACCGACAACCAGTCGCTCCGGGCCTGACAGTCCGCATCGATGAAGGCCAGAATATCCCCGCGTGCCTCGGCCGCACCGAGATTGCGGGCCGGGCCGGGGCCGGGCGTTTTCTGCTGGAGCACCCGCACACCGGGATAGCTATCTCCGATATCCTGAGGGGGTCGTTTCGACCCGTTGTCCACAACGAGGATTTCCACATCCGATTTCAGATTCTCTTGCTGAAACAAGCTCTCCAAACAAAGACGAAGATACTCGGAATGATTGTAGTGTGGAATGATGACAGAAATTTGCATCGTATCTACTCAAAAGGCATACCCAAAGACCGACTTCCTAACGACTTGCGACAAGTGAAACGGGTTCGCGCAAAAAGAGTCCAGCCGAGGAGTTTTCGCATTGTTCACCAACAGCTATTATTCCTAAACAAAAAACGGTTTTGCGCATTGTTAGGTATTGTCTCGAATTCTGCAATCAGGTGACAGGCACGACGGGGCCTGAATCATCGGCACGACATTGCCCCCCTCGCACATATGGCGTCTGGAAAGCACAAATCGCGACGGACATCGTGGCACTTGAGTTAAATAAAAGCAGTTCGGTTCTAAAGGTCGCCTTGTCACAGTGACACCACAGCCCACCGCTCGCGCTTTCCACTTAACAAACCCTGCATCTGCGCACCCCGTCGCAAGCGCATCAATTGGAACTAAAAAGTTCTGAAATTTGATGATGAGCTATAAATTTAATTTAAAAATCAAAAATATAGCTCCGCCGCGTACCAACCCATGCAGATTTCACGATTCTAAACTCAGTATTCTAATCAAATTGTCGACAATACTTAGATCAATGCGCCCGTTCTTGGATCTTTGGTGTATAAATGGAAACAGATCGTGCCCACCAAATGGTGGCGCGCGGCCCTATCAGGTCACGAAAAGAGAACGCTTTCAGGCATGTTACATCAGGGCTCAACTCAAGAGAGAACGATCAAGGGGTAGGCGGCAAGGCCCGATACGGTTACAATCTTGGGGTGATTGCGACATTGTGGTCTTGAAAGACCTGTCTGATCATCCAGGTGTTATTATTGAGGTGCGTTATATAGCGCATCCCGTTGTGAGTATAAGATTTGAAAAGCTGTCGGTCATATGAGTTCCAATGAACTATATATTGAACATTTCGGACTGACCGAGCGGCCGTTCACGCTGCTGCCGGACCCCGACTTCCTGTTCTGGTCTGAACCTCACAAACGCGCCTTCATGGTGCTGGAATTAGGTATTATGTCCCGAGCTCCCATCACTTTGATCACGGGCGAGATCGGAGCAGGTAAGACGACACTCATTCAGAAACTGCTCGGCCAGTTGGACGAAGATATCAAGCCCGGCCTGATTTCGAACGCCCATCGTGGCCGTGGGGAGATGCTGCAATGGGTTCTGAATGCGTTGGATGTCGAGGCCAATCCGCGTGCTCCATACGTGCAATTATTCCAGAAACTGCTGGATTTCCTAATCGCGGAATATGCAGCTGGTCGGCACGTGGTGCTAATTTTTGATGAGGCGCAAAACCTTTCGCGCGAAGGCCTGGAAGAGTTGCGCATGCTGACCAACATCAATTCCAACAAAGACGTGCTGGTTCAGCTGATCCTGGTTGGCCAGCCCGAGTTGCGTGACATGGTTCTGGATCCGAACATGCGCCAGCTTGCCCAGCGAGTTGCGGCCAGTTTTCACTTGCCCCGCATGGATTGCGACACGGTCAAAGGCTATATCGCGCACCGACTCAAGCTGGTTGGTGGAACCGGAGAAGAATTCTCAGACGCCGCCAGCACACTGATCTTTCAGGCGACCGCAGGCATTCCGCGGCTGGTTAATCAACTTTGCGAGTTTGCCATGCTCTATACTTGGAGCGACGACAGTAGGCTAGTATCGGAAAGTATTGTGCAGAACGTTTTGGATGACGGCGTATTCTTTGGTGCGGAATCCTTGCCGGAAGAAAACAAGCCAGAGAAGTTTCAGATACTGTCTCTCAGGCCAGAAGAACGTGTGCCACCAGAAGAAAAGGCAGGATGACGATGTCGGAGCGCAATCAGATGCTCGCTGAAGTCAAACAGGAAGACTGAACGTGGATATCCGGTATTATTGGTCAATCTTTTCGCGGCGTCTGCCGTATTTTCTGATTGTTGCGACAGTGATCAGCGCAGCGTCGATTATTACCGCGTATTCGCTACCGCCCGCCTATGTATCGGAGATGAGGCTGATCGTGGAAGCTCCTCGCATTCCGGACGACCTAGCCGCGTCAACCGTGCGCACCCCGGCGCAGCAGCAACTGGAAATTCTCGAACAGCGATTGCTGACACGCGCAAACCTGCTCGAAATCGCCAACCGGCAGAAAGTTTTTCCAAACATATCCGAGATGACGCCAGACAGGGTCGTAGCAGGCATGCGGGCTCGAACGACAGTAAGCGGGAATGGTCGCCGCGACCCCATTCCGCTTATGCAAATCAGTTTTGAAGCGCGATCAGGCACAATTGCCGCAGGGGTTCTCAATGAGTATCTGAGCTTGATCCAGCAGGAAGATGTCGCCTCCCGCACCGGGCGTGCTGCACAAACACTGGAATTCTTCGAGCAGGAAGTGGCAAGGCTGAGTGAGGAACTGGCCGAACACAATGCCGGCCTGCTTGCATTTAAGACAGAAAATGCTGACGCACTGCCGGAAAGCCTTGATTACAAGCTCAGCCAACAAACATTGCTGCAGGAGCGTCTGGCTCAGATCGAGCGTGAAATCACCGGGCTTGAGGATCAGCGACAGAACTTGGTTCTGATTTTCGAAACCACCGGACGGGTAAACGATTTCCCCGCTACAGAGCGATCTGTGGAAAGCCAACAGCTTGAAGATCTTCGGCGCCGCCTCAATGAGGCGTTGCTGGTGTATTCTGAAGAAAACCCGCGCGTGAAAATGCTGCGGGCACGTATCGCAGATATGGAGAAGCTAGTTCAGCCCCCACCGGAAAAGCAGGAAGGCACCACCGGCAACGCACTACTGGATGTGCAGCTGGCCGAGATTAAGACACGCATCAATGTTCTTGAAAGGCAAAAAACCGGAACCCAGACCCAACTAGAAAAACTGACCCGCACCATCAACCGCACCCCTGCAACCACGATACGGGCGGAGGAACTGACGCAGAACCGGGACAACATACAGCAACAGTACAATCTGGCAGTTGACCGTTTGTCCCGCGCCAGCACCGGGGAGCGGATTGAGGTCACAGCGCAGGGCCAGCGTGTTTCAGTGATCGAGCCCCCGGTTGTGCCTAACCGACCGTCCAAACCGAACAGAACCATGATTGCAGGAGGCGGTATCTTTTTCGGCATTCTGGCTGGCCTCGGTCTGGTTGTTCTGTTGGAATTGCTCAACCGATCGGTGCGGCGTCCTGAAGACCTGATTGAAAAACTGGGCATCACACCCCTGGCGACTATTCCCTATATCGCAACCCCGGGGGAAATCTGGCGGCGGCGGGTGGGTAAACTGGTCTGGCTGATTTTTATTCTCGTTAGCGTTTCCGCTTCGGTTTATGCGGTTCATACTTACTATCAGCCATTGGATCTGATTGCCGAACAGATAATGGACAAAATTGGCACGCGCTGGTGAGCACAAGCGTGAAAGATTGTGATCGGGAAGGATAGCGATCAATGGAAAAACTGCAGGTTGCTATAAACAAAGCCCGCTCACAGCGGCAGAAAGCGGGACAGGCGCGTTCACCCGCCGCGACAGCCGTGGTGGCATCAGAGAAGCCTACCGACGCAGCCTTGGGCGAGCTGTGGACGGGCCTGACACCCATTCAGGTATCCGCGCAAATCATTGCCCGAAATCGGTTGGTTGCCAGCACGGATAGCGCTCAAATGGGGCCTTTCGACATGTTGCGCACCCGTATCTTGCAGCAGGCAAGAGTGCATGACTGGAAAAGGGTTGCGCTGGTCTCACCCCGCAGCTCGTGCGGGAAAAGCACCGTGGCCGCCAATCTCGCCTTTAGCTTTGGACGCCAGACCGATCTGCGCACCATGATCTTCGATCTTGATCTGCGTCGCGGGGGGCTCTGTACAACCCTTGATCAGGCCTGCCCACATACAATGGGCGATGTATTGCAGGGCACAGTACCCTTTTCCAAACATGGGCACCGGATTGGATCCAACGTGGCACTGGGTCTCAACGGCAGCACCACCAGAAACGCAGCTGAGATCCTACAAAGCAGAAAAACTAGCGAAGTAATGGATTCCGTCGAAGCGGAATTCAAGCCGGATATTGTGCTACTCGACATGCCACCGTTGATGGAGGTCGATGACAATTTCGGGTTCCTCAAAAATGTCGATTGCGCTTTGCTTCTGGCCGAAGCTGAGCGCACCACTATTGACCAGATTGACTTGGCTGAACGTCAACTTGCGGAACTGACGAACGTGATGGGCGTTGTTCTGAACAAGGCCCATTATGCCCAAGGTGCATACGGTTATGGCTATAGCTACTAGGCTAGGCAATAAACCGGATAAGAGCCGAAACGAGCAGCATTCAGGTCACGGTTTTGAGCCTGGCCAGAACAGATCTGAGATCCTGCCGTTCCTGGGCGTTGAGGCAAAAACCAAACATGACGGCTGCATAGACAACGCCGCCAAGAACCAAATAAGCCAATAGGGCTGTCCAACTCTCTGGACGATCATAAAATTTCAGCAAACCCCAGACCGCCGTTCCAGCAAAAGCTGGCAGGCATCCCGGATACAAAACCTCTTTGAAAAAGACTCCAAATCCCTTGCCGGTCATCTTCAGACAAAGTGGCCAGTAATACCCGAGCTGCATGGCCACCACCACTACGGTCAGAGAAAACGCGACACCGGTTGCGCTCAAATTTCCATACCATGCCAAGCACAGCATGATCAGGAACATGAAAACCTTTGACAAAAATGCAGGCAGAAAAAAAGGCCGGACCTGTGCGGTCGCCACTGCGATGGTTGGCAAAAGTGCGACCGCTTTCGTGAACGGAAAAGTGAACATCAGCAGCACAATTACCGTCGCGGCCGAGGAATACTCAGCATCGCCCAAGTAAAGGCTGATAAAATCATCCGCATAAATGATAAGGGGCACCGCGACGATCAAAGCCATCCAAAGCGTATAGCGTCCCCCGCGAAATACGGTCCGCGCCATCCTGGCTTTGTCGTCCAGAGCATGCATCGCAGTCAGCACCGGTGTGAGCGGCTGTTTCGCCATATTCGTCATAATATCCAATTGCCGAAAGAACGTCGCACCAATGTGGTAGCTGGTGACATCTATCGCTGTGCCATAGAGGTTCAGCAAGATTGTGGCTGCATTGGTGTAGAAGATATCGCCAAGCCGTCCAAAGGCGGTCCACATACCAAAAGACACCAGTTCCCGAGCCTGCCGGCGCTCAAACAAACCGGGACGAAAACGGAGTTGGGGCACCATTGCCATGGAACGTGAGACCACCACAATGATGTAAAGCGCTTCGGATGTAACCATGGCGACAACAACCCAGATCACCTTGGGACCGGCTCCAAATATGAAGGCAAGCAAAAGAAGAATCCTGAGAAAATCGCGCGCGACACCAAGCAGGTTCAGTTCCACATATTTCTGATGCACCACAAACCCGGTGCGGAAGGGCACCGCCAACATCTGCAGGGCAAAGCTGAAGACCAACAATGCCATCATGATCCTGGCATCGCCGACCATTGCAGGGGCGATATTGAGTATATTCTCAATATTGGCAGCAAAGAGCAGACCGGCTGTCAGGAACACACATGTTGTACCCAACATCAGTGGAAAGATCGACGACACGATGCTGGTGACCTTGCCGAACTCACCCTTCGCATAGGCGTTGACGACGTAACGATCCACCCCACTGGAAAAGAACGAAAAGAAGAGCGGCGCAACGACCATGACCGACGT
This sequence comes from Ruegeria sp. BF7, assembly GCF_056538605.1. Lineage (NCBI taxonomy): Bacteria > Pseudomonadati > Pseudomonadota > Alphaproteobacteria > Rhodobacterales > Roseobacteraceae > Ruegeria > Ruegeria sp. BF7. The sequence goes on along the minus strand of NZ_JBQFTM010000024.1, from coordinate 1,355 downwards.
CACAACGGGTAATACGGCAAATTCCTCTGCCGGAATGCGCTTCAGAAGATACTGATATGCCCAAAGTAGTGCCGTGACATTCAGAATCCTCGTGAGGATCGAACTGGCCGAGTTAACGATCACAAGACGCTTGGAGACAGTGACGTTCTCGTGTCGGTTACTTTCAGACCCGGATTCGCTTTCAGATGGCACTGCAGTTACCCTCTACCTGATCACCCCGGCCGGGTTGACCAGGCCGCTTCAACAAGTGCTAACGCGTTTTCCAGCTCAGGTGAATCGGTTTTCGCACGCCAAAACTTTTGCGCAGCCGCACCGACCTCAGTATACACGGATCGGATGTTGAAGTGACGAAGCCTGGTGTGGAGACATTTTGATCAGCACCCAAGGGTATCTGTCAAAGCAGCAGGAGGGCACTGAATACTCCTATAGCCATCGGTTGGGATATCCTGCGAAAGACCCAGAAATCGCTCCAAAGTCGACAGCAACGCCTCTACGTGATACGCCCTAACAAAACCGACCTATACATATGTGTACTGCGAAAAAATCAATACTGTGTTATAATTGATCGGTTGAGACCAGAAGCATTTCTTATCACTCGGTGAATGCCTTCTGTTTTAGTGTGTTGAATGTTTTTTGGGGTGACGAGGGCATAATGAGTAATTCAGACGATTTTGCGTCTAGTGTACTGGAACCAGTGTGGAGCATTGAAGGTCCAGGGGGTATCTCGCATGCGCTGGATACGAACGCGTCCGACGCCTATCTCGAATTGGTGACACCAGATGGCGACTATGACGTCTGGGACACCAACAATGGTGCCCGCGCCATGCAGGCGACTGCGGATACAGATTTCCGGATCGAGACCAAATTTCTGACCACTCCCACCGAGAAGTACCAGCTTCAGGGGCTGCTGATTGAGCAGGATACCGGCAACTGGCTGCGCTTCGGCACGTATTCGGACAACAACAACCTCTACGCCTTTGCCGCCATCACGGTGGATGGGGAGTCGACAATGGCGATCCGGGTCTCCATTCCCGAAGGTACAGCCCCGTATTTACGCGTTGATCGATCCGGCGACATCTGGACATTCGAGTATTCGGTTGACGGTATTAATTGGGTCACGGCGGGCAGCTTTGCACACAGCCTCGCTGTCACAAAAACCGGTGTATATGCGGGCAATACCGGCCCTGCGGATGGCTATACAGCCCAAGTGGATTACGTTGCCTTTGACAGCGACCCGATCACAAATGAAGACGGTGGTTTTACTCCCATCAACACAGCCCCCGACGCGGCGGATGACGGTTTGTCCACGGAGCCGGATGTTGCTCTGGTGGTGAATGTGGCCGCGGATCTGCTGG
>NZ_JBQFTM010000023.1:0-41827 GCF_056538605.1 Ruegeria sp. BF7 | reverse complement strand
CACTGGTGCATTGGATCGAGGTTGGGCAGATCAGCGACGGCCCCCTGTTCAGACCAGTCTCCAAGGCCGACCGGGTGTTGGGCCGCCGCCTGTCACCGGATGCGATCAATCAGATCATCAAACACCGCCTGAAACTGGCCGGGCTGCCCGAGGGGTTTGCCTCCCCCCACGGGCTGCGGTCCGGCTTTCTGACGCAAGCCGCGCTCGACGGCGCCCCGATCCAGGCCGCCATGCGCCTGTCCCTGCACCGCTCCATGGTACAGGCGCAGAAATACTACGATGACGTCGATATTGCCGAAAACCCGGCAACTGATCTGCTGGGGTGACTTTCGATAACGGGAAACGCCGGGCGATTGGCCCGGCGTTCGTCACAGTGCAGAATTCGATATCAAAACCTTACCCGTGGGTAAGATCGTCCTCTTCCTGCAGATCGCCGATCAGAGTTGCAATTGCCTGCTCCAGCCGGGCACGGTCGACACGTGAAAAATCCAGGTCATAGCGCAATTCGAGCCGCCCGCTAGAGGCTGAGCATTTCGCAACCCCTGCCCGCCCCGACACCTGGAATGTGGTTTTTGCACGCCGCGTTTTTCCACCCGAAGCGGTGACCGGTCTCTTGGGGACGCTCCCCTCGGCTTCAACAAACGACCGCAGTATTGCCACTTCACGCGGGCCGTCACGATCCGGTTCACTCATCACCGCAGTGCTGACCTGACCGATCAAGCCCGGACTGGCGTCGAGCTTGCGTTTCAACTCGACCCCCAAATTGCGCGGAATATCGTTGGGATGCATCAGCACCTTGTCCAGCATCATCAGCAAGCTGGCGAAAGACCGGATATAGCTGCGCTTGGTATAGCTGGCGGATTTGAACAGGATCGCAACCGCCTTGTCGACATCGGCGCAGTCATTGGCCGGATCGTCAGCATAGGCCCGGGCCAGCGCCCCCATTTCGGCAAATGAGATATCCTTGCGGATCAGGTTCTCATCCACCATGCGGCGATAACTGTCATTCAAATCACTCTCGTCGGAGATGCCAGCCGGGATTTTGGAATAGATTTCTTCACCGGTCTCCTCGAACAGCGCCTGATATGCCGAAAGGCGACGCATGCCCTGGATCAGGTCGAAACGACCATCGGAACGACGTTCCAACCGGATCGGGTTCGACAGGCCGATATCACGGATTGAGTCTTTCAACTCGTCCAGCTCAGGGTCAGGGCCGGGCTTGCGGTCTCGGGTCAACTTCTCGGTGACCACGTCCACCAGAGCCACATGTTCGGTCACCAAACCTTCGGACCGCAAGCGGACAAGCTCGTGCGCCAAGCGGTCGTTTTCGGCCCGGATGGTTTCTTCGGTCGATTGCTGATCGCGCAGGGCGTCGGCGTTTTCCGAGATTGCCGTGGCCATCGGACCGCGCCGTTTCTCAAGCACCTTGTCCGGAACCTTGCCGACCGGGATGTCCTCCATGGCCGGCATGTCGATGTCAAACATTCTGCGTTTACGGCTCATGCGTCATCCTCCAGCTTGTCCCAGGCCGACAGCATCACGCCCCGGAATTCTTCATACACATTATCAAAGGTCGAGCGCGCGCGGCGCCAGGTTTCCCGCGTCATTTCGCGGTAATCCATCTCGTAGACCGAACTCAGGAAGCGACCGGATTGCTCGACGGCGCGGGTCATTTCCACCGGATGTTCGGCGACATGCTCACCGAACACTTTCCTGAACGCATCGAACATGGCCAAATGCAGCGCGTTGCCCGGTTCATACCGGGTCAGCAGAAAGCGTATCTCGCAGAACGTCTTGGGCAGGCCGATCTTACCCGTGGGTAAGGTCTTGTCGAAGCCATAAGCCAGATCCTCCAACGCCTCGGCCAACTGACCGATGAAGGAGGTGGTCGAGTCGTATTCCCAATATCCGGGCCCTGAAGGGACATAAAGCATGTCAGCGGCAAAAACCGCGTTCATCGACTGATACCCAATGGCAGGCGGGCAATCGAACAGGATCAGGTCATAAGCATCGTCCGGGATCTGATCCAGATACCGTGACACCGCGGCAAAGAACGACCATTCGGGGTTCAGGTGCCGGTACTGCGCCGAAGCAAATTCCACGAAGGCCGCGTTGGCGCAGGAGGGAATGACATCGATGGTCGACCACGAGCTCTGCTTTATGAAATCCGATATGCGCAGATCACCAAGCCCCATATCGGTGATCGAGGGCGGCAATTCGCGGCGGGGTAGGGCGGTTCCGGATTCGGCGGCGGCAGAGCGGCTATTCATCCGCCCGGTCTCGCGGATCAGGTCTCGAGCCATGATGCCCCAAACGGTGAAGTCCTCGGCCACGTCGGTCAGACCCATGGAATGGCTTAGCGTCGCTTGTGGGTCGAAATCCACCACCAGCACGCGATAGCCATCCAGCGCCGCCGCATGGGCCAGGTGCAGGGCGACTGTGGACTTGCCCGCGCCACCTTTGAAGTTGGCTACCGCAGCTCGGATGGCACGCTTGCCCACAGGCCGGGGTGGCATCAGCGACTTGCGGTTCACCTTGAGCCGCCGACGCAGCTCATTCACCTCTTCCAGGCTGAACCAGCGCTGACGGCCTTCGGGCTCCACTTCACCGCCGGGAAGGGATGGGTCAGCCGCAAGCTTGCCGCGGAAAGTCGATTGATTGACGCGAAAGATCAGCTCGGACACCTCCCAGCTTGAAAACCGGCGGAGGGTCTTCTCCATCTCGGGGCTGAAGGTCTGCTGGCGAATCCAGCCCTGCAGTTTGAGGGACTGATTGCGCAATGCGTTCAGGTCTTCGTGCGTGTACATGCCTCAAGTCTCATCGTTTGGGACGCTATTTTTTATGTGTTTCCTATTTACGCTTGATTTGCGCTTTAGGCAAAAGGAAATATAATGACACTGTGATCTTACCCACGGGTAAGAAATAAAGGGCTTCGCGCGTGTTGGCCGATTCGAAGCCCTGATGATTCGGAGCGGGACGAATTCACCGGCTCTGAAACAGGATTTAGGGGGGCATAAAGGCTGACGCCACCCCATATGGGGGGACAAAACCACTCAATAAGGGGACAGCCAGTATGTCCCCCATCACCAATACTTCACCAATATTCTTTTTGATTTTTGATTTGGGACAAGCCGGGACCTGGCTTCAATTCAGACTCCGCTTGACAGAATCGTCCGATTGGACGCTAATCAGGACATCAAGGCGAAAAGCGTTGGCAAACAGCGCGACGTTGGCGGTATAAACCGTCTGAGGCAGACAGAGCGGTGAGAACTGGAATGCAGGTTGCAAAACCGGTCGGGCGAAATGCGCCCGCGATCAAGTATGATATATTGTCAGCACTGACCGTGCACGCCCTGTCGGGCGACAAGCATCGGCAGCGCAGCATCCTGCGGATCATCGCCCTGATCACAACCCGATACAACTGGCGCAACAATGAGCTGTCGATCGGCCGAGAGGAAATCGCCCGTTTGTGGTCGGTGAACGAACGCACCGTCAAACGTGAAATGGCCAAGCTGCGGACAATGGGCTGGATCGCGGTCAAGCGCCCCGCAGCCCGCGGGCGCGTCGCGGTCTATGAGCTGGATCTGAAACAGTTGATGATCGACACGTCCGAAGTGTGGCCGACAATCGGGCCCGATTTCCTGGCGCGAATGACAGAGGAACCTGAGTCAGACACCAATGTGGTACCTTTTACGGCCAAACCGGCGCCGCCGGATACTTCGGATGGGGATGTCTGGACGCAAGTTCAGGCCATCCTGCACGGACGAGACCCCGAGCTTTGGGCTAGCTGGTTTCGGCATCTGGCCGAAGCCGACAGGGCAGGGGGGGCGGTTACACTTGTGGCGCCGTCGCGGTTCATGGCGGACTATATCGCGCAAAAATGGAATGGGAGGTTGCTGGCTGCCTACAGCCGCGTTGACCCGGATGTGCGTAGTGTCCGGGTCGAAGCTACGGAGTAGGGTTCAATCACAGCTTGAAGTTTTCACCTCTATGCGCGACCTGAAGCCATGCAGGATTTTAATTGCCCAAATTGCGGGACTTTATGCCCGATCATTTTGAAAGCCGCCAAGCTCGTGACCTGCTCGTCATGTGGCACAACCCTGTTTTTGAAGGGCGACCACATCGAGCAGGCCGGAGATCAAGGTGTGATGCATGATGCACCGCTGCTGTTCGCTGTCGGAGACACCATCGAACTGGGGCGCAAGACCATTCAGATCCTCGGCCACGCGCGCTTTTCCTATGGGCGGGGGTTCTGGGACGAATACTGCGGGATTTCGAAAAAGGGCGCGACCTCGTGGATTTCAGTGGACGAAGGCGACGTTGTTGAACAAGTCCGCATCCCGGAAGCGCAGATACCTAAGTCCCAGCCTCCGTTCAAACCCGGCGAGACGCTGGACTTCGACGGTGCCACCTACACCGTAACCGAAGTCGAACAGGCCGAGTGCATCGCCTTGCGCGGGCAGTTCAACGAGGAACTGCAGGTGGGCGAGACATATCGGTTCGTCAATGCCTCGACCGATGGTTTCCGGCTGCTTTCCGGTGAGTTCTGGGGCGAAAACACAGCGTGGTATGAGGGGCGCTGGCACGACCCGTTCGGTGTGAAGGTGCAGATACAGGCATGACCCGGACACCCGAGCTTACATCCATCAATTGCACCTCCTGCGGAGCAGGATTGGACGTTTTGGGCGGTGGACGGGTAGTGGTCAAAATCTGCGAATTTTGCGGATCAGAATTGAATGCACAGGACAATTATAAGGTTCTGCGTAGGTTCGCCGGGCTGAAGCGACCAGATACACCGCTGTCGATCGGGATGCGCGGCAGATTGTATGACGTCGAGTTTGTCATCATCGGCCTGATCCAGCACACCGAACGCTGGGCGGGGCGCGAATTCACCTGGATCGATCATCAGCTTTATTCGCCTACCCATGGCTATGCCTGGTTGACCCTTGAGAACGACCACCTGGTGTTTTCGCGTCGATACAGGGGAACAGGCTGGCTGTCCGAATACGTGGTGGAAAGCGCTGAGCATCGACCAACCATTCATATCAATAGGGAACCATTCCGCTACTACGAGACCACGACCAGCAAGATCACCTATGTCGAAGGCGAATTTACCTGGCGGCCAAAGTTCGGTGAGAGGACGGTGACCGTCACGGCCATGTCCAACTCGGCGATGCTTGCGTTTTCGCAAACGGGCAGCGAGCGCGAAACCTACCGTTCGATCTATGTGACCAAGGCCGAGGCCGAAGCGGCCTTTGGCGTTACGCTGGACCTCAAGCCCTACCGCGTCCATCCGTTGCAACCCTTTGTGGCAGGGCAAAACTACTGGTTCCTGTTGTGGAGTTCGTTTGTGTTCGCGGCCATTTGCCTGGTGACGGCTTTGGCGTTCAACGTGCAGGACGGGCGGGTCGTGCTGCGCAACACCAAAGTGGACCTGCGGGACCTTCCGGTTGAGATCGCCATTCCGCTGGAGGCCGACAACAGGTTGACCTCGATCCGGGTGGCCGGGAACTTGCGGAACAGCTGGGCCTATCTGGAGATGGAGATGCTGGACCCTGACGGCCAGCCGGTGTTCGAGACCGGTCGCACCATCGAATCCTATTCCGGCCGTGATTCCGATGGCAACTGGAGCGAAGGGTCCCCGGCGACTCGGCTGCGCTTTCGACCTGAAATCAGCGGAACCTACACTCTGACGCTCTCGGCGGCCGAAAAAGGGCTGTGGCATGGGGGGAACGGACGGCAACATCCGTCAGGTGAACCGTTCACCCACCTGTCACTGGATGTCCGGACGGGTCTGTTCACCGGCAAGTGGATGGCCTATCTGGGCGCGGTCTTCGGGGCGTTGTTCCTGTATCAGTTCGGGCGTAAATGGCTGCATCGAAAGGCGCGCTGGTCGGGGACTGACTGGGTGGACGAGGATTAATGTGACAGCTTTCCGGATCATCTTCCTACTGATTTCCACCGCGGCCGTGGGGGCCACGGGATACGTAACTTACTACGGTTACGGCGGTGAAAGCCGTGACCTGGACAGGTCGGTTCGCGTCGGCAGCGACGGCGGCGGCTATTATCGATCAAATCGCGTGAAATAACGGGGACATCATGGACTATTTAGCAGCCATTCAGATTGCAGAGATTATCAGCACAATCTTTTACACTTTTCTCGGTGTCACGCTGATGTGGGTGGTGTGGAAGGTCATCGACTGGCTGACCCCGTTTTCGATCGTGCGCGAGATCGAGCATGACCAGAACGTGGCGCTGTCGATCCTGATCGGGCTGCTGTTCGTCTCGGTTGCCATCATCATCGCGGCCGTCATCCTGTCATGACGGCGGCCCGGGCGGTTGAGGCCCGCGCCGCGTGGCTGCTGGCCGCGACGTTTCTGGTTGCCGTCGCCGGGCTGATCTATGAGCTGATCGCGGCCACGCTCTCCAGCTATCTGCTGGGGGATTCGGTACGGCAGTTCTCACTGGTCATCGGGATATTCCTGTCGGCCATGGGGCTGGGCGCGTGGCTGTCGCGCTATGTCACGCACGCGTTTTCCGGCTTTGTCTGGGCGCAGATCCTGTTGGGGATCGTCGGTGGCTTCATGGCGCCAGTGCTGTTTCTGAACTATGCGTGGATGGGGCATGTGGCGACCCCGCTTTATGCGGCGCTGATCACCATCGGGGTACTGTCGGGGATGGAAATACCCCTGATCGCGCGGGTACTGGAAGAGATCGGCGCGCTGAAGTTCCGGTTCGAAAATGTCCTGAGCGTCGATTACGTGGGTGCGCTGGTGGCCTCGCTGGCTTTTCCCTTGCTGGTGATCCCGCATCTGGGACTGATGTCGGCCAGTCTGGCCTTTGGCGGGTTGAATCTGGCGGTGGCGGGGCTGTCGCTGTTCCTGTTCCGGCACTGGGCCAGCCGGTTGCTGGTGGGCGTCTGGGTGCTGGCCTTTGCAGCGACCATGGTGGCGTTGTGGCATTCCGAGAAACTGGTTTCAGTCACCGAGGCGGAACTGTTCGAGGATGACGTGATCCTGTCCGAGGCGACGCCCTATCAGCAGATCACGGTGACGCGCTATCGTGACCGGGTGCGTCTGTTCCTGAACCACTCGATCCAGTTCGATACGCTGGATGAGCACCGCTATCACGAGCCGCTGGTGCATCCGGCCATGGCGCTTGCTCCGCGGCGGGTGGATATTCTGGTTCTCGGTGGCGGCGACGGTATGGCCGTGCGTGAGGTGCTGCGTTACGCAGACGTCGAAAGCGTGACGCTGGTTGATCTTGATCCTCGCGTCACACAGGTGTTCCGCGACCATCCGGACCTGTCGGCATTGAACGACAGGGTCTTGTCCGATCCGCGCGTCACCATCGTCAACAAGGATGCGTGGAAATTCCTGGAAGGGGAGGACCGGGTCTTTGACGTGATCCTCATTGATCTGCCGGACCCGAAATCCATCGCGTTGTCGCGGCTATATACACGGCAATTCTACGGGCTGGCTGTCGAGCGGCTGAGCGGGCAGGGGCTGTTGGTCACACAGGCCGGGTCACCATTCTTTGCGCGGCAGGCCTTCTGGTCGGTGGTGGAAACCCTGAACCGCAGCCGTAATCCGCAGCACCCGGGGCGAGGGCTGCATACTTTGCCTTATCACAGCTATGTGCCCAGTTTCGGCGAGTGGGGGTTTGTGCTGGCCTCACCCGAACCGCTGCCGGGTCGGGATCTGAACCTGCCGAAGGGGCTGAGTTTTCTGACCGATGACGTGTGGCAGGCAGCGCAGGTGTTCGGCTCGGACATGGACCGCGTCGCAGTCGAACCCAATACGCTGCAGACCCATATTCTGACGGGGTACTATCTGGACGGCTGGGACTACTGGTTTCGATGAGCCGCAGCCAAGGCGTTCATCACCCGAACGCGTTCGATCGGCGCAGATGGTCCCTTGATATTCTCCGCAGAATGGTATACCGCCGCATACAAACAAAATGCCGGGTCTCGCCAGAGCACCGCGAATCCGGCAGACAGCGTCATAAATTGCAAACAGCCGGATCAGCCATGAGCCTTTATACAGACTACCTCAGCGAAATCGAAACCCGTAAGGAACAGGGGCTGCACCCCAAGCCCATCGATGATGGCGCCCTTGTCAAAGAGATTGTCGATCAGATCAAGGATACCGGCAACGAACATCGGGCGGAGTCGCTGAACTTCTTCATCTACAACACGCTGCCCGGCACAACCAGCGCTGCAGGCGAAAAGGCCAAGTTCCTGAAAGAGATCATTCTCGGCGAGGCCGTGGTCGAGGAGATTTCGGTTCCCTTTGCGTTCGACCTGCTGTCGCACATGAAAGGCGGCCCCTCGGTTGAGGTTCTGCTGGACCTGGCGTTGGGTGACGACGCCGCGATTGCGGGTCAGGCCGCCGAAGTGCTGAAGTCGCAGGTCTTCCTGTATGACGCCGACACCGACCGATTGAAGGCCGCTTTCGAGGCTGGCAACGCGGTAGCGAAAGACATTCTGGAAAGCTATGCCAAGGCAGAGTTTTTCACCAAGCTGCCCGACGTCGACGAAGAGGTTCAAGTCGTGACCTATGTCGCGGCCGAGGGTGATATCTCGACTGACCTGCTGTCGCCGGGCAACCAGGCGCACTCGCGCGCGGACCGGGAACTGCACGGTCAGTGCTTTGTCACCGAGAAAGCGCAGCAGGAAATTGAAGCCCTGAAAATTCAGCATCCTGACAAGCGAGTGATGCTGATCGCCGAAAAGGGCACCATGGGCGTGGGCTCGTCGCGGATGTCGGGTGTGAACAACGTGGCACTGTGGACCGGCAAGCAGGCCAGCCCCTATGTGCCCTTCGTCAACATCGCTCCGGTCGTTGCAGGCACCAATGGTATCTCACCGATCTTTCTGACCACCGTGGGTGTGACCGGCGGTATCGGCATCGACCTGAAGAACTGGGTCAAGAAGGTCGACGAAGACGGCAATGCGATCCTGAACAATGACGGCAACCCGATTCTTGAAGAGAAGTATTCGGTCGCGACCGGCACGGTGCTGAAGATCAACACCAAAGAGCACAAGCTGCTGAGCGAAAATGGTGAAGAACTGGTGGATGTGTCCGCGTCCTTCACGCCGCAGAAAGTGGAATTCATGAAGGCGGGCGGTTCCTACGCCATTGTCTTCGGCAAGAAGCTACAGACATTTGCGGCCGAGACGCTGGGTGTCGAAGCACCTCTGGTCTTTGCTCCATCGAAAGAGATCAGCCACGAAGGTCAGGGCCTGACCGCGGTTGAGAAGATCTTCAACAAGAACGCTGTCGGCACAACTCCGGGCAAGACCCTGCACGCCGGTTCGGACGTGCGTGTGAAGGTCAACATCGTCGGGTCGCAGGACACCACCGGCCTGATGACCATGCAGGAACTTGAATCGATGGCCGCGACAGTCGTGTCCCCTATCGTTGATGGTGCCTATCAGTCGGGTTGTCACACTGCATCGGTTTGGGATGCCAAGGCACAGGCAAACACGCCTCGCCTGATGAAGTTCATGAACGATTTCGGCCTTGTCACCGGTCGCGATCCCAAAGGCGTCTATCATGCGATGACCGACGTGATCCACAAGGTGCTGAACGACATCACGGTGGATGACTGGTCGGTTATCATTGGCGGCGACAGCCACACCCGCATGTCCAAAGGTGTGGCCTTCGGGGCCGACTCGGGCACCGTGGCGCTGGCGCTGGCCACCGGTGAAGCCTCGATGCCGATCCCGGAATCGGTCAAGGTGACCTTCAAGGGCAAAATGGCCGAGCACATGGATTTCCGCGACGTGGTGCACGCCACCCAGGCGCAGATGCTGGAACAGCATGGCGACAACGTGTTCCAGGGCCGCGTGATCGAAGTGCATATCGGCACGCTGTTGGCCGACCAGGCCTTTACCTTCACCGACTGGACCGCCGAGATGAAGGCCAAGGCCTCGGTCTGTATCTCCAACGACGACACCCTGATCGGTTCGCTGGAACTGGCCAAGTCACGCATCCAGATCATGATCGACAAGGGCATGGAGCATGATAACGGCATGCTGCAAAAGCTGATCAACATCGCTGATGCCCGCATTGCCGAGATCAAGTCGGGTGAAAAACCGGCACTGACCCCGGACGACAATGCGAAATACTCCGCCGAGGTCGTCGTCGATCTTGACCAGATCGTCGAGCCGATGATCGCCGACCCGGATGTCAACAATGCCGACGTTTCCAAGCGGTACACCCACGATACGATCCGTCCGATCTCGTACTACAATGCTGAAAAGCACGTTGATCTGGGCTTTGTTGGCTCGTGCATGGTGCACAAGGGTGACATCAAGATCGTCGCGCAGATGCTGAAGAACCTGGAAAAGGAAACCGGCAAGGTCGAATTCAAGGCCCCGCTGGTGGTCGCGGCACCGACCTACAACATCATCAACGAGTTGAAGGAAGAGGGCGATTGGGAAGTGCTCGAGAAATACTCGGGCTTCGAGTTTGACGACCTGTTCCCGAAAACGCAGGCGCGCACCGAGTATGAGAACATTCTCTACCTCGAGCGTCCCGGCTGTAACCTCTGCATGGGCAACCAGGAGAAAGCCGCCAAGGGTGACACGGTTCTTGCCACGTCGACCCGCCTGTTCCAGGGCCGCGTCGTGGCCGATGCGCCGGACAAGAAAGGCGAAAGCCTGCTGGCCTCGACCCCGGTTGTCGTGCTGTCGGCCATCCTGGGCCGGACGCCGAAGATCGAAGAATACAAAGCAGCGGTCGAAGGCATTGACTTGACCAAGTTCGCCCCGCCGGTGGTGCCGGAAAACACCAAGTCGGCGCACTTCTAAAAATTTTTCAGGCCGGTTCAAATTGAACCGGCCTGATCTTTTCCGACACGGCGTTGAAACGCCTGTCAGTTTTAAAACCAGCGTTTGTGCCGCAAGCTTTTTGCACGGCCAGAGTCAGCGACTTCCTGGAAACACCCATGCTGCGATCTCGGTAAATAGCAGCAAGCCAGACGTCGCAGTGCTGGGGAATTGCCTCTTTGGGATCATGTTGGCGACCGCGATGCCGCCCTGAGCAGCCGAGGGGGATCTGAACGATTTGAACCCGCACATTTGCTGAATGAGACCTAAGTCGCTCAGACCAAGGTACAATATCGAAACACTGTTCTACTTCCTATGTTTGGCCCAGCACCGGTCCGGTGCCTGAACCAATGAGGATTGAGGCCATGGGATTCGCTGCATTTCTTGGAACTCTTTTAAAGGGGAGGAATGACATGAACATTCAAAACGTACAGGTCAGCACTGCGCTGGACACCTCGCACCTTGGCGTCGAATTCCCGTTCAAAGCGCGCTATGGCAACTTCATCAACGGTGAATTCGTTGAACCCAAGTCGGGCCAGTATTTCGAAAACACCACACCGATCACCAACGAAGTGATTTGCGAAATCGCCCGATCGAACGCTGATGACATCGAGGCCGCGCTAGATGCCGCCCACGCCGCGTTCCCGGCTTGGGGCAAGACCTCGACCACCGAGCGCGCCAACATGCTGCTCAAGATTGCCGACATCATGGAGGCCAACACCCAGACCCTGGCAGCCGCTGAAACTCTGGACAACGGCAAGCCGATCCGCGAGTCCATCGCTGCTGATCTGGCGCTGTGCGTCGATCACTGGCGTTACTTTGCCGGCTGCATCCGTGCCGAAGAGGGCCATGTCTCGGAAATCGACGGCGACACCTATGCCTATCACATCCCCGAACCGCTGGGCGTTGTTGGTCAGATTATTCCGTGGAACTTCCCGCTTCTGATGGCGGTCTGGAAACTGGCGCCAGCGCTGGCCGCAGGCAACTGCGTTGTTCTGAAACCTGCCGAACAGACCCCGGCCTCGATTCTGGTTCTGGCTGAGCTGATCGCCGATGTCCTTCCTGCTGGAGTTCTCAACATCGTCAACGGCTATGGCCTCGAAGCCGGGAAGCCGCTTGCCTCTTCTAACCGCATCGCCAAGATCGCCTTCACCGGTGAAACCACCACCGGGCGCCTGATCATGCAGTATGCGTCGCAGAACCTGATCCCGGTCACCCTGGAACTGGGTGGCAAATCCCCGAACATCTTCTTTGAAGACGTGATGGAAGCGGATGATGAATTCTTCGACAAATGCCTCGAAGGTTTCACCATGTTTGCCTTGAACCAGGGCGAGGTCTGCACTTGCCCCTCGCGCGCGTTGATCCAGGAATCGATCTACGACGATTTCATCGCCCGCGCTCTGGAGCGCGTAAAGGCGGTCAAGCAGGGCAACCCGCTGAGCATGGACACGATGATCGGTGCGCAGGCCTCGATCGAACAGAAGGAAAAAATCGCTTCCTACCTGCAACTGGGCAAGGATGAAGGCGCCGAATTGCTGACCGGTGGCAACGTGTCGACTCTGCCTGGTGTCGAAGGTGGCAACTATATCGAACCCACCGTGTTCAGGGGCCACAACAAGATGCGGATCTTCCAGGAAGAGATCTTTGGCCCGGTTTTGTCGGTCACCACATTCAAGGACGACGCCGAAGCGCTGGAAATCGCCAACGACACGCTCTACGGCCTCGGTGCCGGTGTCTGGACCCGCAACGGCAGCCGCGCGTTCCGGTTTGGCCGTGAAATTCAGGCCGGTCGTGTCTGGACCAACTGCTACCACGCCTATCCGGCCCACGCGGCCTTTGGCGGCTATAAGCAGTCGGGCATCGGTCGTGAGACCCACAAGATGATGCTGGATCATTACCGTCAGACCAAGAACCTTCTGGTCAGCTACAGCCCCAACGCGCTTGGCTTCTTCTAAGCAATCCACGAACAGGCCGTCCCCGCTGAAATTCGGGGACGGCTTTTCCTTTGTGTTCCCGAAAGGCCACGCAATGACCGACACCATGACCGTTACCGCGACCGACGCAGCTTTGGCGCTTATTGCGGATCTCAAAAGCCGGTTTGGAGAGCATCTGCTGTTTCACCAGTCGGGTGGATGTTGTGACGGCTCGGCCCCAATGTGCTTTCAGCAGGACGACTACATAGTCGGGGACAACGATGTTCTGGTCGGTATGATTGGTGATGTTCCATTCTACATGAACGCTGATCAATACGAACGTTGGAAACACACGAACCTGATCGTCGATGCGATTGATGGGATCGGCGGCATGTTCTCGCTTGAAAATGGATCGGGGCGGCGGTTCCTGACGCGGTCGGATGTCTGTTTACGCTAGGAGGATCGTGTGCAGCAGATGCGTGCCGGAACAAATACCGAATTACAGTAATCCAATGCTCTAACCCGCTGTCCGGAGCCACCTTACAGACACTCAAGCAGACTTAGTCCCCGGTCCCTGCCAATGCATCTTCCAGAAATCCGCGAAGCTCATCCGGATCAATCGGTTTGTAGAACAGAGCCGCGTCGAGCGTTTCGCAGATCCCCTGCAGATCGCGCGAGCGGTTGGCCGTCACCAGACAGGCCGGCACCGGACCATGTATGGCGCGGATCGAGTTGATTGCATCGATACCGAGCGCCCCGTTATCCAGTTGATAATCGGCTATGATTACGTTCGGAGCTGTATCGACTTCCCGCAGCAGTTCTTGGGCCTCTTCCAGGTTCGCACAGGGCAACACATCAAGTCCCCAATTGTCCAGAGTGATGGTCATGGCGGAGCGCAGCTCGGCGTCGTTTTCGATCAGTACAGCGATCTGGTGTTCCAGTGATTTGCCGCTTGAGGCGGGAATTTTGGCGGGTTGTTTGCTTGGGGTCGCCGCGCTGAGCGGCAGTTCAACTTTAAAGCAGGTGCCGTACCCTACATGCGAGGAAAGGTGCAATGGGTGTTGCAGAAGGCGGCAGGCGCGTTCGACAATGGCGAGACCAAGGCCCATGCCCTCGGTCGGATTGGCCGTCGCGTTTAGGCGGTGGAACTCATAAAACACTTTCTCCTGCTGATCCTCGGGGATGCCGGGGCCCGTGTCCCAGACTTCGACACGGACCGAACCCGAACCGCGCCGTACGCCGACCAACACCTTGCCATGTTCCGTATATCGAATTGCATTCGAAGCAAGGTTCTGAAGGATGCGGCGCAGATAGGATGCGTCGCTTTCGACCCACGCGTCACAGTTGACCAGTCGAAACTCCAACCCTTTTTTCCGGGCCAGTGGTTCCAATTCATCGTTTAGCTGGGTCAGCATGTCCCGCAGGTTGATCGACGAGACGTCGACCGAAGCGAGACCTGAATCCAGTTTGGAAATATCCAGCAGGGCCGCGAGGATCTGCTCGACACTGACCAGCGCATTGCTGACTTTGGAAACGCGTTCGCGAAGTTCGGACCGTTGCAGATCGCAATCGAGGGATGCCACATAGAGCTTTGCCGCTGAAAGTGGTTGCAACAGGTCGTGGCTCGCCGCGGCAACAAAGCGCGATTTCGAAGCATTCGCCCGTTCGGCTTCGGACAAAGCGTCCTCAAGGTCCAGGGTACGTGTGGCCACGCGCTGTTCGAGGGTTTCGTTCGCTTGCTTGATTGCGCGGACGGCCGCCCGTTCCGCAGTGATGTCGGTGAAGCTGATCACGAATCCCTGATCGGGCATCTGTTGGGCAAAGACGGCGAGGACACGATCGGCGCCAATGCCAATTTCGAATGACAGCGGAGCGCGCGTGGTCTTGCTCGCCACCCAGGCTTCGACATCGGTATTGTCGATCGGGCCAAGGAATTCCAGATCGTCACGGATTTCGCGGTAGAACGATGAGAAAAAGGTTCCAAGCTGCATCTGGTTTGCCGGTATCGCCAAAAGCTCACCGGCGCGGCGGTTCCAGCCAACAAGCTGGCTTTGGTCGTCAAAGATAAGAACGCCTTGATTCAAATGCTCGAGCGTGGCCTTGATCAGCTTTGCCTGATCGTCCAGCAGGCGTTCGCGTTCCTGTAACTCGAGCCGCATCATTTCGGTGATGTCAGTCTGGATGATCACGGTGCCGCCATCCGGCGTGCGATGCTCGCTGACTTGCAGCCAGCGGTTGTCGGCCAAGCGGACGCTAAAGGCGGCGTGACTGTTCTTGTGCTGGGCCAGTCGGTAGGCCTCCCAACCCTGCGGAGTTTCGCCATCGGGCAGCGACAGATAGGGGCTGTGGGCGATCAGGTGGACATAGTTTTCGAAATTCAGCCCCGGCTTGAGCAGGTGATAAATATCCCGCATCTGCTTGCTGAACCGGCTGTTGCACATGACCAGCGCATCGCTTGGATCGAATAGGGCGAACCCTTCTTTCAACGTCTCGATCGCATTGGCGAGGTTGGCCCGGGCCGCTTCGGTTTCGGCGTTGGCATCTGCCAGTTTCGCGTTCGAGACGTTCAATAGATCCAGCGCGTGCTCGAGTTCCTTGGTACGCGAGCGCACTTCCTCCTCAAGCATCACCGCCCGCTGAAACTGGGTGTAGGCGGCACCTGAGGCTTCGGAACTCTGTTCGACCCGCCGCATCAGCGTTTCGGTGATCTTAAGCAGTTTTTCGTTTTGACGCTCGAGCGTGTCCCGGGGATCGATCAGTTCGCTGGTCATGGCTCAGCCATCCTCGGGCGGATAAATCGCGACGCCGGTGAGCGTCTGATTCACATGCATCGAGTTGACCTGTTCGCCATAGGTGGAAAAGCCGACAACCCGGTTTTCCCCGAGCACCCGTGAGATGTCGGTTGTCATCTGCTTCTGCTGGGCTTCTAGGCGGCGCAGGATGCAATCGCAGGCCAGCACGATTTCCGGCTGTTTCTGCTCAGACAGGGCCGCCATTTCACGGGACAGATGCGTGACCATATTCTCGGCATCGGCCAGCGTGAGGACGACTCCCTCGTCAATGGCCGAGAAAAACACCAGATCGCCGTTTTCGGCCACCTGCTGGATCGCGCGCACATGGTGCTGATCACCGATCTGCACCACCACCGGATGGGCCGCAAAAGTAAAGGTTGTCAACTGCTCGGGATCCTTGTCGAGCAGACGTGCGTATTCCCGCGCAGCCGGTTCGGCATTGATCTCGTGGACGATGCGCCGGGCCGGATCGGCTCCGGTCACCACCATGCGTTTCTGGGCCGGGATGAGATGGTCGGTCTTGAAAACGTGGATAGGGCAGCGGCTGCGGACCTGAATGAGAATGGCGGCGTTGGAATGCGCGCGCCCACCATGCAGCACATAAGTTTTTCCGAAATCAGTGCCGTCGCCGGCCGAACCGCCAAAAAAGGGGACTGGTCCGAGTCCGACGGACAGTTGCGACGTTAGCATATCTTCCTTAGTGGACAGTCCGTCGATTAACAGAAAGGTAAAATCCGAAATCCAGCCCGGCGTTTCCCGCGCCATATGGTTTCGGTTGCGGATCATGCGCTCGATCAGGTTCTGGGCGTCAAACCGATCGAGATCGTCGATGAGGATGGTCCGGGTGTGAAAGTGGGTTTGCGGAAACCCGACAGCCACGATCTTGCCATCGGTATAACCCTTTTCGCCGATCTCTCCGGCCGTGGTGCAGCCAACCACCTGGGCTGGCGCAAAAACCCGCTGGGCTTCGTCGATCAGGCGGGACACATCAGTTTCCGGAGACAGAAACAGTAAAACCAGGGACAGATCTCCGGGCCTGAGCGCCCTGGCCAGTTGCGCAACCGCATCCGGGGCCAGGCAATCGACTTGTCCAGACCGCACGATTTGTGCCGCCCCGGACAGACCATGAATATGGCCCATCTCATTTCCTCCCCTGAAAACCGCGGGCCAGATTAGCCGTGTGGTGTTTGGTCGTGCAAGACATTTGCGAAGCTGGTCTGCTTTGCGATCAGTACCGCCTGCGTACGGCTCTGAACACCCAGTTTCCGCATGATCGCGGTGACATGCGCTTTGACCGTGGTCTCGGCAATCGACAGATCATAGGCGATCTGCTTGTTCAGCTTGCCTTCGCAGATCAGCTGCAGAATGCGGCCCTGCTGATTGGTCAGCGATGCCAATCGCTTCATTGCATCGTCCTTTTCGGCCGCGTCCGTTTCTTCGAGCAGAACGCAGTCGGACGGGATAAAGGTTTCCCCGCGCTTAAGAGTTTCCAGCGCCTGATAGAACACGTCTCGCTGGCTGTGCTTGGGAATGTACCCGGCGGCTCCGGCGTGAATTGCCGAACTGATGATGCGATTGTCGGCCATCGACGATGCCACAAGGATCGGGCATTTGGTGGCGTTGCGCAGACGCAAAAGCCCATCAAGCCCGTTTACGTCCGGCAGGTTCAGATCGAGCACGATCAGATCCGGTTCAGTGCCACGCGAGATCATGTCAAGCGCCCCTTGAAGAGTCGGGGCGGTGTGCATGCTGGTGATCGACGACACAACCTGCAATGTCATCGACAGGGCATCGCAAAACAAGGGGTGATCGTCCACGATTAGGGCGGAATTGAAAGTGATCGCCTGTGCTATGTCGGTGTTCGCGTGCATTTGAATCCAGATCAGATAGCGTTGCCTGCCATCATACCAAAGTAGCGGCTTAGCAGGATATACGCCTAAAGTCGTAGAACGACAAACGCGCACCTCGGGAGTGCGCGTTCTTGGTTGAGTGTATCGGTGCCGGATCAGTCGGCTGCAGCCAGTTCCTTGGGCAGCTTGAATGTCCAGACCATGCCACCCTGGTTCAAATAGTTGACCTTTTTGGCCACTTCACCGCCCCAGAGAGGAACCGCGCCGCCCCATCCCGAGACAATCGAGACATATTGCTCGCCGTCCTGCTCCCAGGTTACAGGCTGGCCAACAATGCCCGAACCGGTCTGGAACGACCACAGCTCTTCGCCTGTTTCGTCGTCAAAGGCGATGAACTTGCCTTCCGGCGTGCCGGTGAAGACGAGGCCGCCGGCAGTGGTCATCACACCGCCCCAAAGCGGTGCGTCGTTCTTGAATTCCCACTTGACCTCGCCGGTGTCGGGATCGATCGCCTTGAGGCTGCCGATGTGGTCCTCGTAATTGGGCTTGATGGTGAAGCCTGCGCCCAGATATGCGGCGCCTTTCTTGTACGAGATCGGTTCGTTCCAGATATCCATGCCCCACTCGTTCGACGGGACATAGAAATTTCCTGTGCGCTGCGAGAACGCCATCGGCATCCAGTTCTTGCCGCCCAGGAACGAGGGCGAGGCAAAGATCACGTCACCCTTCTTGCCGTCTGCCGCATCTGCCGGGTTACCGGGCCGGTTTTCCTCTACAAAGATCGGGCGCCCAGTCTCGTCGATGCCGCTGGCCCACGAGATATCCTTGACGAAAGGCGTGGCGCTGACAAAAGCACCGTCCTCGCGGTTCAGCACGTAGAAGAAACCGTTACGGTCGGCGGTGGCAAAGCGCTTGTTGCCTTCGCGGTCGGTATAAGCGACCACTTCGTTGACACCGTCATAGTCCCAGCCTTCGCGCGGGGTGGTCTGGAAATGCCACTTGATCTCACCGGTTTTCGGGTCGATGCCGATGCGGCTGGCGGCATAGAGATTGTCGCCCTTGTTGCCTTCTGTCGGGGTGCCGGCGTTACGTAAATGGCTGTTCCAGGGTGCGGGATTGCCGGCACCAAAGACGAGCGTATCGGTGTCGGCATCGTAGGAACCACCCAGCCAGGTTGCGCCTCCACCGGTTTTCCACATATCGCCCGGCCAGGTCGCGTTGAGCGTTCCGGTCATGGTGGATTCTTCACCGTTGAGCGTGCCCATGTGACCTTCGATCACCGGGCGGGTCCAAACAAGCTCGCCGGTTTCGGCGTCGCGCGCCTGCACTTCACCGATGATGCCGAACTCACCACCCGAGTTACCGGTCACGACCAGACCGTCCACGATCAGCGGTGCGGCTGTATAGGAATAGCCGGCCTTGTAGTCGGCGATTTTCTTACGCCATTTCACGTCGCCGGTTTTCAGGTCCAACGCCACGATGCGGGCATCCAGGGTGCCGAAATAGAAATTGTCGCCATAGATGGCACCGCCGCGATTGATCACGTCACAACAGGGCAGGATGCCTTCGGGCAGGCGTGCGTCGTACTGCCAAAGCTCTTCACCCGTGTTCACGTCGATGGCATAGACACGGCTGTAAGAGCCAGTGATATACATCACCCCGTCATAAATCAGAGGCTGGGTTTCCTGACCGCGCTGCTTTTCGCCGCCCAGGCTGAAGGCCCAGGCCGGGATCAATTTATGGATGTTTTCCTTGTTCAGTGTGTCCAACGGGCTGAAACGCTGCAGGTGACGTCCCATACCGTTGGTCACGATCTGCGACGTGACGGACTGGTCATTCCTGATTTCTTCTTCGGTCACTCCGGCGTGGCTCGCGCCAGCCAACATGACCCCTGCAACTGCTGCAGTGATAAAGCGATTCATGTGGGCTCCTCCCATGATGTATTTGTTCCAAAGCCAGGCGCCTAGTCGCGCGGGTTTCCGGCTATGTGCATTATTGGGAACAGGTTGACCCTGGGGTATTGCACAAAGGTCGTAAGACAGATCAGGCCATGCGCCGTGTCAGCCCCCGTGCGGGATCGAGCCCCCTGACCGACAAGCCAAGAAACACCACTGAGGCAACACAGGTCCACATCAGCGCGATGCCATTGAGCAGCAGAATCAGGCAATGGGCGATTTCCAGTCGCCTCCGGTGACCACCGCTGAGGTTGCGCACGGTTTCCTTTGACCGGTTGCGCGTGATGAGCCGGTCCAGAACGGCATCGGCGCGGGATTGGGTCAGCTTGCCCGACAATCCGTGTAGCGCGGCGAAAAAGGTGAGGGTGAGTATAACCGAGAGATTCAAATCAAACGTGGGCTGCTGAAAGACAACTCGGATGTTTTTCAAGGCAATGCGGGGGTCCCTTGCCATGTCGTGTTAGGCAATTTCGATGCGGTCTTGAGGGACGTAAACAGCCGGATTAGAAGGCCGAACAGGGTGGATTCCCGGCCCAGTTCGGACCCAGCAACGCACAGAAAGCGCCGGACGGGACGTGAGAATTCATATCGTCCGACGCCTGTTTCGTACTTTTGGCATAGCTCAGGTTTTGGACACTGAGGCCGATCACTGTATGGCGATCTCTAGTTTCTGGGTCTCGCCGGTAGAGCCGGGAACCTTGAGATGGTAGCGACCTGGTTTCAGTGCGATGAAGCCTATCTCCATTTCGCCGGCCTCATCAAACTCGATACTGTCGAGCCCCAGCGGGCGGATTTCGAGCCCTTCGACCACGATTTCGTCGATCCAGATGGCGCGGAAGAATTCAGAGCCGACAAGCGCCAGCTCCTGGCTGCCGTCGCCCTGGATTTCGAATTCGTAATAAGTGCCGGATTTGAGTTCCCAGGGGGCGTCCGTCAGGGGCATGCCGGCAGAGAGGATGATCGGCGGCAGATCTTCCTTGTTGGTAGCCGAGAGCAGGCCGGCCATGCCGAACTGGGGTTCGTCATCGTTGTTATCTGCTATGGCAGCGGCGGGCAGAACCAGGGTCAGAAGGGCGACGGTTAGGGATTTGGTTAGCACGGTTAATCTCCTGTCGGTTCGTTTTTTGGGGCTAATAGGCACCGGACTTGCATCGCGCGTGCCCTAACTGGCAGCCCAGGCGGAGGATGGCGGATGGGGCGCGTTACGGTCGCATCGCCGCGCCCCAGGGGAAGCGGCCCACTTTGACGGATTTCAACGCCTCGCGGCTGGCCACGTCGATCACGGTCACGTCGCCCGAAACACCGTTGGTTGTGAACAGCAGCGATTTGTCCGGGGAGAAATCCATGTGCCAGACCCGGCGGCCAACAAGGATATAATCCTCGACCTCATACGTTTCTGCATTGACGACAGCGACGTGGTTTGAGGGGCCCAGTGCGACGAAAACGGCCTTTTCGTCTTCGGTGAATTCGAAGCCGACGGGTTGTACACGGTCGGGATGCACGCCCTTGACGGCGAATTCGATTTTGGCCTTCTCGGATTGGTTGACTGTGTCAAAAACAGTGATGGTGCCGCCAATCTCGGAACTCACCCAGAGCTCGGAACCGCCTGCGGTGAATTCGGCGTGACGCGGTCGGCTGTCAACCAGCGTGTTGGCGAACAACTCGCGGGTTTCGGTGTCGATCCAATGCGCCATGTTGGTGGTTTCCGAGGTGGTGATGGCGATCTTGCCGTCGGGGCTCACGGCCATGCCTTCAGGTTCGATGCCTACATTGATCTGGGCGATCACCTTGCGGCTTTCGGTGTCGACTACCGTGGTTACCGCGTCATCCTCGTTGGCGATGTAGAGATGGCGGTCATTGGGGTGCAGAACGAATTGTTCCGGGTCTTCACCCGATGGCAGGTCGTGCAGGATTTGACCTGTATTCGGATCCATTACCTGAACCGTGTCGCTGTCCGAGGCACAAATATAGACGCGGCTGTAATCCTTGGAAAAGGTGATGCCGCGCGGGCGCTCGCCGGTTGGAATCGTTCGGGTGACTTCAAGCGTGTCCACATCAATCACGCTGATCGTGTCGTCCTTTTCGTTGGTAACCCAGATCTCGGCGGCATGAAGCGGCGTCGTGATGCTGAGGGCGGCAGTGAAGAGCAGGTGTTTCATTGTGCGGCTCCGTTGGATGCCTCTCGCGAGAATTTTCGCAATAGGTGAAAGCAGGTCATTGGAAGGCATTGCAGGCGCTGTCCGGCGCATCGAGGCCCAGCGAGTCAAGCTCGTTATGCTGATGCAGGTACCCTTCGAGCGGTGGCTGGGCGACGAGGGCACTTTTGGTGACCAGCGGGATCGGCTGGCGCAGCTGACCGTTCCATTTGCGGTAACTGAGCGGGCGGCCCTTGAAGCCAGCCAGTTCGAATGTATCCGACAGGATGAATTCGCGAAGATCGGCGGGTTCCGAGCTATTGGTGCGGGTCGCGGCCTCGCCAATCGTGCGAATGGCGGCCCAGGCGGCATAGTCCCGGGGCCGCATCGGACGGTTGGCCAGGTCGCGGAACCGCGATTGCAATTGGGCCGCGCCCCATTGTTCGACCACTGGTGCCCAGGCTGTGGGCCTGAGCCCCTCGGAGCCGGCAACCGGGCGCGGCAGCCAGGTGTTGAAGGCAATGTAGCGGCCAAAATCGTTCAGCTCGTCGGCGATCAGCAGCAAGTCGTATGTGCCGAGGTCTTGCGTGAACAGAGAAACCTCCTGCGCTGCATTGCGGCGCATATCCGCATCAAAGCTCCAGGTTTTTTCGGCCGTGATGCTGAGGGCGAATTTAGCGGCACTTTGGCGCAAAGCATCGGCAAAAGCTTGGTCCTGCGGGTGTTCACCGGAAATCAGGGCCAGCGTGTCCCAGCGTTTGGTGCGGGCAAATTGCATCATGGCGTCGCTGCGCATCTGGTAGGACGGCAAAGTGTGCAACAGGTTGGCGCGACAGTTCTGACTGCGCAAACTCATGTCGGCACTGGAAGTGTTGAACAGCAAGGCGTCGCCCGCAGCGGGCAGGTCGGCTATTTTCAGCAAGGTGTCTGCCGGGACATCTAGGATCAGGAAAGGCGTCTGTTCCAGCGCTTGGCCCGCAGCCGCGAGCGGGTCGCCACCCACGGGGATCACCACGGTTTCCAGGTGGTACTTATGGCCGAGAAAAGCCCCGGTGGTTTGGTTGTCACTCAACCCCAAATGGGCGCCCTTCTCGCCCAGGTCGTCGGGGATTGGGTCAAGGTTCGACAGAGTTGGAGGGCGGTCGGTTTCCTGCTTGAGAAAGACCATTGGTATACGAATCTCGGCAACCGCGGTGCCAGCTGCAATCATCATGACAGTGAATGTGAGCATGAGATTTCGCATGTTTCCTCACCAGAAGGTTTTCGGTTACTCCAAGGCTAAGGCCTGATCGACAGGGGGGGCCATTGGACCATGGTCGTATGGTGAATCGGCTGATCTAGAACTTAAGTCTCGTATCGAGCGTGTGTTCGTCTCCGCTAAAAACTGAGTGGGAAACACACGAACGGGAGGACTAGATGTTCAGACTGTCCATGGCCACGATTGGCCTGATTGCCGCAAGTTCGATGGCGCATGCCCATGGCGATGTGGCACCGCAACCGATGAATACCGATGCTTTGCCGGATGTGGGCGAAGAGTGGCTGATCGAAAACCCTTATCGCGATCAGGGTGAAGAGGTCTGGAAGGCCGCAATAGAGATCGGAGACAGCGGTTACAATCAGAACTGTGCCCGGTGCCACGGTCTGGGAGGTGTGTCCGGTGGGCTGGCGCCTGATCTGCGCTATCTCGAAGCCGAAGAATATGGCGACGAATGGTTTGTCGAACGATTCCAGACCGGATACACCCAGAATGGTATCACCAAGATGCCCGCCTTTGGCGAATTGCTGGGGCAGAAGGCCGCATGGGCGATCCGCACCTATATCGAGACCCGGCCCGATGATGGTGAATTGGACGATGTGACGCCACGGCTGATACAGATCCGGGATGAACTGACCGCAATGGCGGATGGTGGCACAGGTGATGTCGAAGCCCTACGCAGCGAGTTGAATACGGTTGCCGAAGGTGTGGCGACCGGTTCCGGAGCACCCGTGGCCGACAGCGTTGCCTTTCGTGCGGCGAGCCTGATTTCCGGCGATCAACCGGATTTTGCCGGTGCGGCCGAAGTCCTGACCATCGGTCTGTCAGCAGCCAACTAGAAAATACAGATTGGGGCACATGAAACGTTTTCTTACCGGAACTTTTTTCTCCCTGTCGGTTGTCTGTGCCTCGGCACAGACCGCATCAGCCCGATGCGAAGATCATGTGCCCCAAGCCAAGCCCCAAAACGTGTCGCGGGATCGGGTTGGGCAGAATCTCGATACGATTCAGGAACGCGGGTTCATTACCTTTGCCGCCTACGAGGATTTTCCGCCCTGGTCGTTCGAGGAGGACGGGAAGATCAAGGGCGTGGATGTTGAGATCGGACGCCTGATCGCGCAGGAGCTGGGCGTCGAGGCCCGGTTCAATCTTGTGGCGCCAGGCGAGGATCTGCAGACCGATCTGCGCAACTGGATTTGGAAAGGCCCTATCGTCGGCGGCAGTGTGGCCAATGTCATGCTGCATGTGCCTTATGACAGCGAATTTGCCTGCCGGGTTGAACAGGTGGTTTTCACCGGGCAGTACCATGTCGAAGAAATCGCCATCGCCTATCGTAAAGAAGCCTATCCGGAGGACCCACCGGTTCCGGCCTATTTCCGCTTTGACACGGTCGGGGTCGAGAACGACTCGATTGCCGATTTCTACCTGTCATCCTTTCCCGGTGGGCAGCTGTCGCACAATGTGACCCGGTTCCCTTCGATGGCGGATGCCATGGCGGGGCTGGCTGTGGGTCAAACCATGGCAGCGATGGGGCCTCGGGCGCAGCTGGAACACGGCGCAACCGAAAATCTGGCAGTGCATAGCCCACCGCTGCCGGGCTTTGCCGTGGGGAAATGGACCGCCGGGGTTGCGGTTCATTTTGCGTATCGGCCACTGGCCTATGCAGTTGGAGATGCGGTTTTTGCCGGGGTAGAAGATGGGCGCGTGGCGCAGATATTCGCCGAATACGGTCTGACGTTCGCGCCACCGATATTGCGCTGAAGCGGCTTTATCCCAGGGTCTTCAGATCCCCGTAGCGATCGACCAACGTGGCTTTCGGCGTTCCGGGCAGGGCGCGGAGCGCATCACGGATCCGGGGTTCAGACATCAGGCAAAAGGCGGTCGAGGCCGCGTCGGCGATGGCAGCGCTGTCGGCCTCGACGCTGACCGTGGACCAGCGCGGTTTCCCGTTAGGGTGCAGGATATGGCTCTGATCCGCGCTGAGTGTCAGTGCCGAAGGGCTGGATGTGGCAATCGCTCGGTTTTCCAACGTGCGGGTAGCCACTAGTCCAAAGTCGGGGTCTTCCACGCCAATGCGGAAGGGGCCGCCGAGGGCTGCAAATTCTCCGATGTTGATCAGCGTTCTGGTCAGGCCCGATTGCTGCAGGACCTGCCGGGCAATGTCGGTGGCAAAGCCCTGCGCGATCCCGTTCAGGGTTAACGCCTGACCGTAATCCAGTCTAACAACCCGCGGTAAGACCTGTACGCGATCCCAACCCAACAAAGCGCGCGTCGGTGCGGGGTCCTCGCCCCGTGCAAGCGCCAGCCAAAGCGGTTGTACGGTCGGATCGAATAGCCCGCTTGTTGCGCTGTGAACCTGACCGACCTGTTCCAGAAGCGCGACGAAATCCGGATGGGGTGCGTCCAGGTTGCCGCTTCGGTTCAGGCGGGACAGATCGGAGTTGCTGTCATAAAGGCTGAACAGACGCTCCAGGCGCGGCAGTAACTGCCTCAGCTGATCAAGGGCGGGTTTTGCCTGATCTTCCGGAGCATGCAGTACCACTGAAACCCGTGCTCCCATGGCGTGGCCCTGCCAGCGCAGCGGGGTTGCGATGGCGGGCGTTGCCAGCGCGGCGGCGGAAATGGTCAGGAACCGGCGGCGGGATAACGGGCTCATTCGGCTGCCTCCATCCGTTTGGTGGCGCGCCGCGAAGCGATTATCAAAGGTACGCATCGGTTTTGATCGTTGTGGATGGCGACGCAATCAAGGCAGCCGAAACACTCGGAATATCGGATTGCGCCGGATTGACGGATCGCGCCATAGGCGCATTTCGCCCTGCACAGTTGGCAAGGTGACCCGCATTCCCTTCTCCGTTTGATCCAGTCGCGCCCCCGGATCAAGCCGCCAATGGCCATCACCGCACCCAGCGGGCATACATAACGGCAAAACCCCTTGAACAGCACCATCCCCAGGATCAGCCAGATCGCAGCATAGGTGGCATAGCCCCAGTCGCGGATGAAGTACGTGGTGATGGCAGTCTTGAAAGGTTCGACCTCAGCGGCTTTGTCCAATTGGTCAGGCGCTGTGAACAGAGTGATGAAAAGACCCGCCAGCACCGCGTACTTTAAAAGCTTGAATCGTGAGTCCCACGCGGGCGAAAGCTCAAGCCGGGGCAGGCTCAGAGTGCGTCCGAGGTTATGGGCGAATTCCTGCAACGCGCCAAAAGGGCAGAGCCAGCCGCAGAAATAACCGCGACCCCAAAGAACGAACCCGAGAAAAGTGGCCCCCCAGATCAGCAGCGAAAATGGATCATAGGTCAAAAAGGCGAAACTGCCGCCTTCAAACGTGGCACGAACAACCGCCAGCACCGTGACAACTGACAGCTGGCCCTGGCCCCACCAGCCGACAAACACTGTCACAAAAGCAAGAATCACCAGTCGAGTCGGGGTGAGGGTGCGGCTTTGTGCCAGTGGATTCTGGGCAAATAACAGCAGCGCGGTCAGGCCGGTCAGGAACAGGGTCAGAATGATCATGTCGGCCTGCCGCGCGCGCAGAGCATCCAACCAGGGGGGGGTCGCCTTTGTTGCTTTTGCGCGCGAGAAAAACCGCTCGTCGGTTGCGTGGGTGACCGGCAGATTGATAGAGCCGGTTTCAGGCTGGAACATGCCGTGCTGGCGGGTGGCGGCGACGTTCAGGGTCCATTTCCGGGAAGGATCAAACCCGAGGCGCCGGTCCGTTCGCAGGATCATCATAGCCCCGTCATGCAACTCGCCAGGCAAGTTGTCCGACAGTTCGACAAATAGATCGCTGTCGCGCAGCGCAACCGGCAATCCGTCTTGTTCCGCAGACAGCCAGTCCGGCGCGGTGTTGCGCACGAAATCCGGGCTGACCAATCCGTGACGAGCGGTTTCAATCACCAGAATCGGTTCGTCATTCGGTGAGATTGCGAGAAAGTCCTGCAACTCGCGAAACCCGCCATCGGACAAGACCGTGCGGGCGATGGAGGGTGGACCGAGATCCACGATCCAGAGATCGAGGTAAGGCGCGTCCGGGTCAGTTTGGGCCTCGGGATCGTCATCCTCCCAAATGGTGTCGTCAAAGGCGTCGTTGACCTGAGCATTGGAAATGACTGTATGGGTTGCGATGCCCTGCGACACGAGATCTTCCCATGTCAGGGCTTCGGAATACTCCGGATCGGGATGTGCGGGTGGAATGGTCGAAATCCCTTCCATCTTCTCCCGTGCGACGGCGAGGGCAGCGGCCATAACCGATTCATGGGCGATACGAACCGAGGCTGTGGCTTTGATGACGCCATCCAGATAGACCAGCGACGAACCGGTCCCACCGCTGCCATAGGGGGTTCCGACGACGATGGATGAGGAAATGGATAACCCGGGATATTGTTCGAAAAATCTGTGAAACGGAGCTTCGCCCAAGCCTGACACAAAGATCGGCTCATTGTGTTCGATCAGGCGTACGTCCAGGAATATTCCCTCTAAATCGAGGACAACCAGCGCGTTGATCGCCGATCCCGAAAAGCCGGGCAGGGGGGCAAGCGGTTCGGTTTCAAAAACATATCCTGCCTTGGCCCCCCCCGAGTTCAGCAACTGATAGACACCGTTTTCACCGATGGGGTCACCGAGGGAGAACGGTGGCATGATAAGCTCGGAAAGCGTCGCCCGGTCCAGCGGCGCGGCCGGAACAAGGCGCGCCGAAAGGCAGAACAGCAGTGTGAACAAAATAACGCGCATGTAACGACCCTACGCAGCGGAGGTGCGCGCACCCTATTGGACATTGGTCGCAGACCCGGTCTACGACCAAAGGCCAATACGCAAGATTGGGGCTCGTTGGTAGGTTTAAGGCACTCTAACCCGCCAGCGGAGGAAGTAAGATGGCC
Organism: Ruegeria sp. BF7; assembly: GCF_056538605.1. Lineage (NCBI taxonomy): Bacteria > Pseudomonadati > Pseudomonadota > Alphaproteobacteria > Rhodobacterales > Roseobacteraceae > Ruegeria > Ruegeria sp. BF7. The sequence goes on along the minus strand of NZ_JBQFTM010000023.1, from coordinate 14,216 downwards.
TGGACAGCACCCAAACTAAAAGAAGTGAACTGCGGCATGGAAATCAACATGTACGCGCCGTCCGAGGACGAAGGTCGCGAATACGAACGTGATCTGTTTTGAACCGCGTCTGAACGGGTAACGGCCATGCGGTTTCTGGTTCTTGGCGCGGCGGCTGGTGGCGGACTGCCACAGTGGAACTGTGGTTGTTCCAATTGTCAGGATGCTCGTAGCGGCAAGATCGCCCCGGCGAGCCAGTCATCGCTGGCCGTTTCTCTGGGTGGACGCGATTGGGCGGTGCTGAATGCATCCCCCGATATTCGCGCCCAGATGATGGCCTGCCCCTCGATGCATCCGCGCGGCTTGCGGGGTTCACCTATTGCATCAGTTTTGCTGACAAATGGCGATATTGACCATATCGCCGGATTGCTTTCCCTGCGCGAGCAGACGCCGTTCACAATCTATGCGACTTCCGAGATCCACAAGGTTCTGGAGGACAACTGTGTGTTTGACGCGGTGAACGCGGAAAAGGTTTCGCGGGAACGGATTAAGATCGGCCACGGCTTTGAGGTTCTGCCGGGATTGCAGGCCCGGGTGTTCCCGGTGCCGGGCAAGGTGCCGCTGTTCATGGAAGGCGAGACGGTTCAGACCGATATGGTCGGGGAACAGACTGTGGGGGTTCGCCTGAGCGACGGGCAGACCGTGGCCTATTACGTTCCCGGATGCGCGGATGTGACCGTGGATCTTCTGGAAACCTTGTCGGATGCGAACCATTTGTTCTTTGACGGCACGCTGTGGGACGACAACGAGATGATCCGGTCGGGAACCGGCGTGAAATCCGGAAAACGAATGGGGCATATCTCGATCGGCGGACCGGAAGGTTCGATTGCCCGACTGGCCGGGCTGAAGGCAGACAAGACTTTTATACACATCAACAACACAAACCCGGTCTGGCAGCCGGACGGCCCGGAACGCGCATTTGTTCACGCTCAGGGCTGGCGCGTCGCTGCTGATGGGATGGAGATAGTGACATGAACGCACACAGCCGCAACGTCGGAACACTGGAAGAGCGGCTGCGTGCGATCGGGGCCGAACGCTATCACGACAAGCACCCGTTTCACCACATGCTGCACGGAGGGCAATGTAATCCGGACCAGGTGCGGGCCTGGGTCATCAACCGCTGGGCCTATCAGGCAGCGATACCGATGAAGGATGCCGCTTTCCTGTCCCGGTGCAGCGATCCGCAGATGCGGCGGGAATGGCGCAGCCGGATCGAGGATCACGACGGTAATGTGGACGGTGGCGGAGGAATTCGCCGCTGGTTGAAGCTGGCCGAGGCGGTAGGGCTGGACCCTGATTATGTTGCAAGCGGACGGGGGGTTCTGCCAGCCACGCAATTCGCTGTGGACGCTTATATCCGCTATGTACGAGATAAACCTTTGCTCGAGGCGGTGGCTTCGTCGCTCACTGAATTGTTCGCGCCCAAGATCCACGAACGCCGCATTGAGGGTATGTTGCAGCACTATGATTTCGCCAATGCCGAAAGCATGTCGTATTTCAAAAAACGTCTGACCGAGGCCCCAAAGGACGTGAAATTCGGATTGGCCTGGGTTCTGGAGCACGCCGATACGCCGGTAAAGGAGGATGCGGCCTGCGAGGCGCTGATCTTCAAGACCAATGTGCTGTGGGCGCAGCTGGATGCGTTGTGGGGAGCATATGTGGAACCGGGCCGCATTCCGCCCGGTGCCTGGCAGCCCGGAGAAGGCATGGCATGAGCCTGGCGTTAACCGATACGGATCGCCCTTATCTGCCGCGTGGTGTTCGAATGGTGGAGGACCGGCTGCGGGGCGGCAAGGTTCTGCTGGCGCCTGAAAAGGCCATAGCTCTGGACAAGATTGGCGAAGCTATTTTGTCCCGGGTGGATGGCTACGCCGAGTTTGGCGCAATCATTGCTGACCTCGCAACAACTTACGACGCCCCCGAAGAGCAGATTTCCAAGGATGTGCAGCGGTTCATGATCGGGTTGCGCGCCCGGATGTTTCTGGGGGTCCACTTATGAGTGTACCTTCACCCATCGCCATGCTGGCGGAACTGACGCACCGCTGTCCGCTGGCCTGCCCTTACTGTTCGAACCCTTCCGATTTGCTGGGTCGTGACAGCGAACTGGACACTGAAACATGGGTCGATGTTTTTCGGCAGGCGGCAGAGCTCGGTGTTCTGCAGTTGCATTTGTCGGGCGGTGAGCCTGCATCGCGCACGGATATCGTGGAATTGATGCAGGGGGCACATGATGCCGGGCTGTATACCAATCTGATCACCAGTGGGATTGGTCTGACCCCGCGACGGCTGGATGTGTTAGAAGCGGCGGGGATGGATCACATCCAGCTTTCACTGCAGGGTACCAATGCGGAGCTGGCGGATTGGGTTGGCGGGTATCGGGGCGGATTTGATCGCAAGATGAAGGTGGCGGCCGAAATCAGAGACCGGGGAATTCCTCTGACGCTGAATGCGGTGATGCACCGGCATAATCTGGACGATCTGGAACGCACCATCGAATTGGCGGTCGAGATGGGCGCGCGCCGGCTTGAAGTGGCCTGCGTGCAGTTTCACGGCTGGGCCACGAAGAACCGCAATCACCTGTTGCCAACGCGTGAGCAGACAATAGAGGCCAAACGTATCGTGGCCGAGGCTGAAAACCGGCTGCGCGGGACGTTGGCCTTCGACTTCGTGCCGCCTGACTATTATGCGGATTTCCCCAAATCCTGCATGGGCGGTTGGGGATCGACTGGGCTGAACGTGACGCCAAACGGGACAGTTCTTCCGTGCCACGCGGCCGAGAGTATTCCGCATCTAGCATTCGAATCTGTACAGGATAAAAAGCTTGCGGAAATCTGGTTCGATAGCCCGGCGTTCAATGCCTATCGCGGCACTGACTGGCTGCCCCAGCCGTGTCAGAGTTGTGACCGAAAGGAAATCGATTTCGGTGGTTGCCGCTGCCAGGCGCTGGCCATCTCCGGGGACGCGTCGGCCTCGGATCCGGTTTGCGGAAAATCCCCGAACCATGGTCTGATCACCAAGATTCTCGAGCAGGCGGCTAAGCCGACAGAAACGCCCATGTTGTGGCGGGGGGCGGTATCGTAAAAGTGAACCTTTTTGAGGGGCTTTGTTGTCACGGTGCGCTTAAATGCTGGTTGCCTGCCTAATAACTTGCGCAAAATAAATGGTTTGTTGAGCAGTCGTTTTTGGGATGTATCATTAATTGCCGGGCTGTGTGACCTGCAGCGTGTGTCGCAAGCTTTTTCGTCTAGATTGGCGATCACGCAGGTTCCGACTTTTGTTCTCAGCATATGTTTCTTTCACAGGTTTCAGCATGGTCTCATTGAACGGCGGCCATTTTCCCAAGGATGCAGTTTTGTATGCTGTGTACTTCTAATTGCGGCACATTTTGTCGTATCGGAGTTTAGAAGAGATTATGGCCGAACGTGGCGTTCAAGTGGACCTCGCCACTCTCAACAGGTGGGTTGTGAAGTCTTCATCGATGATCGCAGTGCGAGCGCGGGAAGCGTCCAGCCGTCGCCTAGTTCTCTGCCAAAGCGCTGTTCTTCGTCTGGCTCGGCTTGAGTCCACCCTTGGTATTGAGGGGAGTTCTTCTGCAGCAGGCACAATCGGTGCGGCCCATCGAACAGACCCCGTGGCTGTACATCCCGGCGGTGTTGACGCGACCCACAGCATCGAGCATTTGCATAACCGGCTTAAACCGGTGCAGGGTGATACTCCCGGCCCCATGAGCCGGTTGACCGACTTCCCGTTCCCAGTCATATGCGCACGGGCAACTTCCGGCATTTGAGACGCGAAGGAACTTGTTGAACCTACCTCGATGCCGGGCTTCACTGTGCTCTGCCGACGGCACGGTGACAAAGATCAGAGCGCGACATGATCCCCAAAAGCGATACGCTGATCGAGGTCAAGGACCTGCCCGCCCACGTCCCGATCTAGACCCGCAAGAAAAAAGGTGACATCGATCTGCCGTATGCGTCCGAGTCCGAGCTGCGCAAGGTCCGTCCAAGATGAGACTGGTGTTTCAGGATACGTATTCCTCGCTGAACCAGCGCATGACCGTGCGCGATATCAATACCGAGCCGCTGGCGGCCGCAAGCACGATCAAGGAAAACAGATGGATGCCCGTGTGCGCGAGATTGCGGCGCGCTGCAGGCTAATTCTGGAACATCTGCTCTGCGACGAAGGCGTTTCAGCGTTGGATGTGTCGATTCTGGCCGAGATAGGTGTTCCGTCCCTGTACGTCACCTACGATCTGTTCGTCGTGGTGAGGATGTCGCACCGGGTCACGGTGCTCTATGCCGGGAAATTCGCCGAATGCGCCCCAACCGAAACGTTGTTCTTTGCGCCGAAACACCCCCTATATCCAAGTTCTGCAGTGCGCGATCTGCACCGCCGTCCCGGATGCGGGGTTTGATCCGATCCGGCTTCGGGGCGAAACTCTCAACACGCTGGCCGCTCCGTCCGGGTGCCGGTTCCACACGCGCTGCCCGGTTGTCAAGGGTAGATGCAGCGCCGAAGCACCCGAATTGCGCGCGGTTTTACCGGAGCATTTTGTTGCCTGTCACTATACGTAAGAGTACGATTTCTTCCGCTCGTGGGGGTCAGGGCAAAAGCATGGGGTCAGGATCGTGTGACAGCAGGTCCTGAACCAACGGATTGGGAAAACGGCGGCGCAGCGTGATGGCGTAGAAGGCTTCTTTGATGCGCGGATGTTCCTGCGCTTCGACCAGCCGCCCTGAATTCAGTTCGTCCGTAACGACGATGGGCGCGACAAGGGCCAGCCCGATATCCTCGCGCGCCAAAAGTCGCACCATCGCCATGTCATCGACCTCGGCCGCGACTTGCGGGCGTTCTGACAGGCGGCTGGCCATGGCATCAAACGCTGTGCGCACGCTGTTGTCGGTGGTGGGCAAGATGAAAGGTTGCGTTTTCAACAGCTCTTTGATCGGCGTTTTGGGGTCCAGCCGGTCGGGCGTGCCGATGATGCTGACCGGCTGTTCGGCGATCTGGTGAGTCTCAAACGGGGTTAGGCTGTCATCCGGTGGCAGGCGATTCATCAGAACCAGATCGAGGTTCAGCGTCTCAAGCCCCTCCATCAACTCGGCCGGGCTACCGGACCGCAGGATCACCTCGACATCCGGCCGCGACAGGATGGGGCGTAGAAATCCGATCTGAAAGTTGCGCGACAGGGTCGCCAAGGCCCCCACGCGCAAGGCTTTGCGGGTCTGCACCGTCTCGGTCAGAGTGGCGACAAGTTCTTGTCCTGTCGAGAAAATCGCATCCGCATGGTCCAGGGCGATGCGTCCGGCCTCGGTGAGGTACAATTGACGACCGCGACGCTCGAAAAGATCGTGGCCCAACCGTTCCTCTAGTTGCTTGATTTGCACCGACAAGGCGGATTGCGACAGGTTCAGCCGTTGTGCCGTACGGGTAAGGTTCCCGTCATGGGCCACGGCCCAGAAATACCTCAGGTGATGATAGTTCAGTGGCATAACGTTCTATTTAATAGAACGAAATAAGAAGAACAATGAATTTTTAATGACACAGAATCTGTCCTAACTGATTGTCCCAAACGGATAACCCAGGGACACGTCACCATGTTGTATCTCTATCTCCCACTCCTCAACCCGCTGATCCTGATCGCTGCTGCAATCTATGCAGGGCGTCATCCGGGACTGCGCCCGGGCCGAGTGCCGAAACTGGCCGAAGCCGCGGCCTTTGCCGCCTTCGTGATCGCCTCCGCCGCTTCCTTTTTATTGGTGATCTACGGCCCCGGCACGTCGGCCTTGATCGGAGCCTTCGGCGTTGGGTTGTCAGTCAGGCTGGATGCGGTTAGCGCGGTGATGCTGGTGCTGGTCAGCTTCATTGGCTGGATCGTCCTGCGCTATTCTGTGACCTATATGGATGGCGAGGCCAGACAGGGCAAATTCACCCAATGGATGGCCTTGGTGCTGGCCTCGGTCCTGATGTTGGTTATGTCGGGCAACCTGATCCAGTTGTTGGTTGCGTGGACCACGACCAGTCTGGTTCTGCACAAGCTACTGCTGTTCTACCCGGATCGCGCAACTGCACAACGCGCCGCACGCAAGAAGGCAATTGTGTCACGGCTGAGTGAATGCGCCCTGGCCTCAGCCGTGGTTCAGCTGATCGCGGCAACCGGAACCACCGATATCCACACGATCCTGACGACGGTTCAGTCCAACTGGCTGACCACGACGGCGGCCCTGATGATCGCAGTCGCGGCAGTTCTGGCCTCGGCCCAGTTCCCAGTGCATGGCTGGCTGACCGAGGTGATGGAGGCCCCGACGCCGGTTTCGGCCCTGCTGCATGCGGGTGTGATAAATGCGGGTGGATTCCTGTTGATCCGCTTCGCCGATGTCATGCTGGCGGCGCCCGGAGTGATGGCCCTGCTGGTGATGTTGGGCGGGTTCACCGCGCTGTTTGGTGGGTTGGTGATGCTGACCCAACCTGCGGTAAAAACCTCGCTGGCCTGGTCCACGATTGCCCAGATGGCATTCATGGTTATGCAGTGTGGGCTTGCGCTGTTCCCGCTGGCGCTGCTGCATATCGTGGCGCATTCGCTGTACAAAGCGCATGCGTTCCTCAGCTCGGGTGAGGCGGTAAAAAACGTTACCGCCATTCACCGCCCCGGTCCCATTGCGGTGCCCAGTGCCAGCAACGTGCTACGGGCCTTCGGGACAGCGATCGTGATCTATGCTTTGGTCGGGACGGTGCTGGGCTTTGACGGCAAGTCGGTTCAGGCCATTACTCTTGGCGTCATCCTGATCTTCGGCGTGGCTTACCTGCTGGCGCAGGGCTTTGCCGATGCCGCGCCGCGTCAGCTGACACAGCGCACGGCGGTCTATGCGCTGGTGACCTCGGTCAGTTACTTCGTGCTGCAGATCATTGCGCAGCATGTGACCGCCGGAGCCTTGCCCGCCACCCCCGCGCCGGGACCGCTGGAATGGGCGCTGATCGTGCTGGCCTTGCTGAGTTTTGGGTTCGTTGCGGTGGCGCAGGCGACTTTCCCGCTGTGGGCGGCGCACCCGGCAGCGGCGGGCCTGCGGGTTCACCTGTCAAACGGTCTTTATGCCAACGCGATTTTCGACAAGTTGCTGGACGGTTGGTCCAGACGGTCCGCAGCCTGAAAGGAACTGAACCGATGTTTGCAAAGCTCGAAGCGTATACCGCACCACTTCTGGAACTGGTGGCCGAAGCCAAATCCGCCGCTTATGCGATCCCGCCCTTGTTCCCTTTATCTTCGAATGTCGCGGTGAACCCGTTTCTCGGCCAAAGCGACGAGCCGCTGGCCGTGACCTCGGCGCGACTGGCGCGGGTTGCGGGCACACGGATCACACCTGATCGGACACATTGGGCTGCAAAGTTGCGTACGGGTGAGATGACCGAGGCGGACATTCTGGATGCGCTTTCTTCAATTGAGGGACCGTTCAACGTCCCAAGCCTTGAGGATGTCATGGTTTCGCTGAAAACGGAGGCACCGCATACCGAAGCTTTGCCCACTGTGGCTGAACTGGCGGCCGAGGTTTCCGGTACGGACTGGCCTGCCCTGATTGAGGACCGCATCGGCATCTGGGCGGCCAGCCATTTCGATCAAGGGCAGGCTTTGTGGCAACAGGCCCGGACCGGAGGCGCTTTCAGCGTCTGGCGCGAGTTTGCCTCTCGCGACCTGACGCCGGAAATTCAGGGTCTGACCGGGTTTGGCGCCTTTGTTGCGGGTACCAACCGATCGCATTGGCGGGCAGTTGGCCGGTCGTCCGAACGGCTAGGGCTCAGCACCGAGGCAGCCGCTACCGCCTATCATCGGTGGCTGACGACCCTGGGCGGATGGGCGCAATACGCGCGCTACCTGCAGTGGGAAGCTGAGCTGAAAGGTGAACAGAACAATACCGTGACCGAGCTGTTGGCCGTGCGGATGGTCTTCGATGAGGCGCTGTTCGTGCTTTACGAAGATCAGATCGCCGAGCGATGGGCAGAGATTGTGGCCGCGCATGCGGCACCGGTGACGCCAACCGCCGAATTTGTGATCGATGCTGCTCTGCAGGAGGCCGCCGAACGGGCACAACAACGCGCATTGGGAGAAAGGCTGCTTTCGGGCACCGCGCGCAAAGCCGATGGTCGGGCGCAGGTGCAGGCCGCGTTCTGCATCGACGTCCGGTCCGAGGTGTTCCGCCGCGCGTTTGAGGCGCAGGATCCCGGGATCGAAACGCTTGGGTTTGCGGGGTTCTTTGGCCTTGCCAGTGCGCACAAGGCAGCGGGGTCGGATGTCACCGAGGTCCATGGCCCGGTGTTGTTACAGCCATCCGTGTGCTCTCAGGCCAAGGAACCGGCGGGTGCGGATCTGGCCCGCCGTTACTCGGCCCGGGCCAAGCGGGCCTGGGGCCGGTTCAAGCTGGCCGCTGTATCCTCGTTTGCTTTTGTCGAGGCGACCGGGCCCTTGTATGCCGGAAAGCTGATGCGCGACGCATTGGGGGTTGCCGGAAAGTCCAAGGTTGACCCGACACCTCAATTGGACCCGAAAATCGATCTGGACACTCGCGTTGGCATGGCCAAGGCGGTGCTGACGGCGATGTCTCTGACCGACAGTTTCGCCAGGATCGTTCTAATGGTCGGGCACGGGGCCGAGGTGACCAACAACCCGCATGAAAGCGCGCTGCATTGTGGCGCGTGCGGAGGTCATTCGGGCGACGTGAACGCGCGGCTGTTGGCCGGGCTGCTGAACGATGCGCAGGTCCGTTCGGGGTTGGTTGGGCAGGGGATCGACATCCCCGCCGACACCCTGTTTGTCGCAGCAATGCACTCGACCACAACAGATCGGGTCAGCCTGTATGAACAGGATTTGCCGCCCGGCGACCGGGCCGGTGATCTGGCGCAGGTGAAAACCTGGCTGGATGTGGCCGGACAGCTTGCCCGGGCCGAACGCGCGGTACGTCTGCCGCGCGCCGACAACGCCACGGATATTCAGCGCCGCGCGCAGGACTGGGCTGAAACCCGCCCCGAATGGGGCCTGGCCGGATGCCGTGCCTTCATCATAGCCCCGCGTCATCGCACGGACGGGGCGAACCTGGAAGGGCAAGCCTTCCTGCACAATTACGATTGGCGCAAGGATGACGGCTTTGGCGTGCTGGAACTGATCATGACCGCCCCGGTGGTGGTCGTCAGCTGGATCAGCCTGCAATATTACGGCTCGACCGTGGCGCCCGCCCTGTTCGGCGGCGGCAACAAGCTGCTGCACAATGTAGTCGGTGGTATCGGTGTGCTTGAAGGCAACAACGGCGCGCCCCGTCCGGGCTTACCGTGGCAGTCGATCCATGACGGCGAAAGCTATCAACATGAACCGCTTCGCCTGTCGGTTGTCGTCGAAGCACCGCCCGAGGCGATGTCGGGCATTCTTGATCGGCACCCGCAGGTGCAGGCGCTGTTCGACAACGGCTGGCTGCATCTGATCGCCATGGACGACCAGGGCAAGCTGGCCTGGCGTTATACCGGAGACCTGAACTGGACCCCGATCAGCGCCCCGTCCGATCAGGTCATCGCGGCGGAATAAGGTGAAGCCGACCAACGGACAGCATGCGAAACGGGTTGTCTTTTGGTCGGTTCCCGCCTAGTCAGAGCCTCACCTCGGGGTGCGTGGCCTGCCACGCTGAGATGCCATAGGCGAACCCGTTGAACCTGAACCGGCTAGAACCGGCGGAGGGAAAGGTAACGGTTTCATCCATCCTTGCCCTCTCGCCGCAATGGAGGATGACATGAAACATCTGATGATTGCTGCGGGAATCCTGAGCGCAACCACGGCTATGGCAGCCGATAAACCTCAGCTGACCGTGTACACCTATGACAGCTTTGTTTCGGACTGGGGCCCCGGCCCGCAGGTGAAAGAGGCGTTTGAGGCGGTCTGTGACTGCGAGCTGAACCTTGTCGGCGTCGAGGACGGTGCGGCGTTGTTATCGCGTATCCGGTTGGAGGGCGAGAACTCGGACGCCGACGTGGTGTTGGGGCTGGACACCAATCTGATCACCGCGGCCAAGGAAACTGGCCTGTTTGCCCCAAGCGCAGTCAGTGCCGAATACACGCTGCCGATCGAATGGACGGATGACGTGTTCGCGCCCTATGATTGGGGCTATTTCGCTTTTGTCCATAACGCGGATGCTGCGGCTCCTGCGAACTTCCGTGAACTGGCCGAGGGTAACACCAAGATCATCATTCAGGACCCGCGATCCTCGACCCCCGGTCTGGGACTGCTGTTGTGGGTGCAGGCGGCTTATGGCGATGAGGCGCCAGATGTCTGGGCCGGTCTTGCCGACAACATCGTTACCGTGACCAAAGGCTGGTCCGAGGCCTATGGCCTGTTTCTGGAAGGTGAGGCCGACATGGTCCTCAGCTACACCACCTCGCCCGCCTATCACCTGATCGCCGAGGAAGACGCCAGCAAAGCGGCGGCCGCTTTCGACGAAGGGCACTATATGCAGGTCGAGGTTGCGGCCAAGCTGGCCGGGTCCGATCAGCCGGAACTGGCGGATCAGTTTCTGAACTTCATGGTCTCAGATGCGTTCCAGCAGATCATCCCGACCACCAACTGGATGTATCCGGCGGTGACCCCGGCAGTTGGTCTGCCCGAAGGGTTCGAGACGCTGATTCAGCCGGAAAAATCCCTGCTGTTTTCTCCGGATGAGGCCGCCGTTGTGCGGGATCAGGCGCTTGCGGAATGGCTGAGCGCGCTCAGCCAGTAAGCCCCTGGCCGGGTGTTGGCGCGGCGGCTATGGTTGCCGCGCTGATTTTGGGGACACTCGCCGCCGTAGCCCTGCGGGCCGAAGCGGCAGGTGGATTCGGCCCGGCGGATTGGGCCGCCTTGCGGTTCACGCTTGTGCAGGCGGTTTTGTCGGCCCTGTTCAGTGCAGCGCTAGCGGTTCCTGTTGCGCGGGCACTGGCCCGGCGGCGATTTCCGGGACGACGCTTTCTGATTGCTTTGCTCGGGGCGCCGTTCATTCTGCCGGTCATTGTGGCGATCCTCGGGCTGTTGCAGGTCTTTGGCCGCGCGGGCTGGATTTCGGAGGTATTGGGATTCTTTGGTTTGCCGCCGATGCGGATCTACGGGTTGCACGGCGTTGTGCTGGCACATGTATTTTTTAATTTACCGCTGGCCACGCGGCTAATCCTGCAGGCCTGGCAGGAAATCCCGGCCGAACGCTTTCGTTTGGCCGCGCAACTGGGCTGTGACGGGATGGCGATGTTTCGTCTGATCGAACTGCCAATGCTCAGGCGCATCCTGCCGGGTGTACTGGCCGTGATCTTCGCCATCTGTCTGACCAGTTTTGCCGTCGCCCTGACCTTGGGCGGAGGGCCACGGGCGACGACGATTGAACTCGCGATCTATCAGTCCTTTACCTATGATTTTGACCTTGGCCGGGCGGCGTTGTTGTCCGCCTTGCAACTGGCCCTGACCGCAGCGGCTGCACTGGCCGCCTTGAAGTTCTCGCGCGGAGATGGGTTTGGGGCAGGTCTGGACCGGGCCATCCGCCGCTGGGACGGCGGCGCGCCGGTGCTTGACACGTTTTGGATACTGGCGGCGGCGGCGTTTCTGCTGCTGCCCTTGGCGGCAGTGGTCATTTCGGGGATCTCGGGGCTGTTCGAGATGCCTTCGCTGGTGTTCCGCGCCGCGCTGATCTCGGTTCTGGTGGCGGCGGCCAGTACGGCCGTCCTGTTGATGCTGGCCTTGCCCATGGCCATGGCCGTTGCGACCGGGCGGTATGGGATCGTCGAACTCAGCGGTATTCTGGGGCTGGCGGCGTCGCCCTTGGTGATCGGAACTGGCCTGTTCATCCTGATCCGTCCGGTGGCCAACCCAACCGCACTAGCGCTGCCGGTGACGGCGCTGGTGAATGCGGTCATGGCGCTGCCATTCGCCCTGCGTATTCTGGTGCCTGCGGCGCGGGATGTGGTCACGCGGCATGGGCGGCTGGCACTGTCATTGGACATAGGCAAAAAGACCTTCTTCACCCGGATTCTGCTGCCCCGAATGCGCCCGCAAATCCGCTTTGCTGCAGGTCTTGCGGCCGCGCTGTCGATGGGTGATCTCGGCGTGATCGCCCTGTTCGCCGATCCGCAGATCGCAACCTTGCCGCTGCAGATTTACCGGCTGATGGGGGCCTATCAAATGCAGGCGGCGGCCGGGGCGGCGCTGTTGCTTTTGTTGCTTTCGATGGGGGCGTTCTGGCTTTTGGATCGCGGAGGGCGATTACATGCTGAAACTTGACGGTTGCGTCATTGAGAATGGCGGTTTCACCTTGCAGGCTGACTTTTCTGTCGAAGCCGGGTCCAGCGTTGCTATCGTCGGCCCCTCCGGCGCGGGAAAGTCGACGCTGTTGGAGGCTATTGCCGGGTTTCGCGGCCTCAAACAGGGGAAAATCCTGTGGCAAGGGCAGCGCATCTCCGGTCTCGCTCCTGGCAAGCGCCCGCTGGCGATGCTGTTTCAGGATGGCAACCTGTTTCCACATCTGACGGTTGAACAGAACGTTGCTCTGGGCCTGCGCCCCAACGGGCGGCTGTCGGCCGAGGAGCAATCGCAGGTCCAGATCGCGTTGGCCCGCGTGGCACTGCCCGGCTTTGAGGGACGCAAACCGGCCGAGTTGTCGGGCGGGCAACAAAGCCGGGTGGCGTTGGCCCGGGTCCTCGTGCAACACCGTGAAATGCTGTTGCTGGACGAGCCTTTTGCGGCGCTGGGACCCGCACTGAAAGCCGAAATGCTGGACCTTGTTGCGGGGTTGCTGACCGAGACCGGAACAACCCTGCTGATGGTCAGCCATGACCCGCAGGACGCCCGCCGCATCGCCGACCAGACCGTGCTTGTGGCCGACGAACGGGCGCACCCGCCTGCGGCGACAGAGCAGCTGTTCGACAACCCGCCACCCAGTCTGCGTGCCTATCTGGGTTAGCCACTATCTTCGGTTGTGGAAGATGAAACCAAGGAAGTTCAGCAGAACCTGCGCCGCCAGGATTTGCGTGCTTTCCGTCTGATCATAGGCCGGGGCAACCTCGACCAAGTCGATGCCGACCACGTTGCCGCGCTTGCTCAGCCCCTGCAGGATTTCCAGCACGTCATAATACAGAAACCCGCCATGACTGGGCGTGCCGGTTCCCGGCGCGATAGAGGGGCAGAACGCGTCGATATCTATGGTGACATAATAGCGTGCGCCCTCGGGGATACGGTCCAGAACACCATCCGTTCCCAGTTTGCGCACCTGCCGGACCGAAAGGATATCCGAGCCGCGCGCGCGGGCATCCACATAGCCTTCCCTGGCAGTCGAAGACACGTTGCGGATGCCCAGCTGCGTCATCCCCGAGACATAGTCCTTTTCGATCGCCCGTCGCATCGGGTTGCCGTGACCTTGGCTGACGCCGTGGCGCTCGTCCACGAAATCCAGATGCGCGTCAATCTGGACTAAGTGAATCGGGCCGTTCTTTTCGCAATCCTCGGCAAAAGCACGGATGCAGGGAATGTTGACCGAGTGATCGCCTCCGATCGTCACCGGCAGGGCACCGGCGTCCAGTATCTTTTTCACCCCGTATTCGATGTTAGCGTGGCTTTCGTCTGTCTTGGTATGAACGATATCAGCGTCGCCCAAATCAACGATACGCACATCGCTGCCCAGATAGGTGGCGTCATCCTCATGGTCATAGGCCCCGGCGTGGCCAAAACTAAACAGGGTCGAGGCCTCGCGTATGGCACGTGGTCCGAACCGAGCGCCCGAACGGTACTGACATCCGAAATCAAACGGCGCGCCAAGGATAGCGACATCGGCATCGATCTTGTCCCAGTCTTCAACATAAGGCTTCTTGCCAAAGGTCGCGATACCGACAAAGGGCAGGTTCAGACGACCCGATTCATAGCCATGACCCGACATGATTTCTCCGTACTTTATGCGTTACCGATACGCCAGCCCGACAGGAACTGCGTGAATTGAAGTGACGCCACCAGCAGCCCGGTGACGGTCCGCAGGATGATAAGACAAGAGTTGCACACCGCAAGCTAATGCAGGCACACGCCGCTGAAAAGCGGTGGTCTACGCCTTTAATTCACTGCGGCGTTGATAGGAGTTGTTACGAGGGATGGTGTGATTTGGCTGATTGTTCTTCCCCATCGGGTGACGGGGTTTTCTGCG
>NZ_JBQFTM010000022.1:0-52342 GCF_056538605.1 Ruegeria sp. BF7 | reverse complement strand
TCCAGCGTGACCGGCCCATATTCTGTGCCGCTCATGCGGAGGCATCCAAGCGAGCAAGTATAGGGCCGAGCTCTCAAAAACCCAGGCGACGAAACTTTGCTTAACGCGCCGCAAAACGAGCCTCCGACCTGGGGTGGCGTTCTGGTGCGCCGACAAATGAAACAAAAAAGAAATGTACTATGAACCGAACAGAAATTGACGCAATCTCGGAAGTCCACAGACAGGCTTTTGGTGAAGCAGAAGGCAAAGAAACTGCCCAACTTGCCAGAGACTTCCTTGACCACCCAGACACGATTTCGATCAGTGTCAGACGAGAAGGGCAGGTTGTAGCTAATGTGCTATTCACCCCGTTTGTCTTTGAGGACCACCCAGACAAAAAATGCTACCTGCTCGCCCCATGTGGCGTATCGCCGGAGTATCAGGGTCAAGGCGTCGGCAAGGAACTGATAGAAACCAGCATCGAACACCTTAAGTCCATTGGAACAGACGCTGTATTCGTTCTGGGCGTCCCGACCTTCTACCCTCAGTATGGTTTTGCCCCGACCGACAAACAGACGCCGTACCCGAACCTGTTGACGGCGCATGAAGCATGGATGTCTCTTGAGCTTACAGCTGGCACGCTCAACAGCCTGAACGGCAAAACAAAGGCGATCCCACAGTTCATGCAACCGCATTGGTGGGATACTTCCGGACGCGAGTGACGCCAGCTACCCTGAACCAGACAATCGGCGTTGTCGGTCGAATGTCTGGTTCGTTGCGCATTGTGGACATCGGGCTTTGCTGATGATGCAGGGGAATGAGTCTGGCGCAAGGTCGCATTCCACAGGATCGCATTGCCCGCGAAGAGCCAGCAGTTCACACTAGGAACCTATTACCGGTTCAGTACTTTGTCGGGCAGTTGTTTCATAAACCGGTCACGGTAACCTATGCGCCCTACGGTGGATCTGGCTTTTTTGCTATCGCGGCAGCTACTGATGGGATTCTAGGGTTCAGAGCATCGTTCGAGTTTGGCAGCAGAGCGGATTTTGCCTTTGGCCAGCATCTACCAAAAAAATGGGCAATGCGTCATTTTCCAACGGGAAAAAGCGAGTGAAAACCCAACTGTCAGGCAGTTTATGTTCAGAGCCAGGAATGCAATTGCTTTCCAGTACCATGGAAAGAACCAGGGTTCATTTGCCGCTTGTCGGTGAGGGTTGGGGTTCATCCTGCATTTGAGGACCGACATGAAAAACCTGGCATTCGCTCTGTTATGGTCAGGATTCGAGCGTCCAGCAAAACGAGTTGCTCAGCCCAGAGCAACTGCCCGATTCACGCATTTTTCAGAAGAACGCACAATTTTCTTGGCGCTTGAAAACCGATACTCATGTAAGTGATTGATTTTAATGGCAGGGGCAGCAGGGTTCGAACCCGCGACCTACGGTTTTGGAGACCGTCGCTCTACCAACTGAGCTATACCCCTAAGGTGCGCCTCAGATATGCCAGCCGCGCGGCGGACTCAAGAGGCTTTTTCAGATTCCGCGCGACTAATGCCCCCGACAAACAAGTTGCGTGCGGCGTTGAGTTCTATAAGACACGGTTTGGTCAGCACAAAGGACCCCAACCGTGAGCATTCGCAAAAAGATCGCCGACAGCGAAGCCGTCCTGAACTGGGCTGCTCGACGGATTGCGAGCTATATCCGAATGGTCAACCGCAACACCACGTGGCAGCGCATCGGGTACGAGGAACTGGATCAACTGGCCGAAGAGGGTGAGCCGATCATCGTGGTTCTGTGGCATCAGCGGCTAGCGCAGTCGCCGTATTTCTTCCCGCTGGACAAAGGGCGCATCTGCTCAATCACTTCGTCTGCTCGAGCAGGCAGCATGGTAGGCCGGGTGCAGAAACTGTTCGGCATGGACACGATCGCCATGGCCAGCAAACACAAGAGCAACGTTGCCGTGTCGCGAGAAGTGCTCGGCAAGATGAAGCAAGGGATTTCCATCGGCATCGCCGCCGACGGGCCACGTGGCCCGGAGCGTGTGCTTTCCACGGTGCCACTCGTATGGGCACGCACCTCGGGCAAACGGGTTTTCGGCATCACTTTTTCCGCGCAATACGGCGGCGAAGCGGGTACATGGGATCGCCTATTGATGCCCCGTCCCTGGCGGAACAAGGGCGTATTTCTATGCCGCGAGTGGACCGAAACCGTGCCGCGCAAAGCATCCGAAGAGCAAATCGAAGAGCTGCGTCAAAGCCTTGAGCAGCATATGAACGACATTACCGCCGAGGCCGACCGCATGGTCGGGCGCGAACCGTGGTCGCCCGAGGCTTAACCGCCCCTCAAACGCTGCATAAGGTAAACCTCGCTGCCTTCGGGGATCGGTTCGGTCAATCCGCTGGCAATGACGCGCCCGTCAATGGCGATGGATACACCCGCATCTACTGGCCCCTGAAGCTGCGGGTGCAGCCTTACCAGTGCCCGCAAAAGTTCACCGGTGGTTTTGGCCTCGACCTCCACCACCTGCTGGCCCCCGGTCAAGGACCGAAGGCCGGACCAGAGGTGGACCTCAACCATTGTCCTTGAGCGCCGCCAGAATGCGCGGTGGCGACATCGGCAGCTGCTTCATGCGAACGCCCGCTGCGTGAGACACCGCGTTGGCGATGGCCGCCAGAGGCGGCACGATGCCGGTTTCGCCCACGCCGCGCACACCGAACGGGTGGCCGGGGTTCGGCACTTCGACGATCACAGTGTCGATCATCGGCAGGTCGCTGGCAACTGGGATGCGATAGTCGAGGAAGATCGAGTTCTGCAGGCGACCGTCTTCGCCATAGATGTATTCCTCGTTCAGCGCCCAGCCGATACCCTGCGCGGCGCCACCCTGGTATTGGCCTTCCACATATGTCGGGTGGATCGCCTTGCCCGCATCCTGAATGACCGTGTAGCGGGTGATTGATGTCTTGCCGGTTTCCGGGTCAACCTCTGCATCTACGATATGGGTACCGAAAGACACGCCCGCACCCTCGGGGGTGGCCTCGAAATGCCCCGAGATCGGACCTCCGGTTGCGCCCATATCGGCGGTGATATCGGCCAGCGGCATCGGGTCGAAATCGCCCGCATTGGGCCCCGAAGGCACCGCGCAGCCATTTTCCCATTTCACTGCATCCACCGGGATACCCCACTTGGCCGCGGCGCGTTCACACAGTTTCTCAACCGCGTGTTTAGCCGCCTTGATTGTCGCCAGACCCGACGCGTAGGTCACGCGTGAGCCGTGGCTGACGTCATTGTAGCCCAGCGTTGCGGTGTCGGCGATGGTGACGCGGATATTCTCGTAGGGAATACCCAGAACCTCGGCTGCCATCAGCGCCATCGACGCGCGGGAACCACCGATATCCGGCGTACCAACCATCAGCTGGGCCGAGCCGTCCTCGGACAGGGCCAGCGACACCGACGTCTCGCCACCGTGGTTGAACCAGAACCCGCAGGAGATCCCGCGACCCTGCCCCGGTTTCAACGGGGCAGTGTAATGCGGATGCGCCTTGGCTGCTTCAAGCGTTTCGACAAGGCCGATGCGCTCATACCGCGGGCCATAGCTGGCTTTTGTGCCTTCGTGCGCTGCGTTTTTCAGCCGGACGTCGATAGGGTCCAGGCCCAGCTTTTTACACATCTCGTCAATGACCGACTCAACGGCAAAGGCCCCCATTGGCGCACCGGGTGCCCGGTAGGCGGCTTGCTTGGGGCGGTTGGCCATGACGTCATAGCCGATCTGTTTGACATTGGTCAGGTTGTACGCCGCGAAAGCACACATGGCGGTCATATCGCCCGGAGCACCCGGAAACGCACCGCCTTGCAGGCGGAAATCGCCACGGGCCGCGGTGATCGTACCGTCCTTCTTCATGCCTATTTTGATATCCATCGAGGCCGAAGCGGTCGGGCCGGTCGCCCGGAACACCTCGGACCGGGCCATCACCAGTTTGACCGGGCGGTTGGCCTTGCGACTGAGCGCCAGCGCGACGGGTTCGATAAAAACGGTTGTCTTGCCGCCGAAACCGCCGCCAATCTCCGAAGCCGTGACGCGCAGTTGCGAAGTCTCGATGCCCAACAAAGCCGCACAGGTTTTCTGCGCGATCCAATGGCCTTGGGTGGTGCACCACAACTCACCCTTGCCGTCATTTCCCAGCATTCCCAGACAGGCGTGCGGTTCGATGTAACCCTGGT
Organism: Ruegeria sp. BF7; assembly: GCF_056538605.1. Classification (NCBI taxonomy): domain Bacteria; kingdom Pseudomonadati; phylum Pseudomonadota; class Alphaproteobacteria; order Rhodobacterales; family Roseobacteraceae; genus Ruegeria; species Ruegeria sp. BF7. The sequence goes on along the minus strand of NZ_JBQFTM010000022.1, from coordinate 48,149 downwards.
GGGTCGCTTCGGTCACAAAGCTGTCTTCCATCACCAGATCGGCCTCGGCAAAACCGGCTTCGACGTCGCCATGGCCGCTTTCATGATATCGGACCACGTTCGGGTGCATCCCTTCGGGCACGGAATAGTCCGCCGCACCTTCGCGGATGACAGGCGCATCCGGAGCCATTGCCTTGTCTACATCAGTAACATGGGGCAGGACTTCGTATTCGACCTCGATCAGCTTCAGCGCATCGCGCGCCGCCAGAGCCGACGTTGCCGCAACGGCTGCCACCGCGTGCCCGTCATACAGCGCCTTTTCGCCCGCCATGACGTTTTCCAGCACGTTCCAGAACTCGCCTTCCAGACCGGGTTTGAACGGCACTTCGGCGAAGTCCGCGCGTGTCACGACAGCTTTGACGTCCTTATGCGTCTCTGCTTTGGACGCGTCGATCTTTACGATCCGCGCATGGGCGTGTGGAGACCGCAGGATGGCCCCGTGCAGCATCCCCGGCGCATAGGCGTCGGCCCCGAACTTGGCACGACCTGTTACCTTATCCAGCCCATCCGGGCGGTCCGGACGGGTGCCAACGAAAGTGAATTCAGACTTACGATCATCCAAAGCCATTACGAAGCCTCCTGCATTTCTTCGGCCGTTTCCATCACAGCGCGAATGATCTTGTCGTAACCGGTGCAGCGGCAGAGGTTTCCTGCCAGCCAGTACCGGGTTTCCTCTTCGGTCGGGTTTGGGTTCTTCTCCAGAAGCGACTTGGCCGCAATCAGAATCCCCGGCGTGCAGATACCGCATTGAAGGGCAGCATGTTCGATGAACTTTTTCTGCAGCGGGTGCAGAACGTCCCCATCCGCAATACCTTCAACAGTTTCGATGGTTTTGCCATCGGCCTCAACACCCAACATTAGGCAGGAACAGACCAGACGGCCATCGACTGTGACCGAACACGCGCCGCAATCGCCGGTGCCGCAGCCCTCTTTCGAGCCGGTCAGGTTCAGCTTGTCGCGCAGGCAATCCAGCAGGGTCTCTCGCGGGTCACACAGGTATTCGACCGCGTCCCCGTTCACGGTGGTGGATACGTGGAACTTGCTCATGCTTGCTCTCCCTTGGCGCGGGCATAGGCGATTTTCGCGGCGCGCTTGGCCAGAACGCCAGCGACCTCGGTGCGGAATGCGATGGTGCCGCGCTTGTCGTCGATCGGGTTGCAGGCGGCGGACGCTGCAGCGGCCAGTGCGTCCAGTGCGATATCGTCCAGCGTGCTGCCGATGATGGCCTTGGCGCAGCCTTCAGCAAGCAAAACGGTTGGGGCAACGGCCCCCAGCGAGACGCGTGCTTCGGTAATGATATCGCCGTCCAGACGCAGGTTAACCCCCACACCGACCACGGCAATGTCCATTTCAGTGCGCGGTATGAACCGCAGATAAGCGTCGCCGCCATTCTCCCCCCGTGCGGGGATGTTGACGGCTGAGATCACCTCTCCCTTCGCCAACGAGGTCTTGCCGGGGCCGGTTGGAATGTCTTCTACGGCAACCTCGCGGGTTCCTTCGGGGCCGGTCACGGTGACAGTCACGCCCGCCGCCACCATCGCTGGCACTGAATCCGCGGCCGGAGAGCCATTGCATAGGTTGCCCGTCAACGTCGCGCGTCCCTGCACCTGCGTCGAGCCGATCAGGTCCATCGCCTCGACCACGCCGGGCCAGTCGCGACCCAGATCGGGATGCTCGCTCATTTCGGCCCCCGTTGCGGCGACGCCCAGCGACCAGCTGGCGTCGGCGTTGCGGGTGATGTCGCGCACCCCGTCAATTTTCTTGATGTCGATCAGCGTATCGGGCGTCACCAACTCCGAGCGCAACTGCACCAGAACATCGGTGCCGCCTGCCAGAAACCGTGTAATGCCCGTCGCATTTGCAGCCAGAGCCGACGCCTCGGCAAAGCTGGCGGGGCTGTGATAATCCATGAAATACCTCGTACCTGTTGATCAGGGTTCACTGGGGTTCGCAGGGGACGTTAGTGCAGCAACCCCTCGGCGTCCATGGCAGGAGCGACCAATTTTTCTGTTATCGGATGTCGTTTCCTGACCTCATGTCAGAGGTCGAGTTCGATCATGCCATCGGGTTGCGCAGCCCGGCTTTGGCACAGGATGATAGCGCTCTCGCGTTGTTTTTTTGACAGAACGAAATCGCGATGTTCGATTTCGCCGGATACCACACCACATTTGCAGACCCCGCAAATGCCGTCCGAGCATTTGACGTCCACGTGAATTCCGGCCTCGTTCAACACCTGTGCGGCATCTTTTTCGGCTGGCACCGTCAGCTCACGCCCCGATTGCGCCAGCTTCAGGGTGAACGGGTGGTTTTCATAATCCGGCTGTTCGGGAACCGAGAAATACTCTAGATGCCGCGCATCCTCGGGGAAACCCTGCCGTTCCGCCGCCTGCATGACGCCGTCCATATAGCGGTCCGGGCCACAGGTATAGACATGCCAGCCGTCCTCATAACCGGACAGGATCAAGTCGAGATCAGCGCGCGTGCCTTCGTCCGAGAAATGGTAATGCACGTGTTCCGCCCAAGGCATTGCAGCCAGATCGTCAAGATACCCCGCCGCGTCGCGGGTACTGGCGGAATAGTGCAATGCGAATGGCTTGCCCAGCGCGTGAAGGCGGTGGGCAAAGGCGATCATGGGGGTGATGCCAATGCCACCGCCCATCAGGAATGTCTTGGTCGCCGTTTCATCCAGTTCGAAATGGTTTATCGGTTTCGAGACGAAGACCTTGCGACCCTCGTTGAAGATACGATGCAACAGCGCTGAGCCGCCGCGCCCTTCATCCTCACGCAGCACACCGATTTGATAGGTCGTCCGGTCAGACGGATCGCCCGACATGGAATACTGCCGCAGGAATTCCGGCGCGACCAGCACGTCCAGATGCGCACCCGCGGTCCATTCCGGAAGCGGCGCTCCGTTAAGCGCCGAGAATTCGTACTTGGTCACATCCGCCGTCATCTTGTCGACCTTGGTCAGCTTAACCCGCATGACGGGCGCATCCCCGGCGATGGTATAGCGGTGGATGACTGACATATCGCCTGCAGCCTTTCGGGTCTTGTATTCTTCGGCCGTGACCATTGCCTGATAGGCGGCGATCCCAGCCTCGCGGTCCATGGCAAACGGATAGGGCCAAGGGTGTGGCGCCAGATAAGCGGGGTAGACGGCCAGTGTCTGATCTTGGTATGTCAGGTCCAGATCGGTTTGCAGACCGCGCCGGTTCAGCGGGTGTTCGGTGGGGCGATAAGCGCCATCTGACTGCAATTCGATATCCCACCACCATTTCTTGATGTCGTTCAAGTCACCATTGCCAACCGCATCATCCAGTTTCGCCAACGCAGACGCGGCCTGAGGGATGTTCATCGCAGCCCAGCGGAACGGGCGTTCCTTAAAGATGCCTTCAAGGTTCCACGGGCAGGTCTTCATGCACCGCCCGCACATTGCTCCACCCAGAGTGGTTACCCGGTAGGTGGCGCATTTCTGGCTGTCGGACTTCCAGATTTCATAGCCGTTGAACATCAGTTTAGGCCCGGCGGTGATTGCCCCCGAAGGACATTCGCGCGCGCATTTGTTGCAGCTTTCACAGAACGTTTGCAGCCCGAAATCGATCGGCTTGTCGTGCACCATCGGCATATCCGTCGTCACTGCACCAGATTTCAGGCGCGGACCGAGATAAGGGTTCAGGATCACCTCTCCAATCCGGCTGACTTCGCCCAACCCGGACAACAGCAACAGCGGAGGCTGCAGTACTTCGCCATCCATTACAGTATGCGCCTTGGCCTTGTAGCCGAGGTTGCGGATCTGCTGCGCGATCACGCCACCCAATAGCGAGAACCGCAGATAGGCGCGCATCGACTGGGCGACGCTGATCCAGTCGTCACCGCTGGCGCCTTCCATCGTTTCATAGCCCTGATCAATGATCATGCTGATGGCCTGATCGTGAGGAGGGGTAATCTCCTCGCCCGTTGCGTCATGGGAATACCATGCCCAGTCCGGACACCGGCTGAGGCCAACCGCATCAACACCAAGGAAATAGGTCGTTGCCTTGATATTAGCGGTATTGCGCGCGGCATTGGTGGGGGGCGCGGCGTCTGCGCTCTCACCGTCCTGCAGCAATACAAACGCGCCCAGCGCCCGGCGCTGCGCGCAACTTGGGGCGGACTTGCGCACGTAATATCCACCCTTCGCCGCATCCTGCAGGGGCTTGCCCATATCGCCAAACTGCGCCCGCGCAAACATGTCGGCGCGTTTGGGCACACGGGCCACGTTTTCCTCGTCGATATAGGTGGTCGGCGCATCAACCCGCTTGAGGTTCTCGAACGGATGCGCCCCGTCTTCGTAACGCCGTTTGGCATAGGGGTCACGGTTCAGCGCATTCTTGGCAAACCCAGCGCCCAGCCACCAGGCGGGTCCTTCTGTCCGGAACCACGGTTGCTGCGCCATCGGCTGCAGGGGCTGGTCATGGGCGATCTCCATCTCGGTGGTCACGGCGGCCAGACCGAACCGCCTGCCCAACCACGGGGCCACGATGTCTCCATCCTCGACCGAGGCCAAACCCGCCGCCACCGCCAGCTTGCCCAGATCAACGTCGGATGACATTGCCGTATGCGCCCGCGCGTCAAAGCCCAGCAGACGGATATAGTTGGCGATGACTACCGCGTTCTCGGTCGCGAGCAGACAGGCGCGATGATCCTGCGCGTCGATGATCCACTCCGCGCCGGGCTCATTCGGATCAGGGTCGCGGTTGTGTTCATATAGGAAGACGATGGCGTGGCGATGCGTGTTCATCGACTTGGGGGCGGCCTCCATGCTGTCTTTCAGATCGGCCATGATCAGGTCGATCCCCGAGGCCAGCGTCTTGGTCTGCCGCGTTTTCAAGGCATGGGCCAGACGGTCGATATCGGGATTACGGCGGGGTTCGGGCAGCATCGCTTCGGGCGACAGGGGACCACAACCGATCATGGACGCATCATTGAAATAGCCAAACGCCTTGAGGTGATTGGCACGCTGTGACGGATCGTCGGGGATTTCTGAGACCACCGGGTTCACAAACCCGTCGCGGATCGTATCCATCATCGCCTGGAATTCACCCATCGCGTTAACAATGCTTTCGGGGTGATCCGCACGATGAAAGCCGATCGTCTGCATCGGTTTCACCGCAGAAAAGTCAGGCAGAAGCGCCTGCCGCGCCAACCGCTCAAGCGGATAAGGGCCCATATGGACCGGCCGGTTCTTGTCCGAGAAAAAGCGGATTCCCATCGCGTGCCTCCTGATGATGACTGTCACCTAATGCGCGCTGGACTGCGAATCCATTCATGACTAGTCATAGATGGTATGAGCAAAACTGATTTCACCGATCTGGACGGCAAGGTCCTGCGGACTTTTCTGACCATCCTCGAGGAAAGCTCGGTCTCGAAGGCCGCTGACCGTCTGGGCGTGACGCAGTCTGCGATCAGCCATACGCTGGCCAAGCTGCGACAGGTGCTGGGTGATCCGCTGTTCGTGCGCTCGGGTCAGGGGCTGACGCCAACTGAACGCGCCCTGTCCTTGAAAGAGCCCGTTCAACAAGTGCTGGACGGTATGCGCGCACTGACCGATGACCGCCCGTTTGACCCTCTGGCCGAAGAGATCAGTATCCAGATTGCCACCAACGACATGCCGCGAGAGTTGATCTTTCCACCACTGCTACACGCGCTTAGGGCTGAAGGCGTCAGGCTGAGGCTGGGATTCATCCCCTCAGGCGTCCCTGACCCGGACTTGCTGCGCAGTGACCGGTGCCAGTTGATGCTGACCCCCCTGCCCCCCGATGGGCCGGACATTTTCCAAAAACGCGTGCTGATCAGCCCGTTGATGATCTTCTACGACGCAGCGCGGCGCAATACTCCGGACAGTTGGCACAGCTATTGCGAAACCGAACATGTCGAAGTGCGCTTTGCCGACGGGCGCAGTTCCCGCGCAGTGATGCGCGGCGTGGACCAGAGCCAGATCCGACCACCCACCGTTACCTTGCCGCATTTCAACGCAATACCTTCCTTCGTGAAGGGCAGCGATCTGATCTCGACCGACACATTGCTGATGAAACATGGGCCCTTGGCGGCGCTGGATTGCGCGCCCTTGCCGTTCGATTGCGACCCGGTCTCGATCTACATGGTCTGGCATCAGCGCTCGACCAACGATCCGGCCCATCGCTGGTTGCGGGACCGGATCGAGGCAGTTGCCGCGAAATTGCAGGGCTGAGTCACCGTGACCAGAACCGCGCCTTGACGAAATGGGTCAGTGCCGCTCCGGTTTCGAAATAGGTACGGCGCAGGCCTGTCCAGCTTTCGTGGTATTCCGCGACCGCAGGAACAGGCAGCAGCGACAGATCATCCTGCAGAAGACTTTTTGCCATAAGACGGCCAAACACGGTGCCCGGCCCAATCCCACGCCCGGAATACCCATGAACCGACAGGGCGTTGGGGCCGATCTGCGTGATCTTGGGAATATGGTCCGAGGTCATGGCAATCCGCCCGTGCCACCCCTCAATCAGCGGCTGGCCGGCCAGTTGCGGGAAAAGCTCGGACAGTTTGCGTCTGATCCAGGCGGTATGGGCAGCGCGGCCCGCCTGACCCAGATCGCCCATCGCGCCGATGATCAAGCGGCCCGCGGCGTCCATCCGGAACGAGGTCATGATCAGGCCGGTATCCCAACACCCCTCTCCGCCCGGCAGAATACTGGCGCGCAGATTGTCCGACAGTGGCGCGGTCGAGAACTGGAAGTAATAAACCGGCACATATTCCGGTGCCGATGCCTGCAGCCCCTGATGATAGGCGTTGGTGGCCTGGATCACCGATTTCGCACGTACGGTGGCCTTAGGGGTTTTCAGCGTCCAAACGCAATCGCTGTACTGCATGGACTGCACCGGGCTTTGGGTCGCAATCTGCGCCCCGGCCTCGGCAGCGGCGCGGGCAAGGCCCCGGACGTAGCTTAGCGGCTGGATCGTCCCCGCGCGGGGATCGAACAGGGCACCATGGAACGCCGTACTGCCGGTGCGTTGTTCCGTCTGGTCTGCAGACAGTAATTCAACCGGCGCACCCGTAGCGGACAGCTGCGCGTGCCGGGTCTTCAGGTCACGCTGCCCTTTGGCGGAATGCGCACAGTGCAACGTTCCGTTGCGCACGGGTTCGCAATTGATGTCGTGCCTTTCGATCAGATCAAACACTTCACCGGGCGCGGCGGCCAGAAGTTCAATCAGTTTGCCCCCCGCTTCGTCCCCAAGATGCTGACGAATGTCGTTGGGCGGCAGCCACAACCCCGCGTTCACAAGCCCAACGTTGCGGCCCGAGCCGCCATGACCGATCTCCTCCGCCTCCAGCAGGCACACTGATGCCCCGGCCTGAGCCGCCGTCAGCGCTGCGGAACAACCTGTATAGCCACCTCCAATCACCGCCAGATCAACGGTCAGGTCGTCGCTCAGGGGAAGTCTACCGAGCTGCTCCATACAGGTGTTCAGCCAGAGGGGCTGGTTGTGGTCGCTCACGCGGGGCTCCTTGAATGCGCGCGGATCATCAGGGCTGGATCAGCCGGTTGCAAGCGTTCTCTGATCGTCGCGGCCCATCGCAATCAAGAAAGGCTGCGCGTCCTGTTGTTTCTGGAATGATGCCTTGTCGGACATACTGCGCCAGTCGGCCAGAACCAGCGATTGCGCCACGGCCCCACCCAGAGTCGCACCGGGGCCTGTCACAATGAACAGGTCAGGTGCGAACTCGCGCGCGGCGGTCTGGATCGCGCGAGTAAAGTCATAGTTCTCGGTCACCTGATGGCCCAGCGTATAATCCCAAAGTGCATGCGTGTCCGTGGCACCCGGCCACCAGATCTTTCCGCGCCCGTCGATCAGAGGACGTTCTGGCTGACCAAACATCTCAGCGCCCAACCGGGCTTTCCCTTCGGCCGCAACCGGAGCCTGCAATGCGGTGTGAAAGGCCGCGTGATTGGGAAGCCGCATCGGGAAACGGTCCTGTATCATTGGCCGCGCAGCCTCAAATGCCTTTAGCCCCGCCTCATTCCCCGCCAGAACCAGCATCCCGCCCAGATCAATGGACAGCGCCAAATCGCACCCATCGGACGCGTTGATCCGCGCCACGTCGGCCAGCAATTCAGCTTTACGGGTGGCATCGTCTTCCCAGTTTTCACCCACGAACGGAAAAACCAGCTGCCCACCGATCAGTTGGTCCTGCATCAGCGTGCCCATCGTGTTAACCACGCGGAACCCGTCCTGCGGTGACAGAGCACCACCTGCGGCCAAGGCGATGTACCAACCCATCGAATTGCCTGTGACCGCGACCACTTCGATGTCTTCGGCCACAGCCTGTGCATCGGCTAGCGATGCTGCATAGATCAGGGGCGAGGCCACATCTCCGCGGGAATACTTGCTGACAGTGTAACGACTGGCGCCATCCAGCGCGGTCACGGCCTCCTGCCCCGCTTCGGCGCGGATGGTATCGAAGCTCTGAAACAGACCCATCCGCTGCCTGTGATGACGGTGCAGATAACCCAGTTCGGGTTTGTTGTATGTCCCCCGCCCGGGGCAGATAACGACAGCGGTGCGGGTCATGCGCGGCCTCCGGTCAGTGCCAACGCGGCGGCAACAATGCCGTTTTTCGACGGCAACGGAGCGGCATAGGCCGGGCCAGTGGCAATAAAGCAATCCTCTGCCACAACGCGGGCGGTTGGCGTATCGGGGCTTTCCTCGGTAAAGAACGTCATCAGCGCCTCAGATTGGCTACCGGTGCGGCGGCATTCATCAACGACCAGAACATGAGCGCAGGGTTTGGTGGCCTCGCGCAGGGCCTCAACCGGCAGAGGCGCGAGCCAGCGCATGTCAATGATCCGGGTCTTCACGCCAGCGGCCTCCAGTTCAGGCAAGGCCTGTTTCGACAAATAATGCCCATTGCCGTAGGTCACGATGCCCAGATCGGCACCATCCCCGTGCACACCCACCTCACCCAGCGCAATGTGTTGATCGGGTGAGGGATAGGTGGTCATCCACCCGCCATCCTGCGCCTCATGCAGATCTCGCATCGGATAGAGCGCAATCGGCTCCAGAAACATCACCACCCGCTGCTCTTCCCGCGCCAACCGCACGCATTCACGCAGCATCCGCGCCGCGTCCGCGCCGGTAGAGGGGCAGGCAATGATAACACCCGGAATATCCCGCAGCACGGCCAGAGAGTTGTCGTTGTGGAAATGCCCGCCGAACCCTTTTTGATAGCCCAGCCCGGCAATCCGCAGCACCATAGGGTTGGTGAACTGACCGTTCGAGAAAAACGGCAGGGTCGCAGCCTCGCCCCGGATCTGATCCTCGGCATTGTGGAGATATGCGAGGAATTGAATCTCGGGGATCGGAATGAATCCGTTGTGCCCCATGCCGATGGCAAGCCCCAGAATGGACTGTTCGTCCAGCAGCGTGTCGATCACCCGGTCCGGTCCAAACCTTTGCTGCAATTTCTGGGTCACGCCGTAGACGCCTCCCTTGCGGCCAACGTCTTCACCCATACAGACGATCTCACAATGTTCCAGCATCAGATCGGTCAGCGCCCAGTTGATCAGGCGACTCATGGGTTGAGGGTCTTCCATAGCGCGCATATCTCCGCCAAAGGCCTTGGCTCGGGCCTCGGCGCTGGGGCCATTGGTGCGCTTGCAGGGACGTTTCGGCGGGATCAGGCTGGCCAGCACCTCGGTTACATTGGCCAAATGCGGACGCGTTGCTGCCTCGGCCGCGACCCGGTCCGTGCGGGTGCAAGTGTCTTCATAGATTTTCAGCGCGTCGGCTGGGGACAGTGCACCAGTGTGGTCGAGTAAACGTACAGAGTGCAGCAAGGGGTCGTTAGCCTCGTCCGACTCAACCTCGGACTTCGACAGGTAGGTGGTCGGCACATCCGCCCCCGCATGGCCATAAAGCCGCACGGTTTTCAGGTGCAGGAAAGCAGGTTTACGGCGGGTACGCACATAGTCGGCGGCCTCTTGCGCCACGGCGTAAGTCTCATAGATGTCCAACCCGTTGGCCTGAAAATACCTGATACCCGGGCGATGCTCCATCGACGCCTGTATCCAGCCCTTGGGCGTTTTGACTGAGATCCCGATCCCGTTGTCCTCGCACACAAACAGCAGAGGAAGCGGCGTGGATTGCACGCTGGTCCACCCAGCGGTATTGATTGCCCCCTGCGCCGTCGAATGGTTGGCAGAAGCATCTCCAAAGGAACACATTGCAATTCCATCCTCGGGCAACTCCCGATGTTCAGGATCATGCCGTCGAGCGGCGCCCAGACTATAGGCCGCGCCAACGGCCTTGGGCAGATGGCTGGCAATGGTCGAGGTCTGCGGCGGGATCATCAGCGCCTTGGAGCCAAGAACCTTGTGCCGCCCGCCCGAGGTCGGGTCCTCTTTCGAGCACGCAAAACTCAGCAGCATGTCCCAGGCGATCTGCTGACCCGGCACTTGCTCGGCCCGGGCGATTTGAAACGCCGCATCACGATAGTGCAAAAACGCAATATCGGTCGGGCGCAGGGCATGGGCCACAGCCGCCATCCCCTCATGACCGGATGAGCCGATTGTATAGAACCCCTGCCCCGCCTTCTGCATTGCTCGGCTGGTGCGATCCAGCGCCCGGCTGAGAACCTGAGAGCGAAACAGCGATACCGCGTCAGTGTTGCTAAGGCCAGGACGAGGCGGCGCACCCTTGGGATAGTCACGTTTCGTGACCCGGGTCAGGAAGTTTTCGTGAACGATCTGAGCGCGATCCATGGCCTGTTCCCCGGTCTTCGAATTTTTCAGATGGGCGATTTCATCTTGGATAGCACGCGGGTTCTTAAGCGGTCACCCAAAAGAAAAGCCTGTATGTGTATCGGGCTGGTGCGCAGCAAATGCCAGTGATATTCCATCCGAAAGGTATGAGGATATGTCATATGATCGCCCCGCGTCGCTTCCTGCCCTCGATCCCGTCTTTGCTTGCGCTTGAGGCTGTTGACCGCCTCGGCAGCGCCTCGGCCGCCGCCGAGGAACTGTCACTAACGCAAAGCGCGATCAGCCGGCAGCTTAAGTCGATGGAGGAACAATTGGGTGTGGACTTGATCCAGCGCAGTCAAATGCGGTTGCACCTGACACCAGCGGCCAAAGAATACGTGCAAGTTGCGCGCGCTGCACTGACACATCTGGCGCAGGCATCGCTGAAGCTGAAAGCCAACCCCACCGGAGGATCGCTGAACCTGTCGATCCTTCCCGCCTTCGGTATGCACTGGCTGGCACCGCGCTTGCAAGATTTCGCTCGTCGCCACCCGGAGGTCACGGTGAACCTGAACACCCGCCTGCGCCCGTTTGACTTTGACGCCGAGCATTTCGACGCCGCGATCCACTTCGGCCAGCGCGACTGGGCCGGTGTGAATTACCTGCGTATCATGCGAGAAGATGTGCTGCCGGTGTGTTCACCCGACCTGCTGCCCGATGACGCCGATGACATCGGATGGCTGACGGCGGCCCCCTTGCTGCACCTTGAAACACGCCCGGACGCTTGGGAAAGGTGGTTCACCACACAAGGCCATGAGGCTACCGGAATACACGGTATGTTGTTCGATCAGTTCTCGACCATGGGGCAGGCAACAATACACGGGCTAGGCGTGGCATTGCTACCAAGCTACCTGATCGAAGCAGACCTAGAGGCGGGTCGACTCGTACGGGCCTGGCGCGGACCGGGGGTGAGCCTTGGGGATTTCTATCTTGTCTGGCCGCAATCGCGCGCGGAATCCGAACCGCTCAGGTCATTCCGCGTGTGGCTGCAAGGTCAAATTGATCAAGTGCCACAGTTGTAAGAAATGCACTGGAGTTCCCAGCGCGGCCTTCGGCCTTGCGTCCTCCTTCCGTTGGGCCAGAAACACTGGCGACGGACGGGAAAACCCCCGGAATTGTTAAGTATCCAGAGACCGGGCGATAAGTTCCTTCATGATCTCATTGGTACCACCATAGATCATCTGAACCCGCGCATCCGCGTAAAGGCGGGCGATCGGGTATTCCATCATGAACCCGTAACCGCCGAACAGTTGCAGGCATTCGTGCATGACCTCGTTCTGAACTTCCGATCCCCAATACTTCACCATCGAGGCCGTGGCAGCATCAAGCGTTCCCGCCTCGAGCCGCGCGATACAGTCATTGACGAAGCTGCGCAGGACCTCGGCCTTGGTCTTGCACTCGGCCAGTTTGAAGCGGGTGTTCTGAAAATCCATCACCCGTTGGCCGAACGCCTTACGCTCCTGCGTGTATTTCACCGTCTCCGCGATGGCGAAATCTATCGCGCCCAGCGCCCCGATCCCTATGGTCAGGCGCTCCCACGGCAGCTGTTTCATCATCTGGTAAAAGCCCTGCCCTTCTTCCGTACCAAGAAGGTTGGTCATCGGCACCTTGACATCTTCAAAGAACAACTCGGCCGTGTCATTGGCCTTCATTCCCAGCTTCTTGAGGTTCCGGCCCTTGCGGAATCCCTCGGCTCCCCCGGTCTCCACAGCTATCAAAGAGACACCCTTTGACCCCTGCGTCTTGTCGGTCTTGCAGGCCACAAGGATCAGGTCCGCCGACTGGCCGTTGGTGATAAAAATCTTGGACCCGTTCAGCCGATATGAATTACCGTCCTTGTCTGCGGTCGTACGGATGGATTGCACATCCGATCCGGTTCCGGGCTCGGTCATGGCCAGCGCGCCGACCATCTCACCCGAGGCCAGACGCGGCAGCCATTTCTGCTTTTGATCCTCGCTGCCATAAGTGCTGATATAGTGTACGACGATGGACTGGATCGCGTAACCCCACCCGGAATCCCCATGCGAGGCCTGCGCGTAGAGCGTCACCGCATCAAACCCGATACCACCGCCGACACCGCCATAGGCCTCGGGGATCGCTCCGGCCATCAGCCCCATGTCACCTGCCTTGCGCCACATGTCACGATCAACAACGCCGTTTTCGTTCCAGCGGTCGAGATTGGGTGTCAGTTCTTCCCCCATAAACCGGTCCGCCATTTCGGCAAACATCTTGTGCTCTTCGGTCACCCAACCTGCGGTGGTGGTAAAAAGCGGCATTCGACTCTCCCCTCGCCCTTGCATGTACAGCCTAGCTTTGGAGGTTTCGCACTCCAATCCGCCCCGAGGCAGCGCAACGCAACGTCGTTTTGCGATCACGCTCCGTTCAGACCAGCGCGTTGTCCAACAGAATCTGAGCAGCCGCTTTGGCATCGTGTGCCGGATCACAGGATTTCAGAAACACCGACGCGACAATCGCACCTTCCTGCAACAGCACAATCTGACAGGCCAGATGTTTTGGGTCGCGCGCACCGGCCTGGCGGGCCAGATCGGTGAAATGATCCAGTAATATCTGCTTGTGCTCCGCCGACTGTTTGTGGATCGGATGATCCTTTTCCTGATATTCCGCACCGGCCTTGATAAACATGCAGCCGCGATAGTCTTCCTCACTGAACCACTCGCCCAGCGCATCGAAACTGGCGATCAATTGCCCGGCCGGAGTGTCGGACAATTCACTGATACGGTGCAGGAAGTCTTCGCGAAAGTTCTCGTCCCGCAGCTGCAACGCCGCAAGAATCAAGTCCTCCTTGGTGCGGAAATGCTTGTACATCGAGGTCTTGGACACCCCCGTTTCAACCACCAGCTTGTCCATTCCGGTGGCATGAAACCCGTCACGGTAAAAAACCTGCAGGGCCTTGCGGACCAGTTGGTCACGTTTGTTCGGGCGCATATACGAACTCCTGAGTGTACAGGTCAGTACATAATGAACGATTGCTTAAATCACAACCTCCGAGCGAGCCTGCGCAAGGTTTCAAAATAAAACTTGCAAAAGTTTACCGATCGGTACATATTGAACGCTAGATGTACCGATCTGTTAACCTTGGAGCAATCAGATGAGACGCCATTCCAGCCTTTTCTCTTCTCAATATGTCCCGGTCATTTTGGCCCTGGCGATGATTGCAGCCGTTTTGACATGAAAGACTAAAATATGAACCGCCCCCCTCTGCCCCCCTTCACGTTGGAAACCGCCACTCGGAAAGTCCGCATGGCGGAAAACGCCTGGAACAGCCGCGACGCAGATGTAGTTACGCCGGCTTATACAGATGACAGCGAGTGGCGGAACCGCGCCGAATTCCTGACCGGACACACCGGCATCTATGCCTTTTTGACGCGCAAGTGGAACAAAGAGCTGGAGTACCGGCTTATCAAGGAACTCTGGGCCTTTTCCGGCAACCGCATCGCCGTACGCTATGCATATGAATGGCGGGATGACAGTGGTCAATGGTTCCGTTCTTACGGCAACGAAAACTGGGAGTTCGCCGAGGATGGCCGAATGGCCAAGCGTCATGCCTCGTTGAACGATCTTCCAATTTCGGAGGCCGACCGCCTGTTCCATTGGCCACTGGGTCCCCGTCCCGACGATCACCCCAGCCTGACCGAATTAGGCCTGTGAAAGGATAGAACATGCCACGCGCCTTTTCCGAACTGACCTTTACCCCGGCCGTCCGGGCGCATCAGGAGAGGATGGGCTCGGCCGGGACCTACGCCAAGTTCATCGAAGGCGGCCCTCAGCAAGGGCATCAGATCGGACCGACCGAAAAGGCATTCATCCAGGCGCGCGACGGTTTTTATCAATCCACCGTGTCCGAAACCGGCTGGCCTTATGTCCAGTACCGTGGCGGGCCTGTCGGATTCCTGAAGGTGCTGGGCCCGCAAACCATCGGCTATGCAGATTTTTCCGGCAACAAACAGTATATCTCGCGCGGGAATCTGGACGGAAACGACCGGATTGCGCTGATCCTTATGGACTATGCCAACCAACGGCGGCTCAAGATACTTGGCCGGGTAGAGTTCTCCGAGGGTGAGGCCGCAGCGGCAAGCCTGTACCCCGACGGTGCCGAAGCCCCCGCCGAGCGTGCCGCCCTCATCCGGGTGGAAGCGCTGGACTGGAATTGCCCGCGCCACATCACTCCGCGCTTTACCGAGGCCGAGCTGCGCCCGCATCTGAACGCGCTTGGGCAGCAACTGGCGCAGCTTCAATCCGAGAACGAAAAACTGAAACAGCAATTGGCCCAGCGGTCCTGACTCCCTGACTGGACTGGTCACAACAAATGTAAGGAGCCCTACACATGCTGCGATCTGCGTTGAACATTGCCAGCTTTTGCGCGATTGGCGCTCTGCTATTGGTCGCGGCCCTGACGTTGGCCTTCTTTGCCTCGCCGGAGTCTGTGCGCAGTTCTCCGCCCGTGATGTACGATTCCCTGCTGTTAGATCAGCTTTTCGACCGCTGACTCCCCCGCTAGTAAATTCCTATAAATCTGACATGACCCCTTGACCTTCCCGTGACTGGAACCCCCATCTGGAGGGAGAAGTTCTCTACAGGATGAGTCGGATGGCCACGCCGCAGACAATTCAGCTGAAAATCTCGGGCATGGGATGCGCGTCTTGCGTGGGGCGGGTGGAAACCGCGCTGCGCGACGTGCCGGGGGTGTCAGAGGCCTCGGTCAATTTCGCGACCGAAACCGCGCAGGTGACATATGACGGTCAGATCGGGGCGCTGACCGAAGCGCTGAGCCTCGCCGGTTACCCGGCAGCGACACGGGAAACAACGATGAAGATCGGCGGCATGAACTGTGCTTCTTGCGTGTCCAAAGTCGAACGCACTTTGAAAGCTGATCCAGCCGTAGTCGAGGCTCAGGTCAATCTGGCCACAGAAAGCGCGACGATCACCTATATTGACGGAGCAACCGACCCGCAGGCACTGGCGAAACGGTCTGAAGACGCCGGGTATCCGGCCCGTGTGGCGGATAGCGCTGGCACATCGACCGACCATGCAAAAACCGAAGAAACCCACACATTGGTCAAAGTGACGGCACTTGCCGCCGTTCTGGCCTTGCCCGTGTTCGTGCTCGAGATGGGGGGTCACATGATCCCGGCCTTCCACCATTGGGTACACGCCACCATCGGGCTGCAGAACAGCCATTTCATTCAGTTTGCTCTGACCACACTGCTGTTACTGGGACCGGGACGTGTGTTCTATGACAAGGGTATCCCCTCACTGCTGCGTGGATCACCGGACATGAACGCGTTGGTGGCTTTGGGCACGGGCGCGGCTTACCTGTTCTCGGTCACCGCGACCTTTGCGCCGCAGCTTCTGCCGCAAGGCAGCGCCAATGTGTATTTCGAGGCAGCCTCGGTCATCGTGGTCCTGATACTGCTGGGCCGGGTGATGGAAGCGCGCGCCAAGGGCCGCACCGGCGCCGCAATCCGTAAACTGGTGGGGCTGCAGCCCAAGACTGCGCGGGTTGAAATGGATGGAGCCATCATCGATCGCCCAATTGCCGACATCACGGTAGGAGATATCCTGCAAATCCGCCCGGGTGAGCGGGTACCGGTGGATGGAGACGTGCTCGACGGGACTTCTTATGTCGATGAAAGCATGATCACGGGCGAACCCGTGCCCATTGGCAAGGCGCCCGCCGATCAGGTCGTGGGTGGTACGGTCAACGGCACCGGTGCGTTGCGGATCCGGGCCACGCGAGTTGGGGCCGACACCGTACTGGCGCAGGTCATACGCATGGTAGAACAGGCGCAGGGGGCCAAGCTGCCGATTCAGGGGCTGGTCGACCGGATCACCGCCTGGTTTGTGCCGTTGGTTATTGCCGTGGCCTTGCTGACCATCGCGGTCTGGCTGATCTTTGGCCCTGCACCCGCCCTGCCGATGGCGCTGGTCACCGGAGTTTCGGTCCTGATCATCGCCTGCCCCTGCGCCATGGGGTTGGCGACGCCGACCTCGATCATGGTGGGCACCGGGCGCGCGGCTGAGCTGGGCGTGTTATTCCGCAAGGGCGACGCATTGCAGCAATTGCAACAGGCCAAGGTGATCGCACTGGACAAGACCGGAACGCTGACGCTGGGGCGGCCCGAACTGGAAGGCATCACCATCACAAACGGCTTTGACCGCGACACTGTTCTGCGACTGGCCGCTGCGGTCGAGGCGCAATCCGAGCACCCGATTGCCACCGCCATAAGCCGCGCAGGACCGACAGATTTGCCATCGCCTTTAGAGTTCCAATCTCTGACCGGGCTGGGCGTTCAGGCAACGATCGAAGGCCGCGAAATCCTGATCGGATCGCCCCGCCTGATGGCGCAGCACGGGGTCGACCTGTCCGACCTGACCGCCGAGGCCGACCAGCGCGCCAGCGAAGGTGCCACGCCGCTCTTTGTCGCGATAGACGGTCAGGCTGCGGCGCTGCTGACGGTTTCGGACCCGATCAAACCCGGCACGCGACAAGCGCTGCAGCGCCTCCACGCGATGGGCCTGACGCTGGCGATGGTGACCGGCGACAACGCCCGCACGGCGCAGGCCCTGGCCGACAGGCTGGGCATCGACCACGTCACGGCCGAGGTCCTGCCAGATGGCAAGCTGGCCGCAATCACCGCGTTGCGCGATCAATTCGGCACGCTGGCCTTTGTCGGCGACGGGATCAACGACGCCCCCGCACTGGCGGCGGCGGATATCGGTGTGGCCATTGGCACTGGCACCGACGTGGCCATTGAAACGGCGGATGTGGTGCTGATGTCCGGCGATTTGCGCGGTGTGGCCAATGCGGTTGAGATCAGCCGCCGCACCATGCGCAACATCCGTCAGAACCTCGGCTGGGCCTTCGGCTATAACATTCTGCTGATCCCGGTTGCTGCGGGCGTTCTGTATCCGTTCAGCGGGCACCTTCTTTCCCCTGCCCTTGCTGCCGGGGCGATGGCTTTATCCAGCGTCTTTGTGGTTTCCAACGCTCTGCGCCTGCGTCGCGTGCGGGCCAGCCTGCCTGAGGTACTGCAAGGCCCTGAAACGCATGAGGTCACGCCATGAATATCGGAGATGTAGCAACCCAAACCGGGCTGCCTGCCAAGACGATCCGGTACTACGAGGATATCGGTCTGATCAAACCGCTGCGAGACAACAACGGCTATCGACGGTTCCGCGCACAGGACGTGCACAAACTCAACTTTCTGGGCCGTGCCCGCGCCTTGGGTTTCACGATCGAGGATTGCCGCACCCTGATGGCCCTGTACGAAGATGAAACTCGCGCCAGCGCCGATGTCAAAAAGGTGGCCCGGGCACATCTAGCGCAGATCGAGGCCAAGATCAGCGACCTCAACGCCATGCGCGACACGCTGGGCCATCTGATCGACGCCTGCGCCGGGGATGACCGGCCCGATTGCCCGATCCTTCAGGATTTGGGCGGCAAGCCCTGACGCGGGGTTGCTCTTTGGGCGCAGCTTTGCTTTGTCTCTGCCCAACACTCCGGCCTGCTTAACGAAATGGGACCGGACAGCAGAGAGGATCACCAAATGGCAAAAGTTGCGTTTCTGGGCCTGGGCGTCATGGGCTATCCAATGGCAGGCCACCTGCAGGCGGCGGGTCATGAGGTGACAGTTTTCAATCGCACCGCAGCAAAGGCCGAGGACTGGGTGGCCCAGCATGGCGGCGCCATGGCCGCCACCCCGAAAGAGGCCGCACAGGGTACCGAATTCGTGATGGCCTGCGTTGGCAACGATGATGACCTGCGGATGGTTTGCACAGGCGAAGATGGCGCATTCCAAGGAATGGCCGAGGGTGCTACTTTCGTCGATCACACCACCGTTTCCGCCAAGGTGACCCGCGAATTGTACACAGCAGGGCAGGCGCAAGGGATCGCCTTTGTGGACGCACCGATTTCGGGAGGACAGGCAGGCGCCGAGAATGGTGTGCTGTCGATTATGTGCGGCGGCGATCAGGCCGCCTATGATGCGGCCGAGCCAATCATGCAGGTCTATTCCAAAATCTGCCGCCGGATCGGCGACAGCGGCGCAGGTCAGATGACCAAGATGTGCAACCAGATCGCAATTGCCGGTCTGGTTCAGGGCCTCAGCGAAGCGCTGCATTTTGCCGAGAAAGCCGGACTGGAGGGGCACTCGGTCGTTGAGGTGATCAGCCAGGGTGCGGCAGGCAGCTGGCAGATGGCAAACCGCTATGAAACCATGCTGGACGACCACTTCGATCACGGCTTTGCGGTCGACTGGATGCGCAAGGATCTGGGGATCTGCCTTGAGACGGCCAACGAGACCGGGGCGTCTCTGCCGGTGACGGCTCTGGTCGATCAGTTCTACAAGGATGTTCAAAAGCTGGGCGGTGGCAGATGGGATACGTCGTCGCTGATCAAACGGTTACGTGCATTGGACTGATGGCAAGGGGCTGTCTGCCCCCTCTTGGCTAGGGGAAGAGGCCCCCGGCAATAAAGGAACTGGAAATCGCATGAGCGGCATGACGGAATTCTGGGCGAATGCCCTGCGCAAGCATTGGGGGCTGGACGCCAAGTTGGAGCGTCTGGATGGCGAATACGACCTGAACTTTATGGTTCGGGCAACGAACGGTCAGGATTACGTGCTCAAGGTCATGCGTGCGGGTTGCGAGGCCGAATTTGTGGACCTGCAAGTCAAGGCGTTGGCGCATATTGCGGACGAAGCACCAGGGCTGCCGTTCCCGCAGGTTTTCCCGGACCTGAACGGATTACTGCTGCCCGAGATCGCCGATCAACACGGAGAGGTACGGCTGGCGTGGCTGCTCGAAGGCCTGCCGGGGCGGTGCTATGCTAAAACGGCACCCAAATCTGAAGGACTGATCCTGAAGCTGGGTCGTGTTTTGGGCGCGACCGACAAAGCGCTGGAGCGGTTTTCTCATAAAGGGCTGCATCGCGCGGATTTCAAATGGGACCTGACGCAGGCGGGCTGGATCGCCGATCAGTTGGATGCGATTACTGATCCCCTGCGCCGTGAATTGCTTTCTGAGATTTGCGGCAAATTCGACGCGATTTCCGGGCAACTGTCGGGCTTGCCCAAACAGGCCATCCACAACGATGCCAACGACTATAACATTCTGGTCGAGGGTGAGTTGGGGCAACGCCAGAGCATCTCGGGGCTGATTGATCTGGGCGACATGTGCGCGGCCCCGCGCATCTGCGATCTGGCGATTGCGGGCGCTTATGTCGTTCTGGACCATCCCAAACCCGAACGCGCATTGGCGGCGCTGGTGCGTGGCTATCACGCGTCTAACCGGCTGCGCGCGGATGAGGTCGATCTGATCTGGCCGTTGCTGCGGATGCGGCTGGCGGTGTCCGTGGTGAATTCGACCCTGATGGCAGAGGATAACCCGGACGATCCTTACGTGACCATCAGCCAGGCCCCGGCCTGGCGGTTCCTTGAGAATACGGGCTTGAACAGTGACCTGATGCCTGCTCGTCTGCGCACCGCTTGCAACCTCCCCGTCACAGACGGGGCTGAGCGCATCCACGCCTACCTGTCCGAGCATCGCGGCCAGTTTGCGCCAATGTTCGGCCAGGATCTGAGCGATGTTCCCATGGGATCATTGTCGGTCGAAAGCTCGACCTGGCCGCAGAACCCATTTCACATGCCGCTGGAAGAAGCCGCACGCGTGGGTGAGGAGTTCGGAGAGGGCCTGTGGCTGGGTTACTACAACGAACCCCGGCTGATCTATGCGGAACTCGGGTTCCGCAAGGGGCCTTGGAAGGCGTCGGACCGGCGCACTGTGCATCTGGCGGTGGATGTGTTTGCCCCGGCGGGCACCGTCCTGCACGCGCCTATGAGTGGACGCGTCGAAGCCATCGAGAACCGCGAAGGGCATCTGGATTATGGCGGGGTGGTGATCCTGCATCACGAAACACCCGAGGGTGATCCGTTCTATACGCTCTACGGTCATCTGGACCCCGAAGTCTGCGACCGGTTGAACCCGGGTGATCCGGTGGCACAGGGCGCGGCCTTTGCCCAACTGGGCGATGCCAGCCAGAACGGCGGCTGGGCTCCGCATGTGCATTTCAAACTGGCTCTGACCACGGACGGAATGCAAAACGACTGGCCTGGCGTCGGCGATCCGGATGAGATAGAGCTGTGGCACGCCATCTGCCCCAACCCGGCAGCGTTGCTGAACCTGCCGGATGAAAAAGTGTTCTATCGCCCCACCGACAAGCACACGATCCTGCAGGGGCGGCAAGATCACTTCGGGGGCAATCTCAGCCTAACCTATGACGATCCGGTCATGCTGATGCGCGGATGGAAGCACCACCTGTTTGACGAATGGGGTCGCCCCTATCTGGACGCTTACAACAATGTCCCGCATGTGGGGCACGCACACCCGCGCATTCAGGCAGTCGCGGCGGATCAGCTGAAGCGGATGAATTCGAACACCCGCTATCTGCACCCGGCACAAACCGCGTTTGCCGACAAGCTGTTGTCGAAACTGCCGGATCATTTCGATGTCTGCTTCTTCGTCAACTCGGGCACTGAGGCCAATGAACTGGCCCTCCGGCTGGCCCGGGCCCATACCGGGGCCAAGGGGATCGTAACGCCGGATCACGGCTATCATGGGAACACCAACGCGGCGGTTGCGATCTCGGCCTACAAGTTCAACAAGCCGGGCGGGATCGGTCAGGCCGACTGGGTCGAACTGGTCGAAGTAGCGGACGATTATCGGGGGTCGTTCAAACGTGACGATCCCAACCGCGCCCGGAAATACGCTGACCTCGTAGACCCGGCGATTGCCGCCTTGCAAGACAAGAAACAGGGCGTGGCCGGGTTCATCGCAGAGACCTTCCCCTCGGTCGGTGGTCAGATCATTCCCCCCAAGGGCTATCTGCCTGCGGTATACGAGAAAATCCGGGCAGCCGGCGGCATCTGCATCGCCGACGAAGTGCAGACCGGGCTGGGGCGTCTGGGCGAATACTATTTCGGTTTTGAACATCAGGGCGCCCTGCCGGATATCGTTGTCATGGGCAAACCCATCGGCAACGGCCACCCTTTGGGCGTGCTGGTGACGACCAAAGAGATCGCCCGCAGCTTTGACAACGGGATCGAGTTCTTCTCGACCTTCGGCGGTTCCACACTCTCGTGCCGGATCGGCAAAGAGGTGTTGGATATCGTCGATGACGAAGACCTGCAGGACAACGCCCGTGAAATGGGCGCGCGCCTGATAGACGGCCTGCGCCAGATCGAGGCCGATTTCGGCTGCGTCGGAGACGTTCGAGGCATGGGGTTGTTTCTGGGGGTCGAACTGATCAACCCCGACGGGTCCGAGGGCACCGAGATCTGCAAGTACGTCAAGAACCGGATGCGCGATCACCGCATCCTGATCGGCAGCGAAGGGCCAAAGGACAACACCCTGAAGATCCGCCCGCCTCTGACCATTGAGGCCGAGGATGTGGACATGATCCTCTGGGTGCTGCGGGATGTATTGGCTGAGGTCGGTGACTACACCCCTGCCCCGACTTGCGATCATGATCACCACCACGCCGGATGCGGGTGCTGCTGACAAGAATGACCCCGGCACGAGGAAGGCCGGGGTTTTACGCTTGGCTGCTGCTTTAGTGCAGCATGGCCGCGGGAGGTTGGTGCCCGGTCGTGGGTACTGGAACAGACGCCGTCATGCGACGCAGTGCCAGTCCAAGCTCTTCGGACAATGAGGCCAACGCGGGCGCGAAATCCGCCCTTACAATCAGCGAGGCCATCATCATCGCGTCTTCGCGATCCCCTTCCGAGGCCGCTGCGATCATCTGCGCAAAGCAATTCTCATCCGCGCCCAGACAGGAACAGCCCAACCCGTGACGGATCAGCGGGCGGCGCCCGTGATGCGCGCATAAGGAACACAACTGGTCCAGCGTCATCATCGCGGCGTGTCCGCTCTCTGTGCCCAGCGCGATTTGAAAGTCGCTTGCGGCGTCCGAGCGACCCTGCGCACCGTCACCCCAGAGCCGCAAATACAACACGGCGCCGGCTTCGACCGGGCTCAGATCGGCAAGGCGACCAACGGCCGCCCCGCCGCGAGGGTGGCGTCCGCTCATTTCGTCAGGATCAGCTTGCCGGCGCGAGTGATGCGCAGGGTGTACAGCTGGTCGCCTAGCTCGATATGGGCCAGGTTTCCACCCTTGGTCAGGTCCTCAGCCTTATGGGCAGGCAGCAAGGACACGGCGTAGGATTGGCTGGGATTCGGGTTCTGCATATTCATCAGGACAACTCCAAGTGGTCTCAGGCGAAATGCCTTGATCTGTTCGCGTTTTTCTCGATCTGGCTGACCCGAAATGGGGTTGGCTGCTCACTTCCCGTTTAATCTGATTATTTTACTCAGGTATGTCAAGCAAGATCTTACAGAATCTCCAACCCAATGTGATTGTGTCAAAAAATCAGGCGGGATAGAGGTCATTTGCGAGACATTAATCAGACGGGGCTGCCGATGAGCGCGACAATCATGTTCGATCTGGACGGGACGCTGGTGGACAGCGTTGCGGACATTGCCGCAGCGACCAACAGGATGTTGCACGACAACGACGTGGCTGCCCTGCCTTTGGAACAGGTTCAACAATTCGTAGGCAACGGCCTGCCCAAACTGGTGGAACGTGTGATCCTGCATTGTAACCTTTCAATGGACCGTCACGCAGATCTGACCCGACAGACCCTGACACACTACAACGCCGCGGCCAGTGACAAAACCGTCGTCTATCCCGGCGTGATGCGGGCGCTGGAACAGTTGCGCGATATGGGCTGCGTGTTGGGTGTCTGCACCAATAAACCCGAGACCCCTGCGCGTCATGTGCTCGAGGCAATGAACCTGGCGCATCATTTCGACGCTGTTCTGGGTGGCGACAGCCTGCACACCCGCAAGCCGGACCCGGCTCATCTGGAGGCCAGTTTTGCCGCCGTCACCTCCTCTGGTCCGCAACTGTTCGTAGGTGACAGCGAGGTAGATGCAGAAACGGCCTGCCGTGCGCAGGTGCCGTTTCTTCTGTTCACCGAAGGTTATCGCAAATCACCGGTCACCGAGATTCCGCACACCGCCAGCTACAGCGATGCGACCGAGCTTCCGGCACTTGTCACGCACGTTCTGCAGTTGCTGGGGAAAACGTGTAGGTAGTTTTGGGGGATCGGAACGGTTTGTATCAGTTTACTGAGGGGCCGGCCGAGGGGGTATGTAGCCAGCCCCTCATAGGGGAAAAGTGGTATCGTTCGAAATGATCCGATCAATAAGTTGTTGTTAACGAATTACCCCATTTCCCGGTATTGGGGGTTTCCCGTAGACCGTCAAAGGCCGTTGAAATTGCGAGGTAATTTTTTGCTTTTTTGCGTCTCGGATCGGGTTGCAATCAGAAAACTCCTTGGCAATGCCCTCTCCGGTAAGAAAATGGCGGGGTGAAAACGACCCCGCCTGACGCCTCTGCAAGCACTGCTGCGCGCCGCCCGAAAGAAAATACCTTCCTGTTTGCGGCGATCGTCCGGCCTTGGGGAACAGTTCGCATAACCGCAGAAGCGACCAACCAACCCGAGGCGCAATCTGCGCGAGTTGCAGGAATGAGAATACGGCCGCAATGATCCCAAGGGCAAAGCTGAAACGGACCAGTCGCCAGATCGAAGAATTAACTGCGCTCGGGCAAACCCGATCACGGTACTCAGTTCGGCGGACCAACTCAGTACCATTTTTCAGAATGTGCGCTCTTTGCCCGACGCGTAGATCTCTAAACGGAAACTCCCTGCAAGACCTGATCACGTGAAAGGTCCGCCTTGAGACCTGACATCAGGATCTCCCCGCGCCGCAATACGACAAACCGGTCGGCGAGATCATAGGCGAAGTCGAAATACTGCTCGACCAGAACGATAGCCATTTCGTCCTGGGTTCGCAGATGACGGATTACTTCTCCTATCTGCTGGATGATATTGGGCTGAATGCCTTCGGTCGGCTCGTCAAGCAGCAGCAGGCGCGGCTTGGTGATCAGGGCGCGTGCAATGGCCAATTGCTGCTGCTGACCCCCCGACAGGTCCCCACCCCGCCGATTCTGCGTTTTCTTGAGCACCGGAAACAGTTCGAATATCTCATCTGGGATGAAGTGCTCGCTGGCGGGCAGACAGGCAAACCCGGTTTCTAGATTCTCGCGTACGGTCAACAGCGGGAAAATCTCACGCCCCTGCGGAACATAGGCCACCCCTTTCCACGCCATCTTATGCGCAGGCAGGATGCCCAGTTCCTCACCGTTCAACACCACCTTACCGCCCGAGCGCGGATGGGTTCCGGAAATCGCCTTGATCAGGCTGGTCTTGCCGACGCCGTTGGTGCCCATCACGCAGGTCACGTCGCCCTGCGCGGCCTCCATCGAGATACCGTAGAGGATTTGCGAATGCCCATAGTGCAGGGTCAGATCATTCAGTGTCAACATCGCCTAGCGCCCCAGATAGACGTCGATGACGTCCTGATTTGATGTCACGTGTTCAAGCGAACCCTCGGCCAGAACCGCACCTTCATGCAGAACGGTGACCTTGCAGTTCAGACGGCGGACGAACTCCATGTCATGTTCGACGACCACAACCGCGCGGGTTTTGGCGGCCTGAACCAGCAGGTCGGTGGTGTGCTCGCGCTCCTGCGGGGTCATGCCCGCCGCGGGCTCGTCAACCAAAAGAAGCCGCGGCTCCTGTGCCAGCAGCATTCCGATCTCCAACCATTGCTTCTGACCGTGGCTGAGTTCGCCGGACTTGCGGGTCAGTTCATCCTTCAATCCTATCTCGGCGGCCAGTTCTTCGACCTTTTCCAGATCCTCGGGTGAGGGGCGATAGAACAGCACCCCCAGCCAGCCGCGCTTGTTTTTCAAGGCCATCAGCAGGTTTTCCTGCACGGTCTGATCTTCGAACACGGTGGGTTTCTGGAACTTCCGCCCGACGCCTGCCTGTGCGATCTTGGCTTCGCTCATCCGCAGCAGCGAAACGGATTTCTCACCCCAGATCACCCGGCCCTCATCGGGTCGGGTCTTGCCGGTGACGATGTCCATGAAGGTGGTCTTGCCTGCCCCGTTCGGGCCAATCACGGCGCGCAGTTCAGCCTCACCGATCTGGAAAGACAGGTTGTTGATGGCGCGGAACCCATCGAAGGTGACGGAAACGCCGCTGACTTCTAGCAGGGTGCTCATTGGCTGGCCTCCTTCTCACGCAGGGCGCCGTCGTCTGGGCCCAGATTGGCGCCGTGGCGGTCCGGATGGCGACGGTTGGTCCACAGATCGAACAGCCCGCCTATACCCTGCGGCGCGAACAGTGTGACCAGCACAAAGGACACGCCCAGCATCACCTGCCACCAGTCGACCCATTTGATCGTGTAGAACCCCAGCGGGATGTCCGGTGCCTGCCCGCCCGTGAACCAGGTGCTGAGCAGACTGACGAAGGCCGCACCGATGACGGCTCCGTACAGGCGACCACGTCCGCCGATTGCGACCCAGACGGCGAGGTAGATCGAGGCGATGGGGGCCATTTCCTCGGGGTTGATGATGCCCGCCTGCGGGTAATACAGCGCGCCCGCGATGGCAGAGATGCAGACGGTCAGAGTGAAGACGGCCAGTTTGTAGACCTCGACGGAATACCCCAGGAAGCGCACCCGCGCCTCGTTATCGCGGATGCCGCGGATGACCGAGCCGAACTTGCCCGACACGATCCACGCGGCCAGCATATAGCCCAGCCCCAAGGCCAGCGCCGAGGCCCATAGGAACCAGATCGACACCATGTCCTGTGAGGCGGCCACCCCAGGTAAGTTCTGAAGTCCCGATAGTCCGTTGTTGCCGCGCAACCCGCTGTCGTTCTGGAAAAGATAGAGGGCCAATGCCAAGGTCATCGCCTGTGTCAGGATCGAGAGGTACACGCCCGTTACGCGGCTGCGGAAGGCCAGCCACCCGAAGATCAGCGCAAGCAGGCCCGGCACTAATACGACCAGCACCAATTGCAGCGTCAGGCTGTGGGAAAATGCCCAAATCAGCGGGAATTCCGACGATCCGACGACGCCGAAAATCTGCGTTCCGATGGCGTCCACAACCTCGGACGGTGTTGGTGGGACTTCGGCCTGCGACAACGATTCGACTACAATCAAGCGGGTGCGTTCGTACATCAGCCACATGCCGATCATGTAACCGCCCAGCCCGAAGAAAGCGAAATGGCCCAACGACAATATACCGGTGAAGCCCCAGACCAAGTCCATTGCCACGGCGATCAGGCACAGGCACAGAGTTTTACCCAGCGTCTTGACGAAACTGGTCGAGATCACGCCGATCCCGAACCCTTCGGACAGGACGGTTACGCCCAACGTGAACAGCGACAGGATGGCCAGAAAGACCAACACGGACGGGTTCTTGGCGACAAAGCTGCGTTCCATGGCTCAATCCCCCGCCGCGCGGCCTTTGAGGGCGATGATCCCCCTTGGCCGGAATTGAATGAAAATGATGATGAAGATGATCATGTAAGTTTGGGCTGCAAGGGTGTTCGACGGGTTCATCCACTCGATCCCCTTTTGCAGAAAGCCGATCATCCCGGCGCCTGCCAGCGCCCCCCAGATGTTGCCGACACCACCCACGACCACGGTCATGAAGCTTTGCACGATGTAATCACTGCCCAGATCGGATGTGACCTTGGCAAAAAGTCCGATGGCAACCCCGGCGATTCCGGCGATGCCGGAACCAAGGCCGAAGGTCAGCATATTCACCCGTCCCGGATTGATGCCCATCGAGCCAGCCATGCGCGGGTTCTGCGTCACGGCGCGCATCTCAAGCCCAAGCCGGGTGCGTTTTATGATGTAGAGGAACAGCCCCAGAAAGATCATCGCCAACACGAAGATCGCGATGCGGATATAGCTGATCGAGACCACGTCGTTTAGCACCCAAGCCCCGTCCAGCCAGCCGGGCGCGGTCAGCGGGCGGGCCTGCGTGCCAAAGATGTTCTTGGCCAACTGCTGCAGCGCGATCGAGATGCCGAACGTCGCCAACAGCGTTTCCAGCGGGCGGGCATAGAGCCAACGGATCACCAGACGCTCCATCGCGACGCCCATGGCGAAGGTGACGGCAAAGGCCATCGGGATCGCTACGATGATCGACAGCGTGTGGTCGGGGATGAACTGCTGCACGACGTAACCTGTGTACGCGCCCATCATGATGAACTCGCCATGAGCCATGTTGATCACGCCCATCACGCCGAAGGTGATAGCGAGGCCAATAGCGGCTAGGAAATAGATCGAAGCCAGTGAGATCGCGTCCAGCGTCAGGTCCAGCGTCTGGTTCAGGCCGACCTTCAACTCGATCTGTTCCAGCGCCTTTTCGGCGGCGGCGGTGACTTCAGGCGAAGGCTCCACATAAGTTTCAAAGAACACATGCGTGCCCAGCGCCGTGTCAATATCGGCCTGCGTGACCAGATCGGGCACCACCCCGGCCTCAGCAAGCGCTGTATAGGCTTGCGTACGTGATGCGTCAGAGTTCAATTGCGCGACAGGGATGCCTCCGACCCGCCCACCGTCGATATTGGCGGACAACGCGATGCGAATATCATCAGGAGAAACCCGCGGAGCAGCCAGATCGCGCGCAACCAACAGGTCATAAGCCTCGGCGGCGCTCAGCGCGTCTGCGCCCGGCACAAGTATGGCGGAGATGTTGGCATCCGTTGGAATCTCGACAGCGACTTGCCGTTTGGTCACAACCAGAGGGTTCAAAGCCGCGCGGACGTCAACGCCCAGATCGCCCGACATTTCTTCAATCGCAGCTACGCGCGCCGTCGTATCTTCGTCATAACCGATGGTCAGCAGCCGCTCGAGCCGTTGTTTCCGCGCTATCAGGTCAGCATCGGGCTCATCGTTGATCGAGGCCCGCAGAGGTTCCAGTAAGGCCCCATCAGGATCACGCTGAATAGAACGCAATGCCGCAGAACGCTTGGCGCGGCTCGGGTCCATCAGCTGGAACTGCACCAGCGCGGTGCCGATCATCGCACGGACACCGCTGTTGGGTTTCATCTGTTTCAGGTCGGATTTCTCAAATGTGCCGACAACCTCGCCGCTATCGAAGTCGGTCAATTCATACGACCGACCCTCGGCCTTTGTGCCTGCGAAATAGTGACCATCCGACTTGCGCATCCACATGTTCTTGGCGGCCCATGTCTCAAGCATCACTTGCGCCTGCGGCAAACCACTGGCGGCAATCGCATCAATCGCCGGCTTGATCGTCTTGCGCGAGCTTTTGGCGATGATCTCCCGATGCTCTTGCAGGATCGGTTGCAGCCCACCCTCTTGCGCGTTGGCGGTCAGGCAGGCGCACAGGATTGCGAGGCCCGCAAGGAAAAGTCGTAACATGTGGAGAAACCTGAATGTCTTTGGGGCAAGGCGGGTGGTCACACCCGCCTTGCGAGAGGATTAGTAGTTCGACAGGGTCTGAACGCAGGTCTCGGTTTGGGTGTTGTACATACCGCAGCCCAGGTCTTTCCAATCCGATTTCAGAACCGCCGATTCCGGCAGGAAGTCGGTCCAGGCGTCGCCCGGCACAACGTCGGTTTCGCTGACGATGTCGAACTGACCGTCTTCCTGAATCTCACCGATCAGAACCGGTTTCGCCAGATGATGGTTCGGCAGCATCACGGCGGTTCCACCGGTCAGGTTCGGGAATTCCTGCCCGTACATTGCGGCGCGCACGGCGTCGACTTCGGTCGAGCCAGCCTCAGTCGCAGCGTTCACCCACATATTGAAGCCGATGTAATGCGCCTCCATCGGGTCGTTGGTCACGCGCTCGTCCCCCATTGTGGCTTTCCATGTTTCGACGAATTCAGCGTTGGCCTCGGTATCCGCCGACTGGAAATAATTCCATGCCGCGAGGTGACCAACGAGGTTGGCCGTGTCCAGCCCCGACAGTTCCTCTTCACCGACCGAGAAGGCCACGACCGGAATGTCATCCGCCGAAACACCTGCGGCGGCAAGCTCTTTATAAAAGCCAATGTTCGCGTCGCCGTTGATGGTCGAGATTACTCCGACCTTCTTACCATCCGCGCCCAACGCGACCACGTCGGCCACAATCTTGGACCAGTCGGAATGACCAAAGGGGGTGTAGTTGACGAAGATATCCTCGTCCGAAATGCCCTTACCTTTCAGGTAGCTTTCGAGGATGTTGTTGGTGGTACGCGGGTAAACGTAGTCAGTGCCCAGCAGCGCAAACTTCTCGACCCCCAGTTCGTCCAGGAAATAGTCGGTCGCAGGGATCGCCTGTTGGTTCGGCGCGGCACCAGTGTAGAACACGTTCTTCGAGGATTCCTCGCCCTCATACTGAACTGGATAGAACAGCAGGCCATTCAACTCTTCGATCACCGGTAGGACCGACTTGCGACTAACCGAGGTCCAGTTGCCGAAAATCACGTCCACCTCATGCACGGTCAGCAGCTCGCGCGCTTTTTCGGCGAACAGGGGCCAGTCTGAAGCAGGGTCGACCACAACGGCCTCAAGCTGTTTACCCAGCAGGCCGCCCTTGGCGTTTTGCTGTTCGATCAGCATCAGCATGGTGTCTTTAAGCGTGGTCTCCGAGATCGCCATGGTGCCCGACAGCGAGTGCAGAACGCCAATTTTGATGGTGTCTTCGGCCGACAGGGCAGTTGTCGCCATGGCTGCGAAAACCGCCGAACCGGCGAGTGTGGCTTTGAGAGATTTCATTTAATCCTCCTGGCGGGTTCCGTGGCAGAAGGCTTGCGCATAGGCGCATTCTTCTTC
The DNA here is from genome assembly GCF_056538605.1 of Ruegeria sp. BF7. Classification (NCBI taxonomy): domain Bacteria; kingdom Pseudomonadati; phylum Pseudomonadota; class Alphaproteobacteria; order Rhodobacterales; family Roseobacteraceae; genus Ruegeria; species Ruegeria sp. BF7. The sequence continues at coordinate 17,506 of NZ_JBQFTM010000022.1, read as the reverse complement.
TACCTGATCCCCGCAACTGTTGTTGCGTTCCGTGTGGCGGTTGTGTCCGAGGTCCAATTCGCGCAGCCGTCACACACCCCCTGGGTTCGTCCCCGCGGCGGGCACCCATACGGTTTCTGCATTGCGGCAAACTTGGCAAATTGCAGACCCTGCCAATTCGTAAATTTGACCCCATCTGCTTAATTTTCGACCTACCGGCGAGGTTCGCGTCTAAAATTTAGTCACGCGCATCGGAAAATCTCCCAAATGCGGCACCCCGGAATAGAGTTCCGACGCCCCAGCGGTGAAACAAGTGGCAGAAGTCTGAATTCTGCAGGTGCGCCATTACTCAACTTGCCTCCATATTGCCCAAGCAGGGCGTGATGCCGCCGAGGGCCAAGGGCGCGATTCGTCTGAGTGCCAAGCAATTAGGCGACAGATCGGTTCTGGACGGGTTTCGCCAGTCGGGGTCTTTCAAGTGCCTGTTCCCGCGGTCTGACGACACCGGCCTGGATGCGGTTCTGCTGAACACAGCGGGTGGGATTACCGGCGGCGACTCTTTCCGGTTCACCGGGCACGCCGCTGCGGGTACGACCGTAACCCTGACGACCCAAGCCTGCGAGCGTGCCTACAAGGCGCAGCCCGGCTCTCAGGGCCAGATCACCAACCACCTGCACGCCGATGCTGTTGCCAGGCTGAACTGGCTGCCGCAGGAAACCATTCTGTTCAACGGCAGCGCTTTGGACCGGCGCTTGCTTATCGAATTGGCCCCGGCCGCCTCTGCGCTGATGGTTGAGCCGCTGGTCTTTGGCCGCAACGCCATGGGCGAGACGCTGACCAATATCCGCCTGCGCGACCGGATCGAGATCAGGCGCGACGGCGCGCAGGTCTTTCTGGATGCCATGCGGTTTGAAGGTGACCTGAATGCCCATCTGGCGAAACCCCATATCGCCAATGGTGCCGGAGCCATGGCGCTGGTCGTCTTTGCCTCTACCACGGCAGAGGGGCAGTTGGCGCCGGTTCGCCGGATGCTGCCCGACAGTGCTGGTGCAACGCTGATCCAGAACGATCTGTTGGTGATCCGACTGCTGGCCAAAAACAGCTTTGCCCTGCGCCGCGCGCTGATGCCGGTGCTACTGCACCTGAACAACGACACTCTTCCCCGATGCTGGATGATCTGACATGAACCTGACCCCCAGAGAAAAAGATAAACTGCTGGTCGCCATGGCCGCCGAGGTCGCACGCAAACGGCTGGCCCGCAGCGTCAAGCTGAACCACCCCGAAGCGATCGCCCTGATCACCGACGCCGTCGTCGAAGGCGCACGCGACGGGCGTTCGGTCGCCGACATGATGCAGGCCGGGGCCGATGTGATCACCCGTGAGCAATGCATGACAGGCGTGCCCGAGATGATCCAAGAAGTTCAGGTCGAGGCCACCTTTCCCGACGGCACCAAGCTGGTAACCGTCCACAACCCCATCCGCTGAAAAAGGAACACAGACATGATCCGTATGCTCTTCCCCGCCCTAATCCTCGCTGGTCCCGCCGCTGCTCATACCGACGCCCATATCCACGCCCATGGCACTGATTATGCCGCATTGGGCCTTGGCCTGGCGGTGATCGCATTGGCTGCAACCATCCTGATTTTGAAACTGCCGAAATGATCCCCGGTGAACTTTTCCCGGCCGAGGGCGAGATTACCCTGAACACCGACGCCGAAGCGGTGACCCTGATGGTTGCCAATACTGGCGACCGCCCGGTGCAGGTGGGCTCGCACTATCACTTCGCCGAAACCAACCCGGCTCTGGAGTTCGACCGCACCGCCGCTCGAGGGCTTCGTCTGGACATCGCACCGGGCACCGCCGTGCGGTTCGAACCAGGACAAGAGCGTGAAGTTTTGCTGATCCCGATCGGCGGAGCACGCAAGGTTTATGGGTTCAATCAAAAGGTCATGGGGGAGCTTTGATGCCAGCACAAATCAAACGCTCTGACTATGCCGCCATGTTCGGTCCCACCACGGGTGACAAGCTGCGGCTGGCCGATACCGATCTGGTCATTGAGGTCGAACGCGACCTGACCACCTATGGTGAAGAAGTCAAGTTCGGTGGCGGCAAGGTGATCCGCGACGGAATGGGGCAGTCTCAGGTCACGCGCGCCGAGGGGGCTGTGGATACCGTCATCACCAATGCGCTGATCGTGGACCATTCGGGCATCTACAAGGCAGATGTCGGCCTGAAAGACGGGTGCATTTCCAAGATCGGCAAGGCCGGAAACCCGGACACACAGCCCGGCGTCGACATTATCATTGGCCCTGGCACCGAGGCCATTGCCGGTGAAGGCCGCATCCTGACCGCCGGGGGGTTCGACAGCCATATCCATTTTATCTGTCCACAACAGATCGAGGACGCGCTGCATTCCGGCCTGACTACCATGCTGGGCGGCGGCACCGGTCCCGCGCATGGCACACTGGCGACCACCTGCACCCCCGGCCCCTGGCATATCGGGCGGATGCTGCAGGCCGCTGATGCTTTCCCGATGAATTTGGCATTCGCAGGCAAGGGCAATGCCTCACTGCCAGCAGCATTGGAAGAACAAGTCAAGGCAGGCGCCTGCGCTCTGAAACTGCATGAGGATTGGGGCACGACGCCCGCCGCCATCGACTGCTGCCTTTCGGTGGCGGATGCGATGGATGTTCAGGTGATGATCCACACTGACACACTAAACGAATCTGGCTTCGTGGAAAACACCGTGGCCGCCATGAAAGGCCGCACTATCCACGCCTTTCACACCGAAGGAGCAGGCGGCGGCCACGCCCCCGACATTATCAAGATTTGCGGCGAGAACCACGTTCTGCCCTCCTCGACCAACCCGACGCGTCCCTTCACCGTGAACACGGTCGAGGAACACCTGGATATGCTGATGGTCTGCCACCACCTCGATAAGTCCATACCTGAGGACGTCGCCTTTGCCGAAAGCCGCATCCGACGTGAAACGATTGCAGCCGAAGACATTCTGCACGACATGGGCGCATTCTCGATCATTGCCTCGGACAGTCAGGCCATGGGGCGGGTCGGAGAGGTTTTGATCCGCACCTGGCAAACCGCTGACAAGATGAAGAAACAACGCGGTCGCCTGCCTAAAGAAATCGGCGACAACGACAACCTGCGCGTCCGCCGTTATATCGCCAAGTACACCATCAACCCGGCCATTGCCCACGGTCTCAGCCATCAGATCGGCAGTATAGAAGAAGGTAAAAGGGCTGACCTGGTCCTGTGGAACCCGGCCTTTTTTGGCGTGAAGCCCGAAATGGTTCTGCTGGGTGGCACCATCGCATGTGCCCAGATGGGAGACCCCAATGCTTCGATTCCAACACCGCAGCCGGTTTACAGCCGGCCGATGTTTGGAGCATATGGCCGCTCGGTTGAAAATTCGGCGATCACTTTTGTTTCCGAGGCTGCGCAGTCCGAGGGGATTGGTGATACACTTGGTTTGGCCAAGCAAACCGTCGCCGTGCAAAACACCCGCAACATCGGCAAATGCGACCTGCTGCTGAACGACGCGACCCCCCATATCGAGGTTGACCCTGAAACCTACGAAGTGCGCGCCGATGGCGAACTGCTGATCTGCCATCCCGCCAAAGTGCTGCCGATGGCGCAGAGGTACTTTCTATTTTGATCAAAATTTGCGCCGCGTTGCAGCATGCGCATCCCGGCCATGACCAATCACCCTCTATACAGTGAGACCGAAATGCCAAATTATAAAACCCATGGGAGGACCAACGTAACTCAAGATTTCGAGGGTCCTAATGGCACATACAGCAAATCAAACCACTTCCGGATTTTCCGTTGCCGGTATTCTTTCCGCAGTCGGAAGGTCAATCTATTCGGCCTTAGAGCAGTTAGCCGAGTCTCAGTCTCGCGTGAAGAAGATCGAGTTCCTGCAATCACTGAGCGACGACGAACTCGCCAAACGTGGTATCGCACGCGATCGGATTGTTCATCACGTGTTTGCCGACCGTATGGGTATCTGACTGGCGCGCTTCACTTTGCGAGGGAGGCGTGCGCATGAACGCCTTTCTTTGCACTGCTCGTCAGTATTCCAATCATATGCACGGAGATCCGGCGGATCACCTTTCGCTAACCTATGAAGACCGTTTCCTGCGCCGAAAGGTTCTGACTTGCGATGGTGGTGAGCAAATACTTGTCGATCTGACTCACACGACATCTCTTGATCACGGCGGTGTATTAATTCTCGAAGACGGGCGAGAAATCGAAATTCAGGCCGCCCCCGAGGCGCTATTGGAGATTACTGCCCCCGATCTGACCCGCATTGCATGGCACATCGGCAACCGGCACACGCCCTGCCAGGTTGAAAAGAGCCGCCTGCTTATCCAGGTAGACCATGTTATCCGCGACATGCTGGTGAAACTCGGTGCCAAAATCCGGGAAACCGTCGAACCCTTCACTCCCGAAGGTGGAGCGTATGGCCACGGCAGGACCCATGGCCACTCTCACTGAAGCTGAAATCCTGACTCTGACGCAATGGCTGTCACCCGCTTACCCGGTGGGCGGGTTCGCCTATTCGCACGGGCTGGAATGGGCCATTGAAAGCGGCACTGTTAAGTGCATTGCAGAAACGGGCGACTGGATTGCGGACGTGATCGAGCATGGATCAGGACGCAACGATTGTGTGTTTTTGGCCGCAGCGTATCGGGCTGGCTCTTACGATACGCTGGCAGAAATCGACCAGACCGCGCGGGCGTTTTCCGCCTCGTCTGAACGGCTGATGGAGTTACGCCTGCTGGGCGAGGCGTTTTGCGGTGTGACCTCAGAGGTCTGGGCGGTGAATATGGGCAGCCTGACCTACCCTGTCGCCATTGGTCATGCCGCAGACGTCCTGGACCTGCCACTTGGCCTGACGGCGCAAATGTATCTACAGGCCTTCATGGCCAATCTGATGGCCTGCGCGACACGACTGGTGCCGCTGGGCCAAACCGATGGACAACGGCTGATCCGCGATCTGACGCCGCTCTGCCAGCGGGCCGCAAGCGAAGCGATTGAGACAGGGCTGGACGATCTGGGATCAACCGCCTTCCTGTCCGACATCGCGTCGATGAAACACGAAACTCAATACTCAAGGATGTTCCGAACATGAGCAGTATGAACGGCCCACTGCGCGTGGGCATCGGCGGCCCGGTGGGCGCAGGCAAAACCACCCTGACCGCAGCGTTGTCCGAGGCGCTGCGTGACAGGGTCTCGATCGGAGTGATCACTAACGACATCTACACCCGCGAGGATGCCGAAGCGCTGATGCGTATGCAGGTCCTGCCTCAGGACCGGATCATCGGTGTAGAAACAGGTGGCTGCCCGCATACGGCAATCCGCGAGGACGCTTCAATCAACTTGGCTGCAGTGGATGAAATGCAAAAGCGGCACCCGGATGTAGAGGTGGTGCTAATTGAAAGCGGCGGCGACAACCTGTCGGCCACGTTCAGCCCCGAACTGGCGGATGTCACGCTCTATGTGATCGACGTGGCAGCTGGCGAAGAGATTCCCCGCAAGGGCGGCCCCGCGATCACAAAATCCGACGTCCTGATCATCAACAAGACAGATCTTGCCCCCCATGTCGGTGCCTCGCTTGAGGTAATGGACCGCGACGCCACCCGCATGCGAAACGGGAGGCCGTTTGTGTTCTCATCCCTGCGGCAGAGACAGGGCATTGATTCCATTGTGACTCTTCTTGGACAGATTAGCGGGCTGGACATACCGGTTAAAGAGGAAGCGGTCGTATCCTAGTTCAGATAGCGCGTCTGGAGCCACTGTTACCGAGACTACGCGCAAAACGCACGTCAGACAGCACTACAATACCAAACGACCACAAAGTGCTCTGGGCTACCGCCCTCCGGCACCCGAAACCATCGTCCAGATCGAACAAAGACCGGTCATGCACTAACAATCAAATTGGACCACTCAGGTGGGGCTGATCAGCAGACGTTCAAAAGTCTTGCAGCATCGGGAAGTATGGGCTCGCAGCCGCGATTCGAGATATCGTCTTGGACCGTAGTTTCTCCCTACCTGGAGTATACCCGGCCCCGCGTATACCCTGGGAAGGGAGAAAACCCCGATGTGTACGTCTTCGGGTATTGCAGTTTCACTTGGCTGACGGTGCTGACAGCACTGACGGTGGAGGCGCATTGGTTTTCATTAGGAAAAGAATCAGCCTCAGTTTCGTATGTGATAAGTAGCCATAGTTTGTAAGCGTTGCATTTGACCCCCTAAATCACCCCTGTGGTCCGCCCCTTAACAGTCGTTCGCAGTTATGTGTTCGTGGGCAGCCCTGAGCCCTTACCAGAACTTCACCGCACTTTGAGGCTTCGCCCAAGCAGCAAGTCGTGAACGGGGTCAATTAGGACATTAGTGTTACTAGTGACCTAAGGCAGGTTGGCGGACCATGGCTGTCGTTCATAATTCGGAGGTCAAGGTCCGTTTTCAATCATGTTGTGTTTTAGGTACTGGTCTCGATCCCATCTGGTTTCATCATGAAGTTCGCCAGTTGCTAGAAGGTAGAATAGCCCCTTCAACGCGGAATTCAGATGCCAGATGTCATCTATGCTGAAGAAGGGAATTGATTCCGGACCGTATCTACTGTCCGTATGAAAGTTACGCACCCGATCTGAATAATAGTCCTCGAAGAACTTGCGCTTCGTGTGTGGCACCCCGTAGAGCTCGTCCATATACGCCTGCGCATCATGAGAACTGGGATTTTTGGCACCCGACTTTTTCAGTCTTTGCAATATCACGCTGTAAGCAGCGTCCAGTGCGATATGCGAAGAAGCCAAAGAAGCGTCCCGAAATTGGAAGTGATTGAACAGCATTTCCGATTTTAGTAGCGCATGAAGTCCACGGATAAGTACAGGATCATCGACGTCGACTGCTCTGAAAAAGATCGTTGCTTGCTCTAAACGCCGATAATCCCAATCGAAGAACTGATATTGAGCAAGTTTGCTCGGCAGCAAGCCATGATTTCCGGACATAAAGTAGTCATCAGTTGCCGCTGCTTTAAGAAGCGGCTTGAGCAGTGCCCCATCTTCTACGACAGCATCGACAGAGCACTCATCGATGTCTCTAAAAATTGGTAGTGGGTACAGCCTGACGCCTGAGCTCTCCCCATGTCCTAAGTACATTGCGGCTAAGAACCTTACTTCCTGTACAGTCCAGTTATCCAGTTCAAATGCAGGTTGATCTGGCCCAGTGCGCCCGTATCGCTCTATCATCCTATTTTTGGTGCAGAGGAAAAGAGTGGGCCCACTCCGAAGAAGCATGTCGCTGCCAATCCTTACGTCGGGATTGGGATAAGAACCGAGAAAAGACATGGGCCGGATACGAATGCTCATTGCGCCACGCTACCTTGTGGGCACGCAGGTTTCAAAGAACTTGTTCTCGTAGGTAAAAAGAGAAAATCTGGACCGAAAGTCCTTGTGTTATTTCTTAGCATCTTCCGAAAAGCGGTCATTGGCCGCAGAGCAGAAACAGCGTAATTCTGGGCTCAAACCACCTATCTGTACCCACTGTAGACAGTGGTTGCTCCTAGCCTAAACTGATCGATTCTGGCATGTGCGCGAATGGCGGCTATCGTTTTTTTTTCGCTCAAGTAAGTCTCCGAGAAGCCATATTTCGTTCGTATATAGTGCCTTGCCAAAGCCCGCATGATTTCGGCGGCAACTGATAACCTACGCGTTTCAGCGGATATATCTGCATCGGATTTGAATTTTTTGGAGACATGACCGGCTGCGACACGACAATTGTAGCAATAATCCTCAATTTCGAGTTCTTTTCTATCTGAATGAAACTGCTCCAAAGTACGGTCATGGACATCGGCGCAAGCATCCGGGAATACGCGCTTTATCCAGTTCTTTGCCTTCCGAGCGTCGCGCCTCATTTCGAAGACTTTGAAGAAACTCAGGACTTCCTGTGATGCAATTTCAGCCTCTGCAGCATTCAATCCTTCCCGGTAGTAGGAAAGGCAATTTAGCAACGTTTCATCTTCCGGCATTGAGCGATAGAACATCCATTCGATCATTGTGGAAGATGCCATGTCACGCCTTGGCACGGGCACGGGTACGGGGTTGCCTCCAACTTCCGTAAGCATGTTGTTCAAATAGCGCAATGGCAGTTTCAGCGATTGTGGGTGGTTTCGCGTCTTGTTCGTTGATGGCGACTCCGACTGCGCCAGCTTTGAAGTCGTTCAGGAACGCATCAAGCTCTTGATCCGTTGCTGATGGAATTTTGGGACCGTAGGTCCCGTTTCGGATTTGGCTGATTCTACCCGAGTTAACTGGGCGGTCTTGGCGATTGAAATAGAATTGAATGTCCACGTTCCGTTCACCGCGCGCCAACAAGGCTTTGATCAAGCCAATTTCTTCGTCCGTTATTCTTCGAGCCATTTGGGGCCTCAAATTTGCTCAACCAATGATTGCAACCACTTTGAGGCTGTCGGCGCAGGGTGCAAGCCCTTGCACCTGATAGGCGCAACGAAAGTCCGGAATGTAGGCTGCAACTGCGGCATCTAGGCAACGTGGTAGATGTCCGGATTGGGCCGTCCTTACGTTTGGCGGTCGCCGCGATGGGGCGACATGCTGCGCATGGTGTAGCGACGGCTTCGAGCCCAATTTGCCGAATGCTGCACCGCGCATGAATGGCTGCTTTGGTTGGATCGCCGCTGTTTTTACTCGAAGCCAGCCACAGAATCACCAAGGCTTTCGAAATAGGGCTCAACGCCAAGTCTCGCAGCGGTGCGGCAGTACATTCGCCCATCGCAAGCCGAAGGCGCAATCGTGCCGGTTGGCTCTGTGTGATAGGCATGCAAATCTGAGTTTGAAAATTAACTCTAGGGGCGTGGACGCTGCAAAATGTGACACCGCTGCAGATACAATTTCACCACCCATCATGCATTCGCGCACGACTTTGATCCCGTGTCCAACCAAATAGTCGCGTATTCTGCGGGCCTTGGTTAGCCGCATCCATAATCCGCTCAATATTGTGAAGCTCGCGCGGGTCATCACCTAGCAAAACCTCCGCAAGACCGGGCATGGTAGGTAACGCACCCAGATTACTCGTGCCCCAAGGGAGCACCCTTGCTACGCTCCAGATCGGTTTAGAGCAAGCCCACCATCATCATTGTTGGGTCAACTAACACTATTCTTCCTACGAACAGCGTCAGTTCTTGGCCGTACTCCAAACTCCTTGAGATAGGCGCGCGAAAACGCATCGGGAGCACGGTAGCCATACCGGTGTGCAATTCGATCAACTCGCTCGCCTTTCTCAAGATCGAGACGTGCCAAGGATAAGCGCCACTGTCGCAAGTAGCTGGCGGGGGTGATGCCGACCAGCTCGGAAAACACTTCCTTGAAGCGACTGTGGGAAAGGCCAGCAGTTTCCGCCAGATCGGCGTTTTGCCAAAGATGACCGGGGTTTTCATGCATCGCGACGATGGCCTGACTGATTCGCGGGTTGGCCAGACCAGCAAGAAGACCGGGTGTGGTTACACCGCGATCAAGTTGGAGGCGGAGCATCCGAACAACGAGCACCTCACCCAATCGGCTTAGAACGGCAGGACAGCCACATCTATTGGCTTGCTGCTCGGATGCGAGCAGCGAGACAATGCTGGACAGTTCTCCATCGGGGGCCACTTGTTCAATGACCTTCTCGGGCAGAGCCGCACATAGCGGGCTCGCATTCGTGCCGAAATCAATGTGAAGGGAAAACAGGATTGCCCGATCATCGGGATCAATCCCCACTGCGCGCGGTGTGAAGATCAGGCAGTCCTCGCCGGTGGCCGGATCACGCATCGCCACAAGGTTTGCTTGCTCGACCGAAGCAACAGACGCCTGAAGCCTGAAATTGTTCAACAACGTGGTCAGGCGGTCGATCTTAGCCATTTTCGTCCTTTTGATTGGAAATTTAAGATTAATACACCTGTAGGGACGCTTATTGGAGAGGTCAAGCATTCTCAATCTATTCGAAAGGACCCCTCAAATGCTGATGCCCCGCAAAAAGACGCCAAACCTGTCGGTCGAAACCCTGGATCACGGCACGTTCGATCTGACCTCGGAATTCGCAGAGCGCGGAACGCTGATCTGCTTTTATCGCGGCTATCATTGCCCGATCTGCGCGAATTACCTGACGGAGCTTGATCGCAAGGCGGGAGAGTTCGAGAAACGTGGTGTCAAGGTGGTGGTGGTCAGTTCCGACACCGAGGAGCGCGCCCGCATGATGCAGGACAAGATCAAATCGGAAAACCTGCGTTTCGGGTACGGCCTGCCGCTTGATCTGGCGCGTGATTGGGGCCTCTACATTTCGACCTCTCGCGGCAAGACTTCCATTGGTGTGGACGAGCCGGCGCTCTTTTCCGAACCTGGGGTCTTCCTCGTAAGCCCCGATCAGTCGCTGTATTTTGGCGTCGTGCAGACCATGCCCTTCGTGCGCCCGCATTTTGGCGACTTCGTTGGCGCGTTGGATTTTGTCATTGCCAATGACTATCCCGCGCGTGGCGAATATGACGGTCCCGTTTGAGCCCTGTGATCGGCAGACCTCATCTGCCGATCAATACAAACAGGCCCGCAGGAGCTTGATTGCCTAGTCCGCTAGCCATATAAACGCGGTTCGACCTTGGGACCGCGCTTATGACCGATACACTTCAAAAATCTCCGCCTCTGCTCGATCAACAGCTTTGCTTCGCGCTTTATTCGACATCTCGTGCGATCACCAAAGTCTATGCGGGCCTGCTGGAAGATCTTGGGCTGACCTATCCGCAATATCTCGCGATGCTCGTACTGTGGGAAAAAGACGGGTTGAGTGTTCAGGAGATTGCAAATCGCCTTCAGCTTGAAGGCGCAACCACGACGCCGTTGATCCAGCGCATCGAGCGTTTGGGCCTCGTTGAGAAGAAGCGCGGTTCCGTCGATGAGCGTCGCTGGGATGTATTCCTGACAGAGAAGGGTCGCTCGCTCGGCGCCCGCGCCTACAGCGTTCCGGAACAATTGGGCTGCGCCTTGAATATCTCGGATGCGAAGGCGCATGCGCTCTTGGCCGAAATCAAAAAGCTACGCGCTCAGATCATCTGACTTTCAACCTGAAGGCAAGGTTATCGTTCTGTCGAAGTGAGTGACAGAACCTTTCTTGCCAAATGTCAGCATCATGGTGCGGCAATGACGGCCTGCGCCAAAAAGTCGGAAAAATCGTTCAATATGCCATTTGCCTAGTGGGCTAGCTTTATTTATATACCTAGTGTACTAGCTATATTAAGGAGACCTGCAATGAAACGCCGCACTGCCCTCAAAGCCTTCTCTGCCACTATCGCCGCCGCTGCCCTCGGATTGGGTTCAGCGGCCTATGCCCAAGAATTGACCGCCAAATCCGTTGTGCTCGTCCATGGCGCGTTTGCTGATGGCTCAGCCTGGAACCGTGTCACCCCGCTACTGGAGGAAGCCGGACTCGACGTAATCGCCGCGCAAATCCCGCTCAGCTCACTTGACGCGGATGTCGAAACCACCAAGCGTGCAATCGAGCGTCTCGAAGGCCCCGTCGTTCTGGTCGGTCATTCATGGGGCGGCATGGTCATCACCGAGGCGGGTGCGCAAGATAAGGTTCATTCTCTCGTTTACGTCGCCGCCTTTGCCCCGAACGAAGGGCAGTCCCTTGGCGAATACATCGCTGACTATCCCCATGCGGACGGTCTGGATCATCTGGAAAAAGACGCATCCGGCTACTACCGCCTTACCGACAAGGGCGTCGCCGAGCATTTCGCCTTCGATTTGCCAGAGGCGGAGATTGCCGCGATTGCCGCGTCTCAGGGCCCGATCAACAGCGCCTCGCTTGGTACGCCGGTCACGCAACTTGCCTGGAAAGACAAGCCGAACTTCGCGGTTGTTTCGACCCAGGACCGCATGACCCTGACTGCGATTCAGCGTGACCAGATTGGCAAGCTGAATGCGCAATCTGTCGAAGTCGATACCAGCCATGTGCCGATGCTGACTTACCCCGATGTCGTGGCCAACATGATTATCGAGGCTGCGAAGTAACCACATCATCAACAGGGAGACCTAGAATGAAAAAACAACTGACCACCAGCCTTGTAGCATTGCTCATGTGTACTGGCGCCAGCTTCGCCGAAGACGCACGAACAGGTGTCTATCCCGCCGGGAATGTACCAATTGCGCCCTATTCACCGGGGATCAAAACCGCGAACGGTTTCCTCTATGTCTCGGGGCAGATCGCCTATCTCGGCGGTGAGATTCCAGCTCATGCTCGGGATGGCGAAAACGACGTGCAGGATCAGACCAAGATCGTGATGGACAACATTAAGAGTGTCATGGACGAAGCAGGTTACGACTTCAACGATGCTGTCCGGGCGACGGTCTTCATCACCGACATGGGGAATTATGGCGCGTTCAATGAGATCTACGGCACCTATTGGGGTCAAGGTGAAGTACCCCCGGCTCGTGCCGCCGTCGAAGTCGGTGCCCTGCCGGGCGGAAAACCCGGAGCCCCGGTTTTGGTCGAGGTTTCGATGATCGCCTACAAATAGCTCACATACCAAGTTCAGGTGGCCCTACGGGGCCGCCCCTCCCCTGAGAGCTGGCACTTGTGCCGGCTCTCTTTCACTCGTCAACTGGAGAAGAGCCATGAAAACCGCTCAATCATATCTTGAAGAAGCCAACGCTATCGTTCCGAAATTGTCATCGGAAGAAGCAATCAAAGTTCATGCCGCTGGTGGCAGCGTTTTTGTCGATGTGCGCGATAGCGCAGATGTCGCCAAGACCGGCACAATTGCCGGGGCCGTCCGCATTCCGCGTGGCTTCATCGAATTTGTTGCCGATCCTGACATGGGCTTCCACAACGAAGCCCTAAAGAAAGACGCAGACATTTACCTCGTCTGCGGCCTTGGCGGGCAAGCCGCCCTGTCTGGTAAAACACTCGTCGATATGGGTTACACATCTGTGACCAATGTCGGCGGCTTCGGCGCGTGGAAAGAAGCTGGCGGTCCGACGGAAGAAGGGTGATGCAACAAACAGATGCGGGGCGTTCCCATGACCTCGCCCCGCATTCCGAAACTGCGTCGGTCAGGTCATCAGGATCATGCGGACGCGATCGTCCAGGTCTTCCAGCAGGCTTTCGGCAGACCAGCCCGCGCGGCTGCGATGGACGTGGCCTTGGCGCATATCGTGCAACAGCCTTGCACGCTCTTGTGATGGGAAGTCGGACGGAAGGTTACCTTTTGCTTTCTCCGCCTCGAAACGACCTGCAAGGCGGGCATCCGTGTCCCGGATGGCCTTATCCATACGTTCTGACACGCCTTCGACCTCGCCCACAGTCATTGCGACACAGGATGCCAGGAAGCAGCCGCGAGGCGCACCTTCCTGCTGCGTCGAATAGTTAACAACCACTTCCAGGAAATTGCGCACCGCCTCTTCGATGGTTCCGGCGGTTTCAAACTCGACAATGGGCGCGCAGCCATCAACATCCGCGTAGCGATCAATGGTCTTTAGATACAGTTCGCGCTTGTCTCCGAAGGCGGAGTAGATGCTTGGCCCGCTAATTCCCATCGCTTTGGACAGATCCTTCATCGAGGTGCCGTCATAGCCCTTTGCCCAAAAGGCATTCATGGCCGCCATTAGCGCGTCGTTTTCATCGAAGGTCCGCGGCCGTCCCATTTTTTTTGTATCGTTCACAATAAAAGTCCTTGACGCCTCAGTCAGTATATATATGTAACGTTCGTTAGTTAAGTCAAGGAGCGACGACATGCACGTCAACAAGCCGAAGCCGGGCGACAGATTCCCGCAATCAGAACTTCCCAAACTGAACGGGGGACGCCTCACGCTTGGCAAAGCCGGGGACGGTTATGATTGGCAGTTGATTGTTGTCTACCGTGGCAAGCATTGCCCGATCTGCACCCGCTACCTGCGCGAAGTGAACGAGATTGTTGCCCCCCTTAAGGAGTTGGGCATCGAAATCGTGGCTATCTCCGCCGACAGCGAAGCTCGCGCCACCGATCAGATCGCAGAAGTGAACCCGGACTACGCCGTCGGCTACGGGTTGAGCGTCGAACAGATGCAGTCACTGGGCCTTTACATCTCCAGCCCGCGTCATGGCATGGATGTCGAGGGACCGTTCGCGGAGCCCGGCCTTTTCCTCGTCAATGAAGAGGGTGAGCTGCGCATGGTTGATATCGCAAATGTGCCCTTCCTGCGTCCGCAGCTTGGCTCTCTTGTGGGTGGTCTGAAGTTCATGCGCGGCATGACCGAAACTTTCCCCGCCAACGGCACATTTGCCTGAAACCCTCATGCCAAGGATGATGCAATGACACGCCGGACCCCCATGCCCTCCACTTTGAAAATCGGCCTTGTCCTTGGCCTCTTGTCAGTCGTAGGACCGATGACAATCGATATGTATTTGCCCGCGCTGCCGACCATTGCCGACGATCTCGGTACCAGTATCGGCGCTGTTCAGGGAACATTGACCGCCTACCTGATCGGGTTCGGCATTGCACAGCTTTTCTATGGCCCCGCTTCGGATCAGATTGGTCGCAAACTACCGCTCTATCTCGGCCTTTCGCTGTTCATTGCCGGAACGGTCGCGGCCTTTCTGGCGTCAAGCGTTGAAATTCTCACGGCCGCCAGAGTTGTGCAGGGCCTTGGCGGGGCGGTGGTGATGGTCATCCCACGTGCCATAATCCGCGATATTGATACGGGTGCAGCAGCGACGCGGCTCATGGGCATGATCATGATGGTCATCAGTGTCTCGCCCATGGTTGCACCGCTTTTGGGCAGCGGAGTCATGGCTCTGGGCGGATGGCGCTCGATCTTTCTGGTGCTAGCGGCCCTCGCTCTACTCAGTCTGGGGCTGACACGGATCGCTTTGCCGGAAACCCTGGAAAGAGAGGATCGGAGACCGTTTCGCGCAACAAGCTTTGTGCAAGGCATCAGAACGCTCATGTCGGACGGCACCTATTTGGGGCTGACCTTTATTGGGGCCCTGGGTATGGCCAGCTTCTTTGTCTTTTTTGCGAGCGCGTCATTTGTTTACACCGGCCAGTTCGGCCTCACGCCCGTCCAGTTCAGCCTCGCATTCGCTTTGAACGGGTTGAGCTTCTTCTTGGCAACCCAGTGGGTTGGTAAGGTTGCGGAACGCATCGGCATGGCCGCGATGATCAAACGGGCAACGACCGTCTTTGCGTTGGCCGCGTGTAGCCTGATGGCTTTGATCCTCGCCGGGTTTGGCAGTCTTTGGGTCATCATCGCGCTGTTGTTCATCACCTTTGGCAGCCTTGGGTTTGTCGTTCCGCCTACAATGGTGATGGCGCTCGATAAACACGGTCAAATCGCAGGTCTTGCTTCATCGCTGGCTGGCACGCTGCAAGTTGTCACGGCGGGCGCAATGATCGCCCTCACTGAACCCTTCTTTGACGGCACCGCCTTGCCGATGGTCGGCGTCATTGCAACCTGCGCCATCGCGACGCTCTTACTATCCCGCGTGACCTTGCGCGCCAGGACCGCAGAACAACTGGCCTAACACGCCTGCAATCTCCTCACCCTACAAAGGAAAAAGATCATGTCGATGTCGACAACACACCCCAATGTGCCTGCCGTGAAGGCAACCCTTGATGCCCTGATCGGTGATGTCTCCGGCCATTCCTTCGAGACGCTCGACCGGACCTATCATCGCGATATGCAGACATACCTGATGGTCGAAGGCGGCGCAGTGATGCAGAACGACAAGCCTGCCTTCATGGAGCATGTGCGGCAGGCGATGGGCCAGGAAATCGATCATGATCCCTGGGCTGAATACCACATTGTCGAAGCGAACGAGACCCAAGGCCACGTCCTGATCAGCCGTAAGAACAATGTCACCAATCGCAAGCAACTGGTCAGCCTGAGCATTGACTTTGTGTTCGAAGACGACCGTTGGCAGATTACCCGCGAGGTCATCATGACCCGCGGCGAAGAGACCTAAAAGGGCAAGAGATGACCTCTTATGATTTATGATCGGATCTCCCGCGTAAACCACTGGAGCACGGCCATCCTGTTCATCGGTATGCTTGGCTTCGGGTTTTATCTTGCCTATGGCGGTTTGCCAGACCCAGAGAAAATCCCACTTCTGAACATCCACAAACCTGTGGGTGTGATCCTCGCCCTGTGGGGCACCTGGCGGGTCATCTATCGTCTGCATCAGGGATTTCCGGCTCCCGCTTCGGAAGGGTCAAAGTGGCAAGACTTGGCAGCACGTCTGACTCACTGGCTCTTATTGCTGGCGATTGTCCTGATGGCTGCGTCAGGGCTGACCATGGCGCTGTTTTCCGGGTTTCCAACGCATTTCTTCGGCCTCTTCACCATCCCCGCAATTGCGCGTGTCGAATGGCTTTCTCTCGGTGCATTGGCCGTCCACAAATGGACTGCCTATGGAGCAACAGCCGCGTTGGTTCTGCACCTCGGGGGCGTGCTCAAGCATCAATTCGTAAACAAGGATCGAACCCTTCACCGAATGCTCTCGGGCTGACCCAAGAGCTCCAAACTTTCACTCTCCAACTTCATGAAAAGGAAAACCCCATGAAGACTCTCACTGCTTTGGCCATATTGGCAACAACCGCAACCATGGCACTTGCTGACGACAACGCTCAAACCAGCCTCAGCGCGGTCAATGATCGCTTCAATGAGTTTGCAGCTGCACACGATGCCGATGGGCTTGTCTCTCTCTATGCCGAAGACACGCTTTGGATTGCCCGAGGCACCCCTGTTACCCAAGGCCTCGAAGGACCTCGACAGCTTTTTGAATTCGTTGCCGCGAATGAGGGCAAGGTCACCCACACGATTGACCATTTGTTCGTGGCTGACGATGCGTCTTTGGCCGTCATGATCGGATCTGTCGAAGCCGTCATCGAAAGCCAGGGCATGGATGCCACAGGCACCTACTTGTTCATCCTTGAACCCGAAGATGATGGGTGGGAGATCGTCACTGATATGTGGCATCAGCATGGCCAGTCTTAACGATTTGAGCCAGGTCAGCCGGAATAGTTAAAAATCAAAAGCTACCATTGCCAGAACTCTGTGCAATGGCGGCTTTGTCCGCCATCCAGTCATCCAGCTCCCCACAAACCGAGCGGCCGCAGCGAATGTCTGGAATGCGGGCAGCGACTGCAGAAACCACAGAGACCGACCAACGGCAGCTAAGGGCCGAAGGACACAAATATGAGTTTCCGTATTGGCGCGTAGCGCCAATATAGGCTTTAGATGCCTATGCCGGAAGACGCCAATTTGGGGGTCAGATGCAACGCTTACCGTAGTTTGCTTTCTGGCGTAGCACCGCTGTAGCACCGGACGTTGGAGTCCAGAACGCAAAAAGCGCCCCTTGGGGCGCTAAGTGTTTGTTTTCCGACCGTTTAGTTTGGTTGCGGGAGCAGGATTTGAACCTGCGACCTTCAGGTTATGAGCCTGACGAGCTACCGGGCTGCTCCATCCCGCGACACTTAGCGTTG
>NZ_JBQFTM010000021.1:0-56124 GCF_056538605.1 Ruegeria sp. BF7 | reverse complement strand
GCGACCCGCTACGACAGGTGCCCGAAGGTCTTCCTGTCAGCCATCGCCCTCGCAGCACTCGTCATCTATTGGCTATGAGTCCTGACCCTAGAAGAAATACTTGATGCCAAAGTATGGCCCGTGCTGTTCGACGTCATAGGCGAATTCTCCGGAACTCAGCGTATCGCTATAGTCGACGCTGAAGTAGCGGTATCCAAATGTGAGTGCCGTTTTCTCCCAGGGTTGGTAATCGAATCCGATATTCACACCGACCTGAAGGTCATTCCCACCGGCGCCAAAACCGCCAAGCTCCAAAGAAGCAATTCCGGTCCATTGCTCATTTAGGCGCCACATACCGCGCGCGCCGATTACAGGTTCGATCCAATCCTGATCGCCACCTAAAACAGGTGGATTTCCCGGGCCCGGTGTGGTTATACCGATCTCCTGACGAATAGAGTTGTATCTAACGCCCCCCTGAAGATCGATCGTATAGCGCTGATCATCGACTCCGTATACAGAGTCTACAATGCGGTAAGCACCCAGAATACCAAACCATTTTTGGCGCACGTCGACATTGAGATCGGAACCCAAAGGGCCAGGCAGCGAGGTATCTTGTTCGATGCCAACATAGTTCGCGTCGACGATTATTCCAAAATCCCCATTCCATGCCTCATACCGTCCGGCCGCTGCGAAATCGAGCACGTCCAGCACGTCACCGAGATCCAGATCCAAGTCAGCGGATTGTCCAGCCACGGTCGATGTCCCTGTGGTTCTTAGGGGTGTGAACAGATAGAACGCTGCACCATGACGCCAGCCGGTTTCGTCCTGATCCGGCGCGGGCAGTGATTGAGCACCGGCAAGTGTCGGCAGCGTAAGAAGGCCGGTCGCAAGCGTGATTGCGCCGAGTAGTGAGAGGTGAGACATAGCTTTGTCCTTGGGGTTCATGAAACTTAGTAGTTGAATCTGAGGCCGATCCCGATGCCTTGGTCATAAGGGCGATCAGCGCCGATCCCGATCAACACATCTGCATAGAGGGCAATACCGGGGCTGAGATTTTTGCCAATCTGAAGCTCAGCGGTTGCAGGCCAGGCGTCGTTTTCCCAATCATATGGCGCTTTGATATCTGCTTTGGCCCAATACCCATCACCGAACGGCTGAAGCGCAATCAGGCGCATTGCAGTTTGGCTGACATCGGTCGACCCATTATACGATGCGAAATGCTGGACCAAAGGGATCAGCGTCATGCCAGTGTTTGTGTTTGCAAAGGCAAAGCCACCAAACGGGGCGATCTGATCCGACCCGGTGCCTATACCTTCCTCGGGGTCGCCAAAATCAAGGATCCACTCCAGCCCGAGCGCGGATTTGACGGCCCAAGTGCCATTCAGGGGTTTTTGTGACGGGAAATAGATCAGCTTGAAGCTGGTCTTTTCAAACCCGTTGAACCTCTCCCCGGTCGCATTCGTCGAATTGTAATGGAGCTCATATTTCAATTTCAGATCAGGTCGCAGCATGTATGCGCCATCAATGAATGCATCCTGACGGTCTGCGCCGCCCTCCAGATCAAAATACTGATAGCGAATGTCCGTGTTGTTGACCGCAGCCAATGGGTTTGACGCGTTTTCCTCTGCTCCGGCAGCGCTACCCGCTATCAGCAACGCGGACGTCAGGATAGAATGAATGAAAAAATGGCTGGCCATCATGTACCTGAAAAGTTCTCGTGCGATTGATGAGATGGTGGCTTTGCCACCACCGTCCCAAGTTCGTTATTGCCAGCTAGAAAAGACTTCCCTGGTTAGTTCGCTTTCAGGGCGAAGGTTCTCGATTCCTTCATAAGGAACACCCTTTCCGAGTGGCAGATGCGGGTGTTTGGCAATGGTTTTCTGATGGCGCTTGACCATGTCCTGAAAAGACGCCCCGGACCATAGGGAGTACCCGATAAGGGGATGTTCCTCGCGTGGGTCGCGGTAGACATTGAACACGGGAGCCGCTGCGCCGGGTTGGCCGGGGGCAGGCAGGTGCATTTTGAACTCCTGCTTGACTACTGAGCGCAAGATCGGTCCTTCATATACGTAAACATAGTCGCGGCGCGAGTTGCCTTCGCCTTCAAGCAGCAGCGCGGTCTGGTCGATACCGTCAATTACACGGTCGCGCGGAATGCGGTCGGTTGCACCTGCGATCCGGGCAAAGGTGGTGAACAGGTCTGAGACATGCACAATGTCACCCGCCGCGCTGCCGGGCTCGATAGCGCCGGGCCACCGGATGAAGGCATCGGTACGCACACCACCTTCAAGATGCTGCGTCTTGCCGCCGCGGTAAATCAGCTGGTTCAGGCCGGAAGTCCCCTCATAATGATACATCAGGCCATTGTCGGCCATGATCATGACGATGGTGTTGTCTGCCTTTCCGGTTTCATCCAGCTTGGCCAGCACCTCGCCGATCCAACCGTCCAGGATCTGCAACTTGTCGGCATGGAAGCCGCCGTTGCGGGAAACGGCCTCATCAGGATAGGCAAAGTTTAGCGGATAGAGCGGCCAGTACTGCATGAAGAACGGATCGTCCTGCGAAGCCAGCTTCTCCAGCTGTTCCAATGCCTGACGCTGATAGCGCAGGTTCATTTCTTCGTATTTCGCCTGCGTCCATTCCTCGCCCGGTGCCATATCGACTTCGCGGGCAAGACCACCAGCTTCACCTTCAACGCCAGTTACCAGACCGTAGGGTTTGAACCGTTGATCCAACTGAAACTGGTTGGACTGACCCGACGCATGGTAGCCAAGCATGTTGTTGGCGACCATTGCGTCCCGTATCATCAGACTCAGTTGAACTTGCTGGTGCAAAGGAAAGGCCGCCCAGTCAAACCCCTGATTGTGCGGATAGGATTGTTCAATATCGCCCTGATGCCATTTCCCGACATGCGCGGTGTTGTACCCTTCCTCCTTCAGGATTTCGGCAATCGTGACTTCTTCGGCCGCAAGACCTTCACCGACCAGCGCAACCTTGACCTCTTCCACGCCCGCGCGCGCCGGATGACGACCTGTCAACATCGCTGTTCGTGTTGGCGTGCAGGATGGCTCGGTATACATCCTCATCAAGGACATGCCTTCGGTGGCAAAATCGTTGATGTTGGGCGTATCGAAACCGGTGACATAGTTCATCGTCCGGTTGCCCATCTGACCGAAGCTGACATCGTCGATCAGAATGTAGAGAATATTAGGGGGCTTGCCGTCATTGGCGTCACGGATTTCTGCAAGCTTTGCGTCGATTTCCGTATCCTGAGCATCCCATTGATCGCCAAATTGTGCGCGGAGAAACTGGAACTCTCCGTCATGAATGATGGGCGCATCCTGAGCAAAGCTCGCGCCAGCCATCAGCACCATGGCCGAGGCATGTTTAAATATTGATCTCATCGGTATCCCTTCCCCATTTTCGAATTACATCTTACCTGCGCGCCGCAGTGACTGGGCGATTTCATCCCGAAGACCATCCAGGGTTTCGCGGATATCGCAGGCAAACTGGTACGATTGGCTTGCCGGCTCATCATTCATGGAGAGATACTCGTCGCTGAGAAGCTGGTAGTCCCGGCAAATCTCATCGAACACCGTGTCCGCGCGCCGTAAGTCTGCAATTGCGGCTTGGTGGTTCGGAAACAGGGTATCAAGCACGTAACCTTTCAAATTCGACGCTCGTTCGACTAATCAACAGATTCCCCGAATTGTTGGCCGAATTCACTTCTCACAAAAGGTTTATCGGGGCATAATACGGTATAATCAGAGATGTAACTTGCTGAAAAAATGGAATTATCCAAAAGCACATCGACTAGTATTAGTGGTGGTAGAACGCCTGACGCCAAAGATGTGCGGGTCGCGCTTCAGCGACTTGTCGGATCCCAGACATTCGCTGGATCACAGCGACTGCAGGACTTTCTTATCTACGTCGTCGAGGAATCAATCAGCGGTCGAGCCGATGACATCCGTGCCAAAACAATCGCCATGGATGTCTACGGCGCGACCATGTCCGAGATGGCGCGAAGAGAAAATGTGGTGCGGGTGGACGCCGGTCGCCTGCGTCGCAAGCTGGCCGAATATTATGTCGAAGATGGCCGCGATGAAGTCACTGTTTTCGATCTGCCAAAAGGCGGGTACGCACCTGAGATATCGATTAAATCGCCCGGGACGGATCAGCCCGAAATACCTGAGACGGAAACCAAGACTTACACCTGGCCGCGCCCGTTCATTGGGATTGCAGGGGTTTTCCTTATAATCTGTGTTGCTGTGGCAATTGCGTTAATGTCGACAAATCGTGGGGTTCCAGTCAGCCTGCCAGTCGATAGCCTGAGCCAAGATGAGCGCAGCGCGATATTTGATGCATCCCCCATGCGGCTTCAGGCCGTGAACCTGGCCAATTCGGGCCGCGATTTGATCTTTCCGGCCTTGGAGCCCGCGCGACTGAACGGAGCCCTGACGATATTCAAGGGGGCAATCGAAAACGACGACAGCTATTTCGGAGGCCATGCAGGAGCCGCGCAGGTTGCAGCAACGATAGTGCTGGTTACACCGGACGCTGATCCAACCGGCGACTTGCTGCGTTACGCGGACACACAGGCCAGCCGGGCGATTGAATTGGCACCCGAAATGGGGTGGAGCCAATCTGCAAAGGCCTGGGTCGAATTTACCAAGGGTAATTGGCCTGAAGCTATGGAGTTCTCGTACAGGGCGCAGCGGTTGGCACCAAACGACGTGCACGTGCTGGAGTTCGTGTCATTGATCCTGTTGTACTCAGGTGAGTTCGAAAAAGTCGTGGCGATCAGCGAAGACGCACTGTCGAAAATAGATTTGGACCGAGGTTATGTGTTTCAGAACGCGATGGGGTCTGCAAAGTTCCATCTGAAGGATTTCGAAGGTGCCGTTTCCGCCTTTGAGCAGGTGACCCAAAAGGGTGGCCCAGTCGGCCCTGTTTCTGTCGCCTATCTGATGGCGGCTCATCAGATGCTGGGGAACGAAAGTGAAGCTCAAGCTATGTCAGATAAACTCTCGCGTGAATGGCCTGACAGTAGGGTGGATATTTTGTTTCAAAGACTATTTGCGAATCCAGAATACGGGGTGGAACTTGGCGACGCTATGAAACAAGCCAATTGGAAGCCAAAAGTTAATGAATGAAGTTCGTGTCTGGGCTATCGAGGCCATTCCAGTGCGAACTGGCCACAGTAGTTGTTTATTCATGCATCATTCCTTGCCGCGGGGCGGTATTGGCCCCTTCTCCATTGCCGCTGGATTTCGGAGACGGCCCTTTCCGGACGTTCATCGGTTGTGTCGCAAATTTTGAACTGAGATTGACGAGCACTCAGGTTTCGCAGTCTCTTCCTGTCGAATAGTTTTCGAACAGGTTTTAAGTATGATCTCTCTGAAAGGCTGCCACTTTCCCAAGGATGCAGTTCTTTACGCTGTATATTTCTATTTGCGGTACACAGTGTCGTACCGTGATTTGGAAGAGATCATGGCCGAACGCGGCGTGCGGGTGGACCACGCTACTCTCAACAGGTGGGTTGTTAAGTATTCGTCGATGATCGCCGCGAGCGCGCAATCGAAGAAGCGACCAACGCTGAGTTCCTGGCGCATTGTCATTGTGCCCTTAATTACTGGACGCAGATACATGCTGGAACATTTGACCCAATTTTGTGCCCTTAATTCTCGGATATCCACAGGCTAGCGGCGACTTTTTTCGAGGGTGCGATCCGCACATCGGAGCAACTCTGCACGGTCCGCATTCACACCGAGTTGTTCGATTGCTATTTTCGCCGCTGTCAGAAAATCGGGTTTAGTTGTGTTGTCGGATTTTCGTGCCGGAAACCAGGCCTTCTGATTTTTACGATCATCTTTCGCCCGGGTTGGCGAACTGCATGAAAGGTGAACGAGTTGATCCAATAAATTGCGTTGACCGGGAATGCCATGCGTAGCCTATCCCGTGCTGCAGGATCACGACGCATCGCAATAGATACGGCCACCAATGGTCGCGTCATCAATAGGTGAACAGCAGCGAGCATAGTATACCGGTCATGGCGGGATTTGGAGCAGAGCCCCGCGTGACGAAGCTCTGGCGCAAGTACCCGTACCACCTGCAGCGCCAAGTCCAATTTCCGGCCAACATGCTGACTGCTGCGCCAATACAATTGCTCCAACCAGGCTGCACCCTTTGAAGCTCGGACTTCCAACCGTGCCGGAACTTTAAACTCTGCACCTGGCGCCGTGCCGAGAGGTAACAGGCCAGTACCGCAAGAATTGCAGATCATAGACCAAGCATAGCGCCAGTGCCGCAGGGAAACTCCAGGCACTTTCTGCGTACATGTCGGACAGTACTGAAAGTCTGAACAGGGCACACATTCGACTGGAAACCCTGCGCGACGCTTGAGCAACATGCCCTGTATGTCACTCGACGGCAGATGAGCCAGAGTACCGAACCGATCGATATTTGCGCCTCGCAGATCGTGACTGGTCTCCGGCGGCTTATCACCCGAAAACCCGAGATAGCCAAGCAATTCAGGAACAGAGCAATAGTTGGCAGCAGCAAGTCGGCTGACCCAACTTGATAACAATTCGTCTTGTAGCGGTGGTGGACGCCTCGGCAACGGAGAAGGAGGCACTAAAACGCTGGAACTGGCTGTCTTCGGATGTTCCAGCTGTGCTTAGCCCAGATTGGTTGCCAGGCTTGAACAGCCTCATCCGTGATACGCTCCTCGCCTGTCTCGATAGCGTCTATCGCAAGCGCCTTGACCATCGTGAATACCCGCGACGTAACACCGCCAGTCACACCCAGAATGGTCCGAAGCGAATGCATACTGAGGCTGGATCCGCGCTCCAATTTCATCGCGGCGATCAGCGTCTGGATGAGACGAGAGAACTCGATATCGTCCTCCCAGAGAGGCAAGAAATGCTCGTCCAGTC
The DNA here is from genome assembly GCF_056538605.1 of Ruegeria sp. BF7. Lineage (NCBI taxonomy): Bacteria > Pseudomonadati > Pseudomonadota > Alphaproteobacteria > Rhodobacterales > Roseobacteraceae > Ruegeria > Ruegeria sp. BF7. Next base: position 49,210 of record NZ_JBQFTM010000021.1, on the reverse strand, counting down.
GTCGGGCCAGTTGTTCGTCGCCGCGAATGGCGTCGACCGCTTCATTCACACCAAAGACGACGAGAGATGCACAGAGATCATTGGCGAGGAACCGCAGCATGTTCAGGAAACGCCGTTGCTCACGATAGCTGCCCGCCAGCAAGTTGTGGACTTCGTCGATCATGATCATCTTCAGGTCCATGTCGCGCAAATGGCTGAGGGCGCGCACCTCCAGTTCGGATACGGTATGCCGGCCCCACATGGGCGCGCCGATCGATGCCAGAATGTGCTGATAAAAGCGCCTCTCATCAGGTGCTGGTGGCGCCTGCAGTAATAGGATCGGTGTTCGGGTGACACCAATATCTGCTTCGTATTGGGTTGGGTACAGGCTTTCCATACGCTTAGCGATCATGGTCTTTCCTATCCCTGAACTGCCGTAAACCATGAGGCCCGGCATCCGGGACTGTTTTGGCATCTCCATGAGGGAAGTGAGCCTGTTGAGAACAATATTTGCACGGTCGAATGCGATCCACCGGTCACTGCGGACTAAATCAAGTCTTTCGTTTGTTTCCATGAATGTCATCTATCGGGTAAGTAGGAAGATCCGGATTACTGGTATCGATCGCGAACATCTCGCGGGATGGATCGCGTTTGGCTTTGTCGTTAGGAAGTCGCGCTTGACGTTCTCCCTCCAGCCGCACTGCCAGGGTTTTCTGCTTGGCCGCGTGCGCGATGCGCCTTTGTTCTTCAATAATCTGAAACAGCATCGACTCCGGGATCGTCCCGCCTTGGCGTTCGTGAAATATCGCGCGCGCACGCCGCGACTCCCAAAGCGAAATCCGTGGCCGCGACAGGTTCTTGTAGCGCGCTACTATGGTCCGTCCTTCGTCATTTACAGCCCAAATCTGGGACATATCGCGAGGGTCGTACTTGACAGTAACCTTCCCGACTCCACGACCGATCATTGGACCAAATGCGTCGCTCCAATAGCCGACAGAAAACAGCTTGATCCCGGTTCGAGCGAGACGCCGACGTTCGAAAGGAAGGAAGCTGATGCGAAACGCCTCGGTATCGACAACCTTTCTGCCTACGCCATCACCACCGAGGTCTGACCAAACCGCCAGCGGTGCTCGCCCCAATCCGCCGTGGCCGGTGTTGTGATAGCGACATATCTCTAAGTGCAGCCAATCCTCGAACTCCTCCAATGTCATTGCCGCATTATCAGAGCTGTCGTAATCCCCCCTGTTCTTGGGGGATGATTGCGTTGTTCCCGGAAGTACATGAACTGCGCCCATGGTTGTCCCTATCAGACGTTCGATATGGCCGCCATAATGCGCGCGACCTGGTGGCCTGTACTCGATTGAGATTCCCCAATCTGCACAGGCCGACTGGAAGGCGTCGCTTCGGAAATCCCGCCCGTTGTCAACATGAACGGCTTGCGGAATCCCAGCAGCAGGCCAATACAACTCCTCCAGTATCTCTGGCGCGCGGATCGACTTCGTTCGCACGCAATGGTGCAGACACAAACCGATGGACAAGACTGACGGTGTATCAAAACTCACATGTACGCCCAGAACAACGCGGGTCGCGACATCGATGGCGAGAGTCAACCAGGGTCGCCCCAAAGGTTTACGCTCGAATTGATCGACAAGAATAATGTCAGCCAGAGTGTGATCGATTTGGACAACGTCTAAAGGGCGCTCCACATCCAAGGCCCCTACCCTCGGCTCGAAAACTTGCCTCGCCGCCTTTGCGCCTTTCCGTTTCCGCATCACCTCGCGTTGATCCATAGCGTCGACACGCGACTTGATCGTACGCCGAGTGGGAAGACGATAGCCTCTCGCTGCGCACTCCGCCCAGATCTCGCTGACGATCCTCAGAAAGCTTGGGGGTTCTGGAACGAGATAGTGTTGACGTAGAACGCGCTCGATAGTGTTTTCTACATCTGGCTCCAGGCGACGTGAGCCATGCTTCGGACCGCGTCGTTTAGGGAGTAAGGAGCTCGCGCGCCCATCATTAATCTTAAGACGGCGGTAAAAATCCCAAGCGGTGCTTCTCGAAACGCCCATAATCTTGGCCGCTTCCAACAGTAGCGGTCCTATATCTTGCCCTGACTCCTCAAGTTCCAGTATTGGACGCAACGCATTGGCCCGTTCAACTGCGAGCGCTCTTTCTTCTGGGTTCTCTACTTCATTAGACAAGATCATCCCCACGCGACTTATCCACAGGACAATCCGTCCGGGAATTAAGGGTACAGTCCGGTAATTAATGATACAGTCCAGAAATTAAAGGCACAATCAAGCACTGATTTTGCTCAACTTTTTTAAGCCAGCGTCCAGCAATTAAAGGCACAGTGACAGCTGTGCTCTTCTGGCCATTTGAGGTCATTGGTAACAGTCATCAATCACACTTTGCATAATAGCATCCCATCCAGCCTAGTTCAGATTACAGACCGGGGTGGCTACAATAATACACCATCCAAAAATTGCGCCAAGCCGCAGTGATGCCGGGTAGTCAGCCCCAACACCTGCCAATTCGCGCGGTACTGCCTTTACGCCGGTCGATGGCTTCGTGAGCATCGTCGATAGGGGTAGACGTGTGAAGCACAGGTATAAGCAATGGAAAACTGGTTTGTCAGACTGATTGTCGTCTGTGGCGGATCGCGCAGTACAGCAAGATACTTCAATTCCGACAGCGCTAGCCAAATCGATGCTGAACCTATGGTCTTTGGCAAAACCTGCATCAATGGGGCGGATGGTCCGCAGGGGTTGGTCGAAGGTGCAGCCGCGTTGCAATCAGAACTCCAGCGATAATCAGCACACCACCAACGCCTTGATAGAGCTGAAGGTGCATGCCCTTTAGAGTCACGGCTTCGATCGCAACGAAAATCGGCACAAGATATGCAAACAAGGAAGCCGTCGACGCGCCAACTTCACTTGTGCCAAAATTTAGCAAGTGGAGGTAGATGGCGCCCATTCCAACTCCAATGAACAGGATTGAGCCCCAGACCTGCCAAGAATAGGCGAATAACCGAGATGTACCTGCTTCAACGAACAAAACAAACGGCAGCAAAACCGTGATGCCAATGACGAAAATCACGAACAGGCCCTCGTCGGGCTTAGGTTTCATATTCCATTTCTTAAGAAGCACTAAGTAAAGCCCACGGCAGGCGTTGGAGGCAATCATCAGCAGGAAGGCAAGATGCGGGTTGAAATTGACCAGATTTTCCAAATCACCGCGAAATGCAAAAATTAGCGCTCCTACCAGTGCAATTGCGACACCCAGGTATTGGACAGGTTGCAGTCGTTCGTTAAGCAGCAGTGTAGAAAACAAGATCGTCAGCAAAGGTACACTGGTGTATCCGGCACCAAGATCTATCAGGTCATTGGATCGGAGTGCTGAATAGACAAACCAGGGCGTAGCCACCACTCCTATGCAGGCAAGGACTGTGATACGGAGCCAACTGCCCTTGAAATGCTGGAACGGGTTGCCCCGTCCCCTCAAAACAAGTGGCAGCACAAATACTGCTGCAATCAAGCAACGCCAAAAAGTCAGTACAACCGGATGAACTTCATTGACTGCCAAATTTCCGAACAAAAAGTTCCCGGCACTGATCAGCATTGCAAGCAACAAAGCCCCGTAGGCCAGCGCAGGTTTATTCACCTTCATGATTGCACCAGAGCATGACTGGCTTGTCAAAAAAAGCGTCAATTGTTGTCGGGCTTATCGGCCCTTTTCGGACATTCACCCCATAGTCTCCATGCTGCGGCGAGGTCCGTTGAACCTGCCGTTCGTTGAGAGCACAAAATCAAAGGCTGGCTGAACGCACACAATGCGGATGAAGCTGCCGTTTGAGCTATTCCACCTAGTGCCTTAGCAATGGGGATTTGGCTAAGGCCAGCAAAACGTTCTTTTGAGCCATGCTATTTGGCGTCGCTTCTAGAGAAAAAAGCCAAAAAAATTATCAATCCGAACCTGTGGCAGACTCCGATAGTTCCTGGACAACAAGCCTCAGATTGTGGTGAATTTCTGGCGGAGAAGGGTTAATTCTAGCGGCACGTTCAAACTCTTTCTTTGCGCCTTCTAGGTCGCCTTCCTGGTACCGTGTATTGCCAAGCCCGTATGCCCATATCCAATTGTCGGGCCAACGGGAACTACCATTTATATAAACCTTAGCGGCGGCGTGGGTGTGTCCTAGCTGTTCCAGTGCTGCCGCCGCCCGCACTATCTCCCATTGATTTTTTGTTGTCGGCAATTGGTCGGGAGGTAAAGCGACCATCGCCCAGTAATCCCCCCGCCGCCATGTTCGCATAAACAGCCGAAGATCCATCGTCATTCTCTCATGCTCACCTGAGTGAAGGGTGATCTTGTCGCTATTCAAGTCATAACCAACAACGACCGCATAGTGCCATCGAGGCGCCCATCTCAAGCCAAGGTTCTGAAAAATGATAACAGGGTTTCCTGCAGCAACTTCGTCAAGCACCTCTTCTACAGTTGATAATCTAACTGCTAGCATTGCATGTCGACGGGCGGCCCCGACCATGTCGGCGAGATAAGTTCCTTTCGCCCCAGGGGTAAAGGATTGAGCCGCCACCTCGTCTTGAGTGACGTCCAGCCCCGACCACTGAAACACCATCGCAAGCGACGCAGGTCCACAGTAGAACTCGTTTTGTTCAATAAGTGGCACGCCCTTAACTTCGGCTCGAAACGGGACGTCAACCTGCGACGGTATTTGCTTCTGCGTGTGCGCGCATGCGACCAGTAAAGCTGGCAGGAAGCCTATGAGCCAACCTCGAAATCGAAGAGGGCGAAAACAGCTCAGCGGCCAGCACACCGGGTAAAGGGGAACACTTTCGTCAGACACAAGAGATCCGTCACAAGCAATATGATAAACACTGTTAGTAACGCGCCAACAATACCATTGCCCCCAGCCGTGTCGTGATCCATTTGGTGCAAAACTGACGCAATTTCTTCATTCGATAGTGCCTTAAGACGCGTTTCCGCTTCTTTGGGATCGACTCCTCTTGCGACAAGCTCGTCACGAATTTCTTTTCTTTTGAGTTCACTCAACAAAAAATCGCGGTCGGCATGTGTTTCGTATCTAGAGATCACCTCGTTGGTACTGAGCATTTCTGCCTGCGCCATTGTGCTAAGCTGCGTTGCCAGCAGCATTTGCGCAGCTATGAAGCTCACTATGCTGCTTCGCACTATTCGTTGAAAACCCATCCCTTGCCGTTCTCCTCGTCTCGATGTCGTTTGTGTCAGCGCCGTAAGTAAATACTCCAAAGACCATTGTTTAATAGCAGGCAACTGAATGCAACATTGAAGAAACTTTTAAAGACCTGAAGCATGTAAGTAAGGGTATCATCAGTGGCAACAACGCAAGATTGACGGGTCCACTTTGGGCACATACCGGACCTCAGAGGCGGCGCAGAATTGGAACGACCTGAGGTACTTAGAGAGGGAAGAGCGGCCGATTTTGTTGAAAAACTCGAAAAGCCGGGAAGTTTGTTTTTTCCGCGAATTGGCGTTCAACCGAAAAGTCCACCTCCGACTTCGCTGACAGTCGTTGACGCGTCCTCAGGCAGCCGGTGTTAAGTTTGATCCGACCCCTCAGCTGAAAAAACTTAGCGGCTCTGTACGCGCAATTTTTGACTTAAGTTTCTGCAAATTCGAAGTTTTTCAACAGTATCGGCCCCAAGGAGACATTGGGCGGCACCCCAAGATGCTGCGATCGCAGCCCGCTTTCCGGTCATTCGCTGCGAGTGCGAAACTTTAGATAGGTCGAACTCCACAAATGCGGACGAATCCGCCGCTCCCTTTGCCGAGTGCGATGGAGGCAATCAGCCCAAAGCGGTCATGCTTGATCAGCACGTCGGGCGGAAAGCAGACCTTCGCTACTCTCGCGAAATAGCCATTCGCATTCTTGGTTAGCGGCCATTCGACAGCGGTTGCATGAATTGACCTATTGGTCCGCTTGAGCACGCCAACAGAGAAAACACCAGACGGTGTCGGCCTGGCGATCTCATCAGGATGTTTGATTGCCGATTTCGCGGCTTTACAACCCGCTTCGCGATTACGGTACAACTCTGTCGCGGCCTGACCAAGAGACTTCAGTGTTTTCGATTAGTGAGTGGCAACCTATTATGGTGTTGTTAAATATGTAAAATCCCTTTGGGCGCAGGGATCCCAACTGCGCTGTGAATATTTATGCTTTCTAAATATACAAATTCTCCTCTCAATCTTCACCGCTATGTTAGCGTTATCGCTTTGAGATTGACGCTTGTTCTCACCGGTTAGCCGGCACCCAGCACAATTTGCGAAGCATTTCGCGTTGTCGGCCCAATTGGCCCGGCAGCCAAGGAACATACACTGGAGGAAATATGTCCCTGATGCAGACCATTACCCGTAGAGCCGCCTTGCTTTCTGTCGCCGCTGTCGCACTGACTGCCGGGACAGCGTATGCAGGCGATGTCAAAATTGGCTTTCTGCTGAAAACCATGCAGGAAGAGCGCTACAAACGTGACCGCGCCGCGTTTACTGCGAAAGCAGAGGAACTGGGCGCCGAAGTTATCTTTGATTCAGCGAACAATGACGAGCTGACTCAGCTGGCTAAGTTTGAAAACATGCTTGCCAAGGGCGCAGACGTCATCGTGTTGCAGCCTGTGAACACCGGTACCGCCGGAAGCATGGTCAGCATGGCAAACAGCGAAGGTGTGCGCGTCGTCGGATATGACTCGATGCTCGTGGACGGGCCGCTGGATGCGATGGTGATGCAAGACAGCTGGGCCGTGGGCCGCCTGCAAGGCGAAGCCATGGTCGAATGGCTGCAGGACAAGAACGGAGAGGTGTCCGGCAAGATCGCCTTGATTCAAGGTCAACCCGGCGACTCCAACGCGATTGCCATGAGCAGCGGTGTGTTGGAGATTGTCGAAGCGAACCCGGGGTTGGAACTGGTGACCAATCAGGCGCATGAAGGTTGGTCATCCGAGAAGGCAATGGCGACTGCGGAAAACACGCTTACTTCAAACAGCAACGGCATCGACGCATTTATCGCCAACAACAGCGGCATGGCCCGTGGTGTTATCGCGGCATTGGAAGCACAGGGTCTGGCGTCATCAGACAAAGTGTTTGTAGCCGGATCTGATGCCGACCTGGCCAATATCCAATATGTTGCGCAAGGCAAGCAAGCCGTTGAAATCTGGAAGCAGATCGATCCTCTGGCTGAAACCGCGGCAGAAGTGGCCGTTGCTCTGGCTGCTGATCCGGACACCGCGCCCGCCGATCTGGTCGAGGTGGACAAGGTTATCAACAACGGTTTCGCCGATGTGCCGACAATCGTGACTCCGATCACGCTTGTGACACAGGACAACATCGATGACACGATCATCGCTGGCGGCTTCTACTCCAAGGAAGAGGTCTACGGGAACTGATCCCAAGGACTGTTTCCTGAAGGAGGGCGTTTCGCCATTTGGCTCCCTATGCGTGTACTCCCCGCGCGCGGCTTCATGGTGCCCTCCTTCCTTAACCCCTCACGGCGAGACTGCCGGTCAGGGTGGGGAATGTCCGAAACACCTTTCTGAATGTGATGGGAAAAAGCATGTCTGAAGTCGTCCTGAAAATGCAGGGTATTATCAAGGATTTTCCCGGAGTTCGCGCCCTGAACAATGTCAATTTCGAAGCCCGCTCGGGCGAGCTTCTGGCGTTGATGGGAGAAAACGGAGCGGGCAAATCCACGTTGATGAAAGTGCTCAGCGGCGTGTGGCCGTATCCGACCTACGAAGGCGATATCTTTCTGCGCGGCGAAAGAGTCCGATTCGCGAATACGAAAGAGGCCGAGGCGGCCGGCATTGGCATCATCTATCAGGAACTCAACCTGATCCCCGGCCTTTCGGTTGCCGAGAACATCTTTCTGGATCGCCAATTCACCGATGCCAAGGGCAGAATCAACTGGAATCAAACCTTTGCCGAGACTCAGAAATTGCTGACCGAACTGGGCATCAACGACATTCGCCCGACCGATCTGGTGCAGAATATCACCGTGGGCAAACAGCAGATGGTCGAAATTGCAAAGGCGCTGTCGCTCAAGGCAGAGATACTGGTGCTGGACGAACCTACGTCGGCACTGACGGATAAGGAGGTCAAGGATCTCTTCCGTATCATCCGCAAGCTGAAAGCCGACGGCGTCTGCATGTGCTACATCTCGCACAAGATGGAAGAGATCGAGCAGATCGCCGACCGGATTGCGGTTCTGCGCGATGGCCAGACCATCGGTGAAGTCACGCCTATCGCGGATATCACGCTTGATCAGATCATCGCCCGAATGGTCGGGCGCGACATCAAGGATATGTTTCCCAAGGTCGATTTCACACCGGGTGAGGTGACTTTAGAGGTCAACGATCTGTCCGTCACAAACCCCGATCTGCCTGGCAGCTATCTGGTCAAGAACGCCAGCTTCGTTGCCCGCAAAGGCGAGATATTGGGCATCTCCGGGCTAATGGGCGCTGGCCGGACCGAGCTGGTTGGCGGTGTATTCGGTGCCTATCCAGACCAGACCACCGGTGAAGTGAAGCTGAACGGGCAAAAGCTGGACATCAAATCGCCGAAGGACGCCATTGATGCCGGCATCGCGCTGCTGACCGAGGACCGTAAGGCGCTGGGTCTGTTTCTGGACAAATCCATTTCCTTCAACACGACGATTTCCTCGCTTGAGACGATCAGTTCCAAGGTTCTGGGCATTATCAACACCCAGCAGGAGCGCAAAGTCGTTAAGGAATATGTCGACCAGCTTGGAGTCAAAACACCCTCGATCGACACGGTGATTGGCACGCTCAGCGGCGGCAACCAGCAGAAGGTCATTCTGGGTAAGTGGCTGAACTCACGCCCAGATGTGTTCATTCTGGATGAACCTACGCGCGGGATCGATATCGGCGCCAAGGTCGAGATTTACAAGCTGCTGAACGAATTGGTCCAGCAAGGTGTCACGGTCATCATGATCTCATCCGAACTGCCCGAGGTTTTGGGCATGTGTGACCGGATTCTGGTGATGTGCGAAGGCGAGATCGTGTCGAACTTTGAACGGGACGACGCGAAGAAAGAAGCAATCATGGCGTATGCCACCGGCAGCGCATAAGGGAGGAAGCAAATGAGTGCTGACAGCAACGTTGCAGGTGTTGGCGTCAACGGCGCCAAGGAAAACCACCTGATAAACTTCATAAAGGACAACGCAACGTTAATTGCGTTGATCGTGCTGGTCGTTGGGCTCAGCTTTGCCGACGACGCGTTTTTCACCGCGAGGAACCTTAGCAACCTGTCCCGTCAGGTTACCATCATCGGGATCATTGCCGTAGGCATGACCATGGTCATTCTGATTGCGGGTATTGACCTATCCGTTGGCTCTGTCGTCGGGTTATCAGCGGTCGTCTGTACGCTCATGATGCAATGGGGCGTGCCGACAATATTGGCGGTGCCTGCAACCCTTTTGATCGTGGGTGTCGGAATAGGTCTGTGGAACGGGTTCTGGATAGCCAAGTTCAACATACCACCATTCATCATAACCCTTGGAATGCTGACCATTGCACGCGGTTTGGCTCTGACCCTGACAAACGGCAGTTCTGTACCGGTAACGAGTAATGTGTTTCCATTGATTGGTGGTGCTTATATCCCGCCGATGATGTCCAGTATCGTGCTGATCGTGTGTGCTGCGCTTGCTGTTTATTCGATCTTCCGGGATGTTCAGCAAAGCAAAGCGCATGGCGTCGAAGTGAATATGCAGGAGCTGCTGGTCAACGGGGCGGTGATGATTGGTGGTTTTGCTTTAGCCTTCCACGTGTTCACCAGCTACAAAGGGATCCCCGTTCCTGTTGCGATCTTTGCAGTCATTGCATTTGCCGGGATCTATACGCTGAACAGCACCCGTTTTGGTCGCCGCCTCTATGCGCTTGGCGGAAACGAAGATGCGGCTCGCCTGTCCGGCATCAACGTCGTCCGCACCAAGATGATTGTCTATACGGTCATTTCGGTTCTGTCGGCGCTGGCTGGCATCATCCTGGCCTCGCGTCTGAACGGTGCCTCGCCCAACCTTGGAACCATGTTCGAGCTCGATGCGATTGCGGCGGTTGTTATCGGCGGTACCAGCTTGGCCGGTGGCTCGGGCAAGGTGAGCGGAACCATCATCGGTGCTCTGTTGATCGGGGTCCTGAACAACGGCATGAGCCTGCTTGGTGTGGTCACGTTCTATCAGTTGATCATCAAGGGCCTGATCATCATCCTCGCCGTCTGGTTCGATGTGATGCAGAAGAAATAATGTTGCTGGCCTGCCCCCGGTCACACGCACCGGGGGCAACGCCAAAATCCCCGAAAACTTGAATGACAGTTGGGAGGTAAGCGATGGTCCAGTCCATTTTAGCAACCTTACGCACAGACGGCCTCAGAGCTTTGGGTTTGGCCGGCCTTCTATCCGCATCGCTGCCAATAATCGCGGCAGCGCAGGACAACGCTACAATCGGGTTCCTGCTCAAGACCATGCAGGAGGCCAGATACCAGACTGACAAATCCCTATTCATTGCACGCGCGGAATCCCAAGGCGCAGATGTGATCTTTGATAGCAGCGGCAATGATCCATTGCGTCAGTTGCAGCAGGTTGAGGAAATGCTGGAATCGGGGGTGGACGTTCTGGTCCTGCAACCCGTCAACACCGCAACCGCTGGTGCCCTTGTTGATTTGGCCCACGATCAAGGCGTCAAAGTCGTCGGGTACGACTCGATGCTGCAGGACGGGCCGCTTGACGTCATGGTTATGCAGGACAGTTGGGCCGTCGGGCAGCTTCAGGCCGAAGCGATGGTGGACTGGCTGAATGATACCCGCGGTGAGGTCAAAGGCCGGGTCGCCCTGATCCGCGGTCAGCCTGGTGATGCCAATGCCGAAGCGCTCAGCAGCGGTGTGCTGAAAGTGATTGCCGATCATCCTGGGCTCGAGCTTGTTGCGGATCGCAGCCATGTAGACTGGTCTCCTGATATGGCCAGAGACACTGCCGAGAACCTACTGGTCGAATATGACAACGACATCGATGCGTTCATCGCCAACAACAGCGGGCTTGCCTTTGGGGTTCTGGCAGCATTGTCGGATGAGGATCTGGCATCGGCTGATCAGGTCTTTGTTGCCGGGTCAGATGCTGATCTGAAGAATGTCCAAATGGTCGCCAATGACATACAGGCGCTGGAAATCTGGAAGCAAATCAAACCTCTGGCCTATGAGGCGGCGGATATTGCCGTGAAAATAGCGCAGTCTCCGGATGCCGAAATCAGCGAATTGATCGGTGAGCATACGCTGATCGACAATGGTTTCGCGGAAATCCCGACGGTTATCACCCCTGTTTTTGCAGTGTCAAAAGATACGATCGACAGCACGGTGATCGATGGCGGGTTCTATACCAGCGAACAGATCTATCAGAACTGAAGCTGCTATAATCACGCATACGCCCGCCGGCAAAACAGCAAATAAAAGCAAGGGATCGAAATGTCTGACAAGATCAATGTCGCAGTCCTTGGCCCGATCCCAAGGGACAATATCACCAGCTATCAGGGTGAGAAATTCAATAAATTTGGCTGCGCGGTCTATACAGCGGTCTGTATGTCCTCGCTGGCCGGTCCGGGTTCGCGGATCAACGTTGTCAGCCATGTGCGCAGGTCGGACGTCGACAATATTCGCACCTTGCTGTCTGAGTTTCCGTATCTGGATGTCAGCCATGTCACAGGCGACGCCGATCAGGGCGCGGTGATCGATCTGGTTTACGTCGATCAGAACCATCGCAACGAAAAGCAGACGGGTTTCATGAACCCGATCCTGCCCGACGACATCGAAGACCTGATGGATTGCGAGGCTTTCGTTTTCGTTCCGATCACGGATTTCGAGGTTCCGTTGGAAACGATCCGATACATCAAGGCCAACAGCGATGGTCTGGTTGTATTTGATGCGCATGGTCCCACCAGCGGGTGTTCAGCACATGGCGAACGGTATCATAAATTCTGGATCGATAGAGATCGCTGGCTTCCGCATATCGACCTTCTGAAGATGAATTTGGAAGAGGCGCAATGCAGTTGGTTCAAGGGAGAATACGGTTCTGACGAGTTGCAGGAAATAAGCGAACTCACGATGGACCAGTTGCCCAAGTTCGCCCAGCACTGCCTGGATCTTGGCGTCAAGGCGCTCTACGTCACGCTGGATCAACACGGCTGCGCCGTCTACCACAAGGATGCAACCGGCCGGATGCGGGAACATCTGGTCAAGCGAGTGCTTGTCGAGGATGTGGTCGATACCACGGGCTGCGGTGACAGCTTTGCTGGTGGTTTGGCTTTTGGCTACCTCAAGACTGGCGATTTCGTCACAGCCTGCCAGTTCGGAAACTGTGCAGGAGCACAGCGCTGCTCGAGCAGCGAGCTGGATGTCTACGGATCACTGGAAGAAACCGAACGTCAGATTGCCGAAACCTACGGCGATTGAATTATCCGAAATATCACCCGAATGGAGCCCTGACATGCAGACAATGCTGAGCAGTAGCGACTGGCTGATCGAAGAAACCCAATTCAATCTGGATGAAGCGAACTTCAAGGAGACCATTTTTACGGTCGGCAACGGCTATCAGGGCACACGTGGGTCGCTGGAAGAGGGTCACAAAGGAGAGCTGTCTGGCACCTATCTGGCTGGTGTTTACGATCACCATGACTCGACGGTGATCGATCAGGTCAATGTGCCGACCTGGCTGCCGCTTCGGGTTCGTGTCGAAGGTGAAATTCTGGATGTCCAAACGTGTAAAGTGGTCGAACACAAGCGCGTGTTGGATCTGCAGACCGGATTTCTCCACCGAGATACGGTTTTTGAAGATAGCAAAGGCCGTCGCACTCGAATCACCAGCATCCGCTTTGCCAGTTTTGCCGATCAGCACATCTGTGGCATTCGCCTGATCGTCACTCTGGAAAACCACTCGTCCGAGATCACTGTCGAAAGCGCCCTTGATGCCCATCGATACAATCTGGATCGATTGCCAGCTTATCAAGGAAACCCGGATTTCCATCCCGAGGTAAAATGGGAAAAATGGGCCAAAAGCCGACACCTGAAGGTCACTCAGTCACATGCAAGCAGCGATGCGTCCTATATCGAAGCTCTGACTCTGGACACTGGCATTTCGATTGGCATGTCGTCTGCCTTGGATTGGCCTTCCTTTAGCGAGTTCAAAGGCGCAAACCTTGATTATGAGCAGGTTTCGCAAACCATTTCTGTCGAGGCGCTCAACGGGCAAAGTCTGACTTTCGAAAAGCTGGTGTCGATTTATACATCGCGAGATCTGAACGGCGCGGAATTGGCAGCCAAATGCGAAGCGTCTCTGGAGACCGCGCATGCCAAAGGGTTCTCCGCATGTCTAAGCGAAAGTGCCGCAGCATGGCGCAAAAAATGGGATTCCTGTGATTGTGTGGTGACGGGTGATCCTGAAGCAACGCGGGCGATGCGCTTCAACATCTATCACTTGCTTATAGCAGCCAACGAAAACGACCCGCGCGCGAACATCGGCGCCAAATCCATGTCTGGGGAAGGCTACAAAGGTCACGTTTTCTGGGATACCGAGATCTTCCTGCTGCCATTCTATATATTCACGCAGCCGGAGACGGCCAAAGCCCTTCTGAAATACCGTTACAATACGTTGAACGGCGCACTTGAGAATGCCCGCATGAATGGGCTTAAGGGCGCGCAGTACGCGTGGGAATCCGCTGATACCGGGGTGGAGACAACGCCAAAATGGACAGCGGACGGCGCGAACCGGATCTGGACCGGAGAAGAAGAGATTCACGTCACCGCATGTGTGGCATATGGCATCCTCAGTTATGTTGCGGCGACCGGAGACAAAGATTTCCTTCGCGATTTCGGGGCCGAGGTTTTGTATCAGACCAGCCGGTTCTGGATCAGTCGACTGGAATGGAACAAAGACATGGACCGGTACGAGCTGACAAACGTTATTGGGCCGGACGAGTTTCACGAGCATGTCGACAACAACACGTTCACCAACCGAATGGCGAAATGGCATCTGGAGCAATCCGCACGTGTTTTCAAAGAGTTCAGCGAGGCCTCGTCAGCGGTTCATGACGAATTGCGGATTCGGTTAGATTTAACAGAAAAGGAAGTGGATAATTGGCTGGAAACGGCCGAAAAAATCTATGTTCCCTTTGACCCGTCCCGCAATCTGATTGAGCAATTTGAAGGATATTTCCAGCTCAAGGACATTCCCATCACCGAATGGGACAAAAACCGTATGCCGGTCTACCCGGAGGGGCATGATCACTTTTCACTGAATGGCTCGATGCTACTCAAGCAACCTGACGTGATCATGTTGAACTATCTCTTGCCCGACGAGTTTTCAGACGAAATCAAAAAGACGAACTATGCGTTTTATGAGAAACGCACGATGCACAAATCATCGCTCAGCCCGGCCATTCATTCGATCATGGGGATTGAAGTCGGCGACATTTCCTCGGCCCATCACTATTTCGAACGTTCTGCCTTTGTTGATCTGGTCAACAATCAGGGAAACACACAGGACGGGATGCATATCGCATCGGCCGGTGGCACCTGGCAGTCGCTTGTTTGTGGGTTTGGCGGGTTCCGGGTCAAGCACGGCAAGATGACGTTCAAACCCTGGCTGCCCGAGGCATGGTCCGGCATCCGGTTTAATCTGAAGTGGCAGGGGAATGACGTCGAAGTTCTGATTTCTCATGACGAGTGTCGGTTTAAGCTGATTGCTCCGTCCGGCACGAAAGAGGATATCGAGGTGATGGGCCATCCTGTTACTTTGATTGCCGGAGAGGAAGCGGTCTTAGCACCGCAGCCTGCGTGACAACCAAGATTTTTCTCGCAGGAATGGTCAAGGTGTGCCGAGGTGCTATCGTCAGTCTGCAAGAGCCTCAGCAACGCGCGTGTGCAGTTGTTCCGCTGCCGCGTGATCGATGAGCAATTCGTTAACAAGCCCCCGGGTGATCAGTTCGAATACCGTATCGCCTCGTTCCTTCTGAATCGCGACGACCACAACACCACTTTGATCAGGATCGTCAAATGCCCGATCTGCGATGGCTTTGACATGCTCTGTTTTGATCCCGGTCCACAGCCCGTTCAGCTCGTCAATCAGGTCCATCTTGGCCTGTGAAATTTCGGTTCTCGGGATCAAAATACCGCCAAGGTCCCCGACGACCAATTGCCGGAGATCGTCAGCCCTTAACCCGCCAGCCTGAACCAGCTCTTCAAAACTGCCCAGAACCGGAGTGCTTGAAGACCCGACGCTGGAAATCAACATATCCATTTTATCAATCAATGCGTCTGGACCCGAAAACACGCGGTGAAATCCCGGGGTGTCAGAGATGTACTGCCAAATGGAACGGCGCATGGTCTCATCGTAGTGACGGGGTATGTATGCCGGGAAACCAGTGAGCTGAGGGCTATCCTCCGGCTGATCGTTAAATAGCTCATCAAACGTTCCGGCAAGCCGGCTGGCAGAGTATCCATGCTGAGCCAGCGACATCAATTCTGCGCAAACCGCTGCAAACTCAGTCTTTTGCGACTTATCTATGGGCTGCCTTGAGGCTGCAATCCCTTCTGCCAGAGACTTGATTGTTCGACCCCACGCAACGCCGATGACGTTCGATTTCTCGATCAGTTCTATCAATCGCCCGGATGCGGTTCGTCCAAACCTGGTACGGCGCTGTGACAGCGCAGCCTCGGTGTTCCCCGGGCCGCTTTCAAACACCCCAAGCCGAGGCGGTCTAAGCTTGTTCCTGTTGCAATATCGCTTCAGATCAGAATTCAACCCTGAAGGAGCCAGCATTTCGTCCATCTGGGCAATCCACTCGTCTGAGAATTGTTCTTTGACGAAGCGTTGTTCGATGACCAAGTAGTTTTGGCGTTCAGCGTGTTTCAGTAACCGCGATACATGCGGTTGAGACAGGCCACCAAGAATTGCTCCTATCTCTACCTGCGACATGTTGTGCGTTGCGCGCATATAGGCAGCGCACTGGGCGCGTTCTTCAAATGGAAGTTTTTTAACGTCGATCATTTGTTCAATATTGTTCGTTAGCAGGATCCTGACAGCGTGAATAATTATGCCATATAAACATTCACATGCCAGCCGATTGAAGAAAAATCCTTACATGCTACGTGTTTCTTGCACAGGCTCGAACCAGGAGATTCAGCATGCCGATCAAAGGACTGATCTTTGACCTCGATGGTGTTTTGGTCGACACCGTACCGGCGCATTTTGCTGCTTGGAAACGCATGTTCGAAGAATACGGGTATGAGTTTGGAAGGGCGGAATACCGGCGACTTGTCGATGGGCGCCCTCGTTATGACGGCGCGCGCGCGGTCATGACCCGGCATTCGGAGAATGAAGTCAGAACCGCCGCAGACAAAAAAAATGACTATTATGTTGAAATGATCGAGCGAGGCGAATTTCGTGTCTTCGATGCTGCTGTGCACCTCGTAAGACAATGCCAGTCGGAGGGTTACGGGCTGGCGGCCGCTTCCAGCAGCGCCAATGTCCGAGCCGTTCTCGAAAAAGCTGGTTTGTTGGATGCCTTTCCGGTTGTTATCGGAGGCGACGATGTCGAAAATGGGAAACCCAACCCTGATATATTCCTCACCGCCGCCAGCGGGCTGGGGCTTAATGTGGATGAATGTATCGTGATCGAGGATTCCTCTTCCGGTGTCGAAGCGGCAAAGAATGGTGGTTTCTATTGCGTAGGTCTTCTTCATGAAGATCACGAGAGTGAACTAACGGCTGCGGATTGCGTCATTTCTTCGCTGGCCGAGGTTGACATTGAGCAGATAGACGAATCCAAGTCGGAATTGCCTGTCTAAATACTTTTTTGCGACATAGAACTGGATTTTTTAGGGACAGATAACAGACTTCACCTAAAATTCAGTATCGTGTGCTCAACCTCTCACAACTCCGTGTGCCCGAGTTTGACTATTGGCCGCTTCGGTCAAGCTCCGATGCGGCGCTTGACTCTGCTGGGAAGGCACGGTTGGGACCGTTTACGCGCGTGTGAGGCGTTGGGCTGAAGGTCCAGAAAATCCGCGAACTGTTCGCTCGACCGATACCCTATGTTGTACTGGTAGCGAACGGCAGGTTTGACGGGCTGCACCGCAGCATCGAAGGTGTCCGCTGGACGGCAGGAATGGGCCGTTCGCGAAGGCTTAACCTTTAGATGTTGCGCCTGCCCCACCCCTGGTACTGATTCCAATAAAGAGGTTTGCTTACCGCGAACGAACGACGGCTCCGTTTTTGAGACCAACCAATTGATCCGTTTCTTGCGCATTCGACTCATGTAACTCTACACCCGCAAGTAACGGGTCGCGCCTAACTCGCATCATTCCTTAGGTGATTGGCATGCAATTTCAGAAAGGCATGACCATGGAACTTAAAGACAAAACCATCATTATTACCGGCGCGAGCAGCGGAATCGGCGCTGGTGCCGCACTTCTGTTTGCCTCGGAAGGGGCGAATGTTGTGTTAGGTGCCCGCCGGCAAGCTCAGCTTAACACACTCGTTGGGCAGGTTACCCAGAGCGGCGGGCGCGCTGTGTGTCTTGCGGGCGACGTGACTGACGAAATTTATTCCAGGGACCTTGTTGATCTGGCGAAACAGCAATTTGGCGGCCTTGATGGTGCATTTAACAATGCGGGCACCATGGGCGCGATGGGTCCAATTCCCGAAATGGAATCTGACAACTGGCAGTCGGTTCTTGCAACAAACCTTTCCAGTGCATTCTTCGCGGCAAAAGCGCAGATACCGGAATTGGAGGAACGCGGTGGTGGGTCTATTGTATTCACCGGAACATTTGTTGGTTTCAGCAATGGGGGAATGCCCGGCATGGGCGCCTATGCCGCATCAAAGGCTGGACTGATTGGACTCGCACAGTCTTTGGCTTCCGATCATGCAGCCAAGGGCGTCCGTATCAACACCATTTTGCCGGGCGGCACTAAAACCGATATGGCCGGCGATGACCCTGCGACGCACGATTTTATTGCCAGCTTGCATCCCCTAAAACGCATGGCAGAGCCAAAGGAGATTGCCCAAACCGCAATGTTCTTGCTTTCAGACCGGGCAAGCTTCGTGACAGGTTCTCCGGTTGCCGTTGACGGCGGTATGGCGACCCGGCTGCTTTGAATATCTGCCGTTGGTTGCTTCGCAACCAACGGCGGTTACCTGTCAGATAAGATAGCTCGCCCACCAATCCATATCGTGGTGAACGCCACCTTCGACGACTTTCGCCAGGGCATCGCCACCGCAGACTGAATATTCGGATTGGACTTTCACTGGTCGCCAGCTTTTTGATCAGGTAGATGGGTTTTGTAGCGCAAATCGGAGTTTGAGCGCAGTCCCCCACCCCGGACAGACTTATCCTATATCTGCGGCTCAACTGAAGATGATGCCCCGCCACCCTCTAGGTCGACTCTGAACACAACCTATGAATTTGAATTTCTCGCTGCGCGCGCACGAAGCACGACCTTATCTGTAATGGCGTAAATTCCTGTGTCCCGATGCCGCGTGAAGACCAGCTATTCGAACTGGTCGCAGCGAAGAACTCTCATTCAATAAGCAGGTCGCTGACACAGTGACATTTTAGCCGTTGCCTGTAAGCCATGACCTATCTGAGGGCACAGTATCGAAAACCTGAGCATCCCTTGGAAAAACAAACCATGGCTGCGCACTTCTCGCAAAAACATGGTGGGTGGGTTTCAACCAACTCGTGTCATCAAGCGTACCCGGCTTCAGACTAAGGTGGTCAGCCGCTTTGCTGGCATGATGGTGAATCCGAGTGCCGCAATCTGGGCAAAATGAGTTCGTGAAGAGCTGTCCGCTATCTGCCTGTCGTTGAAAGCTTTTCAGTTCACCAGTAGTAATTTGGAAATCACTTGAATGAACTCGCATTGCCAGACCGAAAGCACTACCTGACTGCGATTGGCAAATGGTGCAGTGACACGCGTAGATCACTATCGGCTCGCCAGATATGACATACCGAACCAAGCCGCATTCACATCCGCCTTGGTAGGGTTGCGGCATCAATTCTCTCCTTCAACTCGGTTAGCTTCGAATTTGGTGTATCAAATTCTAAATTGAAATATGGGGCTCTGAGCCGCCGGATGCCATCGCAGCAGGTTCAACAGTCTCGACGGAACAGGACCGGCAATCGACACGTCGCATCAAACCTTTGATCTTAAGGCTTTCCACAAGGAATGCAGTCATTGGAGCTTCAAGAGCCGGTGTTACTGAAAATGGCGGCGAAACCTGAAGATGAGCCCAGTTTGAGCGATGCTGCGCTTTGAAGGAATGGCGGAGGATAAATGATAACTGACGCCCACCACGGCAATCAAGTGCCCGTGCTTCAATCGATAAGCTGAAGGACGCTCATGCCCGCATCTATTGCTGCCTGAACACCTTGCGGTGAATCCTCCATAACCAAAACGTCGATTCGAGGCAGCGCCATACGATTTGCCGCTAGTTTGAATAACTCTGGCGAAGGTTCCCAGACTTTTAGGTCAGTGCATTCGGAGGTGCGTAACGCTGTGCTATGATTTTCTGTGACCTAACAACAGAGGTGCACTTTTGATGCGACCCAAAACACGAAATTGCATTCTGAAACTCGGTATTGCCATTGCTGTTATTGCCGCAAGTCCGAAAGCGGCTTTTGCCTCGGACGGAGAGTGTGGCGCGCCAGATGCACCTTGCACACTGGAAGGCGGGGAGTACTACGTGGCTTTGCCAGAGGTGCCGGATAAACCGCCTGCCGTAATTTGGTTGCACGGTTATGGACGGTCTGGGAAAGGGATGATCCGGAATTCCGACTATGTCGATCCTTTCATCCGGCGCGGCTATGCAGTGATTATGCCGAGCGGGCAGCCCAGTATTAATGACAAAGACCTCGATTGGGGTGTGGCTGACGGATATGACCTGGAGCGCGATGATGTTGCCTTTATCAGCGCGGTGCGTGCCGACGCAGTGGAGCGCTTCGGTATTGATCCGTCGCGAATACTAATCGCCGGCTTCTCCCGCGGCGGCTCCATGGTGTGGGACACGGCGTGCCAAGCGCCAGAGTTAGCCACAGGCTTTGCTGCTGCGGCCGGGGCATTTTGGGAGCCCATGACCACAGAGTGCAGCGCACCCGTTCACCTGTTTCACGTACACGGCTTTAAAGACCGAATGGTGCCGTTCGAAGGCCGACAGCTGACATGGGAGGGTGTTGATTTTCACCAGGGAAACGTCATGAAGGGCGTGGATGTCTGGCGCCGCGAGAATGCCTGTTTGGGTAGCGCGGAAAACAGCTTTGGCGATGATGACTCGATGCAGAAGGACTGGATGGACTGTGCCGCCGGCTCGATCCGGCTGAAAGTCACCAAAGGCGGACACGGTGTGCCAAAGGGCTGGCGGGATGCGGTGCTCGACTGGTTCGAAGCGCTGCCTTGAGTTTTCGAGTGCCATACATACTCTTCGCTAGGGTTTAAGTTGGGCGAGATAGGCGATTATTGCTATCTGCGCTTTTCGATCAGGTTGACTACCTCTGGTCATGTCGGTGCCCGGAACGACATTGAATGGATCGGCCAGAAAAATGCTCAGTTCTTCTGGCATCCAATATCCAGTCTTCGACTGATGCTTTGGCCCTCCCGACAACGCCGACATGGTCGGGGCCAGGATGCTGACCCGCGCCAACTTCATCAGGCGTCGTGCCATGACATCCGCCGCACTCGAAAGCCAACAGACGGCCTTCCTCAAGATCGGCCCCTTCAATTTCGCCCGGTTTCAGAGTGTCTACTGCTACTGGGCCAGCGCCCATCTCCCTCAAAAACGTGACCATCTCGGTTCGACCCTTCGTCCCCGCAAACTGAATTGGAGGCCACCCAAAACGATCCTGCGCGTTAATGAACGATGCCTTCCGATCTCGACCGCGATCTTGCTTGTCTACGGCAAACCTAAACTGTTGACCTCGAAGTTGCAGAGCTGGACATCAAGATTAAGAAAGGCGCACACCGCAATGCAGAGGCTCGACGCTTGCAAACCATGCCTGGAATTGGGCCGATGTCCGCGATGGACATTCAAGCATTCTGCCCACCCGCTGAGAGCTTTCAGAAGGGTCGAAATTTCGCTGCTTGGCTCGGACTGGTTCCGCGACAACATTCGACCGGCGGAAAGGATCGGCTCGGGCGCATTACCAAGATGGGTCGCCAAAAGTTGACAACAGATCCGTCTCGAAGACTTCCAAGGGATTTTCCATGCTAAAAAAAATAGATCAATTATCCCGAAGGGGAAAAAGTTTTTGTAAGCGCAATGCTACGGTTCCGTCAGAGCGTGCGGGGTTTCGCCTGACAGGCTTGATACTGTCAAGTAATTCTACAAGCCCAACAAGGAGGTTTTGATGAAGGAACTCGCTTGGATCACGCCTCTCCTGATGGCATCCACAGCGGTCGTCGCCCAAGACGGTCCCGGTTAAACGCGCTTGTATTGGGGCGATACACGTCGCCCATCTGGTACACACCGCAAGGGGAGTGAGAGACCATGCTTAGAATAAACACGACCATTTTAGCTCTGATCTTCGCAACCGGTTCGCATGCTCAAGACGCCCCGCCAGATGCGACGGAGAATGTCCTGAAGGGCCGCGCATACTCACCTTATGCAGATCGGGCGTTTCCTAATCGCGTCTTTTTTGGTGACACTCATGTTCACACTGCCCTATCAGCAGATGCGGGCGGAAGCGGTACGCGTCTGACGCCAGAGGACGCCTATAGGTTTGCGCGCGGCGAGCAAGTGACATCGAATACGGGGCAGCCCGTCAAGCTCTCGCGGCCACTGGATTTTTACATGATCACGGACCATTCCGACGGAATGGGAGCAATTTCAGACATCATTTCAGGTGCGCCAAATGTGCTGGCGGACGAGCAGGGTCGACAGTTCCACAATGACTTCAATGAGGGTGGGCAAGTTGCAGCCCGTGCAGCGCAAGAACTGGTCGCTGCATTTGCGCAAGGGACGCTGTCCCCAGCACTCAACTACCAGCCAGGCAACCCGGCATATGAGCGGGTGTGGGACTATCTGATCGACACGGCAGAAGCATTCAATGACCCTGGCGTTTTCACCACATTCATAGCCTATGAGT
Source organism: Ruegeria sp. BF7 (assembly GCF_056538605.1). Lineage (NCBI taxonomy): Bacteria > Pseudomonadati > Pseudomonadota > Alphaproteobacteria > Rhodobacterales > Roseobacteraceae > Ruegeria > Ruegeria sp. BF7. Next base: position 27,044 of record NZ_JBQFTM010000021.1, on the reverse strand, counting down.
GGACTTCTCTGGTGGCTGGGAACAACCTCCACCGAAACGTGATTTTCAAAGACGGAGCGAACAAGGCACGGCAGATTGTGCCCTTCACCATGTCTCCTCCCACAGGGTCGCCAAATCCGCGCGATCTTTACGCGTGGCTGGAAAATTACGAAGCTTCAACAGGCGGTGATGCCTTTGCAATTGCGCACAATGGCAACCTCTCCAATGGCTGGATGTTTTCAAAAGTCGACAATTTCGACAACGATACGCCACTGGACGCCGCCTATGCGGAAGCTCGGCAAAAGTGGGAACCGCTCTATGAGTGGAGCCAACTGAAAGGCGATGGCGAAGCGCACCCACTCCTATCGCCGGAAGACGAGTTTGCGGACTACGAGACGTGGGATTGGGCAAATCTTGATGCTAGCGAGCGTAAAATTCCTGAAATGCTGCCTGGAGAATATGCGCGCTCTGGACTGCTCAGAGGCCTCGCAATGCAAGCAGAATTGGGCGTAAATCCGTACAAATTCGGGGCAAGTGCAGCGACGGATACGCACTCAGGATTAACAACCGTTCAAGACGATAACTTTTTTGGAAAGTTTGCCGCAGGTGAGCCGTCGCCAGAGCGCGGTGAACACCCCGGTCAACGATTTGCAGATGGCGAGCCGGCTTATATCGGCACGGCCTACAGTTCCGCCGGTTTGACCGCTGTCTGGGCGACCGAGAACACACGGGATGCTCTGTTCGATGCAATGGAGCGGAAAGAGGCATATGGGACAACCGGCCCGAGAATGATGGTGCGCTTTTTTGGCGGTAATTACGACGCAAGCGCGCTTGAGGGGCGTGATCTGGCGCGAATTGGTTATTCGGGTGGTGTGCCTATGGGCGGTGATCTGGCCACACCTGCGGAGGGTGAGGCCCCTGACTTTCTGGTCTATTCTCTCCGCGATCCGATAGGCGCAAATCTTGATCGAATTCAAATCATCAAAGGATGGATCGACGCGGAAACGGGTGAAGAACAGGAGCGGGTCTACGACGTCGCCTGGGGAGGTGATCGGACGCCCGATGCTGACGGCAAGCTTCCAGCCGTCGGAGATACGGTCGATCTCTCAATCCCATCTTGGACCAACACCATTGGTGCGCCAGAGCTTGGGGCTGTATGGACGGATCCCGACTTTGACGCCTCCGAACACGCCTTCTACTACGCGCGCGTAATTGAAATCCCCACGCCAAGATGGACCGCATACGACGCCGTCAAGTTCGGAGTCGAAATGCCCGAGGGAACCCCGATGATCACACAAGAGCGCGCTTATACGTCGCCCATCTGGTACACACCGCAGAATGGGGGCCAGCAATGAAGGCGCGTTCTCTGATCCTGAGCCTCGCGCTGAGCGCAACGGTTGCTTCCGCGCAGGACGCTCCGCCCTTTGCACCGGGCGAACGCGTATATTCGGCCTATCCCGCGCAGGACTTTCCCAATCAAGTGCTGTTTGGCGATACGCATTTGCACACATCCTATTCCTGGGATGCAGGGATGATAGGCAACTCGCTGGGACCTAAAGAGGCTTACCTGTTTGCCAAGGGAGAAACGGTGACCTCCTCCACTGGACAGCCCGCGCGGCTCAAAAGACCGCTCGACTGGCTCGTGGTGGCCGATCATGCCGAAGGACTGGGCGTTGCGCCGATGCTGGTCCGTGCAGACCCAGCCCTTTTGTCGGATCCGTTCGGCGCCGAGTTGCACACGCTGTTTGAACCTCAAACACCCGCGGCCATCGGAGAAGCCTATAACTTCTTCGTTCGTGCCAAAGGCGCAGGCAAGAATCCCCTCACGACAGATCAGGAAATTCCCAAAGGCCCCTGGGTGGAAACCTAGGAAGCTGCCGAAGCCGCGAACCAACCTGGATTGTTCACTCCCATGATTGGCTTTGAATGGAGTTCGGCCGTGCGTGGCAACAACCTGCACCGCGTCGTTGTGTACAGGGATGGAATGGACGTCGCAGAGGCTCGCATCCCGCTGTCTGCCGATCTAAATCCTGACCCGGAAGCACTCTGGCGGTGGATGGAGGAATTGGAAACGGAAACAGGCGGACGGGTTCTGGCCATTCCACACAATGGAAACCTGTCCAACGGGCAGATGTTTCCGGATGTTCGGTTTGATGGGACAACCGCGCTGGATGTGGATTACGCCGCCAAGCGCCAGAGGTGGGAACCTCTTTTCGAGGTCAGCCAGATGAAAGGGGATAGCGAAACGCACCCAATGCTCTCTCCGGATGACGCGTTTGCCGATTTCGAAACATGGGACACCGCGAGCCTGGGTGGCAATGAACCCAAGACACCCGAGATGCTGCCAGGTGAATACGCCCTCCCAGCCTTGCGTCGCGGTCCGGCCTATGAGGCTCAACTCGGGACCAATCCTTTCAAGTTCGGCATGGTCGGTTCGACAGACTCGCACACGTCCCTGTCGACCACAGGAGAAGACAATTTCTTTGGCAAAGCTGCCCAGCTTGAGCCAACCGCCGATCCTATCCGCTTAGAAGAGGCCGTCTCGGGGCGGCTGGGCCCGGAGGACTCTTGGCTGCGGGCGTGGCAAACGAGTGCTTCCGGCCTCGCAGCTGTCTGGGCCAGAGAAAACACGCGGGAAGCAATTTTTGACGCAATGATGCGCAAGGAAGTCTACGCAACCACCGGCACGCGTATTCGGGTTCGGGTTTTCGCTGGCTATGACTTTGAAGAAACGGACCTGCCAAGGTCAGATTTTGCAGAACACGGCTATACAAACGGGGTCCCAATGGGAGCGGAACTGCCCGTCAGCGCCGACCGCGCGCCCCGTTTTCTAGTACGCGCTTTACGCGACCCAGATGGTGCCAATTTGGATCGTGTACAGATCATAAAGGGCTGGCTTGATGCGGATGGGTCAACGTCTGAAAAAGTCTATGACATCGTCTGTGGCGGGCGAGACCTGTTGGAGAGTGGTTGTGACGGCGATGTCGGCAACACAGTTGATGGAGAGGCCGCAACTTACACCAATGAGATTGGCCAAGCGATCCTTGCAGGATTCTGGGTAGACCCGGATTTTGATCCGGCGCAGTCGGCATTTTACTACGTCCGCGTTTTGGAAATCCCGACCCCACGCTGGACGATTTATGATCGTAAGTTTTTCGGGGTAGAGCTGCCGCCCGATGCTCCGGTCTCAATCCAGGACCGCGCCTACACTTCGCCGATCTGGTATTCTCCTGGAAGGTGATGCCGCAAAGAAAGGAACCGAAGTCAAGAACGGTCTCACTCGACGCGACTTTGTAGCATCAGCGATGCTGTCCTGCCTGCCAATTCAGATGGTGGTTGCCAGCGAAGACGTGACAAATCTTGCCTGGAAAGACCTTCGCCATCCTGACGATCCGTCGCCACTGGCACGTTTGCGTATGCGCGTGAATCACGAATCTACTGCCGGGACGAAACAACCATCATCTCTTGGTGCGCGAACGGAATGGGACGGCAAACGGATTCATCTTTCGGGGTTCTTTATTCCGGTTGTACGAACATCTGAAGGTACCAGCAGGTTCCTCTTGGCTGCTTTTGTACCTCTCTGTGTGCATGTTCCCCCTCCGCCCTCCAACCAACTCGTGATGGTGTCTACGGACAGCCCCTACAAGGCTAGAGGATCATTTGAAATTGTGGGAGTAACTGGTGTCATAAACGCCCAGAAAGCGTCCGAGGGCGCTTCCACAGTGGACTATCTTATCGACGCAGAACGCATACAAAATGTTCCAGAACTCCAAAATCAAAATCTTACTGCGAGCTTTAAACCGCAGGTCTGCGCAATTGGTACCACCAAATGGGGTTGTTTGAGCTAGGATTTGCATTGATGCGTTCTGCCTATCTTTTACGCCTTTCCGGGGTTGCTTTGTGAGCCGTATCATAACCGGCAGGGGATAAATCGCAGCATTATAACGGGCCATTCGTTCAAGGCTCAGCGAACAAGATACAGAAAATTTGCTAGTTTCCGTGCAGGTTTTTTGTCGACAAAAGCGGGATTACCACCGTTGGCACCGAAGCCAGAAACAAGATGTTCAAGGGCTTTTGATGGGGCTTTCTACGATATCGGACAGGTTTGGTCTGAAGAGAATACGGGATACTTACAAAATCTGTAGGAAAAGTTCCCAAAGGGGGCTGTTGAAATCAGATTTAACCAAAAAAAGCGTTGGAAAGACACCATTTGAACCAAAGCCTCTTTACAGAGGCATTCCTTCCGGGACAACATTAAAGAGATTTGAATACTCGAATATCGTTGTAAATTTTCCCAATATCTCCGTGCTGAGTTGCGCGTCGGATGATTGTGATTGTAGGGGGGAATAATGGCCGGTATCTTTCGTTGGATTGTACCCGTGTTTCTGGTTTTTGCACCGACACTTGTCGGGGCACAGACCGAACAGGAGGGTGTAGCCGAGCCTGTGCCAGATGATGATCTGCTCACCCAGGCTGAGCTGGAAAACCTGGTCGCACCGGTTGCCCTGTTTCCAGACACTCTTTTGATTCAGATACTGGTTGCGGCAACCAGTCCAATGGAAGTGGTCAAAAGCGACCGGTTGCTGGCCAGCATGGACGGCGAAGAATCCGAGGCCATTCAAGCCGCTGTCGAAGCAGAGGAATGGGACGAAAGTGTCGAGGTTCTGGCCGTCGCCTTTCCCGAAGTGATCGAAGACATGGCGACGCACATCGAATGGACCGAAACCATGGGCGACGCCATGCTTGCCCAAAGTGACGAAGTGATGGCAGCCATTCAGACCATGCGAACCCAAGCCATCAACAACGGCGCGCTGGTGTCGGGTGAGGAACAAGTCGTCGAAGTAACTCAAGACGAAAACGTCATTATCCAGCCTGCCGACCCCGAAGTTGTATATGTCCCGCAATATGACCCTCAGGTCGTCTATACTGACAGCAACAGCAATCTTGTCGGGGATGCCATTGTCACTGGCGCAGTGGCATTTGGAACCTTTGCACTGATCGACGCCATTTTCGATGATGATGACGATTGGAATGACTACTGGGGATGCCGGAATTGTGGTGGATGGGGTGGAGGCCCGATCTATCGAAGCCCCGATATTGATCTGGACGTTGATCGCAACGTGAACATCGACAAAGACGTCAATATCGGGAGCGGGAACAATATTGGTAATGGCAACATTAACCGCCCCAATACCGGCTGGACACCAGACGATCGAAAGAAAGATCAGGCGCGGGACAAGATTGCCTCCAAGAAGGACGAAGGGGGTAAGACCAAGCTGCCGATAAACAAAAGTGACAGCAGCTCGGACGCGTTACGAAGCAAACTGTCCCAGAAATCCGGAGCACCGGATATCTCTCGTCCGGGATCGCAGACCAAAACGGAAGCGGTTCGGAAAACCATGAAGGATGGGGGCAAGCCCAAGGTTAACCGACCGACGCCCAGCAAAGCACTGAAGAAGCCGGCCAAAAAACCTGCGGTTAAAAAACCATCGGCGGCTAAGTCCCATGTCACCAAAACCTCCAAGCCCAAGGCGGTTAAAAAACCGAAGGCCACCCACAAGAAATCCAGCGGGCAAAAGGCACGCAAGGCCTCGAAACGTGGCAAGGTCAGCGGCAAAAAAGCCAAGCGGAGGGGATGAGAGCATGACCAATAAGCTGATCAAAGTAACCGCAATGGCTGCGCTGTTTTCCAGCCCGGTCTGGGCGGAACCTGCGGTGTATGACTCACCTCAGGAGGCGCTTGAGGCGATGGTTGCGGCCTTGAAAAGCCCGGAAGAGGGCGCTGTTCTGACCGTCTTCGGGGCGGACGCTGCGGACTATCTTTCCGACGGAAACCCGGTCGAAGACAAGATCAATAAACTGGCCCTGCTGTCCCTATACAAAGAAGGATATCGGCTTGTGCCGCAAGACGATGGCTCGGTCCTGATCGCACTTGGCGAGGAAGGGTGGCTGTTCCCGGTGCCCATCGCAAAGACGGACACGTCATGGTCGTTTGACAACGATGCAGGTCGCGAAGAGGTGCGATTGCGCGAGATCGGCAGCAATGAGCTGGATGTGATCGAATTGATGGAGGCCTATGTCGAAATTCAGGCTGATTTTCGGTCGCAGGATCAGGACGGCGACGGGGTCAGGGAATTTGCAAGCCAGATCATCTCAACCTCTGCGGAGCAGCGGGATGGGCTGTTCTGGGCGGATGAAGACACGCTATTGGGCGAGCTTTTCGCGCGTGCTTCGGCCCTTGGCTACAGTGATGGTGAAACCGATCACCCGCCCGAGCCCTTTTCCGGCTACTATTTCCGTATCCTGACAGAGCAAACCGATGCGGCACCCGGCGGTGCGATGGACTATTTCGTCAATGGTCACATGGTTGCAGGTCACGCTCTTCTGGCCGTTCCGGCGGAGTTTGGAGAGACAGGTGTGCACAGTTTCATGGTGTCGGAAAACGGCGTCGTGTTTGAGGCCGTACTGGGCGAGGACACGCTGGAAAAGGCGGCCGCCATAACGGGATTTGATCCGTCCGAGGACTGGCAGCCGGTCAACTAACCGGCGCGTCAACACAGATATTCGATATTGGAGATTTTTCGGAAGACTATCAGAGGATTTGCGACAATGAGTTTGGTCAAGACACTTGCGAAAGCTGCAGTTGGTATCGCGATAGCGAAGGGCGTTGGGGGCATGATGTCCCGGTCAGGCGGCGCATCGGCAGGGAGCGTTTCGGGTCGCGGCGCGCCCTATGGCGGCTCAGCTTCCCAATCGTCTTCGTCAGTGGGTGGAGGCTTGGGCGGTATGCTCGGGAAAATGCTGGGGGATAATGGACCCAGAGGCCGTGGTAGCCTTGGTGGCGCCTTGGACGAACTCAGCCAGATTTCGACGGGGAGTTTTTCAGGTGCGGAGGCCGCTGCACGTCCGTTTGATCCACCAAAACAAGGCTCGCTTGGCGACATGCTGAACCAGAGCCTTGAGGGGTTTGGTCAAAAGCAAGCCACGCCATCGCCCGAGCAGGAAGAAATGGCCGGTTTGTTGTTGCGCGCACTTATTCAGGCGGCAAAAGCGGATGGTCGCATAGATGCGAGCGAAAAAGAACAGTTAACGCAGCATCTTGGTGAACTGGACCGCGAAGAACTGGAATTCGTCAAGGCCGAGCTTGCCAAGCCCGTTGATGTGCCCGCGCTGGTTCGTGACGTTCCGGCAGGGGCGGGTGGGCAGGTCTACATGATGTCAGTCATGGGGATCGATTTGGATACAAACAAAGAGGCCCGGTACTTGCATGAGCTGTCACAAGCGCTGGGGCTCAAGCCAGACATGGTGAATTCGATCCACGACAGAATGGGTGAGCCGCGTCTGTTCAGATAGATCGGTCGGCTTATTCGGGGACTGTTGCGCGGTTCGTGACGAGTTCTTTGGGGATAGCGCCGTTTCAACATTCTGAGCGAACACTATTGGCGTTCAGTCTTTTGATGCCAATTTGATTTGAATAACGAACTGAGTGACCGGATCAACGTCTTTGTTTTCGAGCAAGGTTGCGAACTGGGTGTCCAAGTGTGTTTCATTCCAATTGCGCATGGCAATCGCAATCTCCAAAGCCGACGAGTGATCCTGTTCCAACTCTCGGGAAAAAGTCCTGATGATCTGATCTCTGAGCGACGGCGACACCGTACCAAAATCAGCCAAGGCATGAATGAGAGATCATTTAGGCATTGCTAAGTTGATCGCGTTGTCCTTCTCGGATAGCGCGGTACCATGACCATACCGACCTCATTACCGCGGCTGAAGGGCTTCAGTTTTCTGCGCGGAATCATCGCCTATGCGGTGTGGGTATATCATCGGTTTGCTATCAGCAGGGCGGATGTCGAGGATCTCGTGGCGGAGCGTGGCGTCATCGTCAGTCATGAAGCGATTCGTCTCTGGGTGAACCGTTTCGGGTCTCAGTTCGCGGCTTGTATTCCAATCCACGGCAGAAAACTTGGCAATGCCTCATCAAGCTCAATTGCCGGACAACAGAACAAGCAGTGGCGCGAGCTGTCAGCACGGGTATTCTGAAATGGACCGATTTCTTTGCGGACCCGGTCGCCGAACTTGCGGATGCTGAACGACAGACCCTTTGCGGTGGGATCGTGCGTTGGTTCGGAAGATCACACGAGTTGATAGCCTTCGAAGAAGGTCGGACGGTGCGGAACCTTGATAGCTTTCAGGCGGCTCAAGTCGCGGACCTGATGAAAGACTTCAATTTGGACACCACAAGGATACTGGAGGAACTTGGGTGCGACCGGGATCAAAGCGTGCGGGTCAGGTATCTCTGAAATTGGCTGGAGATGCGCTGCTTTTTCGAAGAAAGCGCAGTTACCCCGGCTTTCAACTTATTTACGATACGTGCTGTCCAGAACCTATTACCGCGCACGTGGATGTTCAAAAGTTTGCAGCTGATCTCTTGCGGAAAAAGCCAGCGATCATGGCTCGTCAAAAACCGGTCGCGGAGAGCCGTCTTTTTCTAGTGCGACAAATACGAAATCCGCATCCGTCACTTTCTCAGCATTGCCAGAGTATCTTGGTCTAGCCCAGGCATCTACGTGAATTCGCATCGAAGTTCGCCCGACGGCCCGTAATGTAGCATACAGGGTCACTTCGTCCCCTACTTTCACCGGCCTAAGAAATTTCATAGCTTCGACAGCGACTGTGGCACCGCGCCCCTGCGATACGCGACCTGCCATGTTGCCTGCCGCAAGATCCATCTGGGACATGAGCCATCCCCCAAAAATATCACCCGACGGATTGGTGTCTGCGGGCATGGCTATGGTGCGAATTACCAGCACGCCTTCGTCCTGTTGCCTGCCGTGCGAAGCAAGTTCCAACCCACGCGCCAGATTAGCGTTAACATCATTTGTCATATCAAACTTTTCCTATAGCTATGCGGGAAATACTCCGTATTCGAACCTTACGACTTGGCGCCAATCCCGCGCCCGTCGAGTTCATTGCCAGGCCAGCCGAAGTGACATTGTCGTTTAGCCGACGACGTTTATTCCATGATACATCGGTCCGCCCCTGTGACGCGGAAAGCCGTAGCCATTGACAAAGACTACATCGATATCGCCCGGTTTTGCCGCGATGCCTTCGGACAATATAGCCTTTCCCTCGTCATGCAGTGCACGGATACACCGGTCCGTTATCTCTTGAACCGACAAGTCACGATGCGCAATCCTCGCCTTTTTTGCAATGTCTCGTATCAGGGTAAGAACAATGTCGTCCAAATTCATGCTTCCCGCGCCGTAACTGTAAAACCCAGCCTGAGTCTTGCGCCCCTTGCGGTCCATTTCAACAAGGCGATCATGGACTTGAAATGCTAAAGGGTGAATCGCCCCGTCTGGCAGCGCCTTGCGCATCAGATAGCCGATATCGATGCCTGATAAATCGAGCACTTCAAATGGTCCCATTGCCATGCCGAACTGCCGCAACGCCGCATCGACCGGCTCGGGTGAGCCGCATTCCAGCATCAATAGACCCGCCTCTCGTTGATACGCTTGATACATGCGGTTTCCGATGAAGCCATGGCAAACCCCGGCGATGACGCCAATTTTGCCCAGTTTCTTCATTATCGCTGCCAGTGTCGCCGTGACCGCCGGATCAGTGCTGTCGGTGCGAATGATCTCGACCAGTTTCATGATCTGCGCGGGGCTGAAGAAATGCAGCCCCACCACGCGGTCTGGCCGGGACGTGGCGGTGGCGATCTCGTTGATGTCCAGATAGGAGGTGTTGGTGGCCAGGATCGCATCCGGATGGCAGGCTTGATCCAGCCGCGCAAAGATCTGTTTCTTGATCGTCAAATCCTCGACCGTTGCTTCGATCACGAGGTCGGTGGACGCCAGCGCCTGGTAGTCGGTGGTGGGTGTGACCTGCGCCAGAATCGTCTCGGCCCGCGCCGCGTCCAGCTTTCCGCGTTTGACCGCCTGTTCCAGATTGCCCCGAATACGTTCGAGCCCGGCCTGCGCGGCCTCTTCCGAAATCTCGACCAATGTGACGGGGATGTCCTGCGCCGCACAGACCTGCGCAATGCCTGCCCCCATGGTTCCGGCGCCTATGATCGCGACGCTGCTGATGTCGTCCGCCTGTGACAGGTCGAGCCCGCCGACCTTGTAGGTCGCGCGCTCGGCAAAGAAGATATGGCGCAGCGCCTTGGATTGCGGACTTTTGCGCAGCCTGAGCGACAGGGCGCGTTCGGTGTCCAGCCCGGCCTGAAAATCGAGGCCGGTCGCCGCCTGAACCGCGTCGATCACCGCCAGCGGCGCATCAAGCCCGCGTTTGCGCCTGCCACACATGGCCCGCCAACGATCGAACACACCCGCCTCAAAGCTTTCGGCGATAATCGGACGGTTCAGCTTGACCGGGGCTGGATCGAGCCTGATCAGCGTAGCCGCAAAGGCCATCGCATCGGGTTCCAGATCCTCGGCAATCGCATTGACCAGCCCGGTTTCCAGCGCTTTTTGCGCCGTAACGGGCTTTCCCTCGACCGCCATCTCCAAAGCGGACTCAACCCCTATCAGACGTGGAAGACGCTGCGTGCCACCCGCACCGGGTACAAAGCCCAGATTGACCTCGGGCAGGCCGAGACGGGCATCCGGGGCCGCGATCCGATGCGAGCACGCCAGCGCAATCTCGAGCCCGCCTCCCAGCGCCTGCCCGTGAATGGCCGCGACGATGGGTTTGGGACAGGATTCGATGAAACTCACCAGGTCGTTCAGATGCGGCGGCACCGGCGGCTCGCCCAGCTCAGACGCATCCGCGCCTGCCATGAAGGTCCGGCCCGCGCAGATCAGCACGCCAACCGCGATCTGCGGATCCGCGACAATGGCCTCAACCGCATCCCACAAACTCTGCCGGACCGCTTGCGAAATAGCATTGACTGGAGGGGCATCCACTCGGATCACCCCAACCTCCCCAATCCGTGTCACCGTCACCGCGCTCATGCTATGCCCTCCGGCTTGTATGATCCTCTGCCGGTATCTCTACCGAAGATTTCACCGAAAAAGGGCATAGAGAGTTCCGATCCCATCCAGACGCAAACCCTATGGGACCGCAAATCACACCCATATCGTTTTGCTATATCCAGCAGTCAAAAATGATATTTTCCTTATTGAACGCCACTCTCTACCTTTCCCGACCATCGGCTACGCCCCCGCTTCAGGCTGGGCCCATAAACGAACTGAGAGGTTGTAATGACGAATCTGGGATATCTTGTAACCCGCGCCGCCCGCTTCTGGGCCGACCGGATTGCGCTCAAGGATGAACGTGTTGCGCTCAGCTATGCGGAACTGGATGACCGGACAAATCGTCTGGCGGCGGCTCTGGCCGGATTGGGCGTCGCCAGGGGCGAGCGGGTTGCAGTATTGGCATGGAACCGGGTTGAAATCGCCGAAGCCGAAGTGGCGCTGTTGAAGGGCGGCTTTGTCCGTGTTCCGATCAACGCACGGCTGTCAGCGAAAGAAGTGGTGCATGTCTGCGCCGACAGTCAGGTTCGGGTCCTGATCACGGATGAGGCGCATTTGGCCGCAGCGCAGCAGGCCCTGACCGAAACATCTGGCCTGCAAACCCTTCTGGTCATGGGAGAGGGCGGTAGCTACGAAGACGCGCTGACACAGGCCGACAACGCCCCTGTCTGTGTCGAGGCCGATCCCGATGACATCGCTGTGCATCATTATACTTCCGGATCATCTGGCGTACTCAAGGCTGCGATGCATTCTGTGCGCAACCGGCGCGCCATTCTGCGCAAGATCACATTCCGGTCGCGCCTTTATCCAGATCAGCACGAGACTTTTCTGCATGTGGGGCCCATTACCCACGTGTCCGGGATGGCATTGCTGCCCATGCTTGCGCAGGGGCATACCAATATTATCCTGTCGCGGTTTGATGTGGATACGTATCTTTCAACGCTGGAGCGTGAGAAGGTGACGCAGACCTATCTGGTCCCGACCATGATCAACCGCATCCTCGCCGCACCGAACCGAGGCAACTACGATCTCGCCTCGCTCAGGCTGTTGCGGTATGGCGCGGCACCGATTTCGCCTACGCGCCTGCGCGAAGCGGTCGAATTCTTTGGCCCGATCCTGAACCAGGGGTACGGCGCGGGAGAGGTTTGTTCATCCGTCACGATCCTGACCGAAGCGGACCACCGATTGGCAATGGATACTCGACCCGAGCTGTTTCAGTCATGCGGTCGCCCGCTGTTCGAGACCGAAGTGAAAGTGGTTGACGACACGGGCAACGAAATGCCCGTAGGAGAGGCCGGAGAACTGGTGATACGCGGTGAAGATGTGATGCAGGGCTATTTCAACGCCCCAGAACTGACGGAGCCGGTGTTGAAGAACGGGTACTACCACACCGGTGACATCGCTTACATAGATGATACCGGCTATATCTTCATCATCGACCGCAAGAAGGACATGATCGTCACCGGTGGCTTCAATGTCTATCCCAACGAGGTCGAGAATGCGCTGTTCGAACATCCCGAAGTCTATGAGGTGTGTGTTGTAGGCGTACCAGATTCCGATCTGGGCGAGGCTGTGAAGGCGGTGATCGTTCCGCGCGATGAGATCAAGATAGATGCTGATGCTCTGATTGCACATTGCATAGAAAAACTCGGGAAATTCAAGAAACCGCATTCGATCGATATCGTGAGCGAACTGCCGAAGAACGACGCTGGAAAGATTCTGCGTCGCCAAGTGAGAGACGGCTATTGGGCCAACTCGGATCGGAAGGTGTGACCATGGATCAGGGGCTAAATCTCGCGACGTCGGGCCTTGAGAGCCAAGCCTTTGCCGACCTGCGGTCGAAAGTGAACAATCTGCTCTATGATGAAATGATCCCGTTTGAACAGGAGCATGGTCTAACCCACGAAACCCGGTTCGAACGGGCGCAGCTGGAAGAATGGTGGAAACGCTCACGCGAGTTGGGCATCTATGGCTGCAACCTGCCTGAAGAATTTGGCGGGCTCGGTCTGTCCATCGATCAGCTGTGCACGCTCAAGGCCGACTGCACGCGGTCCAACGCGGCGCTTTATGGCTGTGTGCTGGGTGAAAACGGCGGACCGATGCGGATCGGGTACATCATCACCCGCGCGACCGACGAGCAAAACGAAGAGTTTTTCTACCCCGCCGCGCGCGGTGAACGCGCCGGCTGTTTTGCGCTGAGTGAGCCCAATGCGGGATCGGATGCGATGCGGATCGAAACCACCGCCGTCAAGGATGGCGACGACTACATCATCAACGGGCACAAACGCTATATCACCGCGTCGCGCACGGCGGATTTTGCCATCGTTATGTGTGTGACTGACCCGGAAGCGGGGGCAGACGGCGTGACTGCGTTTCTGATTGATGCGGCCTCGCCCGGGTATCGGGTCGAAGGGCATTACCTGCCGATGTCCGGTCAGCATATCGACAATGACATCATTCTGGAAAATGTCCGGGTGCCTGCGCGCAATATCCTTGGAGGATTGGGCAACGGGTTCAAGCTGGGGATGGAGCGGATCAACATCAACCGTCTTCTCCAATGCCCCACCATGCTGGGCCATGCGCAGTTTGCTCTGGAACAGACGGTGGATTATGCCAACCGGCGGGTACAGTTTAAACAACCCATCGCCAACTTTCAGGCGATCCAGCACATGCTGGCCGATATGAAAACCGCGAATTTTGCCGCTCATTCGATGATCCACGCCGCCGCCGCCAAGGCTGATCGGGGCGAGAACATTCGGACCGAGGCGGCCATGTGCAAGGTTTTTGTCGCCGAAAACGCCTTTCAGGTGGCTGATAAGGCGATCCAGATCCATGGCGCGACCGGCATGACCAAGAACCACCCCGTCGAGTGGGTGTTCCGCCGTCTACGCATGTTCCGCGTATTGACTGGCAGTTCCGAGATTCAGCGCAACACCATCGGTAAAGGTATCCAAAAAGAATGGAAACAGACACATCCGGAGGCGGCGCAATGACGAATGACTGGTCCTTCCTGAACGGCATGCGCATCGTTGATTTGTCGCGCCTGTTGCCGGGTCCCTTTGCAACGCAATCGCTGGCCGATCTGGGTGCCGAGGTCATCAAGATCGAAGAGCCCAAACATGGTGATCCGGGCCGTCGTCTTGGAAAGGACATGTTCGCGCGTCTGAACCGGAACAAAAAATCCCTGACATTGGATTTGAAATCCGATGAGGGCAAAGCGGTGTTGACCGACCTGCTTAAGAGCGCGGATGCGGTCATCGAAAGCTTCCGCCCCGGCGTGATGGATCGGCTAGGCTTCGGGTACGAGGACGTTCGGGCGCTAAACCCGGCCATCGTCTATTGCTCGCTATCCGGGTTTGGTCAGACCGGTCCCTATCGCCATCGCGCCGGGCACGATATCGATTTTCTGGCTCTGTCGGGTTATTTTGCCGTCCCCAGCCAGGTCAATGACAAGCTGGCCCGCCCCAAGGTCCGCCTTTCGGACTATGCGGGTGCGATGTATGGCGCGCTGTCGTTAGCGGTGGCCATGGGTTCGGCCAGGATCAGCGGTCAGGGTCAGTATCTGGACGTCGCCATCACCGACGCGATGGTGAACTGGTCCGCGCCCTTGGTGCGGATCGCGCATGAACTGTGCGAGGGCGACCCCGACAAGATGTCCTTTGTCATGCCTGACAATGACATCTTTGAAACCAGCGATGGCGGCCATATCGCCATCGGGTTGTTCGAAAACAAGTTCTGGGTGCAGCTGGCGGTGCTGATGGAGGCAGATTTCCCGCAACTCGGCCGCCCCGAATACGCCACCAACCAGTTGCGCAATCAGTGCAAGCACGAGGTGCATGCGATGATGTCGGAAATGTTCGCTTCTAAAACCATGGCCGAGTGGGAGGCGCTGTTCCACCCCACCGATCTGCCCTGGGCAGTCGTCTATCAGGACATGCGCCTGTTCGACGATCCGCACCTGCAGGATCGCGGAATGTTCGGAGAGCTGGGCGAAGGTGAAAACAAGAGCTTTCAGGCCGGGTACCCGACCAAGTTCTCGGCCGGTCTGAACGAGTTCAACCGCCCCCCGCCCGCCAAAGGTCAGGACACTGATGAGATCCTGCGGGGGCTGGGCCATGACACTGCCGCCATTCAGGCAATGCGCAACGCCGGAGTGATCTAATGAACGAGGCCTTCATATGTGACGCCATCCGCACACCGATCGGGCGCTATGGCGGCGGGTTGTCTTCCGTCCGCGCCGATGATCTGGGAGCGATCCCGCTGCGGACCTTGATGGCGCGCAATACGCAGGTGGATTGGGCGGCGGTCGACGATGTCCTGTTCGGCTGCGCCAATCAGGCGGGCGAGGACAACCGCAACGTCGCGCGCATGTCCTCGCTACTGGCGGGTCTGCCCGACACCGTCTCAGGCACAACGCTGAACCGGTTGTGCGGGTCAGGTCTGGACGCGGTCAGCTATGGCGCGCGCGCGATCCGGGCCGGAGATGCAGACCTGATCATCGCGGGCGGCGTCGAAAGCATGAGCCGCGCGCCCTTTGTGATGCCAAAGGCAACCTCTGCCTTTTCCCGCGGGGCAGAAATCCATGACACGACCATCGGTTGGCGCTTTGTCAACGCACAGATGAAAGCGCAATACGGTGTCGACTCGATGCCCGAGACGGCTGAAAATGTGGCTGAAGAATTCGGGATCAGCCGGGCAGATCAGGATGCTTTCGCCCTTCGCTCACAACAGCGCGCAGTGGCGGCGCAGAAGGCGGGCGTATTGGCGGAAGAGATCACATCCGTGACCGTACGTCGCCGCAAAGGCGACCCGATGGTCATTGACGCCGATGAACATCCCCGGCCGGAAACCACACTTGAAGGGCTGGCCAAACTGCGTGCACCGTTTCGTGAGGGCGGATCGGTGACTGCGGGCAACGCCTCGGGTGTAAATGACGGTGCCGCAGCGCTGATCATTGCCAGTGAAGATGCCGCAAAACGCCATGGCCTGACGCCGCGCGCCCGGATCGTTTGCGCGGCTACGGTCGGGGTCGCACCCCGGATTATGGGCTTTGGTCCGGCGCCAGCAACACAGAAGCTACTGGCGCGCGCAGGAATGAATATAAGCCAGATCGATATTGTAGAACTTAACGAAGCTTTTGCAGCACAGGCTTTGGCCGTGACAAGGGCACTGGGGCTGCCCGATGATTCCCCAAAGGTGAATCCCAACGGAGGCGCGATTGCACTGGGTCACCCGTTGGGCATGTCGGGGGCGAGACTGGCCTTGACGGCGGCACACCAACTGGAGCGAGGGGGAGGAAACCGAGCGATCTGCACAATGTGCATTGGCGTCGGTCAGGGAATTTCACTTTTGCTGGAAAGAGTTTAGCCGAGGGGCAGATGAGCCCCGGGCGTTGGAGGGACCATGAAATCTTCCAATATGATTTTCCGATGGGGTAAATCGCAAGATAGTATTTCCTGAATGAATAGAACCAGCGATAGCCTCTGAGAATGGAACAATAGTCGCTGCCGTAGTGCCGCGAACTCGATGGGAGGAGAACCATGACAAACCTAGGATGGATGAAGAGCCTGGCCGTTGGTGCGGCATTGGCCGTGGCAGGAACAATGGCCCAGGCAGACGGTTTCCCCGAGCGCCCGATCGATATGATCGTAGGTTTCAAAGCCGGTGGTGGCACCGACACCTATGCCCGTGCGCTGGCCAGCGCGGCTGAGGCGCATACCGGTGGACAGCCGGTGGTTGTTGTCAATAAGCCCGGTGGCGGGGGCCTTGTCGGCGGCCGTTTCGTGGCGGACCAACCGCCCACCGGCTATACCCTGTATCTGGCCTCGGCAGGCTCGATGGTTCTGAAGAACCTGATCAAGCCGCAGGTTGTTTCAACCGACGACTTCAAGATGGTTGGTACTATCGGCGAACTGACCGCCGGTATCTTCGTGCCCGCGGGATCGCCCATCCAATCGCTGGACGAGCTGCTCGAAGCAGGCAAATCCTCAGACACTGCGTTGCGTTGGGGCCATACCGGTCGCGGCAATGTCTGGCATATGGCGGGTCTTGGTGTTCTGAAGCCCAATGAGGTCAAGGCCAAGGATGTGCCGTTCAAGGGTGGCTCGGGTGTGCGCGCGGCACTGGCCAGTTCAGAAGTTGATTTCGGCGTCATGGGCGCGCATCTGGGCCGTGGTTTCGAAGACGAAGTTCGCCTACTGGCGGTACTGTCCAACGATCCGCACCCGGCAGCTCCGGACGCACCAACCGCCAAGTCCCTGGGCATCGACTTCATCCCGGTCTCGTCGCAGATGATCGTGATGGCACCGGCCCGCACTCCCGATGATGTCGTGGCGCAACTGTCCGAAGCTATTGTCGCGATCACGCAGGACGCGGCTTATCTCGACACGCTGACCACCGCCGGTCTGCCGACCGCAAGCGTCAATGGCGCGGATACTGCCGCAAATATCGATGTGTCCAAGGTTGAATGGGGCAAGCTCCTGGAAGGTCTGGAATGACCCAGAACATCGATATCAACGTGGCGCGCAAAACTGCGCGTCACAACATTGTGGCGGGGGCCGCGCTGGCTGCGCTGGCCGCCTTCTTTTTCTGGAAATCCTTCAACATCTCACTGGATTTTGTTGACGAAGAAGGTGTCGGACCCCGGTTCTTTCCACAGGCGATCTGTGTGGCGCTTGGGCTGATCGGTTTAATCCTGATTGTTTTTGGTTTCCGTGGCCAGACCGCACCTGCAGATAGAAGCAGCTTTGAGGCGAAACGCTTCTTTTCTGACGCCGTGCCACTTTTCCTGCTGGGTCTGGCCTTTGTCTGGATGTTCGGTGCGTTCGGTTACGTCACCGCCTGTTTCGTAACGCTGTTCTGTGCGGCGCTGCTTTTTGCCGTGCGCCCCCCTGCCCTGATCCTGCTACCGGTGATCGGAACAGCCGTGCTGTATCTGCTGTTCTTCAAGCTGATGACAGTGTTCGAACCAGCCGCTACCATCTTCAACCCCCTGTCCCTGATCGGGCTGAAGTGAGGAATGTGACATGGAACTTCTGAACGGTTTCTACACCATTTTCACCACACCCGAGACATTGATGTTCGTGGTGCTGGGCTCGATCCTCGGTGTGATCGTCGGTGCGGTGCCCGGCCTGACGGCCTCGGCCGCGATCGCAATGCTGGTGCCAATTACCTATTACATCGATCCTCTGTCAGCGCTGGCTTTCCTTTATGTCATCGGCAAGGCAGGGCGGTTCGGCGGATCCATTTCGGCCATCCTGTTCAATACTCCGGGAACAACGGCCGCGGCGGCGACGGTTATCGACGGGCACGCGCTGACCAAGAAGGGTCAGGCAGGCAAAGCGCTCAAGACCGCGACAACTGCGTCAGTCATTGGCGACTATGTCGGTGAGTTCATGCTGATCTTCGGTGCGCTGACCATCGCACAGCTGACTCGCGAACTGGGACCGCCGGATTACTTTGCAATCTATGTCTGCGCCTTCCTGATCATCGGTTCGGTGATCTCGGATTCCGTCCTCAAGGGCATCGCCTCAACCCTGTTTGGCGCAACGCTGGCGATGATCGGACTGGATCCGATCACATCCGAGCCGCGCTATAGCTTCGGGATGGTCGAACTGTATAACGGCTTCTCGCTGGTGCCGCTGCTGATCGGCATGTTCGTGATTTCCGAGGTGTTTGCGCAGGTTCAGGCCGCGCGTTCCGGTCAGGCGCAACATGACGAAATCGCAGCCCGCAAGCCCGAGGATGACCAACTTAGCTGGGCCGAAATCAAACGCTGCCTGCCCTTTATCTGGCGTGGATCGTTCATCGGCGCGCTTGTGGGCCTTATCCCTGGCGTCGGCTCGGCGGTGGCCTGTTTCGTAGCCTATGGCTCATCCAAGGCCAAAGCCAAGAACAAGGACGAATGGGGCAAAGGTGCCATCGAAGGCGTGGCCGCGCCCGAGGCCGCCAACAACGCGGTATCCGGCCCGTCGATGATCCCGTTGCTGGCGCTTGGCGTTCCGGGTTCGACCATCGCGGCGATGCTGATGGGTGTGTTCCTGATCCATGGTATTCAGGTTGGCCCGAAAATCTTCGAGACGTCGGGCGACATCGTCTATGGCCTGTTTGCCGCCGGTCTGATCGGTATCGCGCTTTATGGTCTGATCGGCTGGTTCCTGGGCCCGGTCATTGGCCGCGTCATCGACAAGGTGCCTCAGAGGCTGATCTATCCGACCATCCTGGCGGTAGCCCTGATCTCGGCCTACACCGCGCGGTCGTCGATGTTCGACGTACTGGTGGCATGCATCTTTGGTCTGATCGGGTACTTCATGCGGACGCTGAACTTCAGCCCTGCTGCGGCGATCATTGCCTTTGTGCTGGCGCCGGGTGCCGAACAGGCGCTGCGCCAGTCGGTGCTGTTGACCGATGATGGGTTCGGCATCTTCCTGCACCGCCCGGTCGCGCTGATCTTCTTTGCTATCCCCGTGATTGCAATTGGTATCCGCATCATCGGACGGATGCGCGCCCGCAAGGCCACTCCTGCTGAATTGCAGACCTGACAAACCCCTGCCCGAGTGCCCTGACCGGCGCTCGGGCACACCAACAGGGATTCTGAAGAAATGCTGGACGACACCGCATCCAATTTGCGGCAGTATCTGAACGCCCTGCGCGCCGATGGCTTTGGCGGCGATATCGCCGAAGACGAAGCCGCGCGGCTGGTCGGGGCGACCGACAACAGCATTTATCACATCGCGCCTCAGGCGATCCTGTTTCCAAGGGATGCCGCCGACGTGGCAAAGGCCGCAGCGCTTGCGGATCGGTTTGAATTCGCGCTGACCGCGCGCGGGGGCGGAACCGGCACCAACGGCCAGTCGCTGAATGACGGTGTGGTGATCGACATGTCCCGGCACATGATCGGCATTCTATCATTGGACATAAAGGCGCGCTCGGTCACTGTCGAACCAGGCGTCGTGCTGGACCAGCTCAACGCCTATCTCAGACCGCATGGTTATTTCTTTGCCCCTACAGTTTCCACATCGTCGCGGGCAACGGTGGGCGGCATGTTCGCGACCGATGCAAGCGGCAAGGGCAGTCGGATTTATGGCCGTATGTCGGACCATGTTCTGAGCGCCGATATCATTCTGGCCAATGGGAGAAGTGCCACGGCCACCACTCACGCAACTTCGGATGCCGAACTGGAGCGTATCGGCAAGGCCATCCGACGTGATCTGAACATCCACTCCCAAGAGATCGCCCACCGCTGTCCCGCCATGAACAGGGGCTTGACCGGCTATAACCTGGACGAGGCGCGTTCCGATGCGGGTGATCTCAACTATATCAAACTGCTGGCCGGGTCCGAGGGAACGCTGGCCCTGACCACAAGGTTGACACTGCGCATCACACCGATCCCCAAGACGCGCGCTCTGACAGTGCTGGCCTACGACAACTGCGTGGCGGCGCTGGATCACGTTCCGTACCTGGTCAAGGCGGAACCCGCAGCCATCGAATTTCTGGACGACAAGATCCTGAAACTTGCCGTAGCCTCACCAATCTGGAGCGAGGTGGAAAGCGTACTTGGTCAGATCGGCGAGGCGGGCGGGTTTCTTTTCGTCGAATTCACCGGCGAAAGCGAAGACGAACTGCACGCCGGTCAGACTCGTTTGGCGGATGTCCTTGGCCAGAACCACGTTGCACTTTCCGCGAAGGTAAAGACAGCTGAACCCGCTGAAATGTCAGCGATGTGGGAAATGCGCAAACGCTCGGTCGGCTTACTGGCAGCAGTGGAAACCAGCCGTATCGGTCTGCCCTTTGTCGAGGATGCAGCCGTGCCACCGGAAAACCTGTCGGCCTTTGTGGCCGAGTTCGGCCAGTTGCTGGATGCATGCGGCCTGACTTACGGCATGTTCGGCCATGCCGATGTGGGCTGTGTGCACGTGCGCCCCATGCTGAACATGCGCGATCCGGCGGACCGGGACCAGATCCGTCCGATATCGGACGCGGTGTCAGCGCTATGCCAAAAGCATGGAGGCCTGATCTGGGGTGAGCATGGCAAAGGGATGCGGGGCGAATATGTCGAGACATATGTAGGTCCTGACCTTTATGGCGTGATGCGTCGGGTCAAGGCCGCTTTCGATCCCGACAACCGGCTGAATCCGGGCAAGCTGGTGACGGCGGCCGACAGTGACATGACAGTGATGAAGCTGGACGCCGTGCCGATGCGCGGAGCGCGAGATGCCCAGATCGACGACACGGTCCATGCCGATTTCGACCGTGCCATCGCCTGCAACGGCAATGGGGCCTGTCACAACTGGGCACCCAGCGATCCGATGTGTCCGTCCTACAAGGCCACGTGCGACAAGGTTCAGGCCCCTAAGGGCCGCGCCAGCCTGTTTCGCGAATGGGCACGGCTCCGCTCGACCGGCGAAGATGCTGCCTGGGTGGAAGAGGCGCTGAAGGACAGTCTGGACACGTGCCTGTCGTGCAAATCCTGCACTGGTCAATGTCCGGTCCGCGTTGATATCCCAGCGATGAAATCCGCCTTCCTGCATGAATACTTCAAGACCCGCACCCGCCCCGCGCGCGACCATGTGCTGCGTCATATGGAGCGACTTTCGCTGGCCCTGCGCAAGCTGCCGCGACTGGCCAATCTGCTGGCGGGCAATTCTCTGACGCGCGCTGTGCTGAACCGGGGGTTTGGCCTTGTCGATATCCCACGCTATGCCGCCCTGTCCGCCGAACAGGCGGTGCAGGACGCCGGAGGTCGCTTGGTCTATCCCCACGCACCGCCGCCCGACTGGGGGCAACGCCCCGTTCTGCTGGTGCTGGACAGTTTCACCGGTGCCTTCGACACCAAAGTGATCGCGCAATCGGCGGCTCTGCTGGGCCGGCTGGGATTTACTGTCTGGGCCATTCCACCGGTCGCCAACGGCAAGGCCCGGCAGGTCCGCGGCATGATGAACGCTTTTGCAGCGCAGCGCGATCAGACCACCGCTCTGCTGTCGCAGTTTAGGGCAATTGATCTGCCACTGATCAGTCTTGAGCCCGCCGTGACCGACCTGCTGAACAAGGATTACGATCTCGGTGCAGGTCAGGTCCTGTCGCTCGACCGCTTCTTGTCCGACAATCTGCACGCGCTGCCCCGGCTGCCCAACGATGAAGCCACACGCTACACCTTGTTCACCCATTGCACCGAGAAAACCGCCGACCCCGCCACCCCCCGACGCTGGCAGTCGGTGTTTCGGCATTTCGGACTGACGCTCGACATCGCCGATACCGGATGCTGCGGCATGGCAGGGTTGTTTGGTCATGAAGCCGAACACCGCGCCATGTCTGGCCAGCTTTTTGACCTGTCCTGGCGTGAACCTCTGGAAACCGCCGGGCTCGGCGCGTTGGCCACCGGGTTTTCCTGCCGGTCCCAGGTCGGACGGTTTGGCGACGCCAAACCCGCACACCCCTGTTCTGCGCTTCTGGCGCGGCTCGAACCGTAACCACTGGAAGAAACGAGGCCCCCATGACCGCCCATAACATGATTGTCCTGATGTCTGATGAACACGCGTCTAACATCATGGGATGCGCCGGACATCCATTCATCAAGACACCCAATCTGGATCGACTGGCCGCACGGGGCACCCTGTTCGACAGCGCCTATACCAACGCACCGATCTGCGTGCCCGCGCGCGCCAGCTTTGCCACCGGCAAATATGGCCACCAGACCGGCCACTGGGACAATGCCACACCTTATACCGGCGAACCGAAATCCTGGGGTCACTACCTGCAGCAGAACGGCAACCCTGTGGGCTCGATCGGAAAACTGCATTACCGCAACGAATCCGACCCCGTGGGGCTGGATTTCCAGCAGATCCCGATGCATCTGGTCAATGGTGTCGGCGACGTGCTGGGCTGCGTCCGCGAGCCGATGCCGCGCCGCTGGAAGGCCCGCGATCTGGCCGACAGCGCCGGCGCGGGTGAGACCTCGTACACCGCATATGACCGCAACATCACAGACGCAGCTTGCGAATGGATTGCCGAGCGTGGAAACGAACCGGAAAGCGACAAGCCATGGACTGTGTTTATCTCGATGGTCGCGCCCCACTTCCCGCTGACCGCGCCGCAGAAATTTTTTGACCTATACAAAGACATGGACCTCAAGCCTTCGAAACTTGCGCGCGAGGATGACCACCCCTGGCTCAAGGCACTGCGCCATTGCTTTGTCTACGACAATTTCAACGAGGAACGCACGCAGGCCGCGCTGACGGGATATTTCGGGCTGGTCAGTTTTATGGATCACAATGTTGGCCGCATTCTGGATGCCATCGAAGCCGCCGGCCTGACCGACAACACCAACGTCATCTATGTCAGCGATCACGGCGACAACATGGGCGAACGCGGAATGTGGGGCAAGTCCAACATGTATGAAGAGGCCGCCGCCATTCCGATGATCATGGCCGGGCCGGATGTGCCGGGCGGCAAGGTCAGCAAGACGCCAGTGTCGTTGGCTGATGTTTTCCCAACCGTGTTGGATTGCGCCGGGCTCAGCGCCGATGACCCCGAACTGCCCGGCCGGTCGCTGTTCCAGATTGCGTCCGAGGAAGATTGCCCGAACCGTACCGTGTTTTCTGAATATCACGCCGCAGGGGCAATGTCGGGGGCTTTCATGATACGCAAGGGGCCGTGGAAATACATCTATTACACCGGGATGGAGCCGCAGCTCTTCAACCTCGGCACCGACCCTGCTGAGATCAACGATCTGGGCACCGTGCCCGAGCACGAAGCGATCCGCGCTGAGCTGCATGCCGAATTGCTCAAGGTCTGCGATCCTGATGCGGTCGATCGTCAGGCCAAAGCGGATCAGGCGGCGATCATCGAGAAACATGGCGGGGTCGAGGCGGTGTTGGAACGGGGCGGATTTGGCGCCACGCCTGCCCCCGGCGCAAAGGCTGACTTCGTTGCCTCTAAGGGTGCTTCCACATGACCGAGGGCAACCCCCAGATCCCTAACTGCGCCGGTCCCGATCCGTTCCCCCGCGCGCCACAATTCGCAATGCCGCCACTTGCCTGTGATTGCCATTCCCACGTGTTTGGCCCGCAAGAAAAATACTCGATGGTGTCGGACAGGTTTTATACGCCACCCGAGGCATCCTTAGCATCCTACGAACATCTACTGGCCACTCTTGGTTTCGAGCGCGCTGTGATCGTCCAGCCCAGCATTTATGGAACCGATAATCGCGCAACACTGGAGGCGGCCGAAGCCGACCGCGAACGATACCGCGCAATCGTGGTCGTCGATGGTACAGTCACCGAGGAACAATTGCAGCAGATGCACGATCAGGGTGCGCGCGGCGTCCGGGCTAACCTATTGTTCAGCGGCGACAAGGCGATGGCTGAGGTGCGCACCATAGCCGACAGGATCGCGCCATTGGGCTGGCACCTGCAGGTGCTGTTGGACATCAGCACCTTTCCTGACCCTTACGCCTATTTCTCGTCCCTGCCGGTACAAACCGTCTTTGATCATATGGGGCACTTTCCGGTGAGCAAGGGGATCGGGACCGCGGGGTTTCAGGATCTGCTGAACCTGATGAGCGAAGGCAAAGCTTGGACCAAACTGTCGGGCGCGTATCGGATCACCGGCCAGACCGCACCGCAATATGACGACGTCACGCCCATCGCCCAAACCCTGATCACCGCGAACCCGGATCAGGTTGTTTATGGCACCGATTGGCCGCACCCGCATATTCCGGTGGCGATGCCCAATGACGGCGATTTATTGGACGAATTGGCCCTTTGGGCGCCCGCGGCGGCTACCCGAAACGCAATCCTTACGGACAATCCCGCGCGTCTTTACGGATTCTGATCCTCGGGCAGCACATGCCGGAACGTGCCCCGGATCACACCGCTTTCGAACAGTTCGTGGCAGATATCCAGCAATTCCTGCCTGACTGCCCGAGACGCAGCGTTCAGCGGCTGATTGCGTGGCCAGGTTAGGTACACTTCGCGGATCAGATCCGGGTTGATCAGCCGTTTTGCCGAAATCTCTCCACGACGCCAGAGACCATCGATTGAGGGCCAGGGCAACACTCCGGATGTTACGCCGCTGCGAATGTAGCTGATCCGCAGACGTGCGGACTCGGTCGTCACACGCAGGTTCAGCGTGCGCCCCATCTTTTCCGCGACATCTTCGACAATCTCGCGCACGGCATGCGACTGTTGGCTCAGTACCAGAGGTGTAGAAAACAGCGCTTTGACATCCACGGTCTCATCCCCCGAGCATGGCTTGTCGTCAGATTTGCGGCGGGACGCAAGATACAACGGTTCTGTATAAAGATGTAAGTATTCAGCCTTGGGGGTTTTGTCGCGGGTTGCCAGAACACCCAGATCTACCCGGCTGTTTTCAACCATCTCTTTTACGTTCAGGGCCAGCTCTTCCATAATCCGAAGCTCGACCTCGGGGTACTTCTCGGCAACCCGTTCCAGCAACAATGGTGCCACGTGAATGCCCAACATCGGAGGGACAACAATCGAGACCTCACCGCGCGGGGTATCGGCCTCTTTCCGAACGTCGTCGGTTGCCTCTTTAATCTGTGCAACGATCTTGCGGGCGTGATGATACAGAACTTCGCCTGCCTTCGTTGGCTTGACCCCACGGGATGATCGCACCAGCAGTTCGGTGGTCAGCTCCTCTTCCAGATTGGCGATATGCTGGCTGAGCGCGGGTTGCGCGATATGAAGGACCCGCGCAGCGCTGGATACGCTGCCCTGATCGACAATTGAAATAAAATACCGAAGCTGGCGGATATTCATCGCACACCTGAATACAGTTCGCAGTCGAGATTACTATATCCCGGCGCGCGACAGAAGAAAATGTGATCGCTTACTGGCGTGCTTCCTGCGCAAAAGATGATCGCATCTGCGCTGCCCAAACGCCGGCAATTCGCGTGATCACCCAGAGAGACCGGAAAGAAACCAGCGGTTGCCCGGATTTGTCGAACCGGTTCACCATGACGTCCAGATGCACCTTGCTGGCCTCGGACTGCAGCGGCCTGAGATGTCCCCACTCCGTGTGCCCCCAATTGTCGCCCGCGCGGGAGTGGAAATCTATCAGATAGCTGTCAGGGCTATCCCAGATCTTTACGGTTTCACCTGCCAGGCGAAAATGCGGAAAATGCAGCGTCTCTGATATGGCTGCGGCATCACGGGCATTCAGTGCCTGAACGTGGCGGTGCATCACGTCTTTGGCGGCCGCAACGGCGTCCTCGTACATTGTTTCCTCACTTCCATATCCGCCGCACTTGTCTTCGGCATTCGCGTGAATTGAACGATATCCGCGCGGGTTCGGTTCCAAAAATATCTTTTCGATATGATCGCCAGACGAAATTCGGATAGCTCGCCGCAAGCCAAAGATTACAGCCAGAGAATCGCGCATTGCGGTCTATTCAGACACTTGATGGACGTGATGTACTGCAATCCCATCAGGTTAAGATTTTGGTCACTTTGGGAGCGGTGCCACGCCACTTGAATCCGGCAATCTACGAAATCCTGCTCGCTTATTTCGTGCATAAACTGGACGATACCGGTCAGATGCTTCCCAAAGCGCAACAAATCTAACGCCACAGCCGGAGACCAAGGACGTCCGCGAGAATGCCCAAAATTGCCTCGCTGAAGCTATTTGCCGAGGTCATGCAGACGGGTACCATCGCGAAGGTAGCGGAACAGATGCGCCTGACGCCGTCAGCCGCCAGCTATCGGCATTAGAACGCGATCTGGAACTGAAGCTTTTCCGCCGTGAACGGCAGCGCCTGATCCCGACCGAAGCCGCAGAAACCCTTTTGCCCGAGGCAATGCGCGCACTGAGCGTAATGGACGAGCGGTTCTGTCGCGTATTCTTTTGTAGGGTTAGAAGATGGCGCCGGCGGGTCGATTATCCTGCCAGTTGGGCAAATTGCTGAAACCGAGAGAGTCCGGGCGTGAATTGACCTTTGCGGATCATGTTGACCAGTTCGATACCGGCTAGGGCAGATGGGTTCTGTTGCGAAGTTTACCGAAGTTCAGAGAAATACATCGGTCCTGCTTTGTTATGCGAGCAGTTCTTTGAATTGTTGAAAGGGACAGA
>NZ_JBQFTM010000020.1:0-58203 GCF_056538605.1 Ruegeria sp. BF7 | reverse complement strand
CACAAACAGGCCGGACAGACGAAGGTACTGACGAAAAATGCCGCAAAATCACGAGTAAACGCTTGCAATGCAGGAGCCACCCACAGATGCCGTTTAGCGAGCTTCGGTCTTTCGCATGTGCGGCAGGTCGAAAACCGCACATTCCGGACGTTCAAATTCCAGTTTCGGATGGCAAGTGGGTGGACAAAGCCCCTATTCGCTGCCGAGCAACATCCGTGCTGTAGAACGTCAGAAATGCCCAGAATCCAGACTTTGAAAAGCTCAGTTGAGCATGGACCACACCGTTTCGTCGGTTTAGTTGCGCTATGCACTGAGTCCTTCTAACGAATTGTACCGCCCCAACAAATTCGTGGCATTGAGACGCATAACTGGGATGAATGGTTGTCTCGATCTTCTTAGCCAGTCTAGCGGATATCTTAATCGTCAACACTAGCATCTCAAGAATCCATAAGCGCATAGTCAGTGTCGATGCCCCAGATACGAAAGCGGTCGACGCTGGCCTAATCAGGATGTCTGAGTTTCCCGCTGTAGTTACCGATAGGGTCGCGATCCCTGGCGCCGTCAGGCGATGGCGTCTGGCACCGCTAAACAGGATCGGCGCCACATTCACGACCCCGAGCCCAATCAAGACAAACCCAAGCGAGGCTGACACCAGCTTTGCTAACGGCAGAATCTCCGAGATCCCGATAATCGCGATTGATCCGCCAACTGGCAGGACAAGACCCCTTCCTCATCGCTCTACAATTCGGTCGCCAGTCGGGCGGACCAGAGCCATTGCGATTGAAGATTGAATGTCTCACGAGGGCGGCTTGTAAACTTACAGTAAGTCGTTCGGGTCAGTGATGCCACTGACAAACAGTAGTGTTACGCTGTCACCGGAAGAAAACTCGACGATTGTGTCCAGTTCCCCGTCGCCATTGATGTCCGCCTCAGAAAGATTATCAATGGTTAGGCCGCCGCTTAGTACCAGGGAGTCCGACAGAAGTTCAAAATCGCTGATGGTGTCATTGCCATCCCCAGGATTGAAGTGAAACTCGTCAGCGTTAATACCACCAGCCATTTCATCATCGCCAGTTCCGCCAATTAGGACGTCAGTTCCCGCACCCCCTTCCAAACTGTCTTGTTCAGATCCACCATCCAATATGTCGTTTCCGAGACCACCAAATAGAAAGTCATCTCCTCCACGTCCAAGCAACTCGTCATCACCAGCAAATCCACTGAACACATTAGCCCCTGAATCTCCTGCAACAAAATCTGACGCGCCGCGGAACAAGTCTACAGACTCTATGCTACGAGCTATGCTGGTTTCTCCCGCTCCGTTGGTGAACCAAAAGAACCCAGTTAAGTCAGATTGCAATCTAGCTGCAGTGTCTGGGTGAAGGGCGGCAAACCCTCCAAAAGTATCATCAACAAACTGCGTAACTTCTTCAGGTGTTAATGTGTTTTCCATATCGATGCTAACTGGGAGTGGACCAGTAACATCGAGAGTGTCGAAGCCATCTCCGCCATCAATCAGATCCGATGTGCCAAACACTGGGTCACCAGGTGATATGTCAGGATTCCCATCTGCAAATACCTGATCCCCTGCTCCCCCAAGAAATATGTCACTGTTCTGAGAACCGGCGACATTCTCTATACTTATTAGGGTGTCTCGGTCACCATGTGTGTCGACAACAACATCGGCGTTCCCAGCTTCGGTTGTTGAAAAAATTACTTCGAAACCGCGAAAGGCTTGGTCCAACAATCCGTAGGAAACACCGTCGAACCCAGCGCCTCCCGTGACTACATCGTCTCCACCAAAGGGCTCAAATATCGCTCCACCGGTATCGGAAGCATAGAATTCATCATCGCCAAGCGTGCCAAAAATAAACTCTGTATTCGTGATCGTGTCCAAATAGTCGACGCCCCCGAAACGGTGTGCCACCGTCCCATTAACGCCATCAACGAGAACTACAACTATCGGGGATTCGGAGTTCGTATAGTCTACCGTGTCAAAACCCTCACCGGCGTCGATATTGTCATTTCCCGCATCCGCAAGAATGTAGTCGCCGCCGTCATCGCCCAAAATAGTATCGTTACCGCCAAAACTGAAAAAGGAATCTGAGCCGGTAGTACCAGTTAAGGTCTCATCATTCTCAGTGCCTTCAATTGGTCCCGCCGGTGGCAATTGATAATCAAACAGTGAGACATCCGCAAAAACAACAAGTGAAATATTTGAAAATGTATCGACACCGTCGCGCCCCGCCACCGAGTCAGTGATCCGGTATGTGTTTCCTGCAACATTCTCAATCAAGTATTCGGTACTATTTCCCGATAGAACTATTGTGTCGTAGCCAAGACCGCCAATTATTATGTCGTTTCCTTCACCACCAACTAATGTATCATCTCCTTCTCCACCGTTCAGTGTGTCATTACCGACGCCACCTCTCACGAAATCGTTTCCTTTAAGCGCGTTGACTTCATCGTTGCCCGCTCCGCTTTCGATCAAGTTGTCTGAATCAGAACCTGTAATAAAGTCATCCCCGTCGCCAGCGATCACGTTTTCTATTCCGATAAGCGCATCCAGATCGACATCTTCCCCTTCGGCAAATCCGGTCGGTGTGTTTGGAGCCAACGATGGCGCTGGCGCAGGTGGATTCGACAGCAACTCGCCGATCGTGGCGAATGTGGCTGAAAAGGCCGATGTTTGCTCGCTGCGGTCGATTTCTCGAAGATCAACTATGACCCCATTTGCGGCAGATGTGTATCTAATGGTGTCGTTACCAGCGCCGCCGATATAGATATCATCTCCCGCACCTTGACCCGCGACGATGGTATCATCCCCGCTACCAGCGTCTACATAGTCGTCGCCGTCGCCTGGATAGATCGTGTCATTTCCGGCTCCGCTACGGATTACGTCATCGCCGATATCGCCAGTAATGTCGTCGTTTCCGGAACCAGTTGTGACAACACCCCCAACAGGGCTGGTAATTGTGACTGTCTCATCTCCGGTCGACCCGGAAAGGTCAATTTCTTCCTTCAGAGGATCAAACAATTGCCCATCAATATAGAGTTCGGCGACCTCGAACTTTGAAACTGACAGTTTCAAAGTTTCGAATTGGAAGGCTTTCCGACCAGTGGCCGTCTTGAGAAACTCAAAATACGCTGTGATCTCTGCCCGAACATCAGGATCGGACCACTCCTCGCTCGTCAGTTCGAGTTTGAGTGTGTCCTGCCCTTTTCCGCCGTTATAAGTATCCCAAAGCCATTTTCTTCCAGAGTTCTCTGCTAAATTGAAAATGGCTATATCGTCGCCTGATCCGGATTTGATGAAATCTGCTCCGGCTCCGCCATTTACGATGTCGTTGCCACGACCGGTCCACACGAAGTCTGACCCATCACCTGCGTGAACCTCGTCGTCGCCTCGACCTGAAAAGATGATATCTGACCAAGGTGTGCCGAAAATTATATCGTCGCCGCCACGTTTATAAATTAATGCCATTTTTGGATCCCCCCGTTCAAAAAATTGGCAGTTATTATTGGTCTTGCTGCGAGTAATTCGCAGCGAAATATTTGTAAGGTATCACAAAAGAGCCTGAATTTGTACGCACTTGTGTATGTTGTGGCTACACAACGTGATGTTAGCGTAAACAAATTGAATGGCGAGGATGTCATGGAATTTGGCGCTTCCCGGTACGGCGGCGACAGACATGTCAATATTTCTAGGGCATTGCAAAGTCTGCATCCAGGCGATCACGAATTGGGAATATTCAGACCGCATGGTGAAACACCATTGGAAAGGATCTCACAGAAGGCGGAAATTCCAGATTTGCTGGTGTTTGCTTTCTTTAACACAGACTCATGAGACTACTGTTACTAGTTGGGAAAGCTGTTTGCGGGCCTGGTCCTTGGGATCTTTCTTTGAAGAAGGCTCTGGGGCTCGTCCCTTGACTTTGCAATTCGGCTTTCTGCGCAAAGCTGCCCTTAGTCGAGCCGAATATTGCGACCGCAGCGAATGGCAGCTTGGTGGCCTTCCAACCTGTCCCGGCGACAAAAGATGTATGTCGGCTATTTTCGCACCGTCGACATTCGCTCCTTACTGTTGACTTCGAAGGTCCGCTACGAGCCCATTCTGTACCCTGGATTTTATTGCTGCATGCGCTTGTAGCAGTAACAACATTGCAACTGCCGAATATCTTGTGCGGCCAAGCAGCGGAAAGAACTGTCATTCATGCAAATAGCAGCGATGCTCGCGGCGGCAGTTCACAGTTTGCTCAACAAAGCCGTCCTTCACTTCATCCGCAACAGCTATCGCCTAGCTGAATTGGTGGACACGGGACCGTGGCATATGAACAGTAAACACAACAGTCGCCTTCCAACGGCTTCAAAACTGTTTTGCACGACTTGCATTCATAGAACCACTGGCAAGCATCCGTTGGCATTTGCTCGGTTTCGCTGTGGCCGCACTTCGGGCAAATCAGGGTGCTTTCTAGGACTACAGTTTGTTTTGTCATAGTCTCACATCTGCATGATCAGGTAATCGTTAATCCGTGCCTCGTTAAACACAACGACCCAAGCCACGCCGGTGATTAGAGTTGTTCCTGCAAGCCGCCATTTTAACGTCGGTAAGGAACCGCGCCGATAAGATACCAGCCACGATATCGCGACGAGCGCCGTTGAAATCGTCAGCACATAGTAACTCGCTGCCGCAACCTTCCCAAAGATTGCCAACCAACTGCCGCCCAGCCCCAGTAACATCATCATCATGGGCAAAACGCAGCAAGTCGCGACGCCAAGCGCTGATAGCGATCCCAAATAGCTGAGGCTAAGGTACTTCTGCATTCTGTTTCCCTGATGGACTACGTCGCGCGGAGTTGTAGAGACAACAACCTCTCGTATAACTTCTGTAGCCACTACAGGATCAAGACAGGAAATCTCACATGTTTGCGATTGGGGAGGCATCCCGGCAAAGCGGTGTCGGAATTGAAACTATCCGCTACTACGAACGCGAAGGGATCGTGCCGAAACCAGAAAGGGCATCGAATAATCGACGCATGTACTCTGCGCACGATGTGGGACGGCTTTGTTTTCTAAGGAAGTGCCGAGACTTGGGTTTTGCGCTTGCCGATGCAAAGGTGCTTCTCAACCTGTCCGAAGGTGATAGCGAGGATTGCCAATCCGTTAAGGAACTGGCCGAGCTTCATATCTCCAATGTGCGTATGAAGATAATCGAACTTAAGCGATTGGAGGCCGCCCTGAATGAACTTACGGCCAACTGTAACATCGGTAACGTTTCTTGCCCGATGCTTACGCAGATACGGACCTACTAATGGCACTTTGAGGCTCGCAGTCGCTCTATGCCAACGCAGCATGACCCAAGATTCGGGCCGCGCAGAATCTACCGTTCGTTAGAGAGGTCAACTCGTTGATTTAGTAATGTTTCAATCAATGAACATTTGTGCCTGGCCGCGGTGTTCTTGAAGCACGCGGCGATTTCGGACAGTGAGCCCTACCTGCCGTGCCTGAGCAATCAATTTGCTGCATACGCATTCGGCAGGTTTTATCAGAAGCCGACCTCTGATTTCCGAAACGCAGAGCAATGCGTTCTGCCTATCTTTGTCCCAAATTGGGCTAGGCAGACTCAGATCTTCTGTTGCTTTCCATTGTATCAAGGCTTGTATCGTGTGTACTCAAAGTCCATATACACAAGGCTTACGTTTTTCTTTTTCGACCTGCTGTCTCCCAAACTCGGCGTTCAGTCTTTCGATTCAGACCGACCACGCCGAGTCGCCGCAATGATGCGGGCGGCAAGTATTAGGAGACTTCCACCATGGCAAATGGCACAGTAAAATGGTTCAACTCGACCAAAGGTTTTGGCTTTATCGAGCCTGAAGATGGTAAGCGCGATGTGTTCGTGCATATCTCAGCACTTGAACGTTCCGGCATCAGCGAATTGAAAGACGGCCAGAAGGTCACTTTTGACGTCGAAGCTGGCCGTGACGGACGCGACAGCGCCGCCAATCTGGCACTGGCCTGACCTTTTACGGGCACCCTTATGGGGTGCCCGTTTGAACAATGGGCGACTATAAGCCGTCGGAGACCAAGTAAGTTGCAACCTAAAGACTGGACGCGGGTGCTCGCGCAGTACCGTGTGCCCGATGCTAAGCGCAGTGTTTTTGAACTTGCGATCACTGTTTTCCCCTTATTCGCGCTATGGGCCCTAGCGTGGTTTGCGTTGTCATTCAGCGTCTGGATCGCAATATTTCTGGCCATCCTGAATGCCGCATTTCTGGTCCGTATCTTCATCATCATGCATGATTGTGGTCACGGATCTTTCTTTAGAAGTCGCCGCGCATGCAATTGGATCGGCCGGGTTCTGGGTGTTCTTACCGTTACTCCCTATGACGTTTGGCGGCAAAGCCATGCGATTCACCATGCCTCAACCGGTAACCTTGATCGGCGTGGTATGGGTGACATCCCTACCTTAACCATTGAGGAATACCTGAAGCGGAAGTGGTTCGGGCGTGCAGCTTATCGTCTGACCCGGAATCCCATCTTCCTGTTCGTTGTAGCGCCGGTCTATACGTTCTTTCTTCAAAACCGCCTACCTCTTGGTTTCATGCGGTCCGGTTGGCTGTACTGGGCAAGTGCGATGGGAACAAACGCCGCGATTGCAGGGTTGTTGGCTCTGGTTTTTTGGGCCGGAGGCTTTGAGGTGTTGGCGTGTGTTTTCCTACCAACCGTGATTGTCGCATCATCCATTGGTATTTGGCTTTTCTACATTCAACACCAGTTCGAGCACACGACTTGGGATCGGGAAGAGGGCTGGAACCTTCAGAACGCCGCGTTCTATGGCAGTTCTCACTATGCCCTGCCAGGCATCCTGCGGTGGTTCTCTGGCAACATTGGTGTGCACCATGTTCACCATCTCGCCAGCCGCATACCGTTTTATCGGCTAAACGAGGTTTTGCGTGACCATTCTGAGTTGGAAGATTGCCAGCGTATTACTTTATTTGAGAGCCTTCATTGCGCACGGTTGCATCTTTGGGATGAAAAATGTCAACGTCTGCTGACATTTTCCGAGGCTTTGTCGAACGCCAATTCCAATAGGTATTTAGTGTAGTCTGGCACGGACCAAATAGGCTTCGACGGTATCACCTCCTAGGGCGCGAATGGCCTCTAATCGGTGAAGGCCTTCAATCAGCACGAACCTCTTGTTGTCCGAGCGTATCTGGATCGGGGTCTTCTGGCCGTTCTTCAGAATATCTTCGGCCAGCGTCAGAACTTTTTGTTGATCAAGCGTTTTCGCCCGTTTCACAGGTACATAGATCAGGTCGAGCGGATATGGTCTTTTCTCCAACATAAGCTACGTGAGCAACCTTTCGTGCATTTGATCCGGTTCAGAGTTCGCTACAAAAGCGGGGGCTGGAACGCACGTCATAGAACCGAGCGAACAGCATCGCGCAGTTCCTGATGCATGATCCAAGTAGCTGGTTCATCGTCACTTTCGACGTGAGAATATGCGATTACCTGAGCAGCACCGTCATTCTGTGCCGATCCGGCTTCGGGAAGTACGAGTTCCAGATATTCTGCGATCAATAGTCCGATTTTCTTGAAGACCTTGATGGAGGCCTCGCGGGATTTGTAACCGGCCGCCTGAGACAAGTGACCAATGGTCAGACCTTCCTTGCCTGCGATTGTAAGTGCTTTGAGCATTGTGACCTGCGCAGGGGTGAGCCTGATCTGGCGCAGTGCCTCGGCATATTCTCTTTCGCTGGGAACGAAGGTGCCGGAGTTTCCCTCCAAACGGCGTTGACCGCTACGTTTCCTGTCTCGTTCTTCGAGAATTTCTTTTAAGGTTTCAATGGCCAATGCTGGTGTTTCGCCGACTGCATCGGCAATCATTGCCTGTGTTTTAGCTGGTGGCTTGGGGAATGCGCGCGCAACGCTGTTACCGCTCAGAATGCCAGCCTTGATCAAGTACTTTCCAAACTCTTCTTCAATCACCCCGGATACGTCAGCGTTCCGCGTCTTACGAACACTGCGGTCCTGAAATGCTCTTTGTTCCAAACCACGAGCTGACATCTTTGAGTCCGGAAGGGTCACTTGAGGGGCATTTTTACGCATCAGAGAAACACCACTACAACTATCGCCGCAACAAAAACCGCTAACGCGATAAACATCTTAACCCTGTAGGACCTGCGATGAGCCTTTTCGGCTTTGAGCCTTTTGCCCAGATTTTCGTCAATCGAGTTATGGTTCACGGCTTGGTCCTTCCGGATATGTCGGGCGAGATTGATTTCCACCAACCTATTGTCGCGGCACATTTTCGGTGCACGTATCGTTCTGTCGTGTGAACGGCCGATTGCATTCCCAACCATCACCTCTTCGATTTAAGTGAGCATTTGAAGGGACAAGGATCGCAACGCACCTGTCCCGGTTTGCGCGAAAACCACGTTCGCATTTCCATCCGGAATACGTTTCAGGCGCAAGGTATGCATGCTGTGGAACTGCCACGGGCTCACAGCCGCTATCCGCTGCCCTATAACCTCTGATGCACACCCAACCATCCGCGCTGTTTTTGTCAGTCAGGCGGCCGTTGCTCGGGACATTTATCGCAACACAATCCTGGTTCTCCTTACGAAATCCCCAGTTGCAGTGTATTTCCTGCACGCCAAACCGGGTTTCGACGTATCCATTTTGAGGTGCCATCACTTCTTCACAGAGTTCTCCGACACGCTGGAACAGCCGATTGCACTCCCACTGATCTCCGGTTGATGCAAGATAGGCATTTTCAGGAACTCTTATTTCCTCACAGAGTTCTCCGACATTCTGGAAACCGTGATTGCATTCCCAGCCGCTACCATAGGAGCTACCCGTCAAATATGCGTTTTCTGGTACGTCTGTTCTTTGGCACGATCCGTTCTTGTTTTCGAAACCTTCGTCACAAACCGATCCATCGGCATTGCCTGCGACTTGGGCAGGAAGCTGCGTTCCTGAGAGCAACACCAAGAGTGTCGGGATCAGACAAAGAATGCAGCGCGTAAACACGATGAACGACTGATTGAAACTGAGCCTGAGACCTGATCTATCGGGCATCAAGCACGCAATTTAAGAGCCATGTGCTGTTCATACGGCGCCTTCTTTCATGGGTCACGCGATGACTGGAGCACGTCAGGTGACAGTTGCAAATGCTTGCGAGGAACGAGCTCATAGCGAAGACCCCAGCGGAACCCGTTCCTATGCTGAGGCACATGCTACAGTTAGTCTGAAGGCCATTGGATCATCGAAACCGGCAGCATCGCGGCGACGAGTAATTTTCACCAATGCACTTTTTGTGGTCCTTAGCCAGCATAGAGTCAAGGAAGTTTCCCTCGTCGCAACGCTAGCACCACTAGGGCAGATAGTTTTTGGAACTGCTGGTGACCAAGATTCCTGGTGAACTACCGAAAGAAATTGTCTGGTATTAGTTTTTCGTTGTATCGATTTGGGGCCAGACTAGCAGCGGGTGGCAGTTTAAGTCCGCGTTTCAATTGTCGGGCCTGAGTGCGGCGAAAGAGGAGTATGTGATCAAGGCTTCCTCGTAACTAGGAATGACTGGCCGGACGACATTGGCTGTCAGGCGGGGATGTTCGCGCCGCTTCTGCACAAGTACCCGCGGTGCGATCAAATGGCCGCTCGGTCCGGTACCCTGTAAATTGCGCCTGTGCCGAGAAATCTGTGCTGCGAGCGCATGCAACAAGATTTTGACACTTCCGCTCAGGGCTCGCTACGTCCCCCCCCTGCGTAAAAGAACTAGAACCGCTATGGATTGGCGACCGACAGTGCCGAACGCCAAACTGTCTCAGATGTCTATGCGCTCTGCAATGCTTAGCGCGTCTTCCAATTCAACGCCCAAGTATCGCACGGTGCTATCGACTTTTGTGTGCCCGAGCAGAAGTTGGACCGCGCGGAGATTTCCTTTCTTGCGGAAGATCTCAGCTACTTTGGTTCGGCGAAGCGAATGCGTGCCATATCCGCTCGGTTCCAATCCGATTGCGGTTACGCTTCGTCTTCAGCGCCGATTACCGACCTGGTTCCACACTAAAACGGCCCGGATTAGCGGGCTGGGTCAGCACCAATGAGGTAAAATGAGATATGATCAGAAAAGCTGGTAAGACCGGCGTCAGGTTATCAGCGACGCCGAGCTAACCCGGGGCTTACCGATACGCCATTTCGCCACGCGTTCAACCCCTTGCAGCGTCGACAAATCCGCTCTCCGAACCCTTCGCTCCAGAATGGAGTTCTGCAACGAAGACACGGGCGTTCTTGCGGCACGTCATTGTGGGCGCGAGCCATGATCGTATCTGCTTCGTCGTCGGAGTCTTCCATCAGTTCTTAGCCTCGATTTCTGTTTTGGTTTATACAGCGACTGGAAAAGAAAGTTCCGAGCCCTAAGCCTTGAGATTGAAGGAGCTGCCCATTTCAGTCTGTCCAATGGGACAGCCTGTAATCCGAGGGGTTTTAATAGGACGAACCGGCATTCCTTCGTTCTCAGCAGCTTGGACAGCGAAAGTATACCGAGAACCGTTTCCGCATCCTCGCGGTAGGGCTCGTTGATCTGATGATATGTCGTCTGCCTCAGAGATGAGCGACTCCGAGTAGAGGTGCCGAAGTTGAGTCTCTGAAACGCCATCCGCTTCCATAATCAATTGCACCATGGGATCGGCCAAAAGTTGGTCGAGCAAGAACTGCGACAACTGCTTTGAAGACAATTTATCCTTTGCGCGGGCTCTCTCCAAATCAGTAAGAGAAACGGTCAAGGTACGCGCCAGACCGGGGTAAGATTTCCGTGGATGCAGACAGATTAACACCGAGGCCTTCCAGGCTTCTGGGTCCGAATAATCTGGTGGTGCGGAAAGCTCAGTTTCTATGTCGTACTCGCCTGCCGGGAGTAATTCGTCGAAGCCAGGGAAAGTAAACGGCCTGGAAAAGACTGCGATTGTCTTGCTGATTATCTGGTTCATTTGGGTAGTTCTCCTTTGCTGATACCGCTCGCTCGGAGATGCAGACAAGAACAAGCCACCCACTCCCGGCAGGGTATTATCAGTTTTGGGGTTTAGGCTTTGGTTTTTCGGGGACGGTGTCCTGCCCTTTCGACGTCACTTCTTTTTTCGGCGCGTCCGCATCGTTTTCCTTCAGTGCGGCAGCCGCTCTGGTCGTCAGGTCTTTAAAAGACATCATTTTGATCCTTTGATTGTCCGCATCACCCACGAGCCCAGATAGGGTGTGAAAAGTGAATGCGGCTACGTCCAATATAGGGATTGGGTGCCTCATTTACTACGTAAAGCCGTAGAATAAGACGGATGGCTGAAGCAGAACCGAGGCGGCGGCACCTTGGCGCGCTATTTTCGATTCGAGTATGGGCGATCAGTGTTCGCTGCGTTGCAGTCAACCAAAGCGCTATCACCATGGAAGACTTTTGCTACATCGGGTGCAGCCATGCCGCGCGAGAGCGCGCTATACTTCATTCTCAGCTTCACCTCGCCACCAGGGCGAAGCAGCCAATTGGTGTTTTCTACAACGATATGATCACTGGTGGCTCCGACGAACGTGACGCCAGCAGGGAATATTAGACCCGCCGCATCAGTGTCCTGGAGTCCGATCGCAAGGATCGACCGAGTATTCGAAGGACTGTCTAAAGTCACACACTGCATTGAAAGTATAGGATAATTCATTTGCAAGGGATTTGGATTTGATTTGGTCTTCGTTTCGATCACTTCCGCCCAAAGCGTAAAAACATCTGTGTAAAGCCCGTCGATCGCGTATCCCGAAACGGGATCGGTACCCAGCAGGATGGCCTCACCCAGACGCAGGTTGTTGATCTTTCCGGTCGCCCCCTTGCCAAGCGCCCATGGCAAACTGGCAGAGCCGCCGCCTGACACTGTTTCCAGAGCGGGTCCACTTGCAAGTTCGGTGTCGGCGGCAAGCGAAGAAAGCAATTCCATTGCTCCTGCAGAGGGTGCCACATGACCCAGACAGGCAAAATTTGCGCCAATCCCCTTCAGAGAAATCCCTTCCATTCTAAGAATTTGAGACACAGTGCTTTCAAGGTGTTCAGGCAAGATGCCATCCCGCATATCCCCCATTTCCACCATCAAGATAATATTGTGAGTAATGTTCTTCCCCAGCGCCTCGATGGCCAGACTGGCGATAATGTCCATCTCAGTGTTGAAGCTGACATCGCAGTTATCAACAACTTGCGCGACCTGGCTCAGCATGGGCGTTCGGATCAAGGATATAGAGCACGAGATTCCAGCATCGCGCATACGCATGATATTGCTGATCCGCGCGTCCGCCAGCCCTGTCGCGCCACCTTCAAGCATAGCATTCGCAATCTCAGGATGACCGCAAACGGCTTTTGTCACACCTGTCACCGTAATTCCGCGGGGTCTAAGGTGGTCGACCAGGAACCGTGTGTTGTACCGAATTTTGTCCAGATCAACGTCGATACGCAGCTTGCTCATTCAATCGTCGTAGCACGTACGGGTTGCAAGCGCGGAAAGGCAGATAGAACCATATTCACCAAGTTTTTTGGAGGACGGTTCAATGCGTCAGTGACCGGGAGATACAATTTGCAGTTGTAGTCTGTGATGGCCTTTGAAATCTCAACATCATTCATTCCTTCATGGTTGATCGTCATGCCAATTACCTCTGTGTTCGCAAAAGCCTCGATCAGGGTGATTTCATCGCAAGGGTCGGGCATAGTCATGTTGGGGAAATCACATCGACGTTTTCGTTTAGGCGCGTGTTGAAGAATAACTGCATGTGGCTGACTGCCTCGCAGAATGAAGGCTGATGTGCAAAAAGCCGGATGGCTTAGCGCGCCCTGGCCCTCGATCACTATTACATCCGGGTGCTCACCCTCGGATGCCGCAACGACAGCGCGCTCAAGTTCGCCACAACAAAATTGCGGCGGCACCGAATCCATCGCGACACCATACTTGGCGCCCTGCATCAAACCAGTTTGGCCGGTGCCGACCAAAACTGTTTTGATCCCATGCGCGTTAAGTGCGCCTGTCAGGATTGTCGCGGTTGTACGCTTTCCAATTGCACAATCGGTGCCGAACACCGCGATGCGGATCGCCTGGACGTCTCCAATACTGCCATCTAACAGGCGCAGGTCGGGATTGGGCCGCGGCTTGCGAATGTCGCGTATCGTGACATCGTGAATTTTGGCAAATCCGGCGAGCTCTTTGTCATCGCTAAGAAATTCATGCAGCCCACTGACGATGTTCATTCCGAGCGTTATCGCATCCACAACAACTTCGCGATCCTCAAGGGACATTCTGCCGCTGGCCGGCGCCATTCCGTAAATAAACGTGTCGGGGATCGTAGCTTCATTAGCGACGGCGGCATCAAGATCATCGAAGATGGGAACCTGATTTGCGATATTATCAAGCACTTTGCCACTGTCACAACCGCCATACGTGCTGTCGATCACCGAAAGAACGCGATAGGCCTGTGAATGTCGAACGAGACCATTAGCCGTCTTGCCATCGATCTTTGCGAAGTTTCCTTCGCAATACACAATTGCAGTCGGTGTATCTGTCACGAGTGTCTTGCGGTGAAGCTCTGGAAAAACTGCTTGTTCAGGCGCCAGCTTTTGCGCATCGCTGGCAATGAACTGCTTGGCATCCGACGCAATGGGTACGGGTTTCATATTTATTCCTTTTTAGAGTGTGAAACGCGCGTCCTTGGTAAGGGCGGGCAAAAATTGTGAAGTTTGGGAAAGTGGGCTTTCTGTCTGAATTCTCACTGGTTCAGAACACACAGCCCTTCTGATCGATGATAGTTTTTGTGGCATTGCCACCCATTGCCGGATCGGTCGATATGGGCATTTGCCGGTAGCTCGATTGCATTGCAGCGATCACCGGACGCCTCGTAGCCACGTTCGCATTTCCATCCAACTCCATGGATCGCGTCATCGTAGAAAGCATTCTCAGGCACAAAAACGGCATCGCACCGTCCGTCGCGCTCAAAATACCCACGCTCGCACGTCCAGGGACGCCCGCTGGTTGATGCGTTCAGAAAAGCGTTTTCCGGCACCGCTACTGCCACGCATGCTTCTCCGTCTTTTTCGTAGCCACGGTTGCAACGCCATGCAGATCCATAAGTGCTGTTCGTCAGGTAAGCATTATCCGGCACCACGATTTTCTGGCAGCTATCGTCTACTCTTGTGTATCCGCGCAGGCACCGCCACCTCTCACCTGATGGATCGAGATATCCACCTTCAGGCACAATCACTTCAGTGCATGAGGTGCCGCCAACTTCAACAAAGCCATGCATACATGCCCACCCTGAGCCATAGGTTCTGTTTGTGGGGTAGGCATTTCCCGGCACGACAATGGCCACGCATTCTTCGCCTTTCAACCGATAGGACAAATCGCATTTCCAACCGTCGCCATACTTTTTGGGATGCGCGTTATCCGGGATCGAAATTGTTTCGGCCGATGCGGGACTTGATGAGATAAAGGAGCTCGCCAAACTGCTGAAGACGACAACAAACAACGCAGCCATTAAGTGAGCGCAAAACCGGTACTGATTCTTTCGATTTGCCCTGATGCAAACGGCGTTGTCCGAATGTTGAGTGATTGAGTTACGATCCATCCAGGTTCAGCCCCTCGATACAGGCCTGCGCCAGGTCTTTGTTAGGAGTTTGGGATCCCGGCACCGTTGCCCAGCCAGCCGCCATGACGGCATCCTTCTGCTTGAAAGAAGAAGCCTCTTTGATCGTCGTTATTTTTTCGGCGCGTTGGGCGTCAGTTCTCGCCATGTCGACGCAGACCGGAACCAACGCAGCGATTACATTGTCGCGGGACATGGCGTTGGCCATCTTGTTCGCGCTACCGCCGGTCATCCATCCACCCCATGAAAATCCAACGACGCCTACGAAAACCCCTCCGATCAGGGCGCCGTAGATTCCGGGTTTAAGCCATTCGGGCGTGTTCATAATCTATTCCTCCTGCGGGGAAAGCGCCGCATCGCTGTCATTGTTAGATGTGGCCAAGGTTTGGTCTTGCTTGAGCGCCAGTTCAAAATCTTCTGGGTCAATTGGGCGCATTTCCGTGCGGCCTGGCTTGCTGCCTTTGCCCTGAACTGTCAGGTAGGTTCCGGTTCTGCGATATGCTTCGAAACTCAGGCCCTGTAGTAGTTCTTCAACAACAACTACTTCATACTCGCCTGCAGGAAGTTCATCCGGGTAGCCGGACAAAGAGAACGGATTTGAAAACGTCACCAAAGAACTGGACGATCTCGTGCTCACCTTGGTCCTCCATATAGTTTGTTGGATCTTCCCCGCGCAGTCTGCCGCGGTACACGCTCGTAAGCGCTGCGGTAGTACTGGCGTTGTAATTTAGAATAATGTGCAAATGGCAGACGCGCGCTGATCGATGTTAGTCTGCGGCCAATGACCTGAGATTTTATTGGAATCTCAAATGCATTTGGTGCCCGAGGATCAGGTACTGCCAAAAATTGACTAACCTGCGTCAGTGCAACGATGTTTGGATTCCGGCAACGTGATGTGTGTTGGCGGGATATTTGCTGGCGTGTTCTTAACGAGTATTTGAGAAGCGCAGGAAATCCAGTACCGCAATCGGACTGTATTTATCTTGCGCTTCTTTTTCGGTGAAATCCAAAATCTGCCGAAGCGAATGGCGTCTCTAACCAGGCAACTATCATCAAAATCCCGGCATCGCTGAAGGGGTGAACCTATTGCTTCAACAGTGGCCCGGTCTGATCCAGATAAGTGGGGTCAAAACCGGCCAACGTCACCAGTCCGTCATAATCATCAAATGCCACTTGCCCGGATTGAAAAGTAACCAACCCCTTCTCCCGCAGTTGCCGTAGGACACGATTAACATGCACGGCACTCAGTCCCAGCGCATCGGCAAGGTGGTATTGTGTCAGGGGGCAAGTGTATCCCGTCTTGTTTGCCATCCCGACCTGAGTCAACCTCACACCAAGTTCCAAAAGAAAATGCGCCATGCGCTCACCCGCATCTCGCCGTCCTATGTTGACCAGGTGCTCAACCACCATCGCTTCATCTCGAGATACCGCCCAAAGAATTGCTGTCGCCAGCCGGGGCGTCTGCGCAAATGCTTCCAGGAGATCATCCACTACTACTTCAATGGCTTGGATTTCCATGATTGGTTCTATGCTGTGATCCGAGGTGTGCAACAGAACGCTTCGCAAGCCCAGAAAGTCACCCGGTATTTGGAAATCGACGATCTGACGCGACCCGTCAGTCTGGGTTTTGTAGGAACAAACCCAGCCCGAGGCCAGAATGTAGGCCGCCTGCTCTGATTGCCCTTGATGCACAAGGTCACGTCCGGCTTCAAAGGTTCTGCGACGCTTGTGCAGGCGTGCCAATACCGCAAGTTCAACCTCAGTCAGAGCGACGAAGTTTGAAAGCTTTCGGGTGAGTGGACTATTTTTGATAGTGCGCAAGTGTTCTTCCTTCATCGATGAGCAGCCCGCGAAACTATCCGACGCCAAGACTGCTTTCGATCAGTTTAGTATACAGCAATCTATGCCAGTATGGTGCAATTCATCGTGGCGCTTCCAT
Source organism: Ruegeria sp. BF7 (assembly GCF_056538605.1). Lineage (NCBI taxonomy): Bacteria > Pseudomonadati > Pseudomonadota > Alphaproteobacteria > Rhodobacterales > Roseobacteraceae > Ruegeria > Ruegeria sp. BF7. The sequence continues at coordinate 41,618 of NZ_JBQFTM010000020.1, read as the reverse complement.
GCTTGGACGCCTGTTAGAAAAGGACGTCTACCATGGCTGACCGGCAAGACCATTCAGGAATGGCCGCACTCTCAATTTGTGAAGCGCTTTTGCTTGCAATTAAAGATCGTGAGCTTCTGCCCGAACATGAAATTGTGGGAGTTCTGCATGACGCAGCTGCTGTCCACGAAACAGCGGTCGGCAATAACGATGAAAAGGACATGCACCAGGCCGCCGCTGTTCTGATAAACAAGATCATTGCTTCCGGCTATCGCGTTCGGCAGTAACGTTAATTTCCTGTCAGAAAAACAAGATTACGCTCGTCAAAAAAGCATAACAACAAATAGAAGCACTATTGGTGCTTCGTTCCCGATCAATTCAAACACGAAGCAAGAACCAAAGATCCAATCTCTTCAATATCTCAACTTAATGAAAAATTCCACGACCGCGAATTACCCCCTCTTCCCCGCCACCTGCATGAGCCACAACGAGAATTTGCTTACTGGCTGAAGGCCCGCATGGCCTGTCCTGCTGCACTGCCTGCGACAACGCAAACGTTGGCTTTGTTCGGCGTCTAAGTTGCTGATCCTATGTGCCTCGAAACTACAGTTTGATAGTATCGCATCATCATAGCTTTGAATGACCGGTCTGGCGACAACAGCTGCAACGCAGCGATGAATGTGCTGCGACAGCAAATCAATGCTGCGTCAGCAATTGCCGCAATCGCACAAGTCCGGTTTGTCCGCGTTGCGGTCGCACACGTCAACGGCAGCGAAGGGTCGTTTTCCAAAAATCCTGTACGGAAGATTCCATCCCGCCCTGTTTTGCGCCGAGCCTGAATTTAGCCCTGTTGCATCAATAAATACCTTCTGCTCGGCAATTACAGACTGTGTCCATCATACTCATGGACGTGGGTAGCCTGTTCGCGGGTATGGGCAATCTCTTGCACCACGGCGGCAATCTTGCTGGATGAAACTTGATGCAGCTCACCGACAACGGCCTCGGCGCGCTCGTAGCTGTCCGGAACGCCTTGGCTATTAAAATGGGCGGCAGCGGTGGAAATGTCCGCGTCTCGCCAAGTCGCCGTGGTGCCGACTGAAACGCTGTCATGATCGTTATAGCGGGCCAGGAACTTGTTTCCGTCGAGACCGAAGCTGTTGGCGGTCGCCACAATGTCATCACGCACAGCCAGCCACTTTTCGGCTTCTGTCGGGTCCAGGTTGTCCAACTCGGCCGCATTCATGGATGTGGTGTAACTGTTGTCAGCAACAGTGTACGCCTGCAGGTCGGTGTCGTATGGGCGTAGCTCGGCAACATCGCCCTTCAGCTCTCCGATCTGCACGTCCATTGCAGCGCGCAGATGCGGATTTTCGACCTCTCGTGCAAGAGCTTCCATGTTCTCGATGGAGTTCACAATATCCTTGGTCTGCTGTTCGTAGTTCTCGAAACCGGCCTGCCCCAGAGCGGATTGCATATACTGAACATAGCGATCACCGGGCGACTGGTAGTCGTCGGAATCCTGAAAACCTTTGTCGCCGGACAGATCCGCAAGGGACGAATAGTAGGGGTGATACAGGTCGTATTCCTGAGCATCGTTCATGTGCTGAGAAACCAAAGCCTGCATATCGTTCAGATCAACCGGCTCCCCTGACCGCTCCGCAGCCTCCAATTCGATTTTCAGTTCTTCGACCAGATTTTGTTGCGCCGTGTGTTCGTCAACACGGCGGTTGGCCTGGTCCTCGATGTCGAAGCTCTTTGAAGCGATGGCTGCACGATCAAAGCCCATCGCCTGCTGTTCTTTCTTGATGATGTCGATCTGCTCTGAAACGCGATCCTCGCGCGGGGCGGATTGATCGAATTGGGAATAGGGTGCGAAGTGTTCGACTTCGTTCAAAAGATAGTCTGTACGCGAAACCATAGTTTTTCCTTTGCGAGTTGATGGATAACTCAGTGATGGATCTGCTCAGAGCGTTGGCGCACTCATCAGGCAGACCGGGTGAAGTCCTATAGGCTGTGACCGTCATCGTCACCGCGCCCTTGCAAGAGCGGGTGCGTTGCGTGGGCGTGAACGTCCGAGAGTTCTTCTGAGATTGCGATGATCTTGGAAGAAGCAAGCTGGTGCAGCTCGTCAACAACGGCCTCCGCGCGGTCGTGGCTGTCCGACAATCCTTGAGCCTGGAAGTGGGCCGTTGCGGTCAAAATGTCGTCGCTGCGCCATCCCATTGTAGTACCCAAAGTGACGTTGTGATGATCGCCAAAGCGGGCAACAAATGCCTCGCCATCGAGGCCGTAGCTGCTGGCCGTGTCGGTGACTTCCTTGCGGATCGCCGCCCACTGTTCGGCCTTTGGATAATCCAAGACATCCATTTCGGCGGTGCCCATTCCCATCATCGTTGAATAGCGGCGGTCCTCGAGGATGAAGGCTTGAAGGTCCGGATCGTTGGTGCGCAGATCCGCAACGTCGCCCTTCAGCTCACCAATCTGAATATCCATTGCGACACGCAGATGAGGGTCGTCAACCTCACGGGCCAGCCCTTCCATCTTGTCGATGGATTGCAGCAATTCTTTGGTCTGAGTCTGGAAGTCCTCATAGGCCCCCTCGCCCAAGGTATCCTGCATATAGACCTCGTAGCGGCGTGATGCCGGGGCGTAATCTGCGGACGCCTGGAACTCCTTGTCATCGACAATATCAGCAAGGGCAGACAGGTGCGGATGGCTCTGCTCGTTGTCCCGGACGTCGCTGATATGGGCAACAACCTGCGCCTTCAGCTCGGGTGTAATCGTTTCCTCAGAACCGCCTAATTCGATGTGCCGCCGCAAGTTGCTCATGACTTCGGGGGACACATAAGACGAGTCTCCCGGCTCACCGTAATCATCAAAATGATGGGCTTGGTCTAGTAGATGTTCCATTCTCGATACCATAGGTTCCTCACTTTCAGCGAGTTGGATGGCAAACTCTTCGATCCGGTCTTTGACGGCGTTGGCGCGCTCATCAAACAGATCCGACATTCTTGCGATGGATAGGGTCATCACATCACCGGCCATGTCGCGGGCCGTAACTTCGACTTCCGGGGTGCTTTCAACAACCGACATTCCGGCCTGAACTTTCCACGTATCGGTCTCAACTTCCTGCCGCAAACCGCGCTCAAGGCGGGTCGTCGCGGTCAGCTCAATACCGTATTCCTCTGCAACCTCGACCTGGATAGAGCGCTGAACGTCGATGTTCATTTCGCTGCTCATGCCCATAGCGAGCCACTGACCATGCTCGACGCCTCGGTTGTTCACAACGATGTGGACATGGGGGTTATCGGTGTCGTTGTGAAACACTGTCAGATAGTCCCAGGTATCGCCAAAATCACCGCTCCCAAACAGGCGATCCGCGAACTCCAAACCGGCCTCGTGAGCGGCGTCCGGATAGGTGCCTTCGGGAAAAGAAACGATCATGTGACGGGTGTAACCGTAGTTGGTTTTCCCATTGAAATCCTCGGCCCAAGTCTCGATCAAATCACTGACCTGATCCGCATCGAGCGGGGTCACGCCATTGTCTCGGATGTCCAACACACCCTCTGCCCGGACGGTCAGATAGTTGATCTGGCGGCGCAGCTCATGCGCGTTTTTTACTCCACCTTTGCGGACGTGTTTCACAACCGCCTCGGGCTTTCCAACCACGGCACCAAGCCGCGCCTTGATGGATGAGGACCGCGAAACCATGAACTTCATGCGCTTTGCGATCTGCAGCTGCTGATTGATCCGCTTGGAACGATCGACACCCTTCTGAGCCTCACGGAAGGCAAGTTCCAGGAAGTCTCCGGCTGTCAGATCACGGGCTGCGGCGTTCATTTTTCTGGTGTCCAATCGTCGTCGCGCAAGATCCGGCGAATGGCGGATTCAGGCTCTCGGCTTCGGCGGGCGGCAGTGATCATCGCCTTCAAGTCTTGCCGGTGCTGGATGATCGCACGATGGAGATTTTCGACGTCGCGGCGGTCGTCATCCGTCCAGATGACCGTGCCGCGCTTGGCCGATTTCGCAAGCTGATTGAGGTTGGTGTATCCACCCTGAACCTGCCGCAAGTGCTTCTGCCAGAGATCCACAACAGCAGGGTCGGGATCGAGATAACCGATCAACCGATAGATCAGACGCTGGATGATCTGATTGCGGCTCTTGGCTCCCAGCACACTTACAGCTGCCTCCAAACGCTCCAGCGCATCCACTGGCAAGCGTACGGAAAAGACAGTGGTATCGGCGGGCTTGCTCAATGCATACCTCTGGTTGTATTTTCAGTTTGTAACACAACTACCTTATCCTGTCATACTCTCCAAGAGGAAACCGGGGGTGATTTTAGAAATCCGCATTTTCTAAAATTGCCCTCGGAACAGTTTTGCTCTTGGAGGCAATCTCCACGCCGGGAAAAGGGTCCCGCCCCTTTTCCAGCCAGCAGGCGTGGGTGCCGGTGGACTGGCGCAGGGCAATCATGCACCGCATGGGCTGCCCGAACGGCGCCCGTCACATACCGGCACGTTCAAGGTCAGTATGGCATTATTCGCGCGCCTCAGCGCGCTCTGTTTCCCGCCGCTCGCGCGGCGGGTGTAGCAGGGGTGCGAACTGCCGCGTTAAGGCAGGGCAGAGTCCCTGCCCGGTCTTTGGACCGCGCGCCACGCATGGCGCATATGTGCTCCGGCCTCTGGCCGGAGCAGAAGAAAGGGCGGCTTGCGCCGCCCTGCCCTCTCGTCATTCGGTGACGGGCTCGTCATCGGTGCGCTTCGGGAAGGCCACCATCTCAACGCCGGGGAACATGCTGTGCTTGACCTGGATCGAGGTGATGTTGCCTGTCTCATCGGTGTTGACGAAGAGAACCCCGCACCGATCCCAGAAAGTCTTGCCTTCTTTTTCACCGGTCTTGACGTTCAGTTTCAGAGTTTGAGTTGCCATTGTTTGATCCTCGCTATGGCGTGTTTCGATGAACATGGGAAAAGCGGGCATCAAGGGGACGTCAGCAGGGAATTTGGTCCGCGCGGAATGCGCCGCAGGCGCAGGGGAAATTCCTTGTTGAAGCGCGGTGCCCGGTCCGGGCACCGCGCGTCTTCCCCGACTACCCGCTTATGTTCATCCCTTCAGAAACACGGCAGCCGAGGATCATCTCCAGCAACGAGGTTGAACCTGTCGGGCCAAGTGAATAGGCAAGACTTTCTGGGATCGCTGCGCGCGGACCATCTGAACAATGCGATGTGGTTTATGGCGGCAACATCGCCTCGGTCCGACACGGGCGCAGTGCTCAATTTGGAGTGCGGGTGGCCTTTGCGGATCGGTATGACCTTCGTGGCAAAAGACGGACGATCACCGGTGGCAAAAGTCGCGCTTTTCAACGGGCGGAGGCCAAAGACAGGACGGTCCGGCCCTGATCCGCGCTTGCGTGGATCAGGTTAACAGACGGACTCAATTTAGCGGGGCGGGTTGGGCAAAAGACGGCAGCAAACACTTGAGTTTGAGCCTCACAGCCCAAGAAGAACCGCCCGAACCTAGGCTTTCGACGCGGTCGAAAGGAACAGCCAACGATCACGAAATATTTCACTTAGCATTCAGCGGCCAAATCTACTATCCGCCGATTCATGGCTTACAATTACGACAAACTCTATGGTGAACAACCAAACGCACTTGGCGAACCCACACAGGTATTCGTCGACTTTTTTGATCAGTTTGATCAAACCGGCGCGCGTGTTCTCGACATTGGCTGCGGTCAAGGCAGAGACGCGCTGTTCATCGCCCGGCTTGGTCACCATGTCGTTGGCGTGGATATTTCTCCAAACGGCATCCAGCAACTGATCAGCGCGGCCAAATCAGAAAAACTTGTGGTGGAGGGCACTGTGGCTGACGTCACCGCATACGTGCCAAAAGGCAAATTTGATGTGGTTTTGATAGACCGAACCTTACATATGCTCTCCGAGGCATTGCAGAAGACCGTATTGGAACGGTTGCTCAATCATGTCGAAGATGGCGGCTGGCTTCTGATCGCTGACGAGGCATCCAACATCAAAGGGTTCAAAGACGTAATCCAGTCTCACCAATCAAACTGGAGTACGGAGCTTTCCCAAAAGGGATACTTGTTCATCCGAAAATCTTGAGCGCACCCGGATTTACAACAATGGCTGGCTAATTGGACGCAATGCTTGTTCACGCATCCAAACACAAGATCATTCCGTATTTCGAACCCCTGCTCCTATCAGAACAGGCATGACCTGCTCCTCAGATTTGAACTCAAATATCTGTTCGACCCGAATTGAACCAAGCGTTGCCGCCTCCAGCGCGGCCTTCATTTGATTCGGTGTCAACCCAAATCCGTCATCATCTGACGCATGCCAATCCCACTGAACGAAATGTCCCCCCTTGTTGAGCAAACCCGCCAGCACCGCCACAGCGCCACTGTAGTCTGGGAGAAAGGCGCACACGGAAGACGCGCAGATCAAATCGAAATCTGAAAACCCGTTCTCGAGCCCCGAAACATCTCCAGCCAGAATATCTCCATGAACTGCTCTAACATTGTGCAGCTGCTTTTCCTGCAGGACGGCAATCATATTCTCCGAGGTATCAACTGCGACAACTTCCTCCACAAAAGGCGCAATTTTTTCCGCCAGCAATCCGGTGCCACATCCAAAGTCGAGCACGCGCTTTGATCGCCAGTACTTCCCGCGAATATCCAAGTGCTCGTCCAGCGTGGTGAAAGCGCGACTCGCGTAGCGTCTGACGTCGTCATTGTCGTCCCAACCATCGGCATAGTCGTTCCAGTCATCGGTCATGTTGCTTGTGTTTCCTTGATGGTTTGCACCGGCTCCAACACATGTGCGCTGGGGCAGACGCATCGATACGAACGCGCGACATTGGCTAGGTCGGCGAGAACAGTCAACATGGATTTGGAACGGCATGTGGAGGGAATAGAGGCGACTTCGGCAAGCCTCTGCTGACAGTCTTTCCCGCAAGAAAGAGGCCCACCGAAGCGGGCCGCAAGTTTAACCAAAGGGAAGTCTCGAGGTATTGAAGACAGGCTAACGCTTGCGCGCGCGATCGACAACACCGTCGGCCGTGATTGTGGCAATGCGATCCTCGGTACGGCGGGTCATTTCCACCCCGTCACCTGTCATATGCGCCTCGGCAAATTCGGTGAACTTGAAGATGCTGCCATCGGCTTCGACATGGGTTTCATCTTCCGCCGAGCGGCGCTTCACCGATCCGTCATGGCGGATTTCAATGATCGTGTTGTCGGCCATGCGGACCGTCACGGAATGCTCATCCACCGCCACGCCTTGCCACCACATATCCGCGTCCCGGCGCACAACAATGCGGTTTGGATGCAGCTTAATCTGCACATCCTGTGCGGCTTCCGGATCAGCGGCTTTCACCACAACAATCGCTTCCTGTGCGCTGGGGTCACCATGGATTGACGCGCTCCCGTTTTTGGGCGGCCAGAGCTTAGGCTGTTCGCGCGGCTTGCCTTTCTGATCCGTATGAAACCCGACAAACATCTGCGCGGTTTTCCAAACGCGGCGGGCGGCTTTCTCAAGCTTGTTTGATGAGGTGTCCATGGGTCCTTCCAAATCCGTTCTGATCAAGTGATTGCTTTTGAGAATGAGCCGGGTGGCCGACCTCTGATAGCTATGCGCGACGGGGTGTTCGCGCAATGCCACTTTGAGTTTTCATCATTGAGGCTAACACAGCCAGAGATTGATAGGCAGGACGCAAAGCGCCCTGCCCCGTTGGGTTCAGAAGCAGTCGGGCACCCAGGCATCGATCCGAGCTTTCTGTGCCTCAGACACACCTAGTGCCGCCCGATGCTCTTTATCGTTGAAGAGCTTGTGCATCGCTTCGTTCTTTGCGCCTTTTTTCGATTTCGCGAAAGCTTTGAACATGTCGGTGTCCACATGCAGGTCCAGCAGGTCTTTGTAGAGATCATCCAGCTGCCGGCCTTTCAACCGCTTGAAGCAATTCTCAGCAGAGGGGGTCCAGATCGCGCGCATGTCGGCGCCAATCTCAGCTTCGATCTCCGCCATAAACTCCGGGCGTTGGGTCAGAAACCGCCGGGCCAGAAAAGCGGTGATCTCTCCGTTGCGGGTCTTCTTGCCCAGCTCACGAAACGCCTTGAACGCCTCCACGCTGCTTTGTGCGGCCATCTCTTGGAACTGGTCATAGGCTGCCTCTGCCGCTTCGTCCCGCTCCCCGCCAAGACGCGGATCAAGGATGAACTGGTCATTGATCTCGGGTGTGTTCCGCTCGGCACCGCCGTAGCCAAACCCAAACAGGTTGATGGTCAGCCCGGATGCCGGGGTGGCATAGAAAGCAAACAGGCTCAACACATAGTCAGGCTTTTCCAGAAGGGCCGTTTGAACCGCTGCCAGCCGGATCGCCACCATATCGTCGATGAACTTCTGCGAATAGGCTGGTTTTGGTGCCTCCTTGATCTCTGGCTTTTTGACCGGGGCCAAAACACCGGCCTCAATGGCGGCTTGCACATGTTCTGCCGTGACATAGGCTGATGATGTTTTGATTTCGCCGGAGTTGCCGACATAGACAAACACACCGGACAGCTTGCGCTGCGCGTCAGAATAGAACGGCGCGGCATAGTCTTCGAGCGCGGCTAGTTCCTTCTCGACCTCCGCATCCAGAGCCTCAGTCTCAAAAAGCTCGCCCAGCTCGTCATACCGCTCGGCCTGTTCTTCGGTGAAGTCCCGGCTCACCATGTCCAGACGGTGCATGCCTTCTGTCCCCGAGAACCCATACGGAATGTAGCTGTCTTCGTGGGTGTCCACCCAGTCCCAACCTTCCGCCTCGCGCAGCTTCGCTGCTTCCGTCGCCAATTTCTCAGCAAACAATCGATCCAGTAGCGCGCCTTCATTGAACAGGGTTTCATCAGCAAAGAGATCAGCGGTGACGGTGCCACCCGCTTTGACATAGGCCTCTTGTCCGACAAACACCGCCTTGCGGTTGGTGCTGCTGACAGCTTCTGACGTCAGGGCCTGTTTCACATCGTGCTCGCTGAACCACCGGCACTCCTTGGCCTGTTCCAGCACTTCCAGGATTTTCTCATCCTCAGTGCTGACGGTCATGGCCTTGGCCAGACCCATGCTGATCTCACCGGCCTTGAGCGCGTCCAGAACAGCGGCGGGCAGACCCGCCAGTGCGAGGCGGCGGCGCACATGCGCTTCGGTTACGCCAAACGCATTGCTGATCTTGGCAACAGACAGGGATTTCTCCGCCATCTTGCCATAGGCGCGGACCTCGTCCACCGGGTCCAGTTCCTCACGGGCGGTGTTTTCCGCATTGGCCCACTGCTCGGCGACAAACGGGTTATCGGTGATCTTCACGGGGACCTGTGTTAGATCGGCGCGCTCGGTCACGGCGATGCTCAAGGCCCGCAGGCGGCGACCACCGGCAACGATGGCAACTTTGCCATCCGCATCGCGCAAGCCGCTGAGGTTCTGGATCAAGCCGCACATGACCAGACTGTCGGCCAGCAGGGCAATCCCTTCCTCGGCAACCTCCTGTCGTGGGTTCAGATCAGACAGGTAGAGATCGGACAGGGCGATTGTTTCAATGGTTTCCGGTGCGGTGAATGTTTCGACTTTGCTCATGGGGCAAATCCTTGTTTGAGTGTTTCGCTTCGTGTTAAGGGTGCCCTACCCCTTTCGGGGTAGAGCGGGGCCGCTTAGGCGGCTACGTGTTGTTTCAAGAAGGCGAGGCCGATCTTGGCGGAGAGACCTCCCTTCTTGACCAGCTCAACGGCTTCGCGCCGTCGTTGCTGCAAGGTTTCCTGACTTATTTTCATCACCCCCTTTCCGAGCTGCGGTAGAAATCAGTATTCGCTGGGGCACATGATGGTCAGGACACGGCGGGTCACTGCGGGATCAAACGGGCGGTCGGAACCGTATGTGTAGTCCGCGTCGTAGAGGTCGATTTTCCAGAACAGCTTTTGGTCGCTGATTGTCACCGTTCCGAACGTGTGATCGCCATAAGGGTCATTGCCCTCGTCGAACTGGTCATCCGTTGCGACCGCCTTCAAAACTGCGGTCTGGAACTCCATCCCTTCACCCGACACGCCGGGCGTGACAAACACCTGTCCGTGAATGCCATTGGAGTGTATCTCAATCGCTGCAGTCGGATCGATCAGGGCTTTCCGAATCAGGTCATTCTGGGCCGCGATCTCTGCCGCCTGAAGGCTCGTGTCATTCTCGATGTCATTTGTCGTCTCAAAGATCAAAACCGTCTCTCCTTTTGTGGTGCGACCTCCGGGGCTGGTCCCCTTTGGTGCTGGTTTTGAGCCGAGCCCTGAAAGGGCGTCGTCTCAAAAACCTGCCCCGTGGCGAACGCGGAGAGGGGCGAGACAGGACAAATCGACAAGAGTGGTGCGGCCCGCAGCGCAACGCGCGAGGACACGGTCTTGTCTATTTGTCTTGTCCGAGGGGGGAGGCCGCGCCTTCCCCCTGACGTCGGGCGGCGTTTGGCTTGTCCAAATCCCGCCTGACCCACCAAAAATGGCCAAAGGATCTTCGATCCTGCGGGAGCGCAAAAGGGATCGTCACCCGAACGGGCAGATCATCACGGCATGGGCCGACCATGAGCCAATAGCCCCTGCCCCGGCTCGCAAGAGACGGTTCAGGGGCTATTGGCTCAGGGAGATCATGCTGGGGTGTTCTGGGTGGAAGCCGGCATGCCGGCTGTAACCTAGAGCCCGGTCACGAGACGACAGGCTCGGGATTTGCTATGGAACAGATTGCAATCCGAAATCACTCACCGACCGGGACATACCCTCGGCGGCGCTTTTGCTTTTCGAGTTCTTGGAGTGCATCAGTGGCCTGGCCTTCGCCTTCGTAAGTCACCATCATGGCTTGCCCATTTGTGCCTATACGCCCCCAGGTGCGAAGGACGGACACTTCGCCAAACAGCGTCGGCTGCAGTTCAATCCCATAGAACCGCGCCATGTTGGCGTCTGGATCCACATGGATCAGGTGGACAGGTGTGGTTGCCGTCAGCTCCATGATCCGATTGTCGGTCAATTCAGAACGTCTGTCCAATGGCTTTGCAAGATCCATTTGTCGGAATGGATTCTGATCCTCAATGGAACGGACCTACATTTACTGAGCGGACATCCGCACAGTTTTCTCTCTTTAATGACCGTACTCACGCAGAAGAGAATTTTTCACGGCCGGAAACTGCCGCATTTAGTCAGATGATGAAATTCCGCGTGAGATAGCCAGAAGCAATGTGGAAATGTTGCCGCCTCAGATTAGGGCGCATACGATGTTCACTACTCTTCCCAGTGGACATAGAGGGATGAACGAACATGGCACAATCATTGGAAGGTGGGTGCTTCTGTGGTGAAGTGCGCTACCGGATCACCGGTGAAGCGGTACTGCAACTCATGTGTTTTTGCAGAGATTGCCTATCGATGACCGGTACAGATGGCTACGCCGGGTACATGATAAAGTCAGAAAATCTACAGCTACTGAAGGGCAAACCACGGACCTTTGAGAAGACCTCAAAGGAAGGCCGACCTGTTATCAAGCATTTCTGCGGTACCTGCGGGTCAGGCTTGTGGGGTGTGACAGCCTTCGGATTGACGAGCATTGCAGCTGGGACACTGGATGAACCAAACAACTTCAGCCCATCGAAAAAGGTTTTTGCGAAAGATGCCCCCAACTGGGCCAGAGTTCCCCACCACTTGGAAGATATGTAGGGGTTTAGGCTTTGGTATCACGTACATTTCTTTCTGGGAGTTGTTCCTTCTGGTGACCCGAATTGCTACGATTGTAGTTGAGGCAACAAGCAGGACATCAAGATGCGCAATGCAATCTTCTCACCCTTAGCGGCTTTGTTCCTAGGGGTCGTCATGGGCGTTGAGCCGGCTGCGGCGGCGTCACTGGGACCTTATGAGGTTTTTGGAGTCGAAGACGGTGACATGCTAAAAATGCGCAGCGGACCTGGAACAGGGTTCAATGTGATCGTTGGTCTTCCAAATGGAACCGCACTACGAGTTCACAGTTGCGAGCAGACCGGTGGCACACGTTGGTGCCGCGTTTCATTGGAGCGTGCTCGTAGACTAAAGGGGTATGTCTCTTGGGCATACTTGCGGAAAATCTAATACGACGATGATCAGCGATGCCATCTTACTGTAATAATAGAATGCTGGCAGAAAAGGCCGCAGTGAAGCTTTCTTGTTGCCGGTGATGGGATCAAGCGGGAAACCACGATCGTGTTCGGCCCACAGCTGCCTTTCACCGGTTGGTCGAGACACTGCGACCGCGCCCGCATTCCGGTCATTCGCTGCAAGTGCAAATTTTGGCGCTGCACAAACTCACAGGTTGCGGACAATGCAGCCGTTTGATCTACCGCTATTGGGCGGCTCGAAACATCGGAAACAGGGGTGGGGCTTGGTCGGCTTTGATTAGACCCATCTCTTGGAAACCATAGCGCTTATACAGCGATAGATTTGTAGGGTTTGTCGACTCTAAGTAAGCAGGTCTTCCATCTTCGTCACAACGTTTGAGGCAGCATTCAAGCAACGCGGACCCCAACCCTTTTCCTTGGCGAATTGGATCGACCGCAATAAAAGCTAAATGCCAGCAGTCCTCATCGGGATGATAATTGTCCATCTGCCCGAAGGTTTCGAACAACGCATCATGCTTTTCTGATGAGACCGTCTGCTCAAAACAGGCGACAAGCCGTTCTTCGTCAGGGTGAATGCTTGGCGGAAGCCAAAGTGCGCCAGCAGTAAAATCATCGTTTCGAAACGCGCTGCCCTGTTCAAATGCACGCCCTCCAAAGAAGTCCATTACTCGCGGGAAGTGGGTAAGGAAATCGGCAGGTTCAGGATACAACCAGCGCATGAATGGGTCGGCAGAAAATCCTAGAGCAAGTCCGCTTAACAAGCTTTCTGCTTCACTTCGGGTTGATGATCTAAACATGAAATTACCTTTGGTCGTTCCACCTCGATTTTCACGTTTCAGCATGTGGGCCGCAAATACTTGTTGTCAAATGCGCAATTTATTGTCCTGCCCAAGCAACGATGGATGACTGAATTGGGCTGAGGCGTGTGGGGGCAATACAACATTCGGAGGTCGGGCGCATTTCACTTGGATGAAGACCGGCCCAGAGCCGACATCCAACCCGCCATATTGATGCTGCGGTTGCAGCCCGCATTGCAGACTTTCGCGGCGTCTATGCGGCGGTACCGAACGCAATCGATTAAACCGTAAGACATTGGTGCTGGAGTAAGACTAACCATAAACACCCATCTAGGACGCGCAGAATCTCGTGTCGATCTTACCGGAGTTGATCCGTTTGACAGGCCCAACATTCCATTGATTATAAGCGCATGACCAAAGCTCAACGACCACCAAAGCCAAAACCCATTCCTTACACCCCGGAGCCGAACCGCTATGAGCGAATGGTTTATCGGCGATGTGGGCGGTCGGGTGTGAAGCTTCCTGTTGTCAGCTTGGGCCTGTGGCATAATTTCGGTGCGGACTCGACGCACGAAAACAAGCGAGCAATGTGTCGGACCGCATTCGACCATGGGATCACTCATTTTGATCTGGCGAACAACTACGGTCCACCACCCGGATCGGCAGAAGAGGCATTTGGCGAAATCCTAAGAACTGATTTCGCGGGCTACAGGGATGAATTGATCATTTCCTCCAAAGCAGGCTACGACATGTGGCCGGGACCCTACGGAGAATGGGGGTCGCGCAAGTACATGATCGCGTCCTGTGACCAATCACTCGCGCGCATGGGGCTTGATTACGTCGACATCTTTTATTCCCACCGCTTTGACCCCGACACGCCGCTCGAAGAGACGATGGGCGCGTTGGATCATATCGTACGGTCGGGTCGCGCGCTCTACGCAGGTATCTCGAGCTACAACTCCCAACGCACACGCGAGGCGGTGAAGATTCTCAACGACCTTGGCACACCTTGCCTGATTCACCAGCCTTCTTACAATCTGCTCAACCGTTGGGTGGAGCGGGACGGTTTGCTCGATACCCTGAACGATCTTGGGGTAGGATCGATTGCGTTCACGCCGCTGGCACAAGGCATTCTAACGTCAAAGTACCTGCGCGATATTCCGGATGGCAGCCGTGCTACACAAGGGAAGTCGCTACTTGATGGCATGATCAACGAGCGATCTCTGGCAAGTGTGCGTGCTCTGAACGACATGGCTGAGGCACGCGGGCAAACTCTGGCGCAAATGGCCCTGGCCTGGGTGTTAAGAGGCGGACGCGTAACGACCGCGCTTATTGGTGCGTCCCGGCCGGGTCAGATCGTAGATTGCGCAGGCGTAGTCGATAACCTCGCCTTCAGTGATGAAGAGTTGGCAAGGATCGATGCAATCAGTTCGGAAGAAGATATCAATTTGTGGGCTCGGTCGTCAGAAACAGAATGACCAATCTTATAATTGCTAAAACCCGAGAACATTTGGAACTTGAGGCCATTGGCGGCTGCAGCTTCTGCAGCTCGGATAAATAACTATCAAGACTAACCGGCCCAATCCAGCCGTTCAAGAATATCCGACTCTGCACTACAGCATTCCCCGAAGAAGACATTGCCGGACTGCCCCGCACTTTGGGTGTTCTTGGTCGGTCCAGGTTTAATGTTAGAGTATCATCGGCCCTTGTCCCTAAAGCGGACCTGCATCCAAATCCCAATAGGGTGCGTCGTGCCCGATGCGTTCCACGACGAAATCCAAAAACGCGCGAACTTTCGCTGGCATGTGCTTTCGTTCAGGGAAGACTGCGTACAGCGCCTGTTCAGGCAGGCGATATTCGGGCAGCACCCTGACCAGACGGCCACTGGTCAAGTGGGCTCCGGCAATAAAGGTCGGCAGGCGACCAATACCAAGACCGTCAAGCAGCACGGTGCACAGGGCTTCGCTGTTGTTCACGCGCAGATCACCAGATGTCTGAACGCGCATGTCACCCGCGGGCCCGGCTAAGCGCCATTCCGAAGGGTCGCGCGAATAGGCGTAGTGAAGGCAGGAATGCGCCAGAAGATCCTCAGGTGATTCTGGCGTTCCGGACTGCGCAAGATAGTCCGGCGCAGCGACAATCACGCTGTGGATCGGGGCGAGTTTGCGTGCGATCAGAGCCGAGTTCGGCAACGTTCCGGCGCGTAAGGCCACGTCGATGCCACCTTCGACGAGGTCGACAAATTTGTCATCCATCGTCAGGTCAATTCTGATCCCCGGATATTGCCTGAGGAATGCAGCAATCATAGGCGCAACATGCAGCTGTCCAAAGGACATGGGTGTACTGAGCCTTAGTAATCCAACCGGTTGCCTCTGCAACGCCGCAACTGCGTCTTCGGCGTCCTGCGCTGCGTCAAGCGCCTGCGCCGCGTGGGCCAGATAGATTTCGCCCGCCTCGGTAAGGGAAATGGACCGCGTCGACCGATGAAAGAGCTGCGTTCCCAGATGGGCCTCCAGCACGCCGATCCGCTTGCTGACCGCTGATTTTGTAAGACCCAGATGCCGGGCGGCGGCTGCGAACCCGCCATGGTCCGCCACAGCAACAAAAACGGGGATAGCGCTAATTTCAGTCATGTTTTGCGATCCTTTGGGCGAATTTTTCTCACCTATAAGTTTCAAATTCACACGATTATCATCAAATAGAAAGCCTAATAGGTATCTGCATGTCCTGTTAACGCCGGAGGCTGCCATGCCCATGATGCTTATCAACGGAGTTCTGCGTGACAGACCGCTCGCCTCGGACGGTCGTTTTCACCGCCTGCAAAGCCCATTCACGAGCCACATCAGCGTGCAACCGGGCGCCGCGTTTCCGAACACGCCCTGCCGGTACCACCTTTACCTGTCCAAAGCCTGCCCCTGGTGTCATGGCATCGATCTGATTCTAACTTTGAAAGGCTTACGCAATGCGTTCAGCATCACATGGATGGACCCGGTCATGTCGGAAAACGGCTGGGTCATCGACCAGACGCTGTTCAACGATCAAAGCGGTGTAGAACGCACCCGCTTCCTTTACGAAGTCTATCAGCACGCCAAGCCGGATTACACGGGTCCGATCAGCGTGCCTGTGCTACTGGACAAGGTTACGGGCCGGATCGTCAGCACCGAATCGGCCGAGATCATGCGCATGCTTCAGACGGAATTTCTCGATGCTGCGGGACCCGATCTTCGCCCGTCCCATCTTTGCGACGAAATCGACCGGATCGCCGAACAAATTCAGTCACCGATCCGCGAAGGCGTCTATCGCGCCGGGTTTGCAACCAGCCAGATCGCGTATGGCGAGGCCGTAACGGCGCTCTTTGCCTGCCTCGACGCGATTGAAGAAACGCTTGGCCAACGCCGGTTCCTAGCCGGAGACGTGCTGACAGAGGTTGACCTGAAGCTGTTTCCGACACTTCTGCGGTTTGACCCGGTCTATGTGACCCACTTCAAGACCGACTACAAACGCATCAGCGACTATGTTGCCCTGTCCCGCTATCTGGCCGACATCATGCGGTTGCCGGGCGTGGCTGACACTGTGGACATGGCCCATATCCGTCAGCACTACTTCCTCAGCCATCGGCACATCAACCCCAGCGGAATTATCCCGATCGGCCCGGCTTCTCTGCGCTTAACCGATGTGCCGGAAATGGGGGCCGCGTGATGCCTGATATTGTCAGAAGATCCCCTGTATCCGCGCTGATCTTGGCCATCGGTGTCCTGGTGGGGGTCAGTTTCACTTTGTCCAAATTCGTCTCGATGGCAGGAATATCAGCTCTGACCGCTTTGTTCTGGCAGGTTTTGCTGGCCAGCATCGCGCTGTTGGCGTTGTGTTTGCTGTCGCAGAAGCGCGTGGCGCTCAACGCGCGGCACATTCCCTATTATGTCGGCGCCGGAGTTTTCGGTGTCAGCGGCCCCGCTGTGATCGGGTTTCTGGTGCTGGAGCATGTGAGCCTTGGGTTCTATTCCGCCCTCGTCACGCTGTCACCGCTGTTTACCTTTGCGATAACGGCACTGATCGCGCGCAGGATGCTGCCGTTGCACCGCCTGGTTGGTATTCTGATCGGCCTTGCCGGGGTCAGCCTTGCCACCATGGGTGGGTTTGACCTGTCGGGAGTCGAGCCGGCGTGGATTGCCCTGTCGCTTTTGGGGCCTTTGTTTCTGGCCTGCGGCAACGTCTTTCGCAGCTATGCCTACCCGCCCGGCGGCGATCCGTTGGGGCTGGCGACCGGAACGCTTCTGTCACAGCTGTTGCTGATTTCCGCCCTAATACTGGGACGCGGCACCACAATCAGCGACGTCTCGGTGCCCCCTGCCCTGCTTGGCGCAATCTTCGGCATCGGATCCATCACTGCGCTCAGCTATGCGCTGACCTTCGAAGTACAGCGGCGCACGGATGGCGTTGGGTTCGCCCAGGTCGGCTATTTTGCCACGCTTTCCGGCATCGCAATCGGGGCAATTGTCTTTCGGGAACCTCTTGGCCTTGGGCTGCTGGGGTCCCTCGCAATCCTGTTCCTTGGGCTAGCCGTCACCAACGGTCACCTGAAACTCCCAACGGTCCTGCATCGAGGGTCACAGGCCAACCAGACTTAGACCCACCGATAACTTTCAAACAGAAAAGGAAACCAAAACATGCAAATCACTGCCCCCACCACAGCGGCCCACGCGCCCCGGATCGCGTCCCTTTATACCGCGGTTGACGCGCTCGACGAAGTGGGCGTTGTTGAGCATGTCACCGAAGACGTGCAATTCCAGCTTGGCAATTTTGAACAGATTGACGGGTGCATAGCCGTGCAAGCCGCGAACGCGGATTTCTTTGCCACGATCCAGGGTATGCAACATACCATCACCGGCATCTGGTCCAGCGGCGATACCGCGTTCTGCGACGGCACCGTACACTATACGCGCAAGGATCAAAGCACACACGACGTGCGCTTTGCTGCAAGGTTCAACTTTCGCGAGGATAGGATCGCGGAATACCGAGTGTATGTGGATATCTCGGGTCTTTGACGCCCCTGGTTAGGGCGGCGCGCATTGCCTGCCGCTCTGGCCGACACAGACAGAAACGGCCATAATTGCGATCCAGCTTCGGAAGAGGGTTCGATGACCGATCGCAGCATTCTGGAACAGCTCATGACGATGTCCGACGACGTCTGGGACCGGCACACAAACCCGTGGAGCGGCTGGAGCCGCCTGAGCATCCCTCCCCTGTTCGTTCTTGCCTTTTGGAGCCGGGTTTGGCTGGGCTGGTGGTGCCTTGTTCCAATCGGGATTGTTGTCTTCTGGACATGGTGGAACCCGCGCGCCTTCAGCAAAACGGGCAACGCGGATAACTGGATGTCAAAGGGAGTGCTTGGGGAACGGATTTGGCTTGCGCGGGCGAAATCGCCAATCCCTGCAAGGCATCGCTGGGTGCCTCTTATTCTGGCCGCTGGTAGTGCGGTTGGTATCGGCCCCTTGGTCTGGGGTCTTTGGCAACTGCAAATCTGGCCAACGCTCTTGGGGCTGCTGCTGACTATGGGTAGCAAACTGTGGTTTCTGGACCGCATGGTCTGGCTGTTTGAAGACACCCGAGCGGCGAGCACCGGGCAAGGAAAATAGCGGCGCTGTGAAATCAGAATGCAGGAGCATCAGATGCCCCTGCCATTCCGGGTCCGCCGGGACACTCTTAAGTTTCTGAGCGCCCATGCGCCAAGGACCGCTGCGACAGGCCCAAAGACATCAGGGACACACCGGCGAATATCAGGTTCAAGCCAGCAAGAACCCCCAGCAGAACAAGGGACGAGCCATTGACGAAACCGGTCAGGATCAGGCCGCCAAGCAGAATGGCCATCGCGCCAGACGCAATCATAAGCGCCATAGATCGCTCCTGACGAGACCGAATGGCAATTACGATCCGCAACACGCCTTCGGCCAGAAAGACCGCGCCAAGCGCAATGGTCAGTGCCAGAACGCCGCCGAACGGATCAAGCAACAGAATAAGCCCCGCAAGCGCGTTCAGTACACCGATGGCCAACAGCCAGAAGAACCCTTTCCAGGCCTTTTCCGCAAATGCCTGAATCGCTGTGACGATGCCTCCGCCCAGCAGGACCACGCCGACAAAGGCTTCGACGGCCAGCGTGGACATCAGCGGGAAGGCTACGGCGCACAGCCCTACACAGAGCATGGCGACGCCGAGCACAATCAGCCAGACCGGTCGAGGCTGCCAACCGGCGGCCTCTTCCATGAGCGCGGGTTTCGGCACGGTTTCATTAACTGAATCAGTCATGTCGACCTCCAGGATTAGGGTCAGGCGACCGACTTGTCGAGATGATCGCGATAGGCGGCAACGGCGGCGTGCAAGGCTTCCCAATGGTTCTTCGCCTGATCATGCGCGTCCGTCACAGCGTCTTCGCCTTCTTTCTGGATGCGATCGGCAAGGTCAGTGACCTTGTCTTTTGCTTCCTGCAGATCGGATTGCAGCTTTGTCACCTGCTCCTGGGTCCACTTGTCGGTCGCGTCGCCCGCGTCCTTGACCTTCTGTTCGAACGATTTCAGCTCGTCCTCGACACGGGTATAGTCGTCTTTGGCTTTCTGTACGAATTCGGAAAATGTTGTCATGGTTCAGTCCTTTCATGGGTCATATGTTTGCTGGGCTCTTTTGAGCGCCATGGCCCAGACCCTCGCAGATCCACGGCCCGCATCCGAGTGAGTCACGGTTAAACCGTCGCGCTGTCTTGTGGCGCTGCTCGTCATCGGACAAAGTTGAGCGACGGAGGGAAACATGCTTGCCGAAGTAAGCTCTGCCATCGATCCAAGCGCTATTCAGGAACAGTTGAAGCGCGTCCTCGTCAGTCCGCATTTCGCGGATACCACGCGCCTGAACCGCTTTCTGTCGCATATTGTCGGCGAAGCGCTAGCGGGTCGGTCCGAGACGCTGAAAGGCTATGCAATCGGCATTGACGTTTTCGACAAGCCCGAGGATTTCGACCCCACCATCGACACGATCGTTCGGGTTCAGGCCAATAAAATGCGCAGCCGGCTGGATCTCTATTACGCTCAGGAAGGGCGCGAGGACCCGGTTCGAATACATATTCCCAAGGGGTCCTACGCCCCGGTTTTTGAGATCGCGTTTGACCCCGAACGCCGGACCGATGCCGAAACGCCCCCGGCGGCAACCGGACGGGTCGCGGTGGCCGTGATGCCCTTTGACAACTTGAGCGGAGACCCGTCGCAGGAATATCTGGCCGATGGGTTTACCGAGGAAATCATCTCGGCCATCGCCCGGTTTCGCGAGGTGAGCGTGCTGTCCCGGCACGTCACCTTTCGCTTTCGCGGCCGCGGCCGCGATCCGCGCGCGGTCGGAAGCGAACTCGACGTCCAATATCTGGTCGAAGGCAGCGTGCGACATTGGGACAACAAGCTGCGCGTCACCGCCCAGCTTATTGACGCGGAAACCGGCCAACAGGTTTCCGCGGACACTTATGACCGCGACCTGAGCGCGGACAGCCTATTTGAAATTCAGGACGATATCGCCGCCCGGATCGCCACGGAAATCGCGGAACCCCACGGAGTGATCCATCGAACAGGTGCAGTGCAGCGCAGGGCACAGACGCACACGCTGGATGCCTATCAGTGCAGGTTGCTGGCCACCGAATACTGGCGTGAACCCACGGTTAAAAAACACAAGAAGGTCCGCGACCTGCTGGAGCGCGCCGTTGAGATTGATCCCGAATATGCCGGCGCCTGGGGGATGCTCGCGATTGTCTACGGCGACGAACTGCGCGGCGGGTTCAATTTTCGCAAGTCCCCCCCGCCCTTTGATCGCGCGCTGGAGGCCGCACAGCGGTCGGTCGCTCTGGATCCGCTGAACGCAACCGGCCAGCACGCGTTGTTTTTGACCCATTTTCATCGTGGAGAGTTCGAAAGCTTTGAAGAAGCGGCCGCTAAAGCATTGCGGGCCAATCCGAATTATCCAGACATGTTGGCCGATCTGGCGGCCTGCTTTGCGTTGCGCGGCGATCTTGAACAGGCCGCGAGACTGAGCGCCCGCGCGATCGAGCTGAGCCCCAACCCGCCCGGCTGGTACCACGCAAGCACGTTCCTGATCTGTTTCATGAAAGATGATTACAGCGGCGCGCGTTCAGCGGCGCGCAAAGTCGGTGGTGGCATGTGGAATGGTTCTGAAGTGCTTGAGCTTATGTGCATCCCTTACACGGAACCGGACGCCGACCTGGATTCAACCCTGTTGGCCCTGAAGACCAACATTCCCGATGTTGACCGTTTTATCCAGACGCTCTACGCGATCTGGCATGTGCCATCTGACATCTCACAGAAAATGACTGAGGCGCTGCGCGCAACCGGGGCGCTGGACTGAGGTCCGGCCGTCAGGAATTTAACGGTGACTCACTCTGCCCGTTCGACCACTGTGCGTAGGCTGGTCCTGACATCGCAAACAGACCCGGAACCAACCAATGCTAACTCTGCCTCAGCGCCTTGATCTTATGAAACTCGCAACGGACATCGCAAAAACCAAGGCCAGCTGGTCCGAAGAAAAGCCGACCAAACTGGAAGAGGAAATCCTATCCATTTATGAGAGGCTCAGGCCAGGTGTTGAAAGCGGCAGCGCCTTTGAGAACACCAGCATGTCCGATGTAAAAACCGCGGTTGATGTCGCCTCGACCATCGACGAATTTCTCGATTAGCCGGCCCTACTTCACAAACCCAATCCACGCCGACTCTCATCAGGATGTTGTATGTGTGCAATTCCAACAACTATCAAGTGCGATCGCCCCAACCCGAACCTTAAGCATAGTTCTCTTACACGACGGTAGCGGCACGCTTTCCTGTATTCGCTGCGATTGCGAAAGCTAGCACCAAGATCGGATTTGAGATTTTTGACCCACTTGAGGATGCCGTTATAGACAATAGACTGCGAACCTTGCGACCGAGCATCAATTCTGGACGACACAGCACAATACCCCAGTTGCATCGCATACCAGACCCTTCTCAAAAGTATTTTTATTTTTCTGATGACGAGCAAGCACGGAACCTGAGCCTGAGTTGATCTTGCTGAGCGCGTTTTCGAGAAATTGGACGCGAACACCCGGCGCCCACGCAACGTTGTTGTTGGGAGCTGCAGGTTCCGCTGCACATATCGCCGACACGTCCTTATTCAAACTAATCAGTCTCTGTGACGAAGGTACGTTTCTAGCAGGTGAGAGATTCCATCCGAACATTTGGTGGTAGAAGTTGTCCGGGAATGCGCCGCCGCGAGATAGGTAGTGTTCGTGCGTAAACTGACGAGCGGGGACAGGATAGTCGTGACGCGAAACAGATATACCGAAGAACGCGCCAAGCGGATCACGCAAGAGGCAGTTCTGACCAACCCCTGGAACTTCAAAGGGCGGTTTCACTACCGATCCTTTGAGATGGGCGGCGAGCTTGGCAGCCTGATCTACGTCTTCGACCTCAATATAAGGAATCCAGCCTTCAAAGGACACCTGATTTTGAGAAACGACCCCGGCCCCTGCCTCTCCATCGAGAGTGGCGAGGACAAAATCTCGATGGCCGCCGCCCCATGCGAAATCTGTGGCGTGTTCGACAATATAGCTCCAACCTGCCACGCTTTCGTAAAATGACCTGGAAGCTTCCACATCAGGCGTGAAAAGATCGTGCCAGACAACTCGGCCAACTTTTTCTTTTGTCACCGCGACTTCATCCAAACTGCTTCCGTTCGCCATAACACTCGTTTGCGGTCCAAATATTGATGCAGATCAATTTGCGCGGTTCTGGTCCGTGAAATCACTTAATTCAGTGGCTCCGTTGGCGGTCAGCCATTCTGCAAATTTACCCATAGCATCCGTTGCGGGGCGATCCGAAGGCTAGGCGAAGCAATATTTACCAGCGTTAACGGCTTCACTGAAGGGTTGTATCAGGCGGCCGTGTTCGGTGTAGCGTTCGAACATGGGCACAGATAATAAGGCCGCCCCAGTACCAAAGGTGGCCAACTCGGCAAAGGCCACTGATCTGTCCAGAATTGGTCGCTTTACACGCGGGCAAATCGTTCCAACTGCTTCGAACCAACCTGGCCATCCGGCACCCTGAATTACGACGGTACCGCGTCGGCTGCATATTGAGACAGGAATTCCTCTGAGGGTGGGATCTGAGTGATAACATCAATCAGTACCCCGTTTGGATCGCGATATATCGCATGGCGTTGGCCAAACGGCTCGCTCACAAGTGACTTTGCCACCGGAACTCCTTCCGACCGAAGTCGTTCATCCACTTTGTCGACATCCTCGACTTCAAAATTGAGGATCATGCCCTTAGACGCACCGCGGGAAACCTCCGGGATCGTCTCGTGGTCCGACTGGACGATCGCGAGATTGACCGACGGATCCGCTTCACTTTGTAGATGCACATACCAATCCGCCTCGAACGCTGCGCGGAAGCCAAAGTGACGTTTATAGAACTCTGCCGTCTCAGAAACCGTCTCAGACTGAATGACCGGATAATATTGAGTGACACGCATTTTTGATCTCCTTAACTTACATGCACTTTGTATGTATCATCAATTTGCAAATACATGCAAGATGTATGTAAGGTGCTTGTAGTGATATTCGGAGCCGTTAAATTTGCCCCCAGAAAAACCCGCCCGACGCAGCCAGGCAGACCGACGCGCCGAAACGCGTGCCAAACTCGTAGAGGCTGCCCGCAAATTGTTTGTGGATTCGGGATTTGCCGACACTGCAACCCCAGACATCGTACGTAAAGCCAGCGTCACCCGCGGCGCGCTGTATCATCATTTCAAGGACAAGGCTGACCTTTTCCGCGCCGTCGCAGAAGAGGAGGCCAAAGCAATCTCACACCATATTGACCAGGAAACGCGCAATGTGGCCGATCCCGAACAGGCCATGATGGCAGGATCGAATGCCTTTTTTGATGCGATGTTGGTTCCAGGTCGGGTGCGCCTCCTGATGGAAGAGGCCCCAGCGGTATTAGGGCACAGCACCGCTGTCGCGTTGACCCGGGCCAATGGAACAGAGGAACTTCGTGAAGGGCTTTCGCGGGCTCTTCCTAAGCATTCACCAAAACAGATCGATGCTTTGACTAATTTGTTGTCGGCCGCGTTTGATCGCGCCGCTCTTGAGATCGCCTATGGGGGCGATCCGGAGGTCTACAAGGAGGTTATGAACCATTTGATTGGTGAAGTACTCAAGGGCAACTAGCAGACCTCGGAAGCCCCGCAGTATGGGTCCCTACCCTTTCTTCCGTGAGTTACTCGGCCCAAACAGGTCATTCACCGGCCGGTCACATGCTGTGGTCGCAGCCCGCATTGCGGACATTGGCGCTCGCGCGAAATTCTCAGAGCTTTTTGATGACCAAATCGCGCACCAAGCAGTCATCCGAACTAAGTAATTCCACTTTCATCCAGCACGAATTCAACCCGTTCGTTCACGGATACCTTTGGTAAAACTAAAACCTCGTAACCAAGGTCATTCAAAGCACATTCTATGCGATGATACTCTTCTACCGCAGCTTGAAAATCATGTTTGCGTTCAGCGTCACTTTCGAAAATCTCTTTCCAAGGTGGAAACAAGAATACAGGCTCGGAGTAAACACGGGCTTTTCCAATCGTTTCACCTAGCGATGGTCCGCGCGAGTATTCTAATGCAACCGCCGCATCAATGAGCCCCCTGTCAAAAAACACTGAACCTTGATGTTGTCGAGCCGCTTCTAAGTCAGATCGAGCGATTTCGACGGCGCGCATGGCGAAGGCTTTCATGTTTCTCCAAGGCAGGGCTTTGCCGTCACCAGCAATTTCTTCCTCTACGATACGCCGACCCGGTTCCGATACGGTCGCGAAACCACGCTCACTCAAGGCATCGAGAAGCGTGGATTTTCCACCACCTGAACAACCCGTCAGCAAGATGAACCCATTTCTCAAGGATCAAACCTCGTCATCTATTCAATTCATGATCACGTTTGAAAACGCAGTGATATTTCAGGCTATGATAAGGCTTTAGTCCCACCTACGACAGTGCGGCCCGATAAAGCTGTGAACTCATTTCCCTTAAATCCAAAGCTGTAGGATCGAAACCAATAGGAGTGTCGCCATTGCTCCATTGAAGATGTGCCAATGACGGTCAGTACGCAATAAATCTGCGATGAACCCTCCTGCCAAAACCCAAAGCGACAGGGAAACACAAGCGCACGCCAGAAACACAGCGGCAAGAATGCTGCCAAGCAAAAAGGGATCTGAGACCAAGTTGGAGAAAGATGAAGCGACTCCCACCGCCATCGCCCAAGCCTTTGGATTGACAAGCAACAGCGCCGCCCCGACGAGGAAACTCATGGGTTGTGCCTCGCTTAAGCGCGTGGCCGAAGGTGATCCGGCCAACCCAATTTTCAGTGCCAGCCAAACAAGGTACGCTGACCCGATTGCTTTGATAGCAGAACTCAGAAAAGGCGTAGATTGCAGCGTGGCCGCAAGACCGGTTCCGGACACGGCCACCAGCAGCGCGAGTGCAATGGCGATCCCCAAAATCAAAGGCAGGCTTTGCCGATAGCCAAACCGCGCGCCAGACGCTGTTGCAAGCGCTGTTGCCCCGCCGGGAGAGCCGGTGGCAATTAGCGCAAAGAGTATAAGAGCCCAAATCTGATCCGGCATGTGTCATCCAGGTCAACGGGCCGCAGTAACTTCGATTTCAACGAGAAGATCTGGTGCTGCGAGGGCAGCAACGACCAGCGTAGTCACCGCCGGCGGGTGCCCTCGGTTCCAACGGGCCTGACGCAATTTGGAAAGCTCGGGCAGGAAAACCGCGTCGGTGACATAGTAAACAACGCGCAGAATGTTGGACGTGTCCAGATCGCCGTCTTTGAGAAGTGCCTCAACATTGTCCATTGCCTGATGGCATTGCTGCTCGAATCCCGTATGAGTTTTGCCATCCGGAGAGACCCCGATTTGTCCTGACAAAAACAAAAACGACCGCGGAGCAGTGATCTGGGTGCCGTGCACATAGATACCTTGATACTGTTCCGGTACAACGCGCAGCGAGGCCGGAGCCAAACGTTTGATCATCTGAGTTCCTTTGCGTGTTCACAGTGTTGTCACCAAAACTTGGGGCAAGACGAACATCTGCGCCAACAAAACGTCAGTGCATGACATCAATGGATTTTTTGGCTCGCTCAGCTCTGATCGGTAACACTGACGATCCGACCGTCTTCGACGCGAAACGCAGATGCGCCTCGGAATCGCAGCTGCTGCCCTGCTTTCCACCCGTTGGGAAGATCGGCCGAAACCACTGCCGTGTAGTCGATCTCGACCAAGGTGACGGTCCCGACCGAAATCATGTTTGTTACCGTTTGCTGACGGGTTTTGAACGCTTGCACACCTGCAGCGGCCAACTCGGAAAAGGCCTGTTTCCCTGACGTTTCGATCGTTACATCTGCGTCGACGATGTTTCGAAACACCACGTCATCAGAAAGGCATGCGATCATACCAGCCACATCCATCTGGTTGTAGGCCTCGATGTAGGCTGCAATTGCGTCGGGAAGGTCGCTCATATTATGTCTCGCGCAGTACCGGATACCCGCACCGAGTTTCCTCTGACGTCATCCAACGACACTTTGATTAGTGAAGGACTTCCCATGTCTTCACCCTGGCGGATCGTGAATTCACCCCCATGTGGCCAGTTGCTATCACGCAGATACCCTGCAAAGGCCGCCGCCGCTGCGCCCGTTGCCGGGTCTTCCAGAACACCCCCCGAGGCGAATGCATTGCGCGCAACGAATGTCTGATCGGTCTCTATGAAGACAAGCATCACTGTGACCAGATCATGATCGCGCATCACCTGCCGTCCCTTATCGAGATCATATGTCATTGAAGCCAATCGGGTTCGACTTTTTAGTGGCAGCACGACATGATCGGCGCCGCCATGGATATGAGCCGGGGCTAGGCGTGGATCAAGGTCATCCACCGTCAGATCAAAGAGCGCCAGGATATCGCGCGTTTCTGCGTCTGTCAGTGCGCGGCTTTTGGTCGGTGGTGATGACAGGGTGGCCACCACGCCGTCGGGTGTCGTGTCCGTATCCACCGTGATCGTGGCGTCATTCAGGGTCAGGGAATAGGTGCCGGCCCCACTATGTCGCCCGAGCGCGGCGCCCAATGCAATTGTCGCATGGCCACAAAATGGAACCTCAGATTCAGGGGAGAAATAACGAACGCGCCAATTCTTTCCTCCGTCATCCTGCGCGACGGCAAACGCAGTCTCTGAATACCCGACCTCAGCTGCGACCCGGGCCATTTCCTCGGCACTGGCTTCACTTTCCAACAACACAACACCTGCCGGATTGCCGCCTTCCGATCCTTGGCTAAATGCCGCTATACGTTGGATATCCATGTTTGTCTCCTTAATTCTGCTTGCGGCAAACTATCGGAAGGAACTGGGTTCTGTCCCAGCACTGATGAAGGGCAAATTGAAAATCTTCTTTCACATCATTGTCCGATTCTCTAAACTTCCTTCATGTCGAAAGAACTGGACCAAACAGACTGCCGAATCGTAGAGCTTCTCGATTCTTATGGCCGTACCAGCCTCGCAAACATTGGAAAGAACGTAGATCTCTCCGGCCCTGCCGTCGGAGAACGCCTGCGCCACCTTCAGGAAAGCGGATACGTCACGGGCTTTGGTGCCCGGATCGATTTGAAACGTTTTGGCTATACAATCCAGGCTCTTGTCAGGATCAAACCAAGAAGTGGGCAGCTTCACATTGTAGAGAAGATGATCGAGGAGCAGCCTCGCTTTATGTCATGTGACAGGGTCACTGGCGACGATTGTTATGTCGCACGGCTACTTTTGAAAGAGATCAGCGAACTCGACGATATCCTTCTGCCCTTCCACGACCGGGCCGAGACCAATACATCGATCATAAAGTCTTCAATCTTCGAGCACAGGTTGCCGCCCCTCGACCAGCCCTAGATCTCGGAACGGCTTTTGGCACCTAGGATCGCCAGTCCTTGGTCTTTGCTTCCAGCCATTTCCTGAACCGCCGTATCTTCTGCGAATTGCGGTGGCTCTCGGGGTAGACAAGCCAATAGCCTGATCCATCTTCACAAGTCAGATCGAAAGGTTGGGTCAACCGCCCGCTTGCAAGCTCATCCTTGAAAAACGCAGGTGTTAGCATTGCGACACCCTGACCTGACATGGCGGCGTTGGCTTCCAATACCTGCGGGCCGAAATGTTGGCGGATTTCGTCTGACAGTTCCGGCCTCTCCAATCCCGCCTCTGCAAGCCAACGGTTCCACCAGGGATCAGACGGCGACAGAATGTGAAGACGCATTAGGTCCTTGGGATCATGAACGCCGCCTATGCTTTCAGCCAGATCCTTGCTCAGCATTGGGGTAAAACGGGTTTGGATTAGTAAATGGCTCGAAAGTCCACGCCAGTTGCCTTTGCCACCGCGAATGGCGACGTCGAAACCGCTGGAGACAAAATCTGTCAGGGTTTCACTCACTTCCACCCGCACCGCAATATTGGGATTTTCCACCTGAAATCCCCCCAAGTGCTGTGCCAGAAAATTGGTGGCAAATGTTGGAATGACGCTGATTGCAAGCGTTTCCTGAGAAACGCCTTTGGCCTCGGCAAATGCGTCACTCAGAACGTTGAGCGCGTCGGTCGCCTTTTCTGCGAAACCTGCCCCAATATCTGTCAGGGAAACTCCACGTGCCTCTCGATGGAAGAGTGGTGCGCCAACCCGCTCCTCAAGGATCTTGATCTGATAGCTGACAGCAGCCTGGGTCATCCCAAGCTTGTCTGCGGCAACCGTGAAGTTCTTGCTCCTCGCGGCCTCCTCAAAAACCCGAATTGCAGCCAGTGGCGGAAGATCACCTCGGGAAGCCATTCAATCTCCTTATGCTCTTTGGCTCTGTTTTGTTTGTTTTAAGCCCATTCAACCGGTCAAACGTATGACAGCCATCAATTCAATGAATGTGGGGACCATATGAGACTGCTCACGTATTTTCAAAACTTTTTGACTCTGGTTAATGCAACCTACCGGGACAAAACTGTTCACCCAGGCGAGTTTCAACACTGGTCAGGCCACATGAAAAGGGACATTGGCATGGATTATCCAGCGCTCCCTGAAAGGTGTTACTTTCAACGATCATCCTGGTAGTGCGAAAGCGTTGTTAAGTTAGAGTGGTTGTTTCAACCTATTAAATTGGACAATTTATGGACGCAAAGATCGTATCGGCTGAACACGTCTCACTTGAGGATTTGCGCCTGGTAATGAACAGCGCGTTTTCGGACTACACAGTCCCAATGCAACTGACCCGGCAGTCATTTGCATTCATGTTGAAGCAGAGGGGATATGATCGCCAAGCCTCGCGGCTTGCGATTGTTGAAAGGCAAATCGCTGCCATTTGGTTGGTGTCTTTGCGCGGTCGCCGCGGCTATCTGGTTGCAAGCGGCACAGTTCCTGCGTTCCGACGGTTGAGATTGGCACGAAGATTGGCGGATGATTGCCTTGTGCACCTTCGACAACAAGACACGGAAAGTTTCCAGACCGAGGTAATGGCCGATAACAGCAAGGCATATGAGTTGTACGCTTCTCTGGGAATGAAAGCTGCCCGGACTCTGCAGTGTTATGACGTTCCACCGCTGCCGAGTACCGATGCTCCTGGTATGGTGCGAAAGGTACCCTGGAGGGAGATTCAGAGCGACGCCACCGCAATGATCGAATTGGAACCCTCCTGGCAAAACGACATCGCGTCCGTCAGCGCCGTAGCTTATGAAGCACAATGCTGGGCCATATCCGATAACCTTGGTCTGGCGGCCTATGCGGTCATTTTGCCAACAAACAATACCCTTGCCCAAATTTGCGTTCGCCAAGACCGAAGACGCGAAGGGATCGCCAGCTCATTGCTCCACACATGTCAGGCTGGCGGCACGCTTCGCCTACTCAACATCGACGTCACATCAACAGAGTTCCAGTCGTTTCTTGGAAGTGTCGTAGCTGTACCGACAGTCCGCCAATTTGAATTGAGCATGAACCTATGACGAATCGGAGCGGGAAAATGCCCGAAAGCCAGATTTTTCGCCCGGTTTCAGAGCAAATTCTGGCAAATGATTGGGGCGTTCTAACCAAATACGAGTTTGAATTGCGTCGCCAGAATGGCCAATGGCAGCGCCAAACACGAGAAGCCTATGATCGCGGCAACGGGGCGACTTGCCTGTTGCACAACCCGGATACAGATCAAGTATTGCTCACGCGTCAGTTCCGATTGCCAGTTTTCCTCAATGGAGGGATTGATGGGCTGATCGAAACCCCCGCTGGGTTGCTTGGCGGCGCTCAGGCCGATGAGCGAATGCGTAAAGAGCTTGAAGAAGAAACCGGTTATCAGATCGACAAACTCATCCACTTGTTTGACGTCTACATGAGCCCAGGCTCAGTCACGGAGTTTCTGTCTTTCTTCAAAGGTACGTATTCACGCTCTGATAAAAAGGGGCAAGGGGGTGGTTCTTTCGACGAAGGAGAGGACATTGAAGTTATGCACATTCCACTAATGGACGCGATGCAGATGATTACCGAGGGCGAAATTCGGGATGCAAAGACCATCATTCTTCTACAGCAACTGATGATCGAAAAGCTGACGAGGACTGGCGGCAGCTGAGAAGAATCCCCTGTTCTTAATCCAAACCCCAGGTCCTAAGACGGAAAATTCGAGCATTGCGAAGTTTTATGATTGCTCGCCCTGGAGGCTAAGCTGGCTCCCAGAGCTCTATTGGATTTCCTTCCGGATCATTGAGCCATGCGAATTTGCCATTCGGATAAGGTGAATTTGGATCTCGGCGGACTTCCACACCCTTAGATTCGAGCTGTGCGATCATTCTATCGATGTCACTAACACGAAAATTCAGCATAAATGCCTTTTCCTGATTCCCGAAATACTCTGTTACTTTTTCGAACGGGGCAAACACTGTCTCGCCTGCTTCTTGCGTCCAACACGGCGTTTCATAATCATTGGGAACGAGATCAATTCCCAAATTGTCACGATACCAAACGGCCAAGGTGGCAGGGTCTTCTGCCCGAAAGAAAAATCCTCCAAATCCTAATACTTTTTCCATCGTCGAATTCAAACCCGATCATGCCCTCGGAGCACACTACTACACACCGTGAGACTTGATTAGCGGCCCAAACCTACCATTCACCGACCGATCAACATGCTGCGGTCCCAGCCCGCATAGCCGCCGTTCGCTGAAAGCGAAAATTCCGAGCTTTGTCGGACTCATACATCGCAGACAAAGTTGCATTTCGCGGCGACCAGTCGAATGGCTGTTTGTCGCCTTGCAATCGATTTTTGGGTCCAGAACAAATCAGATTTCATGCGTAGCAACGATGGCATCGGCGATCTCACCAATACTGGTTTGCGAGTTCTGAGATTTCTCCCTCAATCGCCTATAGGCTTCCTGTTCGTCGATGCCGCGTGTTTCCGACAAGATGGCGACCGCTTGCTCGACCTTGCGTCGTGACTTCAAACTATCGTCCAGTGATTTGATACGCGTCTTGAGTGTTGCTTCATGACGTGAAAGGCCCATGGCCGTTGTGAGGGCCGCAAGCACCCCGAAAGGCCTTATAGGCTTAGAAATGACACCGTGAACATTGAGACGTTCCAACTCGCCGAGAATTTCCGGTGTTTCGAACGTAATGATGGCAATCTTGGTCACGCTGTCTGCCGCTGACATCCAAGATGCTCGATTTGGGTCCCTGTCCTGGCCCAGCAAGAATAAAGCCGCATCTGTATGGTCAGGCAGGGTTTCAGGGGAAGGCCAGATCATCTCAACCTGGCATCCAATGCGTTTCAGATGGGCGACAAAAGCCTCGCGGTCACTGTCGTCGGGGTGGATGACGAGAATTCGCATGCGCCGGAGACGGCGCAATAGCGTTTGGTTTTGAAACGAACCGCTCAAGAAAACACCTTCGCGTCGATTGCCCGATCATATGTCACCAGATACGGGTCAGGCGCGACCACCTTCGGGCCGCTCCAGACGATTTCGAAACTGCCATCTGCGCGCGACCGGCCAACATGGGGTCGAAGCGTGAAGTGGTTGGTTTCCATGTCGATAAAGAGATCGCCACCAGGTGCTTTGAACACAGAACCCGAGAGCGCATTTAGGAGGCTCGCTGTGTCTGATTTTCCGCAGAGCTTCGCTGCATTGGCATAAAACTGTACAAGGGCGTAGCTTACCTCGCTATAGACACTTGGCGCGGCCGTATCTCCGTACTTCGTCGCAAATTTCTCTGTAAACGCGACGTTCTGGGGTGTCTCGATGGATGCAAAATACGAGGCCACCGAAAGATGGCCAGCACGAGCGGTCTCCGGCACTTTCAAGAGTTCTGCTTCCGTGGTGGTTAGAGACGCAATAGGGATGTTCGTCTTCCGCAACTCGGTTTCGGAATAGAGACCATAGAGCGCCACGCTGTCTTCACCAACAACGGTCGACAGGATGACGTCAGTTTTCCCCGCATCGCAAAGCTGAAGCACTTTAAGAACATCGCCTTCCTCCGGTGCGAAAGGCAAATAGTGCTCCGTGACCACCTCACCGCCGCTTTCCGACAAGAACTCCTTAACGATGCGGTTGATTTCTCTTGCATAGAGCGTGTCTGAGCCAATCAGGGCGATACGTTGCCCATGGTTCTTGAAGACGTATTCCAGCAGGGCAGGAACCACCTGATTGGGGGCCGCGCCGCCATAGATCACGTTCGGGGAGTATTCGAAACCTTCGTAGACTGATGGATAGAATAGAATACCATCAAATCGCTCGATCAGAGGCAGGACGGCTTTCCGACTGGTCGATAAACAACACCCAAAGATGGTTTTGACACCGAAATTGACCAGCAAATCCGTGGCCATCTCGGCATAAGCGCGATCATCGCCATCTGGGTTCATCAAGATCGGTTCGATGGGAAGACCATGAATGCCGCCAGTGGCATTGATTTCTTCACAAGCAAGAAGGACGCCATTGATATGCGCGGTTTCTGTTACAGCCATTTTTCCGGTTTGGGAAAACAGCACACCTACCTTAATCGATGTATCCTTCATGCGTTATCTCTGCTTTCTGATCGACCTATCGATTATTCTCGCGACGGCGAGTAATGCTTCATCTTGTCCAGGCCGACCCATAAGCATCATACCAATGGGTAAGCCTTTACTCGAAGTGCCGACAGGGATCGTTATACATGGAAAACCAGCCAAATTTCCAATCCAACAGAACCAGGTCATGCTGTCCTGTGTGGTCACTTTGCGCTTCCCAAATTCTTGCCAGTCTTCACCGTGTGCAGGTGCAGGCACCGGTAAAGTTGGGAGAACCAACGCATCCCAACCTTTCAGATCTCTTGTCAGATGCTGAACAAGGCGGGCACGAATTTTCTGCGCTTCGAGAAGTTCGACGCCTGAGAGCTGGGTACCAGCCTCAAGGTGTGCTCGTGTGACCGAACTATAGCCTTCAGCATTCTCGGCCATGAGCTTGCTGTGATATGCAGAAGCCTCACAATGTAGAATAGCTTCCCAAGCCGCGAAATACTGATCGACATCTCCCAGTGAAGCCTGGCCGACTTTGGCATCACTCCGCCTGAGCGCGTCATTGATAACAAAGTTGACTTCAGATGAACGCTCTAAGCCCGGTCCACTAAGGTTGATGAGATGCACCGGTTTTGCATCTGGAACAGTCATGAATGCCTCAGCATGCGCTGTTGAGCTATCTTTGGCATCGGCGCCAAGAAAGTAGGGAAGAAGATGAACGATGTCTTGGAGCTCTGTGGCCATCGGGCCCGGTGCATCTAAAGACCAGCTTAGCGGTAGTACCCCGTGTCGCGAGGCACGCCCGTAGCTCGGCTTGAACCCATAGATGCCACATGCAGATGAAGGAATTCTTACTGACCCGCCGGTATCGCTGCCCAGGGCCGCGCTGACGATGCCAGCCGCAACGGCGGCACCTGAACCTCCGCTGCTGCCGCCAGTGATATGGTCATGATTATGAGGGTTTCTGGTGGCTCCAATATTTGAGGTCGTATTGGTCGCGCCATATGCCCATTCATGCATATTGGTCTTGCCAAAGATCGTCGCACCGGCATCCCGGAGATTGCCCACGACAGTTGCATCAATCCCTTTTGGTTCTAGTGGTGCCGCATCGGAACAGGCTGTCGTTGGGTAGTCACGCGTGAGGTAGTTGTCTTTTACGGCGATCGGGATGCCGTCGATTGGGCTGAGTGGATCTCCTCTCTGGCGTCGTAAGGTTGCCGCTTTGGCCTGAGTCATGACGATGTTTTCATCAATTGCGACAAATGCGTTTAAGTCGGCCAGTGCATTCGCGCGCTCAAGGGCCTTCTCTGCCAGGGAGAGGGGCGTCTGTTGGCCCTCAGCCAAAGCGGCAATCTGATCCGTAAGGCTTTCATTGATGTTTGACATTTTGAGCCTCCGGATCGAACGTGTGGCCTGGTTCGGCGAACTGATCGTTCTCTGCCCGGTTTAGGCCTGCTCGGATGCGTTTCAGCGTTGCTGAAATGCGTTTCTGTTGATCTTCTGTGAGTTGCTTTGCCATGTCAGACCCCGAGCAATTCTTGCTGAAGTTCCTTGTCGACGCGTAGACTGTTACGATCGGTTTCCATACGGATCGCGCCCTTTTCCATGACGTAGGCTCTTTCCGAAATAGAAAGGCAGAAATCCAGATTCTGCTCAGCAACCAGCATGGCGATCTCCCGGTCCGCGTTAATACGCTTCAGAACGCCGGCCATTTCGTCGATGATCGAGGGCTGCACCCCTTCGGTTGGCTCGTCCAGCAGAAGAACCTTCGGACGGATCGCCAAGGCGCGCGCCAATGCCAGTACTTGTTGTTGCCCTCCCGATAGTCCCCCGGCCAAATCGGCCGCCTTTGGACGCAGGAGAGGAAAGTCTTCCAGCATTTCTTCCACTGTTTTTTTCGCATCATACCCGTTCGAAGCTGCGGCAACCGCGATGTTCTCTGTCACTGACATGCGTGGAAAGACGAAGCGGCCTTGCGGAACGTAGCCAAGTCCAAGCCGTGCTCGTTTCGCTGGAGAGGGTGGAGCCAATTCTCCATCGATCTTGACGGAACCGGATGTGGCACGAATGAGCCCGGTCGCATAACGCATCAGGGTGGACTTGCCGACGCCGTTGCGCCCCAAAAGAGCAACGATCTCGCCTGCTTTCACCTCCAGTGAAACGTCCCGAATGATAGTGGTTTTGCCGTAACCACCAGTGGCGTTTGTCACTTTAAACATGCTCGCCCCTCCCCAGGTAGATGTCGAGGACCGCATCATTTGCTCTGAGCGTGTCTATGTCCCCTTCGGCGAAGAGCTTGCCTTGGTGCAGTACGGTCACGTGCCCTTCGAGGGTGCGGACGAATTCCATATCGTGTTCGACGACGACGACGGTTGTGTGCTTTGCCAGTGTCCTGACTAGCAACGAAAGCTCGCGTGTCTCTTCGTTCGTCATGCCAGCCGCTGGTTCATCCAACAGCACCACGCGTGGGGCGAGACACAAAACCATGCCGATATCCAGCCACTGCTGTTGCCCGTGAGACAGAGCCGACGCCTGAACCGCTTTCTGCGCCTCCATGCCCAGCATGGTGAGAATGCGTGTCGCCGTCTCATCCGCGGCAGCCCGATCCTTGGTGCGAGCGAAGGCTGCAATCCAGAGGTTCTCAAAAACCGTGTTTTCTCCAAAGACCTGCGGTTTTTGGTTTTTTACACCCATACCTTTGTGAACGCGGTCGAAGATCTGCGCCCTGGTAATGTCATCATTATCTAGAAGGATTGTTCCACCCTCGGGTCGGTAAATGCCGACACAGGTTTTTAAGAAGGAGCTCTTTCCTGCGCCATTGGGTCCGATGAGCGAGTAAGGTTTGCCTGGCTTGAATTCACGCGACACCTTGTTGACCGGAATTACGCCACCAAATCTCTTGAAGGCTTCGTCCGTGGAAAGGTTTTTGGCAGGGCCGGCCTGCTCGGCCGCTTCGGACAGGATTTGATCCAGCACTTCCGTATCGATCTTTACAGCGCCTGCATCACGTGCCGCATCGTTGGGATCGGGAAGATACCGCTTCCAAAGATTGTCCAAGGCCCCGAGAAAGCCGTTGTGAAGAAACATCACAAGCAAGATCAGCACGGCCCCCAAGATCAACGTGGTCTGCCCACCGGCTGCGCCTCCGCCAAGCCAAAATGAGAGTGCACCGATGATCAGCGCGCCCAAAAACGGCCCGGCCAGCGTTCCCAATCCACCAACCAGCACGTAGATTGGGACAAGCAAAGCCTCTTGCACTGAAAATATCGAGGGATTCAGGTAATTCGCCCAGAGTGCAAACAGAGCACCGGCAAGACCAGAAACGGCACCTGAATACGCAAAGTTCAGAACCTGAAACTTGCGAATATCGTAGCCGAGCAGTTCTGTTTTCTCGATGTCGATGCGAATGCAATCAACGATCTTACCAAAGTTGCTGCGCATCAGCCAGCGTGTGAGGAAATAGACGACGGCGCTAATAAAAACGACGCAGGCAAAGGCCGCGTTTGGCTTGAGCTTTTTCGCCTCCTCGCCAACTCCCAGGATGATTCCGGGGATGTTGGACAAACCGTTGTCACCCCCGATGACGGCCGCACCGATTTCAATCTTGAACGTCTGTGTGACCGACCAAAGCAAGAGCGTGAACGTATAGGAGAGGATCGTGCTCTGAAGCTCCCCCATACGCGAGAAGAAGATCAGGTAGCCAAGTGCTGCGGCAATAAGTGCGCCAAAGACAGCAGCAGATGGCAGCGCCCAAAGCAAAGACAGACCTAGTGATGGAGCGAAATTGATCGCGATGACGGCGCCGAAGTAGCCACCCAAGCCGTAGAATGCAGTCTGTGCCAGGCTTAGCAAGCCGCCTCGACCCCAGATGACATCGAGGCTGAGGCCCAGCAGGCCAAAGATCACCCAAGAGGTGGCCACGAAGGCGAGATAGGGATCAAGTGCGCCGGAAAAAGCCAGGGCAGCGCCAGCTACGATGAGCGGGAAGATCAGTCCGGCATTATTGTGAAGTTTCTCAAACATTTTAGGCGCCCCTTACAATTTGCGACGCCAATTGGCGGAAATACCCAAGGGGTAGAGCCAAAGCAGAAGGGCGGTCATGAGGAAGAAAAAGACATCGCCGACCACGGATGTCATGAAGCTAGCGGTAACAGATGCACCACCGCCGAGGCCGAGCGCTGTGACAGCGCTGCCAGTCAGTGCCACAGGCCCGGCCACAACGACCGTCAGGAAACCTTTTACAGCGAAGAACAAACCCATGGACGGTGTCGCAGGGATGATCGGCAACAGGATCGCACCGGCAAATCCGGCCAAACCGCAACCGATGGCAAACGTTATCGTGTTCACACGGGAAGAGTCGATCCCGATCGCTTGGGCCATCTGCGGCTCTTGGATCGAGGCCCGCGCCTTCATGCCGTAGACGGTGTGCGTCATCAGGAAATAGACGAAGGCCAGCATGACTGCTGCGACGAAGATCATCGCGATGGGATAGACCGCAAGGCTGTAGTCACCGATCTGGAAGTTCCATTGCGGCATACCGATGCCGGGCGACACAGTACCAAAGATAAGAACTGCGGCCTGGTTGAACACCATGCCCAGCCCCCAAGTGGCAAGCATCGTATCGAATAGCCGTCCGTAGAGTTTGCGGATGATAAGCAACTCGACAATTGCGCCAATCAGCATTGTCATGGCAACCGCGAAAGGTATGGCCAAAGGATAGGGCAAGCCAATCTGAGTTGCCGTCAGAGCCGAATAGGCACCGACCATAAGAAATTCACCATGCGCGAGGTTGATAACACCCATGAGGCCGTAGACGACGGCCAAGCCAAGTGTTGCAATCAACAGAATTGACGCGCTGGATAATGACGACAGCAGAACCGTCGCTAGGAAATCGAGTTCCATAGCATCCTCCCAGAGGTGATGCGCCCCATTCCGGGGCGCATCGACAATTGTATTGGTTAACCTTCGGGCGTGAAGTGCTCAGCCGCATCGGGATTGTCGATGAGGTTGCAGACTTCGTTCTCGTAGGTCGGTTCGGAATCTTCGAATGTTGCGATGATCTCAAAGCCGTTGTTGGCATCGCCACGAGCAATGTAAATGTCCTGACGCAGGTGATGCGACCCAGGCTCGAGTGTCACAGTGCCATTCGGAGCTTCGAACGTCAGGCCGCTTTCCAGTGCAGCAATCACCTCGTCCGCGTCGGTCGTGC
Source organism: Ruegeria sp. BF7 (assembly GCF_056538605.1). NCBI lineage: Bacteria > Pseudomonadati > Pseudomonadota > Alphaproteobacteria > Rhodobacterales > Roseobacteraceae > Ruegeria > Ruegeria sp. BF7. Next base: position 3,386 of record NZ_JBQFTM010000020.1, on the reverse strand, counting down.
CAGCCTTGTTTGCGGCTGCGGCCCAGAGGTGAACCGCATTCCAAACATCGACCGCGCCAGCAACAACCGGCGTATCGGTCCCGTAGGCTACTTCCCAGGCGGCCAGGAATTCAGCGTTGGCATCGCTCTCAACCGAAGGGAAGTAGCCCATGGCAGAAACGAGACCCTCACCAGCTTGAGGCGAGACCACGACTTGCTGGTTACCTGAGCCGTAGTTGGTGGAAACAACGCCGATGCTGTCCTTCAGACCTGCCGCGGCGAACTGTTCAAGAAAACCGGTCTGTGCTGCGCCAACAGGCAGAGCGACGACAAGGTCAGGATTGGACGCCTGAATTTTCTGAATGGTCGGTGCGTAGTCGGTTACAGACAGCGCCAGATAGTCCTCGCCCACGACCTCAGCGCCTAGCTGCTTGGCATACTCGTGGACCCAGTGGCCGGAGATGGTGCCGAAGTTGTAGTCGGGGGCCATGATGTAGATACGGGGACCGTAGTTCTCGACCGCCCATTCCATCAAAACGCTGAGTTGCTGAGAGGCAGAAGAACCTGTCACGAAGGTCTGCTTGTCACACGCGCCGCCTTCATAGAGCGAGGAATAGAAATAGGGGATGTTTGCCTCGCGGAAGATCGGACGGATCGCCTCACGGGAAGAACTTGTCAAACCCGCGAACATCGCCGCGATGCCATCTCTTAGAACCGCCGTCTGCGCGAATTGCGTATACTTCGAAAGTTCGGACTGAGCATCATAGCCGACGACCACGACCTCTTCTCCATTGACGCCACCCGCTGCGTTGACACTTGCAATCGCCAGATCAAGTGCATTGTCCTGCTGAATGCCGTAGATGTTCAGGCCACCAGTAAGGTCGAAGATCGCTCCGACCTTAACCTCGGCCAAAGCGGCAGTAGAAGTCAGCGTCAAAGCGGAAACAAGGCTGACTGTGCCTAGAAGATTTTTCATAAGAGTAAGCTCCCTGATATGAGTCAGTCTGAACGCTGATCAATGCGAGAAGCTTGGTGTTAGGAATCAAAAAGCGACCCAAATGGGCGTCAACGTCCAGCCGAGTCGCTTGGTGATTTTATGTGCATCGTCGCACGGTCGTTAGCAAAACGTCCAAGATTGCGATTGTCAAGAGTTTCCTAATCGGAAGCGTTCCCACCCAAAAATGCAGGCAGATTTCATGACTGCAGGGTCGCAAAGAATCGAATCATCACTCAAGAAGTGAACGTTCGTTTCCTTCGCAGCATCCGTAGCTTTGGGCTCGAAGCGGCCATCAGAGCCTGTGCAGCATTGCCCCTGCCCCGCCTGCCACTACATAGCCATCGGCCCAGAGCCGACATCTGGCACGGTACTCCTGTGCTGCCGTCGCGCCCGATTTGCCGCCATTCGCTGCAGCCGCGAAATCAGGTCTGGTTCGAACTCACAGATCGCGGACGAAGCGGAGGTGAGCACGCCGACAGTTGCGCGACATGCAATCGCAATATTGCTAAGGTGCCTCAGGTACGATGGAGAAGGCCCTAGGATGTCGGTCGCACAGTTTCTGGAAAGTGTTGGCCTCGGCCAATACACGGGCGTCTTCGAAAAGGAGGCGGTCGACGCCGATACACTCGCGGATCTCGATGATGAGGATCTGCGCCATCTTGGCCTGCCACTGGGGCATCGAAAAAAGCTGTTGCGAGCGCTTGCCTCCGAGTCGGCAGCGCCAGAGTCCGGTCAAAGCGCATCGGAGTATCGGCGCATCTCGGTGCTCTTTTGTGATCTGGTCGGGTCAACGCAACTTTCCCAGAAAATAACCGCCGAGGAGTTTCGCGACCTGCTGGCCGCGTTTCAGCAGGCCAGCGTCAGAGCCGTCGAAGCCCGCGGTGGACATGTCGCTAAATATCTTGGCGACGGATTGATGGCCTATTTTGGCTATCCGCGCGCCTACGAAGATGACGCCGTCAGGGCTGTTGAGGCTGCGTTCGACATGCTGGAAGGCATTCACCGGATCGACACGCCTACAGGATGTGTTCTTCGAGCGCGTATTGGCATCCATTCGGGTCCAGCGATTGTTGGTGAGATGGGTGCCGGGCTCTCGCGGGAGAAACTGTCCGTCGTAGGAGAAGCGCCGATCATAGCATCAAGGCTGGAACAGCTGGCCGAGGCGGATGAAATCCTCATTAGTGGCGAGGTCTGCCGTCTGGTCGAAGGGTTCGTATCATCTGACGCACTGGGCGAGCGTCGGCTCAAGGGGGTCGACAGACCGATCATGGTCCATCGGCCGCTAGGCCGGACGGAGGCCAGAAGCCGGTTCGAAGCGACGCGAGGCCGCGGACTCACGAGAATTGCTGGGCGGTCCGAAGAGATCGCCCTCATTCGCTCCCGTTGGAACCGGGTGCGTCAAGGCGATGGACAAGTATTTGTACTGAGCGGGGAACCCGGCATCGGGAAATCGCGGATCGTGACCGATCTCCACGATCATATTATGGAGAGTGGCTGCAAGCCGATAGTTGTCCAATGCTCCGAGCAACATGGCGGCAGCGCCCTCTACCCATTCATAGATGCGCTGGACCGGGCCGCAGGCGTTATCATGAGAGACGACGCAGCGACGCGACTCGCGAAGCTTTTGGATTTTGTCGGCTCGCTTCTTGGTTCAGACGCCGCGGAGCGCATGCAGGACTACCTTTCGGCCTCCGGCGAAGGGGCGACCGGAGAGGACGCCGCAAGGAGGCGGCGCTGCGCCATCGAGGTCTTGCTGAAATGGATGTGGTCAGGAACTACCGACGGGATTGCGTGCATCATCGTCGAAGATGCTCATTGGTCAGATCCCAGTTCGCGCGAGCTAATCAATGAACTAGCAGGCCGTTCCAGCGAGTCCCCAGTACTATTTGTCGTCACCGCCAGGCCGGAGTTTGCTGCTGACTGGGCATCCCAGCACAATACAACCACGCTGTCGCTGAACCGGCTCGGTCGTGCGGAGAGCCGGCTCATCGTCGATGAGCAGTTTCGCGGCCTTCAGGGAAAGTCAGAACAGATACAGGACATAATTGATCGGGCTGAAGGCGTACCGCTGTTCCTGGAGGAACTGAGCCGCGCCGCGAAGGACATGGAACATGGCGGCGAAGAAAATACCGTACCGGCAACATTGCATGGGTCCCTGACCACTCGCCTGGACGGACTTGGAAAGGCAAAGCAAATCGCCCAGGTCGGCTCGGTTCTCGGCCGACGTTTTCCCGGCTTCATCCTTTCCGAGGTTTCCGGCGTCGAGAGCGTCGAACTTGAAGAATTAGCTTCGCAATTGGTCGGTGCGGACATCTTCGTTAGGCTCAGGACCCATTGATTTCCGTATAGCGGCGTGATTCACGGTTCGAAAACGAGCGGTGAACATGTCTGATCTTTTCTGGCTTACAGA
>NZ_JBQFTM010000019.1:0-61297 GCF_056538605.1 Ruegeria sp. BF7 | reverse complement strand
CATAGGGCGTATCTCCAATCTTGTCGCCAAACTGAAGGATTCGCCAAACTCAAACATCACTGATTGCGATATCTGATTGCAGGAAACGACATAATCCAGCGGAAACCGGCTGCTGGTTTTCGCCACAAAGAAGATATGTTGGGCCTATCGCACCCCTATGTCCGGATTGTTTGACGAGAAATCAGGATGTTTGTTGCTCACAAAACTCAAGAGGGATTGTAAGGGGCAACGTTGCCGATCATGAGACTTTGATCCGGTGAAGCATCATATTCTCCTCTGTTTGCCGAAAGCATAGCTGTGATCGCCACTGGCGCATGAGCGAGTGTTTCAACGGCGCCAGGACTTTTTTGTAACGCGCTGTCAACAATTAGCGAAAGATCTTCAAAAAGCTCGATGCGTCAGGGCAGTTCGGCCCTTGTCCTGCAACATCCAACACTCTGATCCTTCAAAAACCACGGCGGCCAATGATCGGCCATATCCTGCTCCGGTGTCGATGTTCACACGGTTTCCGTGGTGTTCCGGTTTAGCGACGTGGGTATGGCCATGAACAACCAGCCACGGGTAGGGGTCCGGGCAGTTTAGAAATTCTTCTCGAATCCAGATCAGGTCATCGTGATCCTGTCGATCTAAAGGAATGCCGGGCCGTATTCCTGCATGAACAAACAACAGGTTATCGTGCAGATAGTAGGGGACCAGCCCTGCCAGAAAACCGATATGGGCCTGCGGAACGGCAGCTTTGGCCTTGGCGTGGATCTGATAGGTTCGATCCCCTTCACGCACCTCGACGCCATAGGATTTCAGTGTGTCAACCCCGCCGATCCGGGGATGCAGCCAATGATACCCGACCAACAAACGCGCGTCATTGCGCGGATAGTCTTCAAGAAACATTGCGCACATCTGGTCGTGGTTGCCGCGCAGGAATGTCCAGTTTCTACCTTCGGATTGCCCTTTTATCAGAAGGTCCAGAACCTCGCGACTGTGGGCGCCGCGATCCGTGTAGTCACCGATAAAGACGATTTGGGCATCAGGCCCGCCGTCTTTTTCTATGCGTACCAGAGTGTCCTCTAACATGTGCAACTGACCGTGGATGTCGCCTATGGCGTAGATGGGATCAGACATTTTTTGGTGCTTTTATTCAGACCAATTGATGCGGATCTCTTCGCGAAAGGCGAAACGCACCAGATGAGCTTCGATTACATCTTTCCAACGCGCCAAATCGCCTCGAGGACCGGTCACTGCGGTGAGAGTCAGGGTGGTATCGTCCGCTTCGAGGGTCACACTGTTTCCATCTGCAAAGATCACGCTACCCTTCTTCTCATCAAAACTGGCCTCGGCCTTGTGCGACCAATGCTTACAGAGTTGCTGCAGGTATTTGCCGGCTGCAGCGGTTTGGGCCGCGCCCGAGGCGATCTGGTCCGGCAACAGGCCCAGCCCTGCTTTTGCAGCGTTGCGCATTGCTGTTGCAAATAATGTAACGTCAATATTAGTGGCCACAAAGCTGGCCCCCAAGTCCAGACATTTGCGCTGCATCACCGGATCAAGGGTTAGGATACCCGCCGCCTTGCCCGCAGCCACGATGCGGGTCAGCGCGTCCAACACGGCCTCAACTACATCTGAGTGACCAGCATTGCCGATATGGCCCATGTCGGCGGCCAGATCGGAGGGGCCGATGAACACCCCATCCACATCGGTCGCCAGAATATCGTCCAGCGCCGCCAGGCCAACTTGGTTTTCCACCTGTACCAGTAGGCAAATCTGTTCGTCCGCCGTTTTTAGATAGTCCGGGATTGCGGCAAACCGCGAGGCCCGCGCCAGCGCCGAACCCACGCCCCGCATGCCGCGCGGCGGGTATTGCACCGCTCGCACCAGTTCACACGCCTGATCGCCACTTTCGACCATGGGCACCAGAAGGTTCTGCACTCCGGCGTCCAGATATTGCTTGATCATCCATGTCTCGCCAATCGGAAGGCGCGCAACCGGGGTGCTGCCCGATCCTTCGATCACCCGCACCTGTTCAAGGATCGAGCGCAAATCGTTCGGCGCGTGTTCACCGTCGACCAGTAGCCAGTCGAATTGCGCGGTTGCTGCGATCTCGGCCGTATAGGCATTGGCCAACCCAACCCAACAACCGATCTGGGGTCGCCCGACCTTGAGAGCGGCTTTGAACGTGTTCTTCGGCACAGGCATGTGCAGTGTTCCTTTCAGGCGAATATGACATCGACAGAGCCAAACGGTCCGAAATCGGCATGTATTTCAGTGCCGGGTGGGCATTCGACCGGGCGGATAAAGCTGCCGGACAGGATGACCTGACCGGGATCGATGCTTTGGCCGTATTGCGCCATACGGCGGGCCAGCCAGACTACGCTTTCGACCGGGTCGTTCAGCACGCCTGCACCCAGGCCGGTTTCCTCGATCTCGCCATTGCGGAAGGCCAAGGCACCGACCCAGCGCAGGTCAAAGGCATCGACGGCGTGCCGTTCTGCACCCAGTAAAACGCCCGCATTGGCCGCATTGTCGCTGATCGTGTCGAACACGGTGCGGGCTTTGCCCGTCTCGGGATCGATCCGCTGAATACGGGTGTCGAGGATTTCGATCGAGGGCGCGACGTAATCCGTTGCGGCGATGATCTCGTCGCGGGTGACGTTTTCGCCGCCAACTGCGGATTTCATCACAAAGGCAATCTCAGCCTCAATCCGCGGCTGGATGAAACGGCCCGCCGGGACAGTTCCACCGTTATCAAAAACCATGTCATCAAACAGGATGCCACTGTCGGGAATGTCGATGTTCAGCGCATATTGCATGGCCTTCGAGGTCAGGCCGATCTTCCAGCCGATCACCTTACGCCCTTCGGCCAATTTCTGGCGATAGATGGCGTTTTGCACCTCATAGGCGTCGTCTATCCCCATCTCGGGGTAGCGCAGGCTCAACAGGCCGATCTGCTCACGCGTACGCTCAGCCTGCAGCAGATCAGCGGCGGCGCTTGCATGATCCTCGGGGGTCATACCTGTTCGTCCTCGACAGTATTGCGCAGCGTGCCTATGCCTTCGACCGAAACCTCGACCACGTCGCCTGGAGCAAGGTACTTCGGGGGATCAAATCGTGCCCCTGCCCCGGTGGGCGTTCCGGTGACGATGATATCGCCCGGCTGCAGGGTCATGAAGGTCGAGATGTATTCGATTTCACGCCGGATCGGGAACATCATGCGGTTCAGGGTATCGTCCTGGCGCAGCTCGCCATTCACATGGGTCTGGATGCGGGCGTCATCCAGTTGCGCCGCATCGGTGAACGGCACCAGCCATGGGCCGATTGCGCCGGAGTTATCCCAGTTCTTGCCTTGGGTGACGTTGAACTTGGCGTGCCGCACCCAGTCGCGGATCGTGCCTTCGTTACACAGGGTCAGGGCCGCGATGTGGTCATAGGCGTCTTCCTCTGAAATCCGTCGGCCCGGCTTGCCGATTACGATGGCCACTTCGCCCTCGTAATCCAGCGAATGGTTTTCCGGCGGACGGATCAGCGGGCGGTCATGGCCTGTAAATCCGCTGGCAAAGCGCGGGAACAGCGACATGTATTTCGGCTGCGCGCTGCCATCCTTGTATTCCGCATTGCGATCAGGAAAGTTCACCCCAACGCAAAGGATGCGGCGGGCATCGGGCGTGACCATCTCATAGGTGAGGTCTTTGTGCGTCACCTCCCGGCCCTCGGCAGCCGCGGCCAATTGATCGAACATTCCGGCGGTGATCACCTGGTACAGGCTGCCGTGATCGGGAAAGGCGTCATTCAGCGCGATCGCGCCGTCATCGGTGATTGCGCCAAAGTAGGTTGCGCCATCGGCGGTGTAGGTTGCAAAGCGCATCAGGCCTCCTCGGTGGCATCGATGCCACCCATGCAGATGTATTTGAGTTCCATGAAGTCATCGAGCCCATAGCGGGACCCTTCGCGCCCCAGACCCGACATCTTGACGCCACCAAACGGGGCTTCGGCAGTCGAAATCAGGCCAGTGTTGACGCCCACCATTCCGTATTCCAGACCCTCGGACACACGCCAAACACGGGCCAGATCCCGGGAATAAAAATACGAGGCAAGCCCAAACTCGGTGTCATTGGCGGCAGCTACGACCTCGTTTTCGCTGTCGAACCTGAACAAGGGCGCGACAGGGCCAAAGGTTTCCTCGGTCGCCACTGCCATGTCCGAGGTCACACCGGTCAGGATGGTGGGCTCAAAGAAGGTGCCGCCAAGCGCGTGGGGCTTGCCCCCAAGCGCAATCCTGGCACCTTTGGAAGTTGCGTCTCCGACATGTTCGGCCACCTTGTCCACGGCGGCCTGATCGATCAGCGGGCCAAAAATGACGCCCTCGTCAAACCCGTTGCCGGTCGGCAGGGTCGCTACCCTGGCAGCCAGTTTTTCGGCAAAGGCATCATAAACACCGGCCTGCACGTAGATGCGGTTGGCACAAACACAGGTCTGCCCATTGTTGCGGAACTTGGCGATCACGGCCCCTTCGACGGCGGCATCCAGATCGGCATCGTTGAACACGATGAACGGCGCGTTGCCGCCCAGTTCCAACCCCAGTTTCTTGATGGTCGGCGCGCATTGGGCATAAAGCATCGCGCCAATCTCGGTCGACCCTGTGAAGGTCAACTTTTGAACGATCGGGCTTGAGGTCATTTCACTCCCAATCGCACGCGCCGATCCGGTGATTACCGAGAACAGACCAGCAGGCAGCCCCGCACGTTCGGCCAGAACGGCCAGCGCGATTGCCGAAAATGGCGTCTGGCTGGCGGGCTTCAGCACCATGGAACAGCCAGCAGCAAAGGCCGGTCCGGCCTTGCGGGTGATCATGGCGTTGGGAAAGTTCCAGGGCGTGAAAGCGGCCACGACACCAATGGGCTGTTTGACAGTGATGATCCGCTTGTCCGGCGCATGACCGGGGGTGACATCACCGTAAGCACGACGCGCCTCTTCGGCGAACCACTCAATAAAACTGGCACCATAGGCGATCTCACCCTTCGCTTCGGCCAGCGGCTTGCCTTGTTCGGCGGTCAGGATGGTACCCAGATCATCCTGATTTTCCATCATCAGATCGTACCAGCGACGCAAGACTTGGCTGCGCTCTTTCGCGGTGCGTTTGGCCCAGTCTTTCTGGGCGCGCTGCGCATCGGCAATCGCCTCGGCCGTTTCTGCAGCACCTAGATTGGGCACCCGGCCAATCACCTCACCCGTTGCCGGGTTGGTTACGTCAATCGCGCTTTCAGCCTCGGTGGCATCCACCCATCTGGACCCGACCCGCGCCATTTCGGCAAGCAGGCTAGAATCGTTGAGACGCAGTTCAGTCATTCGAATTTTCCTGTCACCCCGGCCTTACACCGAGAAGCTGATATTGGTCTGACCCGTTCCGGAACTTCCGAAATACGGGGTGTAGATGTCGATCTTGCCCTTGTAACTGCCCCATCCAAGGGCGCCGAACAGCAAGGCAGTATCGTTCATGGCACATTCGCCGGCGCATTTCTTGGCGTAGTCGGGCAGGAGTTCCAGGAACTCTTCAAAACGGCCCTGTTCCCACAGGTCCAACACCCGCATGTCCATCTGTCGGTTGAACTCTCCATTCACCGAATTCAGACCATCGACCGAGCGTTCGTTGGGCGTGAAATCATGGCTCAGCGACCCCGAGGCCAGGATCGAGACGTTCCGGTCAGACCGTCGGATGCCTTCGGCAATTGCCTCACCCCAAACCCGGTTTTCGGCAATCGACGAAAACTGGTTGACTGCCACAGGCAGAACCCGCGCGTTCACGCCATCGTTGATAAAGTGCATCGGCAGCAAGGTACCGTATTCCATCCCCATATCGGGATGCGAATGACCAAGGGCCCGTTCACCACGCTCGCGCAGAACGTCAAGGATCGTTTCGCCCAGCTCGTGATCGCCGCGATAGTCAAACTCCATATCCGCCAGCATGTGCGGCAGTTCGTGGCTGATGAAACGGCCCTTGTGGTGCTCTTTCGTGTTCAGGTGGAAACCCTGATTGGTGATCCAATGGGTGTCGAAGATGACGAAGGTATCGACCTTGCGATCGATCGCGTCCTGACGCAGGCGCGCATAGCCATCAATGGCAGGCTGGCGGATGCCCTTGTATTTCGGCATCGTGTGGGACATCCAGATGCTTGGCACATGCGTAATCTTCGCGGCCTGTACAATCTTTCCCATGATCGACTCCTTTCCAAAGTGCGTTGCGCGCCTGTCAGCCCGTTCAGGTCACCGGGAAGATCACGTTTGTCTGCCCGGTGCCGGAGGATGGGAAATACTCGGTCACAACCTCGCATTTCTTGTCGTACGCATCCCACCCCAATGCACCATACAGCATCGATGTGTCGTGCATCGAACCTTCGCCGCAGCAAAAGTTAGCGTAATCACCCAGCATCTTGAGGAAGGTAGCGTGGTCGCCGCTCTTCCACATATCCAGAACGTGCAGATCCACTTGGCGGTTGAACTCCGAACTGATGGTGAATGTACCATTGTTTGCGGCGTAGTCCTTGTTCGCCCAAATCTTGTGCGACAGCGAACCCGACGCAACCAGCAGGACCTTTTCATCGCTGGCCTCGACCGCTTCGCGGATCGCCTCGCCCACAATGCGGCTTTCGTCGTGGCTGTGCACCGTGGCCCATGCCGCGACCGATACGACTTTCATATCATGCTCACGGCTCATGAATCGCATTGGAACCAGCGTGCCGTATTCCAGCTCGAGGCTGTCGAGGTGATGCGCCAGCGTATGGGCGCCCTTGTCCGACGCGATTTTGGCAATCGCATCGCCAATCTCGGGGTTGCCTTTGTAGGAATAAGGCAGGTCCTGAATGAACTGCGGGAATTCGTTCGAGGTGAACAAACCCTCGAACTTGTCATTGGCGTTGATGTGAAAGCCCGCGTTGATCACCCAGTGGGTATCGCAAATGATCGCCGTTGTAGCGCCGAGTTTTTTGGCGCGACGGGCGATTTCCCGGTGACCATCTATTGCTGCCTGGCGCTTTCCTTTGATCGGCCCCTCCTGTTCAGACATGAGCAACGTAGGCACGTGGGTCATTTTGGCGGCGAGTACTATTTCTCCCATAGTCTCCTCCTGGAGTTAGAGTTTTTCGCACGTTTTTTTGAGCCCGTCGGGATTATTTGCCCAACTGCATGATCTTGTGCTGACCGGTGGCAAAGCCGATGTGTTTTTGTTCCATATAGAACTCGAACGACCAGTCGCCGCCATCCCGACCGATGCCCGAGGCCTTGACCCCACCAAACGGCGTGGGCAGGTGACGTACATTCTCTGAGTTCACCCAGATCATTCCGGCTTCAAGCTTGTCGGTAAAGCGAAGTGCCCGTGTCAGATCGTTGGTCCACACATAACCGGTCAGACCATACGGCGTGTCATTGGCGATCTGCAGCGCTTCTTCCTCGGTCGAGAACGGGATCGAGGTCAGGACCGGGCCAAAGATCTCCTCACGCGCGATGCGCATCTGGTTGTTGGCGTCGGTGAACAGGGTCGGACGGATAAAGTATCCCTCATCGCCCAGTTTTACACCACCCGCCGCGATGGTCGCGCCGTCCTCTCTGGCGATGTCGAAATAGCTGGTGACCTTGTTGTAATGCTCTTCGGTCACCAGCGGGCCGATTTCGGTCGCCGGGTCCAGCGGGTGGCCAACTTTGATGTTGTTGACGCGCTCGATCAGCTTGGCTTCGAATTCATCCTTGATGCTGTCCTGCACCAGTAGGCGCGAGGACGAGGTGCAACGCTCGCCGTTGATCGAGTAGATCATGAAGATCACTGCATCCAGCGCCCGATCCAGATCGGCGTCATCGAACACGATGACCGGGTTTTTGCCGCCCAGTTCCAAGTGCATCCGCTTCAAGGTGTCTGCGCCCTGCTTGGTGATTATGCTACCGGTGCGGCTTTCGCCGACAAACGCGATGGCCTTGATCAGCGGATGTTCGGTCAGCGCCTTGCCCGCATCCAGGCCAAAGCCGTTCACGGTGTTCAGCACACCTTTGGGCAGACCGGCTTCTTCGGCGATTTCGACCAGCAGGCGGGCTGACAGCGGCGAATCTTCGGCGGGTTTGTGAACCACCGTGCAACCAGCGGCCAGAGCGGGCGCAATTTTCCAGGTCGACAGCATGAACGGCGTGTTCCACGGGGTGATCACGCCAACCGGGCCAATCGGCACCCGGGTTGTGACATTCATCAGAGTCGGCGATTTCAGATGCTGCCCGTCCCGCGCCTGCACCACCTGATCCGCAAAAAAGCGGAAGTTCTCGGCCCCACGCAGGGCCGCCTTGGACATGAAACGCAGGGTCTGGCCTGTGTCCCAGCATTCGCACAGCGCAATTTCCTCGGCGCGCGCCTCAATCGCATCGGCCACGTTCAACAATATGCGGCGGCGTTCGGTGGCGGGCATGTCGCGCCATTCGGTAAAGGCCGAATTGGCCGCTTTAGCTGCGGTGTCGATGTCATCCGCCGTGCCGTGGGCGACGTCGCAGATCACCGACTTGTCGACCGGCGATGTGGATTGAAACACACCGGCAGACCCGGCAACGTCTCTACCCGCGATGCGGTTTTTGATGCCCGTCTTTTTGAACCGCGCCAGAAATCCAGCCAGTTTTTCGATGTTTGTGTTCAGTGCGCTCATGCGTCAGGTCTCCTGCGTGGACGCGCCAAGGTGATTGCGGATTGTACCGGTCTTGGGCGAAAGCTTCGGGTCGATGTCACGCATCTCAAGCGAGAGCGCGATGGAATATTGCGAGAAGGCGAGGGCAAGATATGCTCTGACCGCCTCAAATATGCGCTGTGTGGCATCCTGCTTGACGTCGTCTGGCCGACCTGCGCGCAGGCGGATCGAGATGTCGATAAAGCCATGCGCCGGATTGCCGTCTGCAATGGCATAATGATCAACCCGAACGGCTCGGACGCGAATGCCCGGCTTCGGAAAGGTATCAATCTCGGCAGCCGTGGCCCGGATGCACTCGCACAGGCCACCCATGTCGACCTTGTCCTCCAGGTTCCCGGAATATTCGACGTGAAAATGTGGCATGCGTCCTCCCTTATTGCTTAACATGTTTACTATTTTGTAATCACGCTGTCAAGAACTTGCCTTGTTAATCTTTGCAATTTCAAAACTGGCGCTTTAGAAGGCGGCATGAGCACGCAAAGCCACACAAAAAGTACGTCCCGTTCCCTTCCGATTGCGCTATTGCGCGCACGGGAAACCGTCATGGCACCGATCCGGGATATGCTTCATGACATTCAGCTGACCGAACAAAAGTGGCGCATCCTGAGGGTTCTGGACGAGCTGGGCGAGATTGAACAAAGCGCTATCGCCCACGAGGCCTGCCTGCTGCTGCCCAGCCTCACCCGCATTCTGCGCACGATGGAAGCTGAAGGCCAGATCACCCGCCGCCAGGACAACGAAGACAAGCGCCGTACAATGGTTCGCATCACCGATGCGGGGCGCGCGGTACTGGAAGACAACCTTGCCACGTCGCTGGCGATTTCAAACAATATTGAGTCACAGATGGGCCGCGAGAAACTGGATCAATTGCTGGACCTGCTCGAAGAGTTGCAGGCGGTCAAAGTTTGACTTGGCTTCAGGCTCACTGAAGGATCTGATGCGGCCCTGCCCGTAGCGGTCTGTGCTATTTATGTGCTCACAGAGTTGCTAGACCAGTATCCAGTGCCGACAGAATCTTGGCTACATCTTCGGACGTGATGATAAGGGGCGGTGACAGGATGATGTTGTTCCCGGACACGCGCACCATCACACCGTCTTCGTAAGCCGCTTTCTGAACCTGCAGCGGCAGGTGCTTGGCTATAGGTGCCTTGGTCGCACGGTCTGAGACCAGCTCCAGCGCACACATCAACCCCTCGCCACCGCGCACATCTCCGATCACGTCGTATTTCTCAGCCAGCTTTTGCAGCCCGGCAAACAACTCATCCCCGCGCGCGGCGGCATTTTCCCAAACGCGCAGGCGCTTGATCTCGGACAGCGCAGCCAGAGCCGCCGCTGCACCAACCGGGTGACCGGAATAGGTATAGCCTTGATCCACCGACGCCTTGCCGGTTTGGTCTTTTTCGAATACCTCGGCGACCGCACCCGAGATCATCACCGCTCCAAAGGGGAAATAGCCGTTGGTGATCGCCTTGGCCGTGGTCATGATATCGGGCTGCACACCCCAATGCCGCGCACCGCTTTCGCTGCCTGTGCGACCAAAGGCTGTGATGATCTCGTCCGAGATCAGCAGAATACCGTGTTTCGAGCAAACCTCTCGTACCATGGGCATGAAGCTCTTGTGCGGTGGGATAACCCCCCCTGCCCCCAGAACCGGCTCCATGATAAAGGCGGCAACGGTATTTGCCCCCTGAAATGCGATCTCGGCCTCAAGCGCTTTGACGCAGAGCTGCGCCAGACGTTCAGGGTCAGTCTCATCAAACGGGTTGCGATAGGTCCAGGGGGCGGGCACATGAAAGCAACCTGGCATCATCGGCTCATAGATTGCGCGGAACTTTTGATTTCCGTTGACCGAGGCCGCGGCGAAATGGGTGCCATGATAACCCTGCTTCAAGCTGATGAACTTGGTTCGCCCGGCCTCGCCGCGCACCTTGTGGTACTGCCGCGCCAGTTTCAGAGCTATTTCAACCGAATCCGAGCCACCCGAGGTAAAGAATGCACGAGTCAGGCCGTCGGGTTCGAAGAACTGTGCCAGTTCATAAGATAGCTCAATCGCCTTGTCATTGCTGGTACCGCGAAAGGTCGAATAGTAGGGCAGTGCATTCAGCTGATCAGCGATGGCCTGTTTCACCGGTTCGCAGGAATAGCCCAGATTGACGTTCCAAAGTCCCCCGACCGCGTCCAGCGCCTTGTGACCATCGACATCGATAATGCTTACACTTTCACCACCGTTCAGAATGATCGGCGGGTTCTTCTGACTGTCAGCGGGGTGCGCCATCGGGTGCCAGAAGTAACGCGCGTTGTTTTCTTTCAGAAAGTTCGAGTCTTTCATGTCTCGGGTCTCCGGGGTTTGTGTACACCCGCTCAAGGGTGGAATTCGGTTGGAAATGTATCGGGAAGCTGACCGCCAAAACTTGCGGTCAGGTCAGTCGAGAGGGCATGCAGGGCGGTCAGGATTTCGGGCAGCCGTTCGTCGCCGGCACGGCCTTCGGGAACGGCAATCGCAATGGTTCCCAACGCCACCTGATCAATTCCGAATATGGGGGCCGCATAACCATAGACGCCATTTTCATAGCTTCCACTGCTGTTCGCCCAACCGACTTGGCTGATTGTCACGACCCGCTCTTTGATCTTGGCCGGGTCGGTCAGCGTAGTGTCCGTGTATCGCACTTGCTCTTCCTGCCCGAGACGCTCCAGCAAGAAGGATGGCCCAAAGCTAAGCATACAAAGACCAGATGCGGTCGCATTGATCGGAAGAACCTCGCTGGGGTCGAGGCTGACCCGTACGCTGTGGCGGTTCGTTTCGACCACCAGCGCGGTTTGAAGCGAATCCTTTTCAAGCAGCGAAAGATGCAGGCTTTCGCCAACGTCCTGCATCGCGACCTGCATTCTTTGGCGGGCACTCTCGATGCCGGGACGGGCGATCTGGCGCAACGCCGCCAGACGTAGCGCGGCCGGCCCAACCGCGTAGGACTTGGTCATAGGGTTCTGTTCGATCAACCCGTATTCCTCTAGCGCCCGAAGGTGGCGCAGTGCGGTGGCTTTGTTCAATCCGGACAACCGCGCAAACTGACTCAGCCCGATCTCCGGCCGAGCGTTTGAAAAGTAGTTAAGCATTTTCAAGGCGTTCAGGGCAGCACCCATATGACTCACATCCTCCCGTTAAGGTAATACTTGACAGAACACGCTTAACAAAGCAACATTATTCTTGTTAACGCGGATCAAATAATGAACCACTGACGGGAGGTGTCAATGAAGAAAGTTCTAACAGCCGCAGCACTTGTTGTTTCTGCAACCGCCGCACTGGCCGACTATCCAGAGAAGCCAGTCTCTTTTGTCGTTCCGTGGCCCCCGGGTGACCTGGAAGACGTGTTGACGCGTCTCATCGCTGACGAGTTCCAAGCCATGTACGGCGTACCCGCCGCAGTCGTGAACAAGCCCGGCGGCGGTGGTGGCCCCTTCCCTGGCGCTGTTGAGGTCGCAACTGCTCCGGCGGATGGCTACACGATCGGTTCTTTCGTCATCGGTGTGCCGGTCATAGGCCCGGAAATTGGCATTCCTGAGCTCAACCCCAACCCGTTCGAACCGATTGGCATCTTTCTGACCTATCCCTTCGTCATCGCCTCCAGCAAAGACGCGCCTTTCTCGACCTGGGAGGAACTGGTGGAACATGGTAAGGAGAACGACGTAGCGCTCGGTCATTTCGGTACGGTTCTACCGCCCACACAAGTGACCTTCGCGGCTGCGGTAAGCAGCGGATTTGATTTCGCCAGCGAAGCCGCCTTTGACGCGTTGGACTGCAACACCTTGGCTTCGGGCGACGTGGACGTGATCAACACAACGCTTCAGCTCGTACTTCCTTGCTTGGATCAGGTGAATGTTCTGGCCAGCATCGGCGGTGAGCGGATTTCGCTGGTCCCAGACACGCCGACCGTTGTCGAGCTTAACCCCGAACTGCCTTTGGCGCTGTGGAATGGGCTGTTTGTCCACAAAGACACCCCGGCAGAGGCGCGCGAAAAGATCACGGCGGCTGCACAGAAAGCGATAAACTCTGACAAGGCCACGAAACTTGCCGCAGAAACCGGAGCGCTGATCTACTGGCAGGACCCGGATGCCTCGAACGCGCAAATCGAACAGGACAAAGCCTCCTTCTCCAAAATCGAAGAGATTCTAGGCGAATAAAGCGAAACTGGCCCGGCACATTTAGATGGTGTCGGGCCTTTTTCTATCCAACAGGAGGCCAAAATGATCGCAAAGACATTGCAAGACATGTTCAAACGATACCGCCGACCCGGCGATGTTGTTTTTGCTTTAGCTTTTCTGGTTTTTGCCATTTTCCTTCTGACCCAATTGGATACACAGACCGAGGTTGTCAAACGCACCAAGTGGTTTGCGCAACCCGGCTTCTGGCCGAAAGTCTCGCTTTGGGCAATGTTCCTATTTGCCTTTCTGCACTGGCTCAGTTCGGCCATGTCAGACCGTATTCCGGGTCGCTGGCCCGAAGTCGCGTTCTGGTTTCGGTCTATTGAATACGTCGCTTATTTTCTGGTTTATGTCGCGGTCGTCCCGCTTTTGGGATATTTACCGTCGACCGTTCTGTTCGCGGTTTTCCTTGCGGTTCGAACCGGGTTCCGAACTGCCGGCGCCATTGGCCTTGCGGTGGCGTTCGGTGTTGCGGTGACGATCATCTTCCGTGCCTTTCTGCAGGTCAAAATTCCGGCAGGCGCCGTCTATGAATACCTGCCGGATTCCGTGCGCGCCTTTGCGCTGACTTATCTCTGAGGTTCGCTATGGAAACGCTTCTGTCCGGTCTTTCTATTCTGACACAATGGCAGGTGATCGCCGCTCTTCTGATCGGCTCGATCGGTGGGGTCATCATCGGTGCGCTGCCCGGTGTGGGAGCTGCGGTGGCCATCGCCATCCTATTGCCAGCTACATTCGCCTTTGAACCCATTGTCGGTCTGACGCTGTTGCTGGGTATCTATGGCTCGTCCATGTATGGCGGCGCTATTCCGGCCATTCTGATCAACACGCCGGGTACCGCGGTAAACGCGTTGACCACATATGACGGCTATCCGATGACCAAACGCGGACAGGGGCATCGCGCATTGTCGCTGGCCTATTCCGCATCTTTCTTTGGAGGAGTTTTTGCCATCATCTGCCTGATGATCCTGTCACCGATTCTGGCATTGGTCGCACCGCATTTCGGGAGCCGCGAGATTTTCCTGGCCGCCCTTCTGGGGATCATACTGGTGATCCTGGCCCATCGTGGACAGATTTTTGCTGCTGGCATGCTGGCGGCCTTCGGGATTTTCCTGAACACCGTCGGGCTTGAGCCTGTCAAATACACCCGCCGCTTTACATTTGACCAAAGCTGGCTGGCCTCGGGTGTCGATCTGATCGTTGTGGTGCTGGGCCTGTTTGCAATCAGTCAGGCGCTGCTGCTGTTACTGGAAAAGAACCATGCACCGGGCGAAGCGCACGTCAGCGGCAGCATTTTCGCCGGTCTCAGGGAACTATTGGGTATAAAACGTGTTGCCACCGTGTCCTCCAGCATCGGTGTGTTCATGGGTATGGTGCCGGGCACCGGCGAGTTCACCTCGCAATTCCTGTCCTACACCTATGCACAGAAGACCTCGAAAGACCCCGACAAATTCGGTGACGGCTCGCCCGAGGGGCTGGTGGCCTCCGAGGCCGCCAACAACGCCGTTCCTGGCGCTGCCATGATCCCGCTGCTGGCGCTGGGTATCCCGGGTGAAGCGCTGACCGCGATGATGCTGTCGGTGTTCTACGTGCACAACGTCATCCCCGGCCCGCAGCTGTTCGAAAACCAGATGGACTTTGTGATGGCGCTGTATATGGCGCTGATCCTGCTGAACGTCATCGTTCTGGTATTCCTGCTGTTCTCGACCAACTTGCTGCTGAAGATCATCCAGATCCCGACCCGGTTTCTGGGCATCATGATCCTGATCCTGGCCTTTGTTGGCGTCTACAGCCTGCGCAACTCGATCACCGATTGCGCCATTGCCGCCGGGTTTGGGGTGTTCGGCCTGATCCTCAAACGGCTGGACCTGCCGATTGTGCCGATCATCCTGGGCATGGTTCTGGGCGGCATCATGGAGGTCAAACTGCGCAGCGCCATGGCGCGGGTCAAATCACCTCTCGATTTCGTCGACCGCCCGATTGCGGCGATCCTGACAGCGCTGATCGTACTGATCCTGCTGCTTCATTTCCGCACGCTGTACTTTGAATTCCGCAACAAGCTGAAACCCCAGCCGACCGCGCTACCGGTCGATTCCGATCACCCCAATCAGCAAGGGTAACCCTGCCATGAACCAATCCGATATTGACGCCCTGCGATCTCAGGTTCTGTCCCCCCGTTCGCACTTCATCGGGGGACGCTGGGTCGATGCCTCGCAAGGCGGTCACCGGGATGTTCTATCACCGATTGATGGCACTGTTCTGACCCGGATTGCCGAAGGTACACCGGCGGATATGGAGGCAGCGATTGCCGCCGCACGAACAGCGTTCGAAGATGGCCGCTGGTCGCGCCGCCCCCCGGCTGAGCGCAAGAAAGTACTGCTGAAACTGGCCGAACTGATCGAAAAACACGCCCTTGAACTGGCAGTTCTGGGTGTGCGCGACAATGGCACCGAGATTACCATGGCCATGAAAGCCGAACCGATGTCTGCGGCCGGTACGTTCCGCTATTACGCCGAGGCGATCGACAAGGTTTATGGCCAGATCGCCCCCACTGCGGACAGCGTACTGGGTCTGATCCATCACGCGCCCGTTGGTGTGGTTGGCGCGATTGTACCCTGGAACATGCCGCTGATGATCGGCGCGTGGAAGCTGGCCCCGGCACTGGCCACCGGCAACTCTGTGGTACTGAAACCGGCCGAAAGCGCATCCTTGTCGCTGTTGAAACTGGCCGAACTGGCGGCCGAGGCCGGAATGCCCGACGGCGTGCTGAACGTCGTGACCGGTTCGGGCCGGGTGGTGGGTGAAACGCTGGCGTTATCGATGGATGTAGACATCATGGTGTTCACCGGCTCGGGCGCGACAGGTCGGCGGCTGCTGGAATACTCGGCGCGGTCGAATATGAAGCGATGCTATCTGGAACTGGGCGGCAAATCCCCCAACATCGTCTTCAACGACGCCCCGGACCTGAGCGAGGCCGCCAAAGTGTCAGCGGGCGGCATCTTCCGCAACGCCGGCCAGATTTGCATCGCCGGATCGCGCCTGCTCGTACAAGAGGATATTCACGACGATTTCGTTGACGAGCTGGTCAAACATGCCGAGGCGATGCGCGTCGGCAACCCGCTGGATCTGGACACGCAAATCGGCGCGGTTCATTCACTGCCCGAACTGGACTCTAATCTGGAATTCGTCGCCAGGGCCGAGGCAGAGGGCGCCGAGCGCCGTACCGGCGGAGGCCGCATTCTTGAGGAAACCGGCGGCTATTATATGGCGCCGACGGTGATGACCGGAGTGAAACCCACCGACAACCTGTTCCAGAACGAGGTGTTTGGCCCGGTCCTCGCCGTGACGCCTTTCAAGGACGAGGACGAGGCAATCCGGCTGGCCAATGACTCGGTCTATGGTCTTTCCTCAGGCGTGTGGACGTCGAACCTGAGCCGCGCGCACCGCATGATCGCAGGTATCCGCGCAGGTGTCGTTCACGTGAATACCTATGGCGGGTCTGACTTGACCGTACCGCTGGGCGGTGTGCGCCAGTCGGGCAACGGGCATGACAAGTCTTTGCACGCGCTCGAGAAATATCTCGACTTGAAAACCGCATGGATAAAACTCTTACCAAGGGCGACCGCATGACGCTTCCCCCGAAATCCGCCGCGCTTGTTGAACGCCGGGCCAAGCTGCTGGGCCCGAATGTTTCGACTTTCTACGATGAGCCGCTTCATATCGTGAAGGGCGACGGTGTCTGGCTGTGGAATGCGGACGGGCGCAAATATCTGGATTGCTACAACAACGTGCCGCATGTCGGTCACTGCAACCCGCGCGTGGTCGACGCGATCTGCCGTCAGGCGTCGACGCTCAACACCCATACCCGCTATCTGCACGACGGTATTCTGGACTATGTCGAAAAGCTGACCGGCACGATGGACGCCTCGCTGGACACCGCCATCCTGACCTGCACCGGGTCCGAGGCGAACGACATCGCCCTGCGCATGGCCGAGGGCATGACCGGTAAACGAGGGATCATTGCCACGGATGCGACTTATCACGGCAACACGTCTCTGGTCAGCCAGTTGAGCAAGTCGAACGTGCCGACGGTTGGCTTCGGCTTGGATCAGTATTTCCTATTTGTGGAAGCCCCAGACAGCTATCGCAATCCGGACCCGGACGGCACCAAATTCGCCGATGCCGTGGCCGAGCAGATTGCCGAGCATGAAAAGTCCGGCATCGGCTTTGCCGCTTTGGTGGTCTGCCCGTATTTCCTGAACGAAGGCTTCCCCGACCATCAAGACGGCTGGCTGAAACCTGTGGCCGAAGTGGTGCGCAAGGCCGGTGGCCTACTGATCTGTGATGAGGTGCAATCCGGCTTTGGCCGCACCGGCACCCATATGTGGGCACACCAGAAAATGGGTGTGGTGCCGGATGTCATGACGATGGGCAAACCGATGGCCAATGGCCATCCGGTCGGCGGAGTTGTGACGCGCAGCGAAATCCTGACCACCTTCCGCAATGGCTATCGGTATTTCAATACCTTCGGCGGCAACCCGGTCTCCTGCGCTGCGGCAATGGCGGTGCTGGAAGAGATTGAGGACAAGAACCTTGTCACCAATGCCAAAACGGTCGGCGATCATGCCCGCGCGCGCTTGGTAGCGTTGCAGCAGAAGTACGATTGCATCGGCGACGTGCGCGGCTCGGGCCTGATCTTCGGGGCCGAGATGGTGCTGGATCGGCAAAGCAAGGAACCGGCCAGCGAGTTCACCGACCGGGTAATCAACACGATGCGGCACCGGGGGATAATTCATTCGAAACTGGGACGTCACAAGAATACGCTCAAGATCCGCCCCCCCATGCCGTTCTCGAAAGAGAATGCCGATCTGTTGTTTGACACACTGGACGAGGTTTTGGCCGAAACCCCGCTGACCTTATGACCCGGATTGTCGAGCAAGCCCTGACCCTTTGGGGCATAGAAGATGCTGAGTGGTCGCTGGTCGCCGCCCGTGAAAACCATGTCTACCGGGTTCAGGCGGGTACAAAAAGCTTTGCCCTGCGTCTGCATCGCAAAGACTTGCACTCGGATGCTGCTCTGCGGTCCGAGTTGCTGTGGATTGCCGAGCTTGGCGCAAAGGGCGTCGGTGTACCCACGCCAGTACCGGCCACAGATGGTTGTTTACTGCATCTACTGGACGGGGTTCAGGTCGATATGCTGGACTGGTTGCCCGGTCGCCCACTGGGTTCGACAGGCGGTGGAATTGATCACGAAGACCGAACAGGGGTTTTTCGGGTCCTCGGGCGTGAGATGGCGCGGCTGCATAAGATCAGCGATGCCTGGGTCCGGCCAGTTGACTTCATGCGCTGGTCTTGGGACCGCACAGGGCTGCTGGGCGATGCCCCGCTGTGGGATCGTTTTTGGGAAAACGCCACGCTCACGGATGAGGACCGCGCCCTGTTCATCATGTTCCGCGAAACAGCAAACCGTGATCTGCAACACATCGAAAACAAGCTGGATTTTGGCTTGATCCACGCCGATCTGGTGCGTGAAAACGTGATGGTCCTAGGCGACAAGGTTTGGTTGATAGATTTCGACGATGCCGGGCTCGGATTCCGCCTGTTCGACATCGCGACGACTTTGCTGAAAAACCTGCACGAACCGGACTATGACGCTCTGCGAGGATCCCTGCTTGAGGGATACCGCACGGAACGGGCGCTCGATACCGGGCATCTCGATCTGTTCATGGCCCTGCGTGCGGTGACATATGTCGGCTGGATATCGTCCCGGATGGACGAAGATGGATCAGAGGCACGCAATATGCGGTTCGTCGATACCGCCCGGGGTCTGCTGACGCGTTACCTCGGAAAAAAAGTACAGACAGGAGAAAACCAATGACCAAGAAAACGATCCTGCTGATTGGGACATACGACACAAAAGAGCCCGAGATGCGGTTCATCGAAGACGCCGTGCGGGCGCAGGGAGCGGCTGTGCTGACGATGGACGTGTCTGTTCTGGGCAATCCGGAAACGCCGACCGATGTTTCGAAACACGACGTCGCCGCCGCTGAAAGAATGGCCATCGATGATGTGATCGCGCTGGGGGATGAAAACAAGGCGTTCCGCGTCATGTCCGCCGGAGCGGCGAAGGTTGTAGCAAAAGCTTATGCCGAAAACCGGTTTGATGGGATGCTAGCCACCGGCGGCACCATGGGCACCGACCTTGCGCTGGATTGTGCGCAAGCGCTGCCAATGGGAGTGCCGAAGTATATCGTCTCGACCGTCAGCTTCTCGCCGCTGATCCCGCCGCATCGGTTGGCCCCGGACATTCAGATGATCCTGTGGGCCGGCGGTCTGTATGGTATGAATTCGATCTGCCGGTCCTCACTGGCACAGGCCGCAGGGGCCGTGGTTGGCGCGACCAAAGCCGCAATCGCGCCGGATCGCGGCAGACCCCTGATTGGCATGACCAGCCTTGGGTCGTCCTGCCTGCGCTACATGAAAACCCTGAAACCTGCACTCGAAGAGCGTGGCTTTGAAGTGGCCGTGTTTCATTCGACAGGTATGGGCGGTATGGCCTTCGAGAAACTGGCTGCAGAGGGCGCTTTTTCCTGCGTGATGGATTTCTGCATGCAAGAATTCGGCAATATGCTGGCAGGCTCCGTTGTCTCTAGCGGAGAAGATCGCCTGACCAATGCCGGTTGCGTTGGCACGCCACAAATGGTCGCCCCGGGCGCACTTGACCTTTTGGACTTTGCCGGCTGGCAAGAAGTCCCGGACCAATATGCAGATCGCCCCTTTCACGAACATAACCGCCTGATCAAAAGCTCGGTTTTCAATGGCGAGGAACGCCGTGCCTGGATCCGAGAACTGGCGAACCGGCTGGAAGCTGCAACCGGGCCCGTTCACTTCTTCCTGCCGGTTCAAGGCGTCGAGGCATGGGACAAAGAAGGCGAGGAAGCTCATGATCCCAAAGCGCTTTCAGATATGGTTGACGAAGCCCGCAAAATCATGCCGGGCCGGGTGCCGATGACCGAATTGGATGTCCACATCAACGACACTGCATTTTGCGATGCGGTCTTGGCTCAATTTGATGAGTGGGTTGAAAGTGGGCTTGTAAGCCGCGACTAGCGATAATGGTGCTACGGGCAAAGCGGAAGCTGCCCAGATTGCATCCCCGCAACTGCAGCCTGCGGCTCAACTGCAAGTCTGTGTTAGGCGGGCGTTGCTGGATCGCAAGTAGCTACAGCTTTTGCGGTACAGCGAGGTTGATCCGGCGCTGTACTCCCGGCTGAAGATATTCGAGATCGAAATCAAACAGCGCCGCGTTCTGGAAGATGATCAGAGCGCAGATGCGTTGATGCAAGTACGGATGCGGGTATCCACTTTTCCAATTGGCATTCTGCGCCCTCCCTTCGCAATGAAGACCGAGATGATTTCCTGCATTGGCACGTGGAGTCGGATTCCCCTGATCTTCAAGGATGCATGAGGAAGAAAATTCAATTCCGCTGGACGCCAGAAAACTACGAACCGACTGTTTAGACATCTTACCAGCCGCACTTAATACCCGATCGAAGCTGTAACGGCGTGCCGCAAACTCCGGCTGAATACTTGTTGCAACGACTCAAGCTCACCCAAGCGAGCATCTAAAGGGGTCAGGCAAGTCATTGATAACAAGGGGATGGGCACCCCTGCATCATTTAGAGTCGGTTTATCGTTGACTTTCGTTTCAAATGAAACGAGATTGTTGCAAATGTAACGATGTAGCCGAATCCGCAAAAAACGAACCGAATTCCAGCTGCATCGCGTCTTTGGAGGATACTCATGGCCAAGGCATTCGCGTCCCAGGGGGACATGTCGGAAAAGAAAATATCGTTCACCGAGGTTGGCGAAGGGTTGTATGCCTTCACCGCCGAGGGCGATCCGAATTCAGGCGTTATTATCGGCGATGACAGTGTGATGATCGTCGAGGCGCAGGCCACGCCGCGTTTGGCCAACAAGGTGATCGAATGTGTGCGCTCCGTCACCGACAAACCGATCACCCATGTGGCGCTGACCCATTATCACGCGGTCCGCGTTCTGGGCGCCAGCGCCTTTGGCGCGCAACAGATCCTGATGTCGGACATGGCCCGCGCGATGGTCGTGGAACGGGGCAAAGAAGACTGGGACAGCGAATTCCAACGCTTCCCCCGCCTGTTCGAAGGGCATGAGAGCATCCCCGGCCTGACCTGGCCCACCACCACCTTCAGCGACACGATGACCGTTTATCTGGGCAATCGCCGGATCGATCTGATGCATCTTGGCCGCGCACATACCGCAGGCGATATCGTCATTCACGTGCCCGATCAGAACGTCATGTTCACCGGTGACATCGTGGAATACCACTCGGCCTGCTATTGCGGTGACGGGCATTTCAATGATTGGGGCGACACGCTGGACCAGATCAAATGGTTCGACGTCGATGCCATCGCACCGGGTCGTGGGGATGCTCTGGTCGGCAAGGACATGGTGAATGCCGCCATCGAAAACACGCGTGATTTCGTCGAAAGCACCTATCGACCAGCGTCACAGGTTGCGGCCCGTGGCGGGTCTTTGAAAGAGGCCTGGGACGCCGTGCGTGCCGAATGCGATCCGAAATTCGCCGACTATGCGATTTACGAGCATTGCCTGCCCTTCAATGTCGCCCGCGCCTATGACGAGGCCCGCGGCATCGACACCCCACGCATCTGGACCGCTCAGCGCGACCTTGAGATGTGGGAGGCCCTGCAGGGTTAAAACTGTCGGCCCGGCCATTCGGTCGGACGCCCAATCAAAGTGAAACGCGCGCAGCCAGAGGAAAAAACCGATGTTCGATGACAGATACACGCTTGCCTACAAGCGTTATCCCTATGAGAAATCGACCGATCAAGACGCCGTGTCACCGGTCCGTCATCCCGTCGTGGTGATGGGCGGGGGACCGATTGGCGTGGCCACCGCGCTTGATCTTGGGCGGCAGGGCATTCCGACACTGGTGCTGGACGACCACGAAGGTGTCGGCATGGGATCGCGCGCGATCTGTTTTGCTAAACGCTGTCTAGAGGTTGCTGGCCGCTATGGCTGTGGCAAGCCGATGGTTGACAAAGGGGTGGTTTGGAACCTCGGCAAGGTCTTTCACAAAGACGACCAAGTTTTCGAGTTTAACCTGCTGCCTGAGGAAGGCCATGAATATCCCGCCTTCATCAACATGCAGCAGCCCTATTACGAAAGTTACCAGCTCGACCGCTTTGAGGAGTTGCAGGCGCAAGGAGCTCCGATTGAAATCCGCGGCAAGAACCGCGTGGATGCCGTCGAAGTGCACGATGATCACGTCACCCTTTCCATCATGACACCGGATGGCCCCTATACGCTCGAAGCGGACTGGCTGATCGGGTGTGATGGGGCCTCGTCGCCGTTGCGCACGATGCTGGATCTGGATTTCACCGGCAAAGTTTTCCAGGACAGTTTCCTGATTGCCGACATCAAGATGAAAAACGACAGCTTTCCGACCGAACGCTGGTTCTGGTTCGAACCGACCCACGGGTCGGGTGCGTCCACCCTGCTGCACAAGCAACCCGACGACGTCTGGCGCGTGGATTTCCAGATCGGCTGGGATGTCGACCGGGCCGAAGAGATGAAAGAGGAGAACATCCGCCGCCGTCTCGACGCGTTCCTGGGCAAAGGTGTTGAATATGACATGGTCTGGTCGTCAATCTATACGTTCCAGTGCAAGCGCATGGACAGTTTCCGCCACGGTCGCGTGTTCTTTGCTGGGGACGCAGCGCATCAGGTTTCACCTTTTGGCGCACGCGGAGCCAACTCGGGCATGCAGGATGTCGACAATCTCGGCTGGAAATTGGGCATGGTGATGCGCGGTGAAGCCACAGAAAGCTTGCTGGACACTTACGACGTTGAACGCATCCATGGCGCGGATGAAAACATCCTGAATTCGACCCGTTCGACGGATTTCATCACTCCAAAGTCCGAAACGAGCCGCATTCTGCGCGACGCCGTGCTTTCGCTGTCCGAAAAGTACGAATTTGCGCGCCCCATGGTGAATTCCGGTCGCCTGTCGGTGCCTTGCACCTATGACGGGTCGCCGCTCAACTCTGCAGATGCCCTGAACGGCCCCGCACAATCGCGCCCCGGATCGGTTTGCCCTGATGCGCCGCTGGCCGACGATTTCCTGTTGTCCAAACTCGGCGACGAATTCATCCTTTTGACCATCGACGCCGATGCCCCTGACATGATCGAGGAAGACGGTGTTCAGGTCACGCGCCTGGCGCTTTCGGTCAAGGATGACAAAACCGGCGCTCTAAAAAAGCGGTATCTGGGCGAGGCCGACAGCGCGGTTTACCTGATCCGCCCTGATCAACACGTGGCCTCTCGCCGGCCTGGCTTTGACGAAAATGCAATCCGCGCTTCGATCCGGCGCGCGGTCGGCAAGGAGTAAGCCCCATGACTGATTTGATCCTGACCCCTAACATTGATGGCGTCGATGATTTCTACGCCGAGCTTCTGGCCGCTCATGACGGGCTGGAAAAAGACCAAAGCGACGCATTAAGCGCCCGCCTGATCCTGATACTGGCTAACCACATCGGCGAACGCTCGGTTCTGACCGAAGCGATCAAAGCTGCTGAAATCTGACACTTCATAGGGAGGAAACTATGAAACTGAACCTGAAAACCCGCGCCCTCGCCTGCGTCGGCGCAACTTCCATCGCCCTGTCGCTCGCATCGAGCGCGATGGCCGACACCACTCTGGCCCTGTCCAGCTGGCTACCACCGCGCCACCCGATCGTGACTGGCGCGATCAAACCCTGGGCCAAGCAGGTCGAAGAAGTCACCGACGGGCGCGTGACGGTCCGTGTATTGGCCAAACCGCTGGGCCCGCCGCCCGCGCATTACGACATGGCAGCCGACGGTATTGCCGACATCACCTATGGTCTGCACTCGTTCACCACCGATGACCGTTTCACCCGGTCGCGCATCGGCCAGTTTTCGTTCATCGGCGATGACGCCGTGGCTGGTTCCAAAGCGTTCTGGAACGTGTATTCCGGTCCGCTGGAAGCCCAGAAAGAGCATGAAGGCACCAAGCTTCTGGGTCTGTTCGTGCACGGCCCGGGCATGTTGCACAACAACGTCCGTCAAATTGAAACCGCCGACGATTTTGCTGGTCTGAAGATCCGCGTCCCCGGTGGCTATATTTCCGATCTGATGTCGGGCATGGGCTCAACAACGCTCTTCATGTCCTCGGGCGAGGTCTATGAGAAGCTGTCGCGCGGCGTGATCGACGGGGTCACCTTCCCCTATGATGCCTTGGCCGCGTTCAAGCTGACCGAAGACGTCAAATACACGATGAAAGTGCCCGGCGGTCTCTATAACACAACCTGGTTCATGGTCATGAACGAAGACAAGTGGAACGAGATTTCCGCAGAGGACCAGGCCGCGATCGAAGCGATCTCGGGCGAGGCTTTTGCCACGCTGGTTGGCGAGGCCTGGATCGGAGCCGACGAAAAAGGCAGCGCAGCTGCTGAAAAAGCTGGGATCACGGTTTACGAAGCTCCGGCTGCCGTGGTTGATGCGATCAAGTCCCGGGCGGCTGACGCCGAAGTTGCATGGTCCGAGGCAATCTCGGCTGATGGCTATGACGGAGCGGCAGCCCTCGAAGAACTGCGCAAGCAGGCTGGTGTGGATTTCTGATCCATGGAGCGGCTTCGCCATCGTTTCCCCGACCAGCCCCCGGAAGAGGGGCTGGACATCGGGCTGCTGCTTGACAGGACGCTTGGTGCCGGCGCCGCTCTGATCCTGTTCTGCCTCATTCTCATCACCTGTGTGGATGTGATCGGGCGCTACTTTCTGAATGCACCACTATCCGGTGCATTCGAACTTACCGAAATTCTGCTTGCAGCCCTTGTTTTTCTGGCTTTGCCGCTGACAACAGAGCGGCGCGAGCATATCGAGGTCGACTTGCTGAACATGGTTCTCGGCAAGCATACCCAACGTCTGCTTTCCGCCTTTGCCGGGCTGTTTTCCGCCGCCCTTCTGGCCACCTTCGCCTGGCGGCTGTTTACCCATGCGGCCAAGGCGGCCCATGACGGCGCGGTCAGTAACGCGCTGGAGATCCCGCTGGCCCCCTTTGGATATCTGGCGGGCGTGTCCTGCATGGTCTCGGCCTTCATCGCCTTTTTGCGCGGCCTGCAACCGCCGAAAGAGCGCAATTCCGATCAAGCGCCTCCGGAGGCTTTGCCATGATTGAATCACTCATCGGTTTTGCCGTCCTTCTGGGGTTGATCCTGTTGCGGGTGCCGATTGCCTTTGCCATGGCGGCGGTTGGTGGATTCGGCTTTGCCTATATGCGCGGCTGGGAACCGGCTTGGGCGATGACCGGCCAAGTGGCTTTCGATACCGCACTGTCCTACAGCCTGTCAGTCATTCCGCTTTTTATCTTCATGGGCAACGTGCTGGCTGGATCCGGCGTCGCACATGGCCTGTTTGCGGGTGCTGACCGGCTATTTGGCAAACTGCGCGGCGGCCTTGCCATGGCGTCCGTCTTCTCTTGCGGGGGCTTTTCCGCGGTGTGCGGGTCTTCACTGGCGACCGCTGCGACCATGTCCAAGGTCGCGATGCCCTCGATGCGCAAGTTTGGCTATGATGACCGCCTTGCAACCGGCTCCATCGCGGCTGGCGGCACGCTGGGTATCCTAATCCCGCCCTCGGTGATCCTGATCATCTATGGACTGCTGACCGAGACCAACATCGCCAAACTGTTCATTGCTGGCATCATACCAGGCATCATCGGTGTGCTCCTGTATCTTGGCGCGGTCATGGTTGCGGTGCGTGTAAACCCTGCGCTGGCGCCCGAAGAAGAAAACACCGAACCGATGAGCCGGACCGACCTGGTTGGCGTCTTCTGTGTGCTGGGCCTGTTCCTGTTCATCATGACCGGGATTTACGGCGGGTTTTTCACCCCAACCGAAGCGGCAGGTATGGGTGCAGGCGCATCGGTGCTGATTGCTGTAGCCTTGCGGTCCATGACATGGGGTGGGTTTTTCGCCGCCACGATGGATTCCATCCGAGCTACTGCGATGATCTTTGCCGTCATTATCGGGGCCGAGCTGTTCACCAATTTCATAAACTTCGCCGGGCTGCCCGATGCGTTGTCCAGTTTTGTGATCGACAACGAAATGCCCGTATGGGCGGTGATCGTGTTCATCATCGTGGTCTACATGGTGCTTGGCTGCGTGCTGGAAAGCCTGTCGATGATCCTGCTGACGGTGCCAGTGTTCTATCCGCTGATGTTCGAGCTGGAGTTCGCCAACGAACTGTTGCTCGATCCCGAAAACGCGCTGATCTGGTTCGCCATCGTCGTTGTTGTCGCGACCGAGATCAGCCTGATCACCCCCCCGGTCGGCATGAATGTCTTCGTACTGAAAGGTGTTCTTCAGGACGTGTCGCTGGCAACCATCTTCAAGGGCGTCCTGCCCTTCTGGATCGCCGACATCCTGCGGCTGGCCCTGCTCATCCTCATTCCCTCACTGTCGCTCTGGCTTGTGGGACTGATGTGAACCACCCAAACCCAACCCATTCGGAAAGGAAGACACGATGAAAATCGAAAAAATTCACCACGTCGCCTATCGCTGCAAAGATGCCAAGGAAACCGTCGAGTGGTATGGCAAGATGCTGAACATGGATTTCATTCTGGCCATTGCCGAGGACCATGTGCCCTCGACCCACGAGCCGGACCCCTACATGCATCTGTTCCTGGATGCCGGTGATGGCAACGTCTTGGCGTTCTTCGAACTACCGACCAAGCCTGAAATGGGCCGCGACCCGAATACTCCGATCTGGGTTCAGCACATCGCCTTCAAGGTCAAGGACCGCGCAACCCTGATCGAGTTCAAAGAACACCTCGAGGCCAACGGCGTCGAAGTTCTTGGAGTCACCGACCATTCGATCTTTCATTCAATCTATTTCTTCGATCCCTCAGGCCACCGGATCGAACTGGCCTGCCCCGACCCAGAGGAAGAAGCGATGCTGGCACGGATGGACGAGGTGAAATGGCTGATGCTCGAAGATTGGTCGAAAACCAAGAAAGCACCGAAACACGCTGATTGGCTGCACGCCAAAGAACTCAACAAAAGCGCCTGATGCACTTTCCCGCGCCGGGTGTCTGATCCGGCGCGGGACCTGAAGCCGTCAGGTTTTGACTATGCGCTAAGACTTGCTGGATGAGGTCATGAAACTTTACTCCTATTGGCGTTCTACGACCTCATACCGGGTCCGGATTGCTCTGAATCTCAAAGGTCTCAGCTATGAAACCTGCCCGGTCAATCTGGTCGCCGGAGAGCAGTGTGCCCCCAACTACGCGGCACTTAATCCCTGCAAGGGTGTTCCGACCCTTGTTCTTGAGGACGGCACTGTTCTGACCCAGTCGCTTGCGATAATCGAGTATCTGGACACTATCGTCCCTGAGCCTCGGCTATTGCCGACAAAACCGCTCCAACGCGCCCGCGTTCAGGCCGCTGCGCAGACCATAGCGTTAGACATCCACCCGGTGAACAACCTCAAGGTCCTGACCCACCTCAAGACCCACATGGGGCTTTCGGCAGATGGCCAGCTTGATTGGTTCCGCCATTGGATGACCGAAGGATTTACCGCCTATCAAGCACTGCTGCCAAAGGCGACGACGTTCAGTTTCGGGGATTTTCCCGACCTCGCCGACATCTGCCTCGTAGCCCAGCTTTATAACGCGCATCGCTGGGGCGTTGATATGTCCCCCTTCCCCCGCCTTCTCGGGATCGAGGAACGCGCCCTTTCCCTTACGGCGTTCAACAACGCCCGCCCCGAAAATCAGCCCGACGCGGCTTAAAGGTGTAACCATGACGAAACTCTTGCCCTCTTGGGTCGAAAGCGCCAACTCGGCCGCGACCGACTTCCCGCTAAACAACCTGCCCTATGGTGTTTTCAGAACCGGCGCGGGCGCGCCGCATTGTGGCGTGGCTATCGGAGACATGATCCTCGACGTGACGCAGATGGAGATGGACGGCAAACTTGATCTGCCCGAGGCGTTAGTGTTTTCGAGCGGGTCATGGAATGGGTTCATGGCGCTTGGGGCTCAGGTCTGGAGCCAATTCCGCGCTACTTTGACCGAGGCACTGGCCGCAGGATCTGACCGTCAGAACGAATTGACCGCCTATCTTGTTCCGATGGCCTCCGCCACGATGGCCATGCCGTTCGACGTCGCCGAGTACACGGATTTCTATGCAGGCCGCAATCATGCGTTCAATGTCGGCACCATGTTCCGTGGCCCTGAAAACGCCCTGCCCCCGAACTGGCTGCACATTCCGATCGGCTATAACGGACGTGCGTCATCGATCGTGGTGAGTGGCACGGACATACGCCGCCCGTGGGGCCAGCTCAAAAGCCCTGATATGGACGCGCCGATCTTTGCCCCGTCCCGGCGGTTTGATTTGGAGCTGGAGATGGGCGCAATCGTTGGGCAACCTTCGCACGGGCCTGTATCGGTTCAGCAGGCCGATGACATGATTTTTGGCTATGTTCTTCTTAACGACTGGTCCGCGCGGGACATTCAGGCATGGGAGTATCAGCCGCTTGGCCCGTTTCAGGCCAAGGCCACCGCGACCACGATCAGCCCGTGGATCGTCACCAAAGCGGCGCTGGAACCCTTCCGCACCTCAACACCCGAGCGCGAAAAAGAGCTGCTTCCTTATTTGCAGGAACCCGGCCCGATGCTTTATGATATCGCCCTTGAGGTCGGGCTGGCACCTGATGGTACGGCAGAGACGATTATCGCGCGTACCAACTACAACGAAATGTATTATTCCGCGGCTCAGCAACTTGCCCATCACACGACCAGCGGCTGCCCGATGCGAGTGGGGGATTTGCTGGGATCAGGCACAATTTCCGGCCCTGAAAAGGAAAATCGCGGCAGCCTGCTGGAGCTTAGCTGGGGCGGCAAAGAGCCTCTGACCCTGGACAGCGGAGACGAGCGCAGCTTTCTGGAAGATGGCGATAAGCTCACACTGCGCGGTGCCGCGCACGGTAAGGACCATCGTGTCGGGTTTGGATCCTGCGTGGGCACGCTGCTTTCGGCCCATGATCGGCCGTGACAGGTATGGGCAGAGGTCATTTTGACCTCTGTCCTTTATTTCAGTCGGATTTGGCCACGATCATAAGCGCCGATATTCCCTGCTCCAGCGCTTCGCGATCCTCGGGGGTCAGCGCATCAAGCATACGGTTGGCCCGTTCCCGCACCTTTGGCTCTAGATGCTGAAACTGGCGAAACCCCTCGGGCGTGCAGCGATAAACCCGGATTCGACGATCCTCGTCTGAGGTTTCACGAACGATCAGCCCCTTTTCATCAAGGCGTTTGGCCGCCCGGCTGACCTGTACTTTATCAAGTGTCGTCCGCCGTGCGAGGTCCAGCGACGTCATGCTTTCTACATTTGCCAGCAGAAACAGCAATCGCCATTCCTCACGCGAGAGGCCCAGTTCGCGCTCATAGACGTCCGTAAGGTTTCTTGAGAACGCTTCGGACGCGACAGCCAATCGGTATGGAAAAAAATCATCGAGTTGCATGCTTCGCGTAGAATAAGCCAATATCGTTTCACCTGCAACGATATGTTAGCAGGTATACCCATCAACATTCCATGAAATCGACCGCTTCGAGACGAGCGGCGGTGGGCGGGGCGGAAACATCTTGGTCGCCAGAGGAATAGGTGGCGACCACCCTGTCCTCGCGGCGGTCGACATCCAGTTTGATCGACCTCATCAGCGGCTTGAACACAGTCAGCCGGGTCAGGCTCATCTCGATACTCGAGATGCAGGAAAAGGCAAAAATCAGCGGCACGAAGGGACCGCGCCACTGTCTGCCCAAGGTGAATAGCCACATAAGCCTTGCCATATTCAGACTTGACCGCGCCTCACAGGGCAATGCAATCACGCAGAGTGGCGCCACGGATTTAGGCAGACAGATAATCATTGGGCAGGCCCGCACACTTGAGCACCTGCTACCAGCGAGATTTTCAACACCTGCGTCACGGTGCATGTGCCATCGACAGCGCGTCTTCATCGCTGGCCTTTGGAACCCAGCCTCGAACCTTCTCAATTCCCACACGAAAAATCAGAAGGGGCAAAAGGCTTTGGCGCAATTTGGTAACCCATTGGCAGGATTGGGCAGTCTTACCAGCGAAGTTTGTCAGCCAACGAACTAGACTCGCCACGATGATTCTCAGAGAGACTAGCGCACCCGGATATCACTCAGGGGTCTGCCGCAAGCATAGCCCGCCTGGAAACCTGTCCCTATGTATCAGTTTCCTTGGTCACACAAACCTGTTCACGTAATTCTCTAGTATTTCCTGGCGTCCTGATTTTGGCTCAGGATTGATCCCTTCATGAACAACTCGAGCGGCGATTTCTTCCAGGCTGCAGTCCAACATTGACGCCGCCCCGGGTGCGCTCCAACCAGAGTACCGTTCTGACAGCGCTCGATCCAAACCACCGTCTTCAATCATTGCAGCCGCTGCTTTCAAACCACGCGCACATATGTCCATGGCGCCGATATGAGCTGCCAACAAGTCGGTGGCGTCAATCGATTGCCGGCGTATTTTGGCGTCAAAGTTTGTGCCCCCGGTTGTAAATCCACCAGCTTTCAGAATGTAGTAGTATGCCAAAGCAACCTCTGGCGTGTTATTCGGGAACTGGTCCGTATCCCACCCAGATTGGTAATCGTTGCGGTTCATATCTATCGAACCCAACATACCCTCTGAAGAAGCAACCGCGATTTCATGCTCGAAGCTATGCCCCGCAAGGATCGCGTGTCCCTGCTCTAGGTTCAGCTTTACTTCGTTCTCCAACCCGTATTTCCGAAGAAATCCGATGCAGGTTGCCGCGTCATAATCGTATTGATGCTTGGAAGGTTCCTGAGGTTTGGGTTCCACAAGAATGGTGCCCTTGAACCCAATCTTGTGTTTGTATTCCACGACCATGTTCAGAAACCGGCCCATGTGGTCCAACTCGGTTTTCAAATCCGTGTTCAGCAGGGTCTCGTACCCTTCACGTCCGCCCCAGAGCACATAGTTTTCGCCACGCAGTTTATGGGTCGCATCCAAGCATGACTTTACAGTTGCTGCGGCAAACGCGAAAACGTCGGGATCAGGGTTAGTGCTGGCGCCAGCCATCCACCGGCGGTGACTGAACATATTGGCCGTCCCCCAAAGCAACTTAGTACCAGACACGCGCATCTTTTCACCAATATAATCGGTGATTTCTTCCAGGGTTCTCAGATTGTCGGCAAAATTTCCTTGTTCGGGCCGGATGTCGGCGTCGTGCCAGCAAAAAAACGGCTGGCCCAAAATCTCAAACATTTCGAAAGCGATGTCTGCCTTCAGGCGGGCTCGCCCCATATTATCCTGCGGATGCCATGGGCGTTCCAGGGTCGCCCCTCCAAAGGGGTCTCCTCCCTCCCAAGCAAATGAGTGCCACCAAGCCACTGCAAACCGCAAATGGTCTTCCATACGCTTACCCATGACAATTTCGTCCGGATTGTAATACCGAAAGGCCATCGGGTTCTTGCTTTCAACACCTTCAAACTGGATCTGCTCGATCCCTTCAAAAAATCCGCTTGGCATTTCTGCCCCCTACTCTGCTTTTTGTGCTGGCTGTTTGCCGAGAATGATCATCGACAACAGATCGTCGTCTGTGACGTCTGCAATTTCCACGGTGCCAACCAATTTCCCGTTTTTCATGACCGAGGCGCGATCGCACAGTTCCATAACCGCATGCACGTCGTGATCGATCAGGAAAATTCCGATGCCTTGTGCCTTTAACTGGTGTATCAGATCCGCCACCATCTGCGTTTCATGCGGGCCTAACGCCGCCGTGGGCTCATCCATGATCAGTATGCGGGCGTTGAAATAGACGGCCCGAGCAATCGCCACAGATTGTCTTTGCCCCCCCGACAACGCGGAAACAGGATCGTTGAACTTCTGAAAGTTCGGGTTGAGCTGCGCCATGATCTTTCGGCACTCGGCCTCCATAGCCGCGTCGTTGACCAACCCAAAAGGCGTCGTCATCTCGCGCCCCAGGAAAAGGTTCGAAGTTGCGTCCAGATTGTCGGCCAGCGCAAGCGTTTGGTAAATGGTTTCGATATTGTTTGCTCGCGCATCACGGGGATTGCCGATCTCGACCGGTTTGCCATCAATCAAAATTTCGCCGTGATCCATTTGATAGGCGCCGGACAGAACCTTAATCAAAGTAGACTTTCCGGCCCCGTTATGTCCAAGCAAACCAACGACTTCACCCGGAAAGAGATCGACCGACACATGGTCTACTGCCTTGATTCCACCGAAAGAAATCGAGATATCACGCATCTCGACCAATGGCGGCGCGCCAGAACCACGACCAGAGTTGGCGGGGGATTTCTGCGTATCCTGAGCTTGCATCACTTTGCCCCCAGTCGCTTGCGGTAGACGATGTCGATATAAACGGCCAGCACGAGAACACTGCCGACCACGATGTTCTGGAAAGGCGCGTCAACGCCGACCATGGCCATGCCTGATTGAAGCGCTTGCATGATCAGTGCGCCGAGGATCGCACCGTAGATGGTGCCGATGCCACCTGACAAAGCGGTCCCACCGATAACTGCGGCTGCGATGACCCTCAGTTCGTCCAGCGTTCCAATATCGTTCGAGTGGTTTGCCAGACGCGCCGAGGCGACGACAGCGGAAACGGCGCACAGGAAACCCATAAGAGCAAAAATCTTCACGGTCAGCAGCCGTGTATTGATGCCAGAAAGCTCTGCTGCATCCGGGTTGCCGCCGGTGGCAAAGATGTATCGGCCAAACCGGGTTTTCCGCGCCACGATCGTCAGAGTCACCGCAACGATAATCAATATCAGCACCGAAATTGGAATGCCGTACCCTACAACAAGCCCTTCGGGCATCGTCTCTCCGCGCGCTTCGAACATACGTTGCAGTCGACGCGTTGGAATGGCGTAGCTATTGACGATGAAAACGTATCCGAGGATCGCAATCGCGATTATCCCAGCCATGGTGGTCTCGGCCCAGATCGGTTTGACAGGGAAACCGTGTGCAGCTTTTGCCCGTCGTCCGCTCCACAAGGCCCATATAGCGATTGCGGTAGCGAAAAGCCCGAATAGCCAGCTTGTCGTTGCACCCAATGTTCCGTTTGTACCGCCGAACATTAGGAATGTGCTGTCCAGCGGACCAATGGTTTGACCACTGGTCAAATACCACGCCACATTTCTCCAGACTAAAAACCCACCGAGAGTGACAATGAAGGCCGGTATCGTAAGATAGCCGACCATCCAGCCGTGGAATGCACCAATCAATGTGCCCACAAACAGCCCGACCACTATCGTAATCGCCCAAGTTGCCGGGTTGTTCAAACCCATTCCCAGCATATGCGGCAGCAGCTCGGTTTGTGTCATCGCCATCACTGCCGAGGTTGTTGCCAACAGCGCTCCGACCGACAAGTCGATGTGCCGCGTGACGATGATGAACACCATCCCGCACGCCATGATGGCGACCGAAACCGTCTGGATAGACAGGTTGAACAAGTTGCGAGGTGTCAGGAACCGCCCATCCGTGACGATATTGAACCCAATGCAAAGGATGACAAACGCGCCGATCATTCCCAAAAGCCGCATATCCAGTTCCAACTGTTGGAACAGGCTGGGTTTTGCTTTTTCTGGTATCGGCTGAGACGAAGTTTCGGTCATTTCCGATCTTTCATAGTCAGCAAGGGTCCCCGGCCCCACAAGGGCCAGGGACTGTGAAGTTTAGTTGCAGGGAGCAGGGCCGTTTTCCACGCCCTGGCATAGATCTTCAAGTGGGATCCATCCTGCATCTACAACTACTGAAAGGTTGTCCTTGGTGATCGGTACCGGTGCAAGGAAGACCGAGTTCATCTCTGTGCCCCCGGGTGAAGTCCAGCTGACTGCGCCGTCGACATCTGCGGGACTTGTGCCTCCGATGAGTGCGACCGCGATTTCACCGGCTGCCTTACCCAACTCACGGGCGTCCTTCCAAACCGAAACGGTTTGAGTGCCCAACGCGACCCGATTCAATGCAGCGTGGTCTCCGTCCTGACCCGACACGGGAATTCCCTCCATGCCCTGCGCGGTCAGAGCGGCCACAACGCCACCTGCCGTGCCGTCATTCGAAGCGACAACCGCGTCCACGTTGTTTTCATTGGCCGTCAAAATCTGCTCCATGTTCCGCTGAGCATTGGCGGGCAACCAGCCATCTGTGTAGGCTTCACCAACAATCACAATGTCACCGCTGTCCACTGCTGCGCCGATGATCTCTTGCTGTCCGCCACGAAGGAAATCCGCGTTCGGGTCGGTGGGAGAACCTTTGATCATGACGTAGTTGCCCTTGGGCATCGCCTCAAAGACTGCGCGGGCCTGCATTCTGCCAACCTCGACGTTGTCAAACGTTAAATAAAAGGCACGATCATCTTCGATTAAACGGTCATAGGCGATCACCGGGATACCTTCGTCGGCAGCCGCCTGAACAGCTGGTCCAATCGCCTGTGAGTCTTGTGCCAGAATGATAAGCGCGTCTACACCTTGGGCGATCAGGCTTTCAATGTCCGACAGCTGCTTTGCGGGAGACGACTGCGCATCTGCCGAGGTGTATTCAGCACCACCTGCTTCAAGCGCCGATTTGATGGCTGCTTCGTCAGTCTTCCAACGTTCCTCCTGAAAGTTGGACCAGCTTACACCGACGACCGGCTCTGCGAATGCAACCGAGGCCAATAAGGTGGCCGCAGTTGAGACACTGAGAATTCTTTTCATGATTTCCTCCCATTTGCTGAGCCATCGCATCACGATTCGCGGCTCTCACAGTTCTGAATATCATATTTATTTCAGTCGGTAAAATATTTAGTCTACAAGACGCGCGAAATCTCAAATAGATTAGACCAACAAATAGATTCGCGAGTACAAGATGCTGAAAAGCAAAGCCTCACCGATTTCTTTGGAACAAAGAAACACAACCCGCCTGCGGGTGTTGGAGCACATCAGATCAAAGGGTGCCGTTCCGCGAATCGAGATCGCAACGGCCTTGCAGACCAGCCCTGCAACCGTGACAGCGGCGACTGCCGATCTCATCTCAGCGGGGCTAATCAAAGAGATTGAAGCCGAAGCGCAATCAAAGTCCGGAAAAAGAGGCCGACCCAAGATCTTGCTGCAATTGGACGGTCAGTCTTTCCTTGTGGCGGGGCTAAAGGTGGCACGGCAGATGATATCGATCATTCTGGTCGATTTTGAGGGCAACGAAGTCACTTCGCACAAGTTTCCCCTAAACAACGCCAGAATGCCGCCTGCAGAGTTTGTTTCGACCATCCACAATGCGCTTACGGAAGCCTGCGCAAAAATCGATGGCTCAGTCGAACAACTGGCGGGCATTTCTATCGGGGTAGCCGGCCAGGTCGATGCAAGCAGAAACTTTGTCCACTGGTCATCATCGATAACCGAAAGAAACATTGATTTCAGCAACTTACTCTCAAACCAATTGCCCTGCCCCGCATTCGTAGAGAACGATGCCAACCTTGTCGCGAAAGCCGAACAGTTGTTTGGGCTGGGTAACGGTCTGAAAAACTTTCTCGTCGTCACGATCGAACATGGTGTTGGTCTTGGCATCGTTCTCGATGGCAAACTGTACCGTGGAGAAAGAGGCTGCGGGGCAGAGTTTGGACACACAAAAGTGCAACTTGACGGAGCCCTGTGTCAGTGTGGTCAACGCGGATGCCTTGAAGCCTATGTCGGGGACTACGCTTTAATCCGGGAAATGACAGTCACAGGACAAAACAACGAACTAAAGACAGTGTCCGACATACAGGATCGCGCAGTTTCTGGAGATGAAAGAGCGGCTTCGGTGCTTGCCCGAGCGGGTCAGATGTTCGGACTTGGAGTGTCCAATCTGATCAATCTGTTCGATCCAGAGTGTATCATCGTGTCAGGCCCGCAAAAGAGCTTTGAACACCTTTGTACGGATGAGGTCATGACCCGCATTCGAAGTGGCGTCGTCAGCGTAGACGCGCCTTTGCCTGATATCAAAGTGCACCATTGGGGTGACCTGATGTGGGCCAAAGGCGCAGCAGCGTACGGGATTGAACAAATTTCGATCCTCAGAGTTAAGGAACTTGCAGCAAATGCGATTTGATCTTGCGGCATTATCGGTTTTTGCCACAGTCGCCAACGCGGAGACAAGAATCCCCGAGTTTGTGAGCATTGAAGTTCCGTCGCATGTTTACGATGGCGGCTGGGAGCATTTCGTTGGCGGTGGCTTGGCCGTTTTCGATTGCAACGGTGATGCACTGCCCGAATTGTTCCTGGCAGGTGGATCAAATCAATCTCAACTGTTCAAAAATACATCGCGGGAAGAGATCTCTTTTAAAGCTCAAACGCCTGACCAACTGTCCTTGACCGGGGTAAGTGGGGCGTATCCGCTGGACGTGGATAGCGATGGCCTAATAGATTTAGCGATCTTGCGTGTAGGCAAAGACCTCCTTCTCAAAGGCCATCCGGGCTGCCAATTCAGCCCTTTCGAAAACCTTGGTTTTAAGTCCGAGGATCACTGGACGACGGGTTTCTCGGCAACTTGGGAAGATGGGCAGTCTTTACCTACCTTGGCGTTTGGAACTTATGTTGATCGGTTCGACCCCGAAGGCCCATTCCAATCTTGCGGGCCGACCCTGCTTTATCGCCCCCAAGGGCGCAGTTATCGACAGCCACAACAGCTTGCACCCGGGTTTTGTTCGCTTTCCATTCTGTTTTCTGATTGGGCACGAAACGGGCGCGCGGACCTTCGTGTCAGTAACGACCGCCACTACTACGTGCGGGGCGGGCAAGAGCAACTTTGGGCCATGGAACCGGAACCACGGCTGTATGCGCTCGAAGAAGGGTGGCTACCCTATTCAATCTGGGGAATGGGGATCGCCTCACGAGATCTGACCGGAGACGGTTTTCCCGAGCTCTATCTAACGTCTATGGGCGACCAAAAACTTCAGGTTTTTGATCCTGAAACTAACGGCCCAACTTGGCGCGACGCTACTTATGAAATGGGCACGACAGCCCATCGGCCTCATCTCGGTAATGACGGAAGGCCATCAACCGGGTGGCACGCGCAGTTTAGTGACGTGAATAATGATGGTCGAGACGACATATTCGTCGCCAAAGGCAATGTTGAGCAAATGCCGGACGCCGCCCTGAACGATCCCAACAACCTGCTCTTGCAAAACTCTGATGGTTCGTTCTTTGAAGCCTCGGCAAGCGCCGCCGTTGCGTCGATGGCGAAATCTCGCGGGGCAGCCCTTGCAGACTTAAATAACGACGGGAGTATGGACCTTGTTGTCGTCAACCGTGGTTCGGAACTGGAAGTCAGCCAGAACACGTCACAGGGAGGAGATTGGTTGTTGCTTGATGTCGCACAGAACCAATCCAACCGTGCAGCAGTGGGCGGGTTTATCGAAGTCAGAACCTCGCAGGGTGTTCAAACTCGCGAGATAACAGTTGGCGGCGGCCACGCCAGTGGTATCGCCGGGCTCCACCATTTTGGACTTGGGCGTGAGGATCGAGCGCAGGTTCGCGTGATCTGGCCGGGTGAAGAGGCTAGCGAATGGCTGGAACACCCCTCTAATCAGATCATTCGAATTCACCGTTGATCATCGATCCACTGGCAGTCCGCTTGGAACCTGATCGGGTATCCCTAGCCGTTCGGCTGGGTCTTCCAAGCTTTTCAGAAAGCTGAGAAGTAAGACTACCTCTCGATCCGTCAGTGCAACTTTTGGCAGGCTGTTGCTTTCAGCGATCGCATTCAAGTGCAGTTCGTCCAACAACGGATTACGATCTTCAGATCCCGGAAAAGCAGGTAACAGGGCCATCTCTATCGAGTAGATTCGCAAAGACGTCACCGGGTCCAGATGGTGGCGCACCATGTCCTCAAGCCGGGCGTATGCTCCACTATGGCCGTATGGAGCCGTCAGAGTCACGTTGCGTAGGGATGGCGTTCGAAACGCAAACCCATCTTCGGGGTCACCGGTTACACGAAGACGGCCGTCGTCCCTGACGTGGTTCTCAAATCGCGCCGCTTTACCCGGACCGATCTGCGGCAGCGCAATCGAATGAAACTTGTGATCCGTCTGAAACCAACCCGAGTGGCAGTTGCT
The DNA here is from genome assembly GCF_056538605.1 of Ruegeria sp. BF7. NCBI lineage: Bacteria > Pseudomonadati > Pseudomonadota > Alphaproteobacteria > Rhodobacterales > Roseobacteraceae > Ruegeria > Ruegeria sp. BF7. The sequence goes on along the minus strand of NZ_JBQFTM010000019.1, from coordinate 23,187 downwards.
GCACCCAGCTTTTCCATAGAACAACTCCATGCCGAGTTCTGCTTCTTGCGGCAACTCGGCCTCGCCGCGCATTGCGCGGTCGAACGGGCTGTTATCCGCGCGCCATTCGAAGGCTATAAAATCCGCGATTGCATTGGCAATTGCCGTGAATGTGATCCCATCATCCGGCGAAACACCTTCAAACCTCTGGCGGTATTCAGGAACTGCTGCGACCCGCGTCGCTATCAGGTCCCACGCACCGCCTTGCTGTGTCAGAAAACCAAGGCGAACCGCTTTGCTCACGTCATTCTCGGAGTAGTGACCAGCCATTTCGTCCGCCGATAAAACCGGAAACATTGCTTGTGCCGCCAGCGCCGACTTGAAACCGGATCTCATGTGTGTGCCCAGCGGAGTTCTAATACCCTCAGGTTGCGTTGGGTCTGCCTCTAGTCGGCCATCATGGAAAAACGTCTGAAATTCAGTGGCCCCGAGGTTCCACAACCCGGGTGAATTTCGCGGAATACGTTGTTCAGGAGTGTTCTCTGGGTCCAACCTTCGCTCTTCGCCCAGCCCAATCCCCCCTTCCCCAATACCAAGGGAAAGGCCGTCTGAAGTGCCAAGCCTGGGATGATGACAGGTCGCACAGCTGATATTTTCGTTCCCTGACAATATCGGGTCATAAAACAGCAAGCGCCCAAGCTCGACACTCGCGAAATCTGGCTCAAGAAACTCTGGCAGCGGGCCAAACGTCTGAGCGTTCGCGCCACCAAGGTTTGCGATCGACGCGCTGATAGCCAAAAACAGCGAGCTAGCTCTCATTTTGATCCTCAGAGATTTCTAAAACAAGCACCTGTCGGTAGGGTGCCTCTGGGGTGCAGATAACTGAGGGAAACAATGGGATATTGGGTGCGTTAGGGTAGCCCGATGGCTCAATGCACAAAGCGGACGAAACACAAAGTGGTTTTGCCTTTTTGTACCCCGAATAGATCTGTGCTCCGGGTTGGTCGGAATAGGCATTTAATGTAAGACCAGAGGGTGCCGTGAACTTAGCGGCCGGAGCCGATGGGTCATGATCGTGATCGAAGCAGAAGTAGTGATCGATCGCCTCCGAAACACTTCCGATTGTTCTGGGTTTTGAAAAATCCAGATCGCTTTCTTTGGTGGCACGCACTTGGCCCGAAGGAATTCCCTGATCGTCGATTTCCAAGTATCGGTTTGAAGCTAGCTTCAGCTTGTGCGCATCAATTCCTTTTGAGCCACCCAAAGTGTAGTAGTTATGTTGCGTCAAGCTTATCGGTGTTGGCCGGTCAGGCTGCGCGACCATCGAATAAACCAAACGCGGAAACTGCAGGCAGATTCTGACCTCAAACCTGATCTCGCCGGGAAAACCGCTTTCCCCATCGCGTGAAACGTAGCTTAGCAAAACCTCATTCTGAGCAATCTGTTCGAGGTTCCAGAATTGTTTGGAGAGCCCATCCTCTCCGCCATGCAATGTGTTTTCGCCTTCGTTGGCGCTCAGCTGGAAACTGGTGCTTCCCAGGTTAAACTTTGCACCTCCGATCCGGTTTGCAACCCGCCCGACAATTGCGCCCAGGTAACGGGTATCGGTCAGATACGCTGTTGGGTCTTCGAACCCAAGAATGAGCGGTTCGCCCTTGTACCACCAGCCCTGCGATACGGCCCCGTAGTTCAGGATAGAAAGGCGCATATCCCCATCGGCAAGAAGAGCCCTTTCAATCTGATCAAGCGTATTCGTTTTTGGTTTCATCTTGCTGCAAGTGGCTCTAGCGCCGTGTAGAATTGCTTATAGCGCCTGTATTCGTTTTCGTAGGCGTCAATCAGGTCGTTGCGCGGTTCGATACATTCTTCGATTTCCGGAGGCGTCATGACTTGCGCCGGTTCAGCGCCGTTGGCAGCACAAATTGCGAGGCGTGCAGCGCCCATTGCTGCACCGAATTCGCTACCTTTGGGCACTTCCAATGGAACTTGCAGAACTGTGGCCAAGGTTTCCAACCAAAACCGGGATCGCGCGCCTCCCCCAACCGCCATTAGGCTTCGCGGCTGGGTTCCGGTGCTTTTCAACGCTTCCAGACAATCTCTCATTGCGAATGCAACGCCTTCCATCACGGCCTGGGTTAGGTCATTAGGTTCGGACGACACGTCCACGCCCAGAAATGCGCCCCGGATCTGGCTGTCGTTATGCGGTGTCCGTTCTCCTGAAAGGTATGGCAGAAAGGTGATCGAAGAAGGCCCATTCAACCTGCCGGGTAACGCTGCAGCGAGTTTTTCCACTGGTTCACCCAAAGTTCGCGACAACCAATTCATACTGTTAGTTGCGGAAAGTATGACGCCCATTTGTATCCACCTTTCGGGGACGGCATGACAAAAGCAGTGCACAGCAGTTTCCGGAGCAGGCGCATAGGATTCCCTCGCAACCAGCAACACACCGGATGTTCCAAGTGAAACGAACCCCGCGCCGTCGTTAATGCTCCCGATTCCGCAAGCTGCCGCAGCGTTGTCACCCGCGCCGCCTGCAAGGACAACCGGAGACGAAAGCCCCCACTCCTGTCTCAACTCATCCTTCAGCTCTCCACCGGGATCACTGCCCTCAACCAAGAGAGGCACTTGTTCGACCCGCATGTGACCCATGGAAAGAGCTTTTTCCGACCACTGCCGATTCTGGACATCCAACCAGGATGTTCCCGCGCTGTCTGACACGTCCGAAATGTATTCTCCTGTCAGCCAAAACCGCAAATAGTCTTTCGGCAACAATACTTTGTCTATCTTTGAGAACACATCTGGCTCGTGCGTACGCAACCACTCGAGCTTTGGTGCTGTGAACCCCGGGAATACTATGTTTCCTGAGATTGTGCGCATCCCCGGCGTTTGATCCAGTATCGCTGCCTCGTCAGCTGACCGCGTGTCATTCCAAAGAATGCAAGGTCTTAGCACTTCACCTCTTTTATCCAGAAGTGTCGCACCATGCATGTGCCCGCTTAGGCCAATACCGCGCAGTTTTGAAAAAGCCTCCTCGTTGTTTGCGCGGATTTGCCTAACAACCTCTTGGCAAGCATTGATCCAGTCCAGGGGGTTCTGCTCGGACCAGCCGGATTTGGGCGACAAGGTCAAAACGCTGACTTCGGCGTCACCGAAGACAAGACCGGTGTCATCTACCAGAAGCCCGCGGAGACCCGACGTTCCCAAATCCAATCCCAAGTACATTCGACACCACCCCAGGAATTTATTTTACCTGATAAAATTAATTAATGCAGAGGTCTTGTCAAGGTGCTGCCAGAAAGGTGCTGTCAGACAAAAATAGACCACCCTTAGCCGCATCAGTCAGGCCGCCCATTATGCCGAGCTAGCTTGCACCACTCGGCATATGCAGCAGAGCACATCTTCTTATGAAATACATACCGGTTGAATGCATACATGGCAGCTCGCTAGACCACGAACAGCAGACAAAAACGGAGCCGGCAATTCAGCTCCGCTCGCCACCAGCTTCATCAATACATACCGCATTAGGGTTTGCGTTCACCTGCTCCAACATCCTCAACACTTCGGCTTTCCAACCTGCTTTGATCTTTAGTGCCAGCTGAGACGGTGGTCGGTGGTCGGGCTCAAGGAGCGCATATTCGTATCTGAGCGGTTTCTCGAAGGGCAAGAACGCAATCTTTCCGTTCGAAAAATTTAGCTCCAGCTCAGTCGCCACAGTCAACGGATCCACGATCGAATAACACTGACCGGAACTCACAAAGGGTATCAACGGAAGAAAGTACTGACAGGTCACCGTTGGGTTGTAGTTAGCAGATACATCCTGAAACTCTTGCCGAATTTTACTTTGGAATGGATGAGTGGCATGCAGCCCCCCCATAGGAGCCCCGTCGAGATCGGAGATTGTCAAGATCTTGCGGGAAGCAAGCGGGCTGTTACGATCGACGGCACAAAAACAGTCCGCCCGGATCAGCTCAGCCGAATACTGAGGCTCTTTCCCGGCCGAGTGTTCGAAATCCGCGAAGCCAAAATCTATGTTCTGCGTCCCGGCAAGCTCCATAATCTGCGGCGAGCTACGCGTAGACAACGTGATGCGTATCTTTGGGTTTTCACCGACCGATTGGCTAATAAACCGCGGGAACAAAAAAGCGGATGGACCCGGCATTGTTGCGATGTTGAGGCTGCCGGAATGCCCTTTTATCAGCCCTTCCATTGTGCTGGATATCGTCGCAAGTCGGTCCAGGATGCCGGTGGTCTCGGCAAGCAGATAATGCGCCTCGGGCACCGGCACCAGCCGCCTTCCCTTGCGTTCGAACAATGGCAGGCCCAGCGTCTTTTCAAGGTTCTTCAACGCAAGACTTATAGCGGGCTGTGTGCGGTTCAGTTTCTTGGCGGTCTGAGAGATGGAGCCGGTTTCCATCACCTCTCGGAATACAGTGAGCTGCGTCAGGTTCATACCCAATACATAAGGAAAACCTTAGTTTTATGAAATATAAAAAATTTGTTTTTATGCGATTTGCCTTTAGGCTTTCAGGATCGAAGTTCGGACCAACCGAATCCAACGAACCAACAACGGAGACGACAATGAAATTTGTGAAATGCTTGACTGGCCTTGCTCTGGCAGGCGCACTGGCCGCCCCCGCGCTGGCACAAGACCCGACCTTTTTCCGTATCGGCACTGGTGGTGCCGGCGGCACCTATTTCCCCATTGGCGGCACCATCGCCAACGGCATCTCGGCTCCTCCGGGCTCACGCCCGTGCGAAGAGGGCGGGCAGTGTGGCGTTCCCGGCCTGATCGCCATTGCGCAGTCCACCACCGCGTCGGTCTTCAACAACGCCGCCGTGCAAAACGGTGAGCTTGAGGCTGGTCTGGCCGCGGCCGACGTCACGCGTTCGATGTATCTGGGCGAGGGCAAATTCGAGGGTAAGCCTCATCCCAATCTGCGCATCGTGGCCAACCTGTTTCCTGAAGACCTGCATCTGGTTCTGCCAGCCGGACAGACGATCAACGATCTGGGCGATCTGGAAGGCAAACGTGTTGGTATTGCTCAAGCCGGTTCGGGCACACAGGTTGCCGTGCTGCAAATGCTGGACGCATGGGGCGTCAACCGCGACAACATGGACGAAGCCGAGCTGAACAACAGCCAGAGCGCCGAGCGTCTGGCCGATGGTCAGCTGGACGCCTATTTCTATGCTGCGGGCTGGCCAGTTGCCGCTATGGTGCAACTCTCCTCGACCAAGGGCATGAATTTGCATTCGTTCAGCGATGAGGATCTCGCCAAGATCAACGAGATCATTCCCGCCTATATTCCCTCGGCCATTCCGGGTGGTGTCTACGAAGGTATTGACGGAGAAACCAAGACCCCCGCGGTCAGCGCGATGCTGGTTGTTTCGTCGGACCTGTCAGAGGATCTGGTGTATCAGTTGACCAAGGCCCTGTGGAACGACAACACCCGCAAGCTGCTGGATAACGGCCACGCCAAGGGTAAGCAGATCACTCCGGACACAGCCCTGGACGGTGTCGAGGCGTTGGGTGTTCCGCTGCATCCTGGCGCCGAGAAGTTCTATAAAGAAGCCGGGCTTCTACAGTAACCACACCTCACTGACACCTGTCGACGGTGCCCCTGCGAGGGGCACCGTACTCTGGAATTTTGCAAAATCGGGGGGCCATCATGTCCGAGACCCAGAAACTTGATGACCACGAACTGACGGCCGAGGAACTGGCCGCTATTGAGGAACAGTTCGACGAAGGCGCCGCCGTTCGGCAGGTTACGCCCACCACTGGCAAAGCGCTGCGTGTCGTTGCCCTGATCTTTGCGTTCTACGAATTCTTCACCGCAGGTTTTGGCCTGCCTGCCGATCACTGGCACATGGGTATCTATTTGGCCCTGTTGTTCATTCTGGTTTACGCGACAATCCCTATTATCGGGGCCAGAAGCCTCTATGCCCTCAAGGTCAGCCGGTTCCGCATCGGCAACATACCCCTTTATGATCTGGTCTTCATGGCGCTCGGCATCGTTGCTGCGCTCTATGTCGGTATTGCCTGGCGTGGAATCCCGGCACTGGGAATTGAGGAACAAACGTTCCGCATGGGCAACCCAAACGCATATGACGTGTTTCTCGGTGTCGTCATCATCCTTCTTGTGCTGGATATTGCGCGCCGCACGCTAGGCTGGGTGCTACCGCTGATCATCTGTGTGTTTATCTCATACGCTCTGCTGGGGCCGTATTTCCCCGGCTTGCTGCAGCATCCCGGTGTGAATTTCAAAACCTTCGTATCATCGATGTATTTCCCGCAAGAAGGCATCTACGGCGTCACACTCTGGGTGGTTTCGACCATCGTGTTCCACTTCGTCCTGTTCGGCGTGATCGCGCAGCGCACTGGGTTGGGACAGCTTTTCATCGACAACGCAACCATTTTGGCGGGCCGCTATACTGGCGGTCCGGCAAAAGTGTCGGTGGTATCCTCGGCCTTCTTCGGCACGATCTCGGGTTCTTCGGTGGCCAACACCGTATCAACCGGCGCGCTGACAATTCCCAACATGAAGCGCCTTGGATACCCCGGCCATTTTGCAGGCGGGGTCGAGGCCGCGTCTTCGGCGGGGGGACAGATCACGCCGCCGATCATGGGTGCCGCGGCCTTTATCATGGCTGAGTTCCTTGAGGTCCCGTACACCACTATCGTGATCGCGGCGATCTTCCCGGCTATCCTGCACTATGTCGGCGTCTTCGCCGTGGTACATTTGATGGCGCGCAAGCTGAACCTGCAGGGTCTGGCGAAAGAACAACTGCCGCAGCTCAAGGCCGTTTGGGCCGAAGGCTGGGCCAATATCGTACCGCTAATCGGTCTGTTGGTGGTACTGTTCACAGGCTATACGCCGTTCATGTCCGCCTTCTGCGGTATTTCTCTTGCCGTGATCGCGGGCATGTCGCGCATCAAACAGCCACCAACGTTGATCTATGCCGCAGCATTTCTCGCCTTCGTGCTGTGGAAATTCTCAGATGGTGGATTCGACCTGACCATGACGGCGATCCTGTGTGCCCTGTCCGTGGTTGCGACACTCAACCCGCAGAAACGGATCGAAGTGCCCGAGATGCTGGCTGCGGTGGAACTGGGTGTGAAATACTCGCTGGCTGTGGGTGCGGCGGCTGCCGCGGTGGGCATCGTGGTTGGCGTAATCAACACCACCGGTATCGGCTTTCGTATCGGCTTTATGGTAACGCAAGGCGCGGGCAATCTGGCGTCCGATCTGTACAACATGATCTCGTTCGGTAGCTTCCAGCTGTTTGCGATGGAAGACCTGCAGCTTTTCATCTCGCTGGTATTCATCGCCATCGTATGCATTCTGATGGGTGCAGGTATCCCGACCACGGCTCTCTACATCATGCTGGTTTCGGTCGCGCAGCCTGCGCTGGCGCAACTAGGCGTTCCGCCAATCGCGAGCCACTTGTTTGTACTTTATTACGGCGTGGTATCCGAAATCACGCCTCCGGTCTGCACCTCAGCCTATGCGGCGGCGGCGATTGCCAACTCGAACCCGTTCCGAACAGGGTTGTCCGCCTTCACCCTTGGACTGGGCAAAGTGATCGCGCCAATGGCCTTTGTCTACGCCCCGGTTCTGCTGTTTGTGTCCTCAACCGGGTTTAATCTGTGGGAGTTCACATATACCGCGGCTAGCTGCATAGCCGGTGTTATTGCCCTGTCCGCTGCAGTGGTAGGTTACTGGCTGAAGCCACTGAACCTCGCGTCGCGTGTTCTGATGGCAATCGCCGGGGTGATCTTCGTTGCCCCGAGTCTGACAGCTGACCTAATAGCGTTGGCAGTGGCCTCGCCAGTCATCGTCACCCAGTTGATCGCGCGCAATCGCAGCCAATCTCCAGCCTGATACGATGACAGAGCAAGTTACCATTATCGGCGCAGGGATCGTCGGAATCTGTTGCGCACTGTCTCTACAAGAGCGGGGCATACCGGTCCGTCTTGTGGACCGGGGAGAACCGGGGCAAGAGACCTCGTTCGGTAATGCGGGCGTGGTGTCACCTTGGTCGATCATTCCGCAGGCAGTTCCAGGTATTTGGAAGAAACTACCCCAAATGCTGCTGGGCCCGAAAAGCGCACTGTCGGTCCGGGCGGGTTTCTGGCCGAAGATGATCCCATGGGGTTTGCGCTTTCTGGGTAAGTCCAGCGAAAAGTCTGTTCGCGAAGTCTCGGACGCGATGGAGGTTTTGTGTCGTCCCTCCATTGATTTGTACCGTCGACATCTGGATGGCACCGGGCACGAAGATCTGATCGCCGATAGCTACTATATCCACGCATTCCGCAACCCGGAAGAGGCCGACCTGGATGGGCTTGGCTATTTGATCCGCCGGGAAAAAGGCGGCGATTTGGAGCGCATTGGCGGTGCGGAGTTGCGGCGCATGGAACCCGCACTGACAGAAGAGTTCAAGGCCGCGATTGTGATCAAAGGCCAGGCCCGCGCGACCTCTCCAGGGCGTGTGGGTGCAGTTCTGGCTGAAAAAGCGCGCGCGCAAGGCGCCGAGATTGTAAGGACTGAAGTCACCAAGCTGACCCGCGGCGAGGACGGCGATTGGCAATTGGCCACGTTGGGCGAAACACTGCGCGCGCGCCATGTTATCATTGCAGCCGGAGTGTGGTCCGCTGACCTGCTAAAACCACTGGGGCTGCCCGTGCCCCTGGCTGCTGAACGAGGATACCACGTTGAGTTTCCCATGCCCTCAGCCGCTCTGAACAATTCGGTCATGGATGTCGACGCAAAGGTGGTTGCAAGTTCAATGCAAGACGGCCTGCGGATCGCTGGCACGGCCGAGTTTGCCAGCATAAATACCCCTGCCGATCCGCGCAAGGAAACGATACTGACCGAACAGGCCAAATCCATGGTTCCGGATCTTGATACAAGTCAGGCCCGATTCTGGATGGGACGGCGCCCCTCTTTCCCTGACAGCCTGCCTGCAATTGGGCCGCTCAATGGCAACGACCGGCTCTACGCTGCATTCGGGCATTCTCATTACGGGCTTATGATGGCCCCGAAGACCGGTGAGCTTGTGGCCGATCTTGTGTCAGGGCGCAGGCCGAATATCGATCTGGCGCCATATTCGTTGGCCCGGTTTTAACTTCCGCATCGAAAGGACTTGAGCACCATGCCAATTTACACGGGCGGCCAGAATATCTGCGGGGCTTCAATCGGGGTCTTGTGCCTTGAAAGCTATTTCCCGAAACCACCCGGGCACATAAAGAACCCGTCCAGCCTGCCGTTTCCGGTGCTCTACGAAATGATCGACGGCGTCACCGTCCCTACCCTGCTAAACAATCCAACCCCCGAATTGCTCGCTCCGTTTATTGAGGGCGCAAAACGGCTCGAGGCCGAGGGCGTTCGGGCCATCACCGGAAGCTGCGGTTTTCTGGCATTGTTTCAAAAGGAACTGGCGGCGGCAGTCTCGGTGCCTGTCTTCGCATCCAGCCTGATCCAGGTGCCTCTGGCATTCCACATGACCGGAGCGAATGCTCCAGTGGGCGTGCTGACCGCTGATGCGTCAGCGCTGACGCCGAGGCATTTCGAAGGTGTCGGGGCCGCCGATATTCCCGTCGCGGTGCAAGGGTTAGAGGATACCAGCGAATTCGCAGAGGTGATTTTGCGAAACGCGCGCACCCGCATGGATACTGATCTGATCGAGGCCGAAGTCCTTGAGGCCGCGCTGCGATTAAAGCGCCAAGCACCGGATATTCGGTCGCTGGTACTGGAGTGTACAGATTTGCCGCCATATGCCGCGCGCCTTCAGGAAGTGCTGCAACTTCCAGTCTTCGATTTGACGACACTGGCGCAGATGGCGCATACCGTTGCGACGCGCAATGCCTACGCCGGAATCATGCCTTGGGCGTAAAGGGACAGCAGTACCGCGCGGGACCTTGGGGGTATAAGTGTCCGTTGACCTTGCCATCCTGATGGCTGCCATCGGCCTTGGCGCAATGCTGCAAGTCGGCGTGGGCATCGGGTTTAGCATTATCGCAGGGCCACCAATGATGATCCTGCTTGGTACTTCGACGGCTGTTCCCGTGCTGCTTCTATTGAACACCGTTGTTTCAGCGGTAGCGACAGACCGGCACGTGCTGAAAGCCGACGAGCAGACAATTCGCACGGCGATCATCGGATGCCTCGTCGGAGTGATTGCAGGTCTCGCCGTCTACCCCTTGCTGAGTGAGGCATTTGTCCTTGGCTTGACGGCCAGCCTGTTGCTGATCGGGCTTCTAACGACCTTGCTGCCCTTGCGCCGCTCAATTGGAACAGCGGGATTTTCGATTGTTTCGGGGTTGTCTGGGCTGGCAACCGTTTGGGCGGCTACACCGGGTCCTCTTATGGTTTTCGGTTTGATTGCAAAAGGCCGCCCAGCCAAAGAAGTTGCAAAGCTGGTTCAGCCCATTGCGCTGGTGGCGTATGGCATCGCATTTCTGTTGCACAGCGTTTCAGAGACGCAAATTTTCACTTATGGCGCGCAACTATGGGGCTTCCTCGTGCTCACGCTGATTGGCAGCCTTCTCGGACGCTCGGTAGGCCCTTGCTTACCACAATCGCTAGTCACAACGGCTATCCGCGTGGTTTCGTTGATAGCCTGCAGTGTTCTCTTTCATCGCGCATTTACGATCGCGTAAAATCGAAGGGCAGACGATGACACAAAAAAATTTTCTGGACAGATTTCCTCGGGCCCAACTCATGACAGGTCCAACCCCGTTGGAGCGATTGGATCGACTGTCTGCGGAATTGGGCATAGACCTTTGGCTGAAACGCGATGACCTGACCGGGCTTGGCTTTGGTGGAAATAAAACGCGGCAGCTTGAGTTCTACTTTGGCGATGCACTTCAGCAAGGTGCTGATACCGTTCTGATTACCGGCGCCGTTCAGTCCAACTTTGTTCGATCTGCGGCAGCAGCAGCGGCCAAATTGGGCATGCAATCCATCCTGCAACTGGAAGAACGTGTGCCGGATATGGGTGAGGAGTACTACAGTTCAGGAAATGTGCTTCTGGCAAGGATCCTGGGCGCCGAACATATGAGCTACCCCGAAGGCGAGGACGAAGCCGGTGCCGACGCTGCGTTGCATGCACGCGCCGAAGAACTGAAGGCTCAAGGGCGCAAACCCTATGTCATTCACCTGGGACTGAACCATCCACCCTTGGGTGCGCTCGGCTATGTCGTCGCCGGGCAAGAATTGTGCCAACAGATGCCGAGTTTCGACGCAGTCGTCGTACCGTCAGGTAGCGGCGCAACGCATGGAGGCTTGTTGACTGGAATAGCGCTGGAGGAGAATGCCGCCACTGTGTTCGGCGTCTGCGTGCGCAGGAATCGCGATCGGCAAAAGGTCCGAATGAATACTGTACTGCAGAAACTTGCAGACTTGCTGGATATCGACGCGGCGCCATTGCAGGACAAGGTCAACGTTCTGGATGATGCGCTGCCGCCCGGCTACGGCAAACTAAGTGGAATGACAAAAGCTGCATTGGAAAAGATGGCACGCACCGAAGGAGTTTTCCTTGATCCTGTCTATTCTGCGAAAACCTTTGCAGGGTTGTTGCATTTGGTGCGCGCTGGAGAAATTCAACCCGGGCAGAAAGTTGTCATGCTCCACACGGGTGGGCTGCCTGCATTATTCGGGTACCAAAGAGAGTTGATAAACAACCAATCCTAAGAAACAAATCGCCCAATACAGCATCGCCAGCGACCACCGACTTTTCTCCCAACCCCTGTCAGCGCTTCGGTGCGTGAAGCAATTCCTCGTCATCCGTTACCAATGTCTCTCCAACTGCTTGCATCAGTTGCGTAGCGAAATCTAAATGACTAGTGGTCACGAAGCGAGTTTCGTGTCTATTGCACCGAATAATATCATCCAAGCTACCATTGATTGGCGCTGGCAGAGGTGGTCCCACTTGCGTTCCTTACCAATCCACTTATGAAAGAGCCGTCAATTGACCTGAGGGAAATTTTGCGATGCGCATGCGCGATACGTTCATCAAGCCGATGCACCCGGAAGGTTTTCGGTTTGTCGCAATCTTTGCCGCCATAACGGTCGGCCTTTTTCTTCTGTCTGACGTACTGGGCTGGATTGGCGTCGGCCTTACGGTCTGGTGCTACTATTTCTTTCGTGACCCGGAACGGGTGCCGCCGTCAGAAGAAGGGTTGATCGTCAGTCCGGCGGACGGGGTGGTTTCGCTGATCGAAGCGGCGGTGCCACCGAACGAACTTGGGATGACCGATGCGCCTCTCACCCGAGTCAGTGTGTTCATGAGTGTATTCAACTGTCACGTGAACCGGACGCCCATTGAAGGTGAAGTTACCGCGGTTGCTTACCGCCCCGGCAAGTTTTTCAACGCATCCCTGGACAAGGCCAGCGCAGACAACGAACGCAATAGCCTGCGTATCCGCATGACGAACGGTCAAGACCTTGCCGTTGTCCAGATTGCCGGCCTGGTGGCCAGACGGATCGTCTGCTTTGTAAAACCCGGCGCCGCGCTGCAAACCGGAGAGCGATTTGGATTGATCCGCTTCGGGTCTAGGCTGGACGTCTATCTTCCCGATGGCGTGGACCCGCAGGTGCGTGTCGGGCAAACGATGATTGCCGGCGAGACCGTCCTTGCCAGTTTGCACAAACCCGTAGAAAAGTAGGTAGTTGGATCAGTGGCAGAACCATCCGAACAGGGAGAGAAAGGGTTTGCGCTGATCCATTTGCTTCCCAATGTGTTAACCATAACGGCTATTTGCGCGGGTTTGTCAGCAATCAGATTTGGAGTTCAGGGCAACTACGTGCTTGCGGTTCAGCTCATTATTGCCGCCTGTGTTCTGGATGGGTTGGATGGACGTATTGCCCGCCTGCTCAGCAGTGACAGCAAACTGGGGGCCGAGCTTGACTCACTTGCAGATTTCCTGAACTTCGGAGTGGCTCCGCCGCTCGTTCTCTATTTCTGGGCCTTGCAGGACATACGCAGTGCTGCGTGGCTTGCAGTCCTGTTTTTTGCGGTGTGCTGCGTCATGCGCCTTGCCCGGTTCAATGTGGGTAGCAAATCTGAGACCTGCGATCAGGACAGCGCCTATTTCGAGGGGGTCCCCGCCCCTGCAGGAGCCCTGCTGGTCATGATGCCAATGTATCTGTCCTTCGCTTTCGCGGATGCCCCATTGCTGCCCAGTATTTTTATTTGCCTCTACATGGTGACAATCGGTCTTCTACTTGTCAGCCACATACCGACTTGGTCATTCAAGACCACAAGGATCTCCCGTGAAAACGTAAAATACTTCCTCATTGGCGTCGCCGTTGCAGGTGCCGCGCTCCTGACCTTTGCCTGGGTCACGCTGATCGCACTCTGTCTCACATATGTGGTGATGGTCGCGTGGGCATGGCTCGACAGGGAAACTACTTCTAACCGTTAAGGACTCGATATGGACATTAAAGCCGTTCAAACCTCCTATGCTCGTTGGGCACCCGTCTATGACAAGACGTTTGGAGCTATCACCAATGCCGGGCGGCAACACGCGGTTGAATATATAAACAAAAGCGCTGGAAAGGTTCTTGAAGTTGGCGTCGGCACCGGGCTGTCACTGGAGCACTACGGGCCGGAGACGCAAGTGACCGGGATCGATTTCAGCGAGGAGATGCTGCAAAAAGCCCGCGACAAGGTAAAAGCTATGTCACTCAGCCATGTCACAGAGTTGAGGCAAATGGACGCCCGCGCGCTTGATTTTCCAGAGAACCATTTCGATACGGTTGTGGCAATGCACGTTCTGTCCGTCGTTCCGGAACCGGAAAGGGTGATGACGGAGATAGCGAGGGTCTGCAAACCGGGTGGCAAAGTAGTGATTACGAACCATTTCCAACGAGAGCGGGGACTGCTTGCTTCTCTGGAAAGGGTGTTTTCGCCACTTGCAAATACAATCGGCTGGCATTCCGATTTTGAGATTGAAACGGTGCTGAAAGAGGATGCGCTCTCAGTCGAAGAACAAAGACAGATTCCCCCGCTGGGCATGATGACTTTTTTGGTACTGAAAAAAACAATGGTCGCGTAACAGCCTTCTAAAGGAAGGTTTTGCGGCCCTAAATAAGGAGCCGAGCAACATCCTTTCGGCCCAATGCTTTAACAAATTCTCTCTTTTATGAGTCGGATTTGCAGCCGCGAGATGCGTGCATTGAAGTGTCATAATTTGGCGATCTTCTGCGAAATAATACGACATTCGTGGAGCGATGATGCTTTACCGAAGAAAATGCTGGATTTCTTGAAAAGCTACACGCCAATGGGTGTCAGCGCTGATTATTCGGCATCTTCCATCTTGGTGGCGTTCAGTTGAGCAAACAACTCGGGTCCGACGCGGTCATAGAGTTCCAACTGCGTTTCGAGGAAATCAATGTGGCCTTCTTCGTCTGACATCAAGCTTTCGAACAAACCCATGGAAACATAGTCACCTGCGGCTTTGCAGACATCTCGCGCTTCCTTGTAGAGGGAACGAGCGCTTTGCTCAGCAGCCAAATCGCATTCCAGAGTTTCACGTGGATTCTCTCCGATCCTTAGCGGGTCCAGTTTTTGCAGGTTGGGATGGCCCTCAAGGAAAATGATCCGCTCGATCAATTTGTCGGCGTGTTCCATCTCCTCAATGGATTCTTCCCGGCTTTTCTTGGCCATGCTCCCAAGTCCCCAGTCATCCTGGAGGCGGTAGTGAAGCCAGTATTGGCTGACGGCTGTCAGTTCGTGCCGAAGCGCTTTGTTCAGATAATCGATTACCTTTTTGTCACCCTTCATAAATGGTCTCCCTGGCTTCATGTTCGTCTTGCTTGGACGAGGTTTTCGGTGGTTGATCTTAACATTTTTTAGAACTGTTCCAAAATCGAAGGATTACCCTTTGCCTTCAGTTAACTAACCGAAATCCCGACGATTCTTGTTAGTTTTACCCTGGGAACTGGCAAAGCGCGTTCGTTATTGCTTCCGGTCTGAGTAGGGTGCGAACCCGGGACCGCAATGCCGTACCTGCCGGGTTTTCACATTTTGCAGATCAGTGGCTGTCCGGATTATGCCTTAGTACTATTGTAAGGCTTTGCGTTTTGAAGTGGTCCCATATCATGATGCAGGCAGGCAGTTTAAATAAAAGGGAAGACGTCCACCCTCTCGGTGCGCCCGAGTTGCAGGAGCGGGCGATGCAGTTCGTCAATCATCTACGCGTGGTTGCACTGCAGACCCGATCATCCTCGCGTGTTGAATTGGGTCAGGCCTGCGCTCTGCTGCTGGCTGACCCGGCAGATGCTCAGATACGCCGCAGAAACCCTGATGCGCGGATTTCGTCGAGCCGTTACCAAAGGATCTGTATTCTTCCGGCGCGGAACCGCCGACTTATCCTTTGATGAGGCTTGGCTGGGCCGTTTGTTCGAAGCGGTTGATAAGGGTGACGACGACAGTTTCCAATTCCTCATTCGATCCCGTGCCCCTTGCTGAACGCAGCAAAACCTGTCCCTTTTGATCCGAGCAAGTTCATCGACTTTAGAATAAATCCAAGACTATCTTGGAGTTTTTCTTTGATTGTAAAAAATATGATGGCGCACTGGTTTTGCTATCGAACAAAACGATTAACCGAAGGGCCAAGGGAACTATTATGTCCAGACAGCTATCGATTTGACGACCGATTCAAGCACCTCATTTTCCGATGCACTGAACCAATGTATCAGCGAGACGGACGTGACCGCAGTACTTGCACAAGTTTTTATCGTAACGTACCCTCGCGGTTCTCAAGACAGCAGGAGTGTGACGGTCGCCATTCAGGTGTCGCGCGACGGCCGGCTTCTGGGATATCGCATGCGCGCGTCGTCGGACAATGCGGTTTTGGACAAAGCTGCAATATCCGCCGTTACCCGGGCAAAGCGCTTTCCGAAAGCATCGAAAAAACCTGTCGGGACAGACATTCGATTTTGCAGTCACTTTGAAGCTCTCACCCTGACGACAAGCGCTATGATTCAAAAGGCGCGCCTGACTCTGACACAGGCATGTACACCTGATCGAAATCCCCAAAGACCATCAGGATCGACAATTGGGCTGCTGCTCTAAGCGACGGTGCTAAAGTTTTTAGGGATTCGGCCAGAACGTCACCAAGTACCCGACCAAGAACCTGCGCCCTTGGTCAACAACCGGGATGTCTTGCCCGCTTAGCTGATGTTTCCGAACGGAACGGGTGGCGAGATTCTACTGATCGGTGTCGAACAGGTTGCTGATTGCGATACTGAAATCAACCAGGCTGAACTGTTCAGCCATACGCGCGCTGACCGTTGTGGTGCCTTCATCTCACGTTAGGAGAACGGTCGCCTTTGGCCAGGGATCATAAAAAAATCGTCCAGCCTTCCGTTGTACGACTTCTTCTTGTGTAAAAAGGCAGTTTCGCACTGCACCGGCAATGTCTCCAACCCATCGCGATCACCGATATCAGTCAGAAAGCAGTGGCAATCTCCGAAATCAGCGGAGTGTTTTCAAACGACGCAGCAACTCCGTGCATTCCTTCGGCATTAAGTTCAGGCCGTCATCCTTCAGTGTCGCGGCCATCCAATAACTGGCTGTGGGCTTTGAATGGACCGATATGCATCGACAGTTTTCATGGGCAATATTCCTCAGGCAAGTCCGAGACGCCAGAACGAGGTTCGCATGCTTTTCCTTCGCAGATTCGGTGGGCGGCTCCAGCGGAATCGGCAGTGTTTTCGCATTCCGATTACGGGGACATGAGGGTTCGGTCCTTAAGTTCGCTAATTCGGGAAAACGGCGGCAGGCCCTCTTCATTCCTTCCGGACGGGCACCCGAAGCGAGTTTTTTCGTGCCTGATGACGTTGAAAGCGATCCATAGCTCGTGGCGTAAGTGCGGCCGCCCTTGTTGGGTTTCCTGCCCAAAACCCACCGCTAGACATGATCTGAAAGGCCCAAATCGCGCCCGGAATCTGTTCTTTCAAACAACCCGTCAGCCTGGTTGTCCGAGTTCCCAGCGATCATCAAGACAACTTAGCACGTTCAGACCCTTGCAAAAACCAGTGAAATGCAGGAATTCGACTAAGAAAAGATAAACTCGTCGGTCAGTAGAAACGGCTTCTGCGGCTCAAGTTCTGAAGCCATTTGAAAGGGTGCTTTTAAAGGCGCAACATCCGATGAGGCAACTGATTTGGCCTGACTTTTTCGAAGTTCGAGTTGGTTCAGCAGGAAGAATAGACCGGCCCTTTTACCCTTCAACGCCTCAGGCACCTTCACTGGCACAACCTGTGTTTTCATTGGCGAGTTCTTCATCAAAGGAACCTTCGGGACCAAGCAGCGTTGCAGCATAGTATGGAAAAAGAAATGCACATTGGATGAAAAAATGCAAATTTTGCGAGTAGAGTGTCTTTTCCGCCAACAAGCCAAAACCACAGCATTTGAGTCGATTTGGAAACTACCAACGGAAGCGATCGGCCTGAACCGCCCCCCATAAAAACGCATGTGAAGAATTCACTGCGCGCTATCCCTTAAGAAGCCCAAAACACTTTTTTGGCCTTTGGCCGAACTTGGCGAAAGAAGGATTGAGCGAACACCGATCAGCTTTCCAGAAAGACATGCTTTAATTGATCCGTCAGTGTTTTGAGAGGGAAGCACAGAACCAAAGGGGCTCTTGTGTTCAAAAACGCTTTGACCGGCATACCCGGTATAAGCTCGAACAGTCCTAAGCGGACCAGTTCTTCGGGTGGAAACGTGACTTCTACCCAATGGAAATGGCGATCTGTTTCCAGATCTTCGACTCTGTCCGGGGACACGCCAGACACCGTGCCATAAAGTTCCGGGGGCGAGCGTTGATCGAATGTAGGGAACCGAATCCTGGCGCAGCTTGAGCACCACGTAGTCCTGGAATTCCTGGCTGGCCTAGTTGATCTTAAGTTCTGAGTCTTGAATCGCGTTGCGCATACCTGTCAGGTCATACTGATGCACCGCAATTCGGTCCGCCCGCCTTATAGTTCTAACAATAGGCTCTCGTGCACGAGACCCTGATCAAACAGGGTGCAGACATTGCCTACCTCCCGATCGACAAGGACAACCCGATCCTTAGTGGCATCAAATTGTGCCATAATGCCGTCGATTTGAGCTTGTTGCTGTTGGATCTGCTCTCTGAAATGTGCCTAGCGCCCTTCCAAGACGGCGCGTCGGGACTTAAAAGCCTCGTTCTGACCTTGCAACTGCCTCTGCACCGCCGCCGGTTCAAGCGCGACCTCGGTTTCGATCGGCTGTATCTCGCCCAGTTTCAGTCGTTCATTCTCTCGCCAAACCTTGCGCGCTGTCAGCCCGGTCAGGACACCGTGTAAGATATCCCGATTGATCTCCGCCAGCTTGGGATCAAGCTGCGGCACGACCTCCCTGTCCCGACAAGGTAGCGGTTCTTAACCTAGTTATCCCTAACAATGCCCCCTTCCGGCCACTGAGCAGGCTCTGGATCGACTTGCGCTACGACCTGACTAGAGGAGATGACCACACCGCGAATGGTCACGTAGTGAGAAAGAGTGACCAACAGCGGTTTGGCGTCAGCTTCAACAGGACAGTTTAGGTTGATTTGACAAAAGGGGGTTTGGCTCATCAGGTTGCATTGATGGTGCGGCGGATCTGCGGTGAAGTAAGAGCTGGGCCTCGATGGTCTTTCGCTTGATCCTTTCTCGTTTTTTCAAAGTATTCTGGCCTGGTCCGAAGCAGACCTTAGAAGATGTAAGGTTTTGCAGGCTGTCGTGGTATCGACAGTAACTGCAACGCTTGACCTTGCCTTGCGTCTGCGGATGATCTGGCGCGCCACACGCGTGATCCATTTGTGAACCTATTCGCCTTTCGGACAGTTCGCCGGAAATGTAGGTGGACAGGTTGTCGCTGAGCGGACGCTGTTTATGCAGTACGGTTGCCTGATAACAACCCGGCGCCTTTAACGCGAGGCCCTGCGTTTCTGTCACAACCTCGGTCTTCATCGTCGTACAAGGCTTTGAGGCAATGATGTATCGGCTATAGTAACCCAAGAACGTATTGAGATAAAACCAATACCAGTAGATGATCTTCAAACCGGTGAAACCTGTCGGCCAAAGCTCGGTCGGCCACGGCTACTTGTCCTGCAACTCATCCGCAGCGGACAGAATCACATAAGCCGAGCTAACGATCTGATCGAAGGACGTGAGGATGCGACAGACCTAAGACTCTGATTATGGGCATGTCGGCCAGGTGACAGAGCCAAAATACTACTGAGACGCAGCGGATGCCGATCTTCCGATGTCATCCAAAACGGTTACTTCCGCATCAAGCGAAACAGGATGGCAGACCGTCGATCCGGCAACACCGAAAAACGCATCCGATGGTGAGCGGTTTGTGGTGTCCTATGACACAACTCAGAACCACGGGGTTTCTAAGAGTTATTAGACCAGCGATTACGGCCACCTTTACAGCCAGTAATCCGGACGCGAACACCTTTGTATTTGCTATCGCCGGAGAGGCGGACGCAAATGCGTTCAACCCGACTGTCGAGCTAGTGGCCACAGTCACCATAACTGAGGTCGTGGGCGAGAGTGGCTCAACGGTTTCAACACTGTTTTGTCCGACAGACTCGCCAGATCAGCTCGTGACATTCGACCCGACCGATAATGATTTGGGAGTTGAGTTCACTGTTGCCTCTGAAGGGCAAGTCCCCGGTCTGCGCTATTACGGCGGTGCAGTTGACGCGGTTGACGCAGATGACACAGATGTGCGCGAACTGAACCTGTGTGTCGACGTTGGCACCAAACTTGCCAGTGTCATGGTGCAGTCCGATCCCGGTGAAAGTGGTTGGCAGGTCGGCACCCTTTCGACATCAGTCGACCTGCAGGCAGGCTCATCCTAGGTTGTTTCCTACGGCACGACTAAGAATTATGCACTTGGCGGAAGCTTCTTCAGAAGCGATTGGTCCGGGTCGGACGAGCAACTGACAGCTCTCGCCGACAGTGGTCAACCCAGCAATGGTGTATGTGCTGCGAGCGTAGTCAATCAATTCCCAACGTAAAGCTTCAACGCCTCCAACTATTGGGTCGACGTTATCCTTGAAACATGTGTCGCCGCAGCGCAAGAGGACGAACCTATCTTCTTTACCCAAGCCCTTTTGGCCAATGTCAAATCGTACTTTGCCTTCCGTTTCGGGGTTGGACCGAACGGAGAGTAAAGGGGGCATTGTCGCAGGCTTTTTCGAAGCGTGAACTTGTATCGAGGCTCGCGAAGTTTTTTAGGCTAACGCGGGAAACAGTTTGAATTGACAGGTTCTGACTCCGAACTGGCCCTTTCAGATCACCCGAGCATCGGTCGAAACCGAGGTTTGATGATAGTGTGTTTTGCGAGTTCCTCGAACATCCCGGGCGCGTCAAAGCCTCGCCACCATACGTAATAAAGGCCAACTAAGTTACTATGAGGGTCCTATCGGAATGTCGAAGTGAAGAGCCTACTATCCAAGAAGCAACGGGCGTTGCTGAAGGCTCGGGAACCCTGAAAGGCCCGCCCAATTGACCGGAACCTCGACACCTTCAGAACCATTTTTGTTACTCAGACAAATCCCGAATGACAAAGTGCTTTGTCGTTGTCTCGACAACTTCCCAGTAGCCTTGAAAGCCGTTTGGGATCATGAAGCTGTCTCCGGTGCGAAAATCCTGCCGCGTCCCGTCTTTGTGAATCAAGGCGCAATGCCCATCAACGATATAGCAATACTCATCCTTGTCCGTGAACGCGTGCCATTTTCCAGGAGTTGATGTCCAAGTGCCTGCCGAGAGTGCTCCGTCGGGGCTGGTGAAGTGCATCCCCACCTTGTGGAAGGGATCCCCCTCTACCACGCGATCTGGCAGATCGGAAAGGCGGCGTTCGCTGCGGGTTGCGGGTTCGTCGAACAGGTTGATGACATGTATGTTCATCACGAAACCTCCGGGTTCGGTTGCGTCTTTGTTTCATTTGCTTCGGCTTGGGCGGCAGTTACGGCGATCATGTGCAAAATATCCTCTGCTGAGCATCCGCGGGACAGGTCATTGGCGGGCTTGTCCAGCCCCTGCATGATCGGACCAATTGCCACTGCCCCTCCGACCCGCTGCGCAATCTTGTAAGCAATATTGCCGGTTTCGAGGTTGGGGAAGACAAAGATGTTTGCGTTGCCGCCCAGTGGTGAATCCTCGGCCTTTTTCGCCGCAACCTCGGGCACGAAGGCTGCGTCAAACTGCAGTTCACCGTCGATGAGAAGGTCGGGTGCAGCGTTCTTGGCCAGTTTTGTGGCCTCAACGACTTTGGACACGGCTGCACCGCTGGCGCTGCCACGGGTCGAGAAGGACAACATCGCAACACGCGGAGTATCCTGCGTCAACGCCCGGAAACTATTGGCTGAATCCAACGCGATCTGAGCCATTTCTTCTGCCGAAGGATCGACAACAAGACCGCTATCCGCAAAGACATGCGCACCTTTTTTGACGTGATGACCTTCGCAGAACAGCATAAGGAAAAAACTGGATACAAGCTTTTCGCCGGGTTTCACACCGATGACCTGAATGGCAGTTCGCACGATCTCGGCCGTGGTTGCCACAGCACCGCCAAGGGTTCCGTCCGCAAGTCCTTTCTTCACCATCAGTGCTGCGAATACATGCGGCTTACGCGTTTCAACAATGGCCTGTTCCTGCGTAATGCCTTTGTGCTTGCGCAACTCAAAAAGCAACGCCGCCAGTTCATCAAAATGTGCTGACGAGGCGGGGTCTGCGATTTCTATTCCGTCATCTGGTTGGGCGCTCAACGATGCGAATTGGCCCAAGATGACATCTTCGTCCCCCGCCAGCACAACGCGTGCGACACCCTTTTTCCTGGCTTCAAGCGCGGCTTCGACGACACGGGGGTCAGCCCCTTCTGACAGGGCAATTTTCTTTTGAGATTGCGCTGCATTCCTGAGCAGTTCTTCCAACGGCTTCATGGTATTTCCTTTCAAAAATGCACGAGGTAAACGCCCGCCAGAACCAGAACGGCGATAAAGACGGTCTCAGCAACGATCAGTGCGATGGCCTGCCCCCCCACATCCAGAATACGTTTGAGTGAGGTTTTCATCCCAACCGCTGCGATCGATACCAGCAATGCCCAACGGCTTAGGCTGGCCATCGCTGACGAAACGACATCGGGGATGAAGCCCAGTGAGTTCAGGGTGGCGAAGATCAGGAAGCCCACCACAAATAATGGTAGGATCGGGGGTCGCTTACCTTCTTCTTCACTGAACTCTGCGTACCGGCGTACGAGCGCCGAAATCACCAGAACGACTGGCGCCAGCATGGCAACGCGGATCAGCTTAACCATCGTCGCGACTTCACCGGCTTCGTCCGAAACCGAAAAGCCCGCGCCGACAACCTGCGCGACGTCGTGTATGGTACCGCCCAAAAACACGCCCGAGATTTGATCGTCGAAATCAAAAGTTTCAGTCAGGATCGGATAGGCGATCATCGCAACCGTGGATAAGACAGTCACCGACAGGACGGTAAAGATCAGATTGCGCTCGGAGTGTTCGTTCTTTGGCAAAATGGCGGACAGCGCCATTGCAGCGGAGGCACCGCAAATCGCAACCGAACCGCCGGTCAGAATGCCAAACCGCCAGCCACGTCCAAGCAAACGCGCACCGAGCAACCCAAACAGGATTGTCAGAATGACGCCCGTGATGACAACTGCGATCAGTTGCGGCCCCAGGCCGACCATTAGTTCAACCGAAATACGTGCGCCCAACAGCGCAACACCAAAACGCAGGACGGTACGTGCGGTAAAATCGATGCCGGCTTTGCAGCTTCCGGTGTCTTCCTCGGCCAGAAAATGAAACGCTATGCCAAGCAAAAGCGCCATCAGCATTGCCGGTGCACCGTAGTGTTCTGACAGAAACTGCGCCGCCACAGCCACGACAACGGAAATCAGAAATCCATGGCCGTTCTTGCGAACGAAATCTTGCGCCCACGACAGGGGCGTCCGGGATGCATTTAACGCCTGCATCATGTTTCCTTTGTGCGAAAATTGCGCCCTCCTGGCCGGAAAGCTCAATGGAACCCGGGCCCGATTAGGCCCGGGTTTGACATCTGCTTAGGCGACCCCGACCTGTGGTGTCATATCGTTTTCGCTGATACCGGCGACTGCGACCGGTTTTTTCATCGCGTCACGACGGAAGGGCTCGCCCAGTTCCTGGTT
>NZ_JBQFTM010000018.1:0-64382 GCF_056538605.1 Ruegeria sp. BF7 | reverse complement strand
CTGCGGTCAGCGTGGTCTTGCCGTGGTCAACGTGGCCAATCGTGCCGATGTTGACGTGCGGCTTATTACGCTCAAACTTTTCCTTTGCCATGATGGCCTCCTTTGTCGGTAATGAAGGGAGCCCCAGGCCGGAGCTCCCTCAAATCTTCGCTTATGCGTATTTCGCCTGGATCTCGTCCGAGATGTTCTGCGGAACCGGATCGTAGTGGTCGAACTGCATGGTGAACTGGGCGCGGCCCGACGACATCGAACGCAGGGTGTTGATGTAGCCGAACATGTTCGCCAGCGGAACGAATGCATCGATCGCGATCGCGTTGCCGCGCGGCTCTTGTCCAGAAACCTGACCACGACGCGAGGTCAGGTCGCCAATGATACCGCCGGTGTATTCTTCCGGGGTGATCACTTCGACCTTCATGATCGGTTCCAGCAGTTTCGCACCAGCTTTGCGCATGCCTTCACGCATACACATCCGCGATGCGATTTCGAACGCCAGAACGCTCGAGTCAACGTCGTGGAATTTACCGTCCAGCAGGGCAACCTTGAAGTCGATCACGGGGAAGCCAGCCAGTGGGCCGCTATCCATGACCGAGTTGATGCCTTTTTCAACACCCGGGATGTATTCCTTCGGAACAGCACCACCAACGATGCGGCTTTCGAACGAGTAACCTTCGCCCGGCTCTGTCGGCTGGATCTCCAGCTTGACTTCCGCGAACTGACCCGAACCACCCGACTGTTTCTTGTGGGTGTAGGTGTGCTCGACCGGCATCGAGATGGTTTCACGGTATGCCACCTGCGGCGCACCGATGTTTGCCTCGACTTTGAACTCGCGCTTCAAACGGTCAACCAGGATGTCCAGGTGAAGCTCGCCCATGCCCTTCATGATGGTCTGACCGGATTCCAGGTCAGTTTCCACGCGGAAGGACGGGTCTTCAGCGGCCAGACGGGCCAGACCCTGGGACATCTTCTCTTGGTCGCCCTTGGTTTTGGGCTCGACCGCGATCTCGATCACCGGATCGGGGAAGGTCATGGTTTCCAAAACCACCGGATCCTTCGCGTCACACAGGGTGTCACCGGTGGTGGTGTCTTTCAGACCCGCCAGCGCGATGATGTCGCCTGCAAACGCTTCTTCGATCTCTTCCCGGTTGTTCGAGTGCATCATCATCATACGACCGATGCGCTCTTTCTTACCTTTGGTCGAGTTCAGGATCGAGTCACCCTTCTGCATGGTGCCCGAGTAGATACGGGTGAAGGTCAGAGAGCCAACGAAGGGGTCGTTCATGATTTTGAACGCCAGACCTGAGAAGGCCATGTCGTCGTCTGCACGACGTGCGATGTTACGAACTTCTTCCTCGTCGCCGGGCTTGAAGCCCATGTAATCGACTACGTCCAGCGGGCTGGGCAGATAGTCGATCACAGCGTTGAGCAGAGGCTGGACGCCTTTGTTCTTGAACGCCGAACCACCCAGAACCGGAACGAACGCGATTTCCAGCGTACCTTTGCGCAGCAGGGCGCGCAGGGTGGGAACGTCGGGCTCATTGCCTTCCAGGTATTCCATCATCGCGTCGTCGTCCATTTCGACGGCCGCTTCGATCATTTTACCGCGCCATTCGTCAGCCATGTCTTTCAGGCTGTCACGGATCGGTGCTTTGACCCAGCTTGCACCAAGGTCTTCACCCTGCCACAGCCATTCTTCCATGGTGACCAGATCAACAAGACCTTCAAGCTCGGATTCTGCACCGATCGGAATACCAACCGGAACAGCACGTGCACCGGTGCGATCTTCGATCATGCGAACGCAGTTGAAGAAGTCAGCACCGATCTTGTCCATTTTGTTGACGAAAACCATACGCGGAACCTTGTAGCGGTCAGCCTGACGCCACACGGTTTCGGTCTGGGGTTCAACACCGGCGTTTGCGTCCAGAACGCAAACAGCACCGTCGAGTACCGCCAGCGAGCGCTCGACTTCGATGGTGAAGTCAACGTGGCCGGGGGTGTCGATGATGTTCAGGCGGTGCTTAGGCGAGTCAGCAGTTTGACCGTCTTCGGTGCGTTCCCAGAAAGTGGTGGTCGCAGCCGAAGTGATGGTGATACCGCGTTCCTGCTCCTGCTCCATCCAGTCCATGGTGGCTGCACCATCGTGCACCTCACCGATGTTGTGGGATTTACCGGTGTAATACAGGATGCGTTCCGAGCAGGTGGTTTTACCTGCATCGATATGCGCCATGATACCGAAGTTACGGTAATGGTTGAGTGTATATTCGCGTGCCATTTTGATAAGCCTCTGGAATTACCAACGGTAGTGGCTGAAGGCTTTGTTCGCCTCGGCCATCTTGTGGGTGTCTTCGCGCTTCTTCACGGCGGTACCGCGGGACTGTACAGCGTCCAGCAGCTCACCGGCGAGGCGTTCTTCCATGGTGTTTTCGTTGCGGCCACGCGCAGCAGTGATCAGCCAGCGGATGGCCAGTGCTTCGCGGCGCTCGGGGCGGACTTCGACCGGAACCTGATAGGTTGCACCACCAACCCGGCGCGAGCGGACCTCGACCGACGGTTTGATGTTGTCGAGCGCTTCGTGGAACACTTCGACAGGAGCGCGCTTGATCTTGTTCTCAACGCGGTCAAACGCGTTGTAGACGATGCGCTCTGCGACCGACTTCTTGCCGTCGATCATCAGGTTGTTCATGAATTTGGTCAAAACCTTGTCGCCAAATTTGGCGTCAGGCAGGACTTCGCGTTTTTCGGCGGCGTGACGACGTGACATATCAGCCTCTCCTTCTTACTTGGGACGCTTCGCGCCGTATTTCGAACGGCGTTGCTTACGGTCTTTGACGCCCTGAGTATCCAGAACACCGCGCAGGATGTGGTAACGCACACCAGGAAGGTCTTTCACACGGCCGCCACGGATCAGAACAACCGAGTGTTCCTGCAGGTTGTGGCTTTCACCGGGAATGTACGAGATGACCTCGAACCCGTTGGTCAGGCGCACCTTGGCAACCTTACGCATAGCCGAGTTCGGCTTCTTTGGCGTGGTGGTGTAAACACGTGTGCAGACGCCGCGTTTCTGCGGGCACTGCTCCAGGTGCATGGACTTCGAGCGTTTTACTTTGGGCTGCCGCGGCTTGCGGATCAGCTGTTGAATAGTTGGCATTCCGGTTTCTTCCCCGTTTTGCAACACACATGACATGCACGCGCGTTGCGTGCGGTTAAACTTGCTGCACTTATGCGTCCACAAGCGCAAAATCCGCGAGCGTTCCCATTCCGAGGTGAACGTCGCGGTTGGTTATCAGAGGACGCGAACTGCAAAATTGTCCGGGTCTTGACCAGTTCATTACTGAAATCGGTTTTGGGGCGGCCCCCGGTACCGAGATGACGCGCGTAATAGGGGGAGTCGGCCCGAGTGTCAACAGCAACCCCTAATGAGGCGGTCCAGTGACCCGATAGCACGCAAATATCAGGGCGTGATGGGGGTTTCCAGTTCGGTAGCCGTTGCGAGGGTATGACGACGGGGGCATAGTCTGCTCACCATTTTACCCGACGGATGAACCATGCAAGTCATAGGCCTTTGCCGCTTTTCCTACCCCGCCCACGGGGGCTTTCAGGTCGAACATGACACGATCGAGGAACGCAGGCAGTACCTCTATAATCCGGCCCGTCTGGAAGAGCGGTTCCGGCTTTTCGAAACTACCACCCTGCCCTGTTTCAGGGAACAGACCGATGAAGAGTTCCAGTTCCTTATCGTGATCGGGGATTGCTTGCCGAAAACCGCCTTTGACCGGCTGCACGATCTGACCTCTGGCATGAAACAGGTCCGGATCATCGCGCGCGCGCCTGCCCGGCACCGCAAAGTGATGAAAGAGATCCTGAACGCCGCGCGCGACGACCCCAGCGCTCCCTGCCTGCAATTCCGCCACGACGATGACGATGCCGTGTCGGTGGATTTCGTCGAGCGCCTGCGCATCGCCGCGGTCGAGAGCCAAGGTCTGATGGCGAACAACAAAACAGTCGCCATCGACTATAATCAGGGTTTTCTAGCCCGTTTCGGGGCAGACGGCATTTGGGCCGCGCAGGTGTTTCGGCCTCTGTTAGGCGTCGGATTCGCCATGCATGT
The DNA here is from genome assembly GCF_056538605.1 of Ruegeria sp. BF7. Taxonomy (NCBI): domain Bacteria; kingdom Pseudomonadati; phylum Pseudomonadota; class Alphaproteobacteria; order Rhodobacterales; family Roseobacteraceae; genus Ruegeria; species Ruegeria sp. BF7. Next base: position 60,277 of record NZ_JBQFTM010000018.1, on the reverse strand, counting down.
GCGCGGCGGCTGCGAGCAGACGATCATGAATTTCGCCCATCACCGCATCGGGAACTTCATGCCGGTGATCAGCTACCCGGACGCGCCAATGTGGGTGCGCACGCTGAACCAATTCAACGATTCACCCCACGCCCGCAACAGCATCACAGAATTGTCCCCGCTTACACCCGAGCAAGAGGGAGAATTCATCGCCCGCTTTGCCATTGAACAGAACGTTGTTCGGCGGACTCACTCCGCTGAGTGAGAGTGGCGTTCGCGGAACAGCGTGAACAACCCGGCACCTACCACCAACCCTGCCCCGAGCAGAGTAACCGAGTCCGGCCAGTCACCGAACACCAGCCAGCCCAGGGCCAGCGCCCAGATCAGGCTGGAATAGCGGAAAGGCGCGACAAATCCGACATCTCCGACGCGCATGACCATGACGCTGCACAAATAGCCGGTCAGCACGAACACCGCCGCGCAGGCGACCATCAGCCCCGCGCCCGGCGAAACCGGTTGCCAGCCCGAAGCGAGAGAGGCGCATCCCGCCGCGGCGGTGATTGTAAGCGAGGTCGCTAATGTGACCGCCAGTGAGGGCACATGGATCGACATCCGCCGTGTGATCAAATCTCGGATGGTGACCGACACAACCGCGATCAACGCGTAAATGGCATAGATGCTGAACCCCTCGGGGCCCGGTCGCACAATCAGCAGCATACCGAGAAACCCCAGCGCAATGGCCAGAACCCGACGCCAGCCGATCTGTTCACCGAAGAACAGCACCGCACCCAGGGTCACGGTCAGAGGCAAAGCCTGCAAAACTGCGGTTACATTCGCCAGCGGCATGTGCAGAAGCGCTGTCAGGAAGAAAAACGTCGCCGAAAGCTCGGCCAGACACCGTGCCGCCACCAGACACTTGTCATGGCGCGGAAAATTCAGATGCAGCGCCCCCAGATGACGCGCCAGAAAATACACCAAAACTGTCGCCAGCACCCCGCGCATCGCCACCATCTGGAACAGCGGCACCTCCGCCCCGGCGGCCTTGACCAGCGCATCATTGATGGTGAAGGCCGCCATGCTGCCCATCATCAGCAGCGCGCCTTTCAGGTTTGGGGTCATTTCAAACAGGTCCGGTCCTTAGTCACCCGCAGCATTGGTGCCGTCGCTGTCCGGGATGTCAACTCACCAGGAGAGGTACACTAGGTTCGTAAAAAACGGGTCTCGTGACCAAGCCTCAGTTCACTGCAACACAGTGTGTTCTGGTCGAACGAATGACCAATGTGCGGACACGGTGTGTGAAAACTCCAGCCCACGAGCTCTCTCGTCGCGCTCGTTTTCAGCGCCTGTGCGAAAGCTCTGGCAGAAGCGCGAGAGAATGCACATAAAAGGTGTTTTCGACATGTTTCGCTGACCAACCAGAGTTTTCACAAAGCCTCCGGACAAAGCAGACTTTCAATCGAATACCTTGAAAGTCCGCTTCATGATTGTAGCGCATGACTTAACTGAGGTGGTACACTTGTTGACGGCCGAAGACCGGCGTCGGGATACCCTCCATCCGGGCCTTTATCTGCAGCGACAGAAACTGTGAGTAGTGCCGGGACTGATGCAGGTTTCCGCCATGCATCCAAAGGTTTGGCACCTGTGTCGGCTTCCACATATTGCGTTGTTCGCCTTCCCAGGGCCCCGGGTCCTTGGTTGTGTCAGAGCCCAGACCCCAGCATTTCCCAAGTCGATCTGCCATATCCTGGCCCATCAGGTCCGCGACCCAACCGTTCATCGAATTATACCCTGTCGCATAGACCACCAGGTCGGCATCCAGATGCGTGCCGTCATCAAGAATAACTCCGGATTCATCAAGCGCGGTGACCTGACCGCGTTTCAGCTTGATTTCGCCATCAATGATCAACTGGCTGGCACCGATATCGATGTAATAGCCGGATCCACGACGCAGGTATTTCATGAACAGCCCGCTGTCGTCATCACCCCAATCCAGCCAGAACCCGGCCTTTTCCAGGCCGTCATAAAACTCTTTGTCCTGTTCTTTCATCGCAGCATAGGCCGGAATCTGGAATTCATGCAGGATGCGATAGGGCAGCGATGCAAAGATCAGATCGGCCTTTTCGGTCGTCATGCCAGACCGCACCGCACGTTCAGAATAGAGATCGCCCAGTCCGATTTCCATGAGGGTGTCCGAGCGGACAATATGGGTTGAGGACCGCTGCACCATAGTTACGTCAGCATCGTTCTCCCAAAGGGCCGCACAGATATCGTGAGCTGAGTTATTAGACCCCACCACGACAACTTTCTTGCCTGCCCATTTGTCCGGCCCTTCATGTTCTGAGGAATGAGCCTGCACACCCTTGAACACATCCATTCCCGGAAAATCAGGCATGCGTTTTTTTCCAGACATACCCGTCGCCATGATCAGATGTTTGGGCCGAAGTACAACCTCTTCGCCATCTCGGTTTACCGTGATGGTCCATTCGCCCTTGTCTTCGTCGAACGTGGCGGACTTGGCCGTTGTACGCGTCCAATAGTTCAGCTCCATCACTTTCGTATACATCTCAAGCCAGTCGCCGATCTTGTCCTTGGGCGAGAACACAGGCCAGTTTTCCGGAAACTTGATATAGGGCAGATGGTCGTACCAGACCGGATCGTGCAGACAGAGGGATTTGTAGCGATTGCGCCAACTGTCGCCGGGCCGGTCGTTCCGTTCGACGATGATCGTCGGTACACCAAGCTGGCGCAGCCGCGCGCCCATTGCGATCCCGCCCTGACCGCCGCCGATGATAAGGCAGTAGGGCTGTGTCTTGTAGCCCAGTTCGGCCTCTTCCTGCGCGCGTTCTTCTGCCCATGTGGTACGGTGTTTTCCGGCCCCATGCTTGGCACCCAGCGGACGGTTGAACCCTTTGGGTTCTTCATGCCCTTTCAACTCGGCCATCGTGGTCAGCAAGGTCCATATCCTGCCTTCCTTGAGGCGGATCAGACCGTAGCCACGCGCAACTTCGGTCTCGAATTCGATCCATGCGGTGGTCACGCCCCCATCCTCTGTGGGCACCTCACCTTCGGCTATTCTCCAACCGCTTGGCTTGGTCGTGGCCAGCTGGTGCGAGAGCATATCTGCCACCTGCGCCTTGCCTTCGACCGTTTTGATATTCCAGGTAAAGCTGACCAGATCGCGCCAATAGCATTCATCATGAAACATATCGCAGGCAGCATCGATATCGCCTTTGGACAAAGCCGCCCCGAAAACGTCCAGAAACCCCTGCACCTGATCCGAGAGTGTTGTGTCGAGCATGTCATCCTCCCTATCTCCACGGAGCAGAAGGCTGGCAAATCCGCGACCCGTCGGGCAAGCGGATTTGCAGGGTCAGCACTTTACCCGGACCAAAAATACCTAAGCTTGTTGCGCGCGCAACAAGGCTGCAACACGGGTGCACTTGCGGTTATACGGGCGGTATAAGCCCAGCCTTTCGCGCACGACGAAGGATTGTCGACCGGTTCACGCCAAGCCGCCGCGCAACCTGGGACATGTTCCAATCACAGGCGCGCAGGAGCGCTTCCAGATCATCCACGTCCCGCTCTTGATCAGAGGCCAGCACCGGAGCGGGTAAGTCCGTCAAGTCGATGATGTTGTCCTGACATAAGGCGACAGTACTGAGCAGCAGATGTTCCAGTTCACGAATATTGCCGCGCCAGAGTCGTGACTTCAGATCAGCACGCGCGGCTGTGGACAGGCGGATATCATGGCTGGCAAACCGTCTGAGCAGGCGATCAATCAGCCAATCCAGATCCGCCCGATGTCGTAACGGCGGCAGGGGCAAGGTGGCACCTGCGATCCGGTGCAACAGATCCTCGCGCAGATAACCTTGCAATCCGGCCGGGGCCTCTCGGCAAGAGGCGATGATCCTCAGATCGGCCCGCCGCTCCAGCACCGCCAAAAGAGAGGCCTGCGCAGGTTTGCTAAGATCTTCGACACCGCGCAGGAACAGCGTTCCGGGATCAATGGCGTGGCAGAAATCGAGTGTCTCGGTGTCGCAGCAGATCACCGTGTGAAAATCCTGCGTCGCAGGATCGGCCATGTGGATTGCACGCGCCAGTTTTGTCTTGCCGGTTCCGCTTTCACCGGTCAGCACAAGCGGCAGATTGGTTGGTGCAAGACGCGCAGCTTTGTTCAACAGTTGCTGAAGGTCCGCATCCGGCCCCGCAAAACTGCCAAGGGTCCCGGGCAGAACCTGTTCTCGCTTGCGCAGGGCTGCCGTCATTTGCGGTGTCTGCGGCGCAACGGCATGGCCATAAAGCGCGCGCCCGTCCTTAAGGTGCAATACACGGTCCTCGGACGGCCTGCCGCGCATGAATTCGGGCATGTCGTCAACGCTGATTTCAAGCCAGTCCTGCAAGCGAGACCCGATCAGGTGTCCCGTACCGTCCGGGTCCAGCGCGCGGCGGGCTCCCGAGGTCATACCGATGATCTTGCCACCTCCGTCCACTGCAACCGCCGCTTCGGGATCGACCTCCAGAAACTCGGGGCTGGCTGAAAAGCGCAGGACCCAATCGCGCCGGGTCGATGCCATCAGGTTTGCCATCTCGACGCGACGGGCGGAATTCGTCACCAATGTCATGGCCAGATTCTGCGACGCCTTAGGCGAGGGTCCACGCAACAAGGACACATCCAGAACAGCCGCAAGACCACCCCTGGTGTCAAAAATAGGTGCTGCCGTACAAGACAGCGGCGTATGTGTGATCGAAAAATGATCGCCCTGATGGATCGTCACCGGCTGACCTGTAACAATGCACGAACCCACCCCGTTCGTTCCCGCCAACTCTTCCGTCCACTTGAATCCTAGATGAAGACCCGCAGTTCTGAGCTCGTCCTCGAAGTTCCGGTCGCCAAAGAAGTCGACGCAGACTCCATCCGCATCCGCAAGCAGCAGGACGTAGTTCTGCCCTGCCACCTGCGCAAACAGCGATTGCAGCCCCGAGCGCGCCGTTGCGATCAGACGTTCGGATTGTTCCAGATGTTCACGGAATTTGGTGTCAGGCAGGATATGCGCGGGTTCCTGCCGTGAGGGATCCATACCATAGGTTTCAACACAGCGCTGCCAGCTATCCGCGACGAGTCGGTCTCGCCCTGTATCGAATCCGCTTAAGACACGGTCAATCTCATTTGTGTGCTGGCGATCCAACAGCTTCCCGTCCTACAAATCCTTCCTAAAAATAGCATGAAGATGGCTTCGCGCCCATGTTCAAGTTTCGTTCGGCAAGCGTTTGGCGCTTCGTCGCGTCAAGCTGAGCTTCGTTGAACGCGCAGCATCGGGCCCTATGGACTCGAAGCAGTCATTGACTAGTCCAAAAAAAGAGGCCCCGCGATAGATATCGCAGGGCCTCTTTTTTGCTTGTGACGAGACTTACTCGCGGCTTTCCGGTGTTTCCACCAGAACGTCCAGCTCGTCGCCGACCATGTCGTCGTCCATCATCGGCGCAGCCAGGGCAGCGGCCGCTTCGGCTTCTTCCCGGCGAGCTTCGATCACGACGTTGTCGCGCGATTGCGCAACCTGACGCACGGCCTGGGTCGCACCACCGGTACCGGCGGGAATGAGGCGGCCAACGATGACGTTCTCTTTCAGGCCGACCAGTTTGTCCTTTTTGCCCTGTACCGACGCTTCGGTCAGAACACGGGTGGTTTCCTGGAACGACGCCGCCGAGATGAACGAACGCGTCTGCAGCGAGGCTTTGGTGATCCCCAAGAGGATCGGCTCGCCCTGAGCCGGACGTCCACCGCGCGAGATGGTCTTCTCGTTGGCCGCGTCGAACTCCTGCTTGTCGACATGTTCGCCTTTCAGCAGGGTGGTGTCGCCTGAATCCAGGATCTCCCACTTCTGCAGCATCTGGCGCACGATGACCTCGATGTGCTTGTCGTTGATCTTCACGCCCTGCAGACGATAGACGTCCTGCACCTCGTCGATCATGTAATCCGCCAGCGCTTCGACACCCATGATGGACAGGATGTCATGCGGAGCCGGGTTACCGTCCATCAGGTATTCACCCTTCTGGATGAAGTCCCCTTCGGCGACCGGGATGTGCTTGCCCTTGGGCACCATGTATTCGATGGTCTCCATGGACTCGTCCGCCGGTTCGATGCTGATGCGGCGCTTGTTCTTGTAGTCGCGACCAAAGCGCACGTAACCATCGGCTTCCGCGATGATCGCGTGATCTTTCGGACGACGGGCTTCGAACAGTTCGGCCACACGCGGCAAACCACCGGTGATGTCCTTGGTCTTGGCGCCTTCACGCGGGATACGCGCGACAACGTCACCGGCTTCAACCTGCTGGCCGTCTTCGACCGACAGGATCGCGTCCACCGACATCGGATAGTGAACCGGGTTGCCCGCATCATTGCGGACCGGCTCGCCATCTTCACCGACCAGAATGATCTCGGGCTTCAGGTCGCTGCCTTTGGGGGCGGCGCGCCAGTCGATCACGATCTTCTGGGTCATCCCGGTGGCTTCGTCGGTCTCGTCGCGAACAGCAAGGCCCGAAACAAGGTCGACGTATTTCGCGGTACCGGCTTTCTCAGCGATGATCGGCAGGGTGTAGGGATCCCATTCGAACAACTTGTCGCCACGGGCGACTTTGGTGCCGTCCTTGACGAACAGCTTCGAGCCGTAGCCCAGCTTGTGGCTGGCACGCTCTTCGCCGTGCTCGTCCTTGATCACCAGCTTCATGTTCCGGCCCATGACCAGGCTTTCGCCTGCCGCATTTACCAGAATCTGCGGGTTTTCGAACGAAACGACACCTTCCTGGCTGGCTTCCTGGAACGACTGCTGACCACCTTGCGCAACACCACCGATGTGGAAGGTCCGCATCGTCAGCTGCGTACCGGGTTCACCAATGGACTGGGCGGCGATGATGCCGACAGCTTCACCCGTGTTAACCATGGTACCGCGCGCGAGGTCACGACCGTAGCAAGTTGCACAGACACCTTCCTCGGACTCACAGGTCAGAGGCGAACGGATGCGGGTCGACTGAACGCCGGCTTCATCAATGGCATCTGCCATACGCTCGTCGATCAGCTGACCAGCCGCAACGATCACCTCATCCGTTCCCGGACGCAGGATGTCGTCAGCCGCCACACGGCCCAGGATACGTTCGGCCAGCGAGGCGACAACCTCACCGTCGTTCACGGCGGCTTCGGCTGTGATTGCACGCTCGGTGCCACAGTCGATCTCACGCACGATGCAGTCCTGCGCCACGTCCACCAGACGACGGGTCAGGTAACCCGAGTTCGCGGTCTTCAGAGCGGTATCCGACAGACCCTTACGGGCACCGTGGGTCGAGTTGAAGTACTCGAGAACGGTCAGACCTTCCTTGAAGTTCGAGATGATCGGCGTCTCGATGATGTCACCGTTCGGCTTGGCCATAAGGCCGCGCATTCCGCCCAGCTGTTTCATCTGAGTGACCGAGCCACGCGCACCAGAGTGGGCCATCATGTAGACCGAGTTCGGTTCCTGTTCGGATCCGTCCTCTGCCCGATCCGAAGATGAGATCGTGCTCATCATCGCCTCGGTGACGCGGTCGTTACACTTCGACCAGGCATCGACAACTTTGTTGTACTTTTCGCCCTGAGTAATCAGGCCGTCCATGTACTGCTGTTCAAAGTCTTTCACCTGACCGCGGGTGTCATCAACGATGCCCCACTTGTCGTCCGGAATGACCATGTCGTCCTTACCGAACGAGATGCCCGCCTTGAACGCTTCTTTGAAGCCCATCGACATGATCTGGTCACAGAAGATAACCGACTCTTTCTGACCGCAGTAGCGATAGACGGTGTCGATGACCTGCTGCACTTCCTTCTTCCGCAGCAGGCGGTTGACCAGTTCGAACGGCGCTTTGTTGTTCATCGGCAGCAACGCACCCAGACGCAGACGGCCCGGAGTGGTTTCATAGCGCTTCTGAACTTCGTTGCCTTCGTCGTCGATCTGCGTGATCCGCGCGGTGATTTTCGAGTGCAGATGCACCTCACCCGCGTCCAGCGCGTGCTGAACTTCTTCGATCGAGCCAAAGACCTTGCCTTCGCCCGGCATGCCTTCGCGTTCCAGGGTCACGTAGTAGAGACCCAGGATCATATCCTGCGACGGAACGATGATCGGCGCGCCGTTTGCAGGCGACAGAACGTTGTTCGTCGACATCATCAGAACACGGGCTTCCAGCTGCGCTTCAAGGCTCAGCGGGACGTGCACGGCCATCTGGTCACCGTCGAAGTCGGCGTTAAAGGCCGAACAGACCAGCGGGTGCAGCTGGATCGCTTTACCTTCGATCAGGACCGGCTCGAACGCCTGAATACCAAGACGGTGCAGCGTCGGCGCACGGTTCAGCATGACAGGGTGTTCGCGGATCACCTCGTCGAGGATATCCCACACTTCGGGACGCTCTTTCTCGACCAGTTTCTTCGCCTGTTTCACGGTCGAAGACAGACCCTTGGCTTCAAGGCGCGAGTAGATGAACGGTTTGAACAGTTCCAACGCCATCTTCTTGGGCAGACCACACTGGTGCAGCTTGAGTTCCGGACCGGTCACGATGACCGAACGGCCCGAGAAGTCGACGCGCTTACCCAGAAGGTTCTGACGGAAGCGGCCCTGTTTCCCTTTCAGCATATCCGACAGCGATTTCAGCGGACGCTTGTTGGCGCCGGTGATCACGCGGCCACGACGGCCATTGTCGAACAGAGCGTCAACGGATTCCTGCAGCATCCGCTTTTCGTTGCGGACGATGATGTCAGGTGCGCGCAGTTCGATCAGACGCTTCAGACGGTTGTTCCGGTTGATAACGCGGCGATACAGATCGTTCAGATCCGAGGTCGCAAAGCGGCCACCATCCAGCGGAACCAGCGGACGCAGTTCCGGCGGAATGACCGGGATCACGGTCATCACCATCCATTCGGGCCGGTTGCCCGACTCGAGGAAGGATTCAACTACCTTCAGACGCTTGATGATCTTCTTGGGCTTCAGCTCGCCGGTTGCTTCGGCCAGATCAGCGCGCAGCTGCTCGGCTTCGGCTTCCAGATCGATCTGGGCCAGCATCTCGCGGATGGCCTCGGCACCGATATTGGCGGTGAACGCGTCCATGCCATAGGCATCCTGCGCGTCCATGTACTCTTCTTCGGTCAGCATCTGGCCATAAGACAGGTCTGTCAGACCGGGCTCGATGACGACGTAGTTTTCAAAGTACAGAACACGTTCCAGATCGCGCAGCGTCATGTCCAGCATCAGACCGATGCGGGACGGCAGCGACTTCAGGAACCAGATATGTGCGACGGGCGCGGCCAGCTCGATGTGGCCCATACGCTCGCGGCGGACTTTCTGCAGGGTGACTTCCACACCGCATTTCTCGCAGACAACGCCGCGATACTTCATCCGCTTATATTTGCCGCACAGACATTCGTAGTCTTTGATCGGGCCAAAGATTCGTGCACAGAACAGGCCGTCACGCTCGGGCTTGAACGTCCGGTAGTTGATGGTTTCGGGTTTCTTGATCTCGCCATAGGACCAAGACAGGATCCGCTCGGGCGACGCCAGCGAGACCTTGATCTCGTCGAATACCTTCGGGGGCGTCAGCGGGTTGAACGGGTTGTTGGTGATTTCCTGGTTCATTTGTTACCTCAAATCTTGCGGAAGGGGGGACGGGAGAAAGGGCAGCGCCCTTACTCCTCAACCTCCGCATCCAGGAGTTCCATATTCAGGCCGAGGCCACGGACTTCTTTCACCAGAACGTTGAACGATTCCGGTACGCCCGCTTCAAAGTTATCCTCGCCCTTGACGATCGACTCATAGACCTTGGTCCGGCCGGCGACGTCATCCGATTTCACCGTCAGCATCTCTTGCAGGGTGTAGGCGGCGCCGTAAGCCTCCAGAGCCCAGACTTCCATCTCACCAAAGCGCTGGCCACCGAACTGCGCCTTACCACCCAGCGGCTGCTGGGTGACCAGGCTGTACGGCCCGGTCGAACGCGCGTGGATCTTGTCGTCCACCAGGTGGTGCAGTTTCAGCAGGTACTTGATGCCCACGGTCACCGGACGTGCGAATTGCTCACCGGTGCGACCGTCGAACAGGATCGACTGACCGCTTTCCGAGAAGCCCGCACGCACCAGCGCGTCGTTGACGTCAGCCTCTTTGGCACCGTCGAAGACCGGGGTTGCGATCGGAACACCGCGAGTCACGTTGCCCGCAGCCTCGATCAGGCCATCCTCGTCCAGACCGGTGATGCCTTCTTCGTAGACATTCTCGCCATAGGCCAGCTTCATTGCTTCGCGCACCGGGGTCAGGTCGCCGGAGCGGCGGTATTCACCCAGTGCGTCGTCGATGTTCAGACCCAGACCGCGCGCGGCCCAACCCATGTGGGTTTCAAGGATCTGACCAACGTTCATACGCGAAGGCACACCCAGCGGGTTCAGACAGAAGTCAACCGGAGTACCATCGGCCAGGAACGGCATGTCTTCCATCGGAACAACCTTGGAGATCACACCTTTGTTCCCGTGACGACCAGCCATCTTGTCGCCCGGCTGCAGCTTGCGCTTCACGGCGATGAAGACTTTGACCATCTTCATCACACCCGGCGGCAGGTCGTCGCCACGGCGGACCTTCTCGACCTTGTCCTCGAAACGGGCGTCCAGAGCACGCTTTTGCACTTCGTACTGCTCGTTCAGAGCTTCGACGATCTGTGCATCCTGCTCACCTTCCAGCGCCAGCTGCCACCACTGACCACGGGTCAGGGTTTCCAGCAGCTCCTCGGTGATCACCGAGCCCGGCTTGACGCCTTTCGGGCCTTTGACAGCGGTTTTGCCCAGGATCAGGCCCTGCAGACGCGCATAGATGTTGCGGTCAAGGATCGCCAGCTCGTCGTCCCGGTCACGGGCCAGACGTTCGACTTCCTCACGCTCGATCTGCAGCGCACGCTCGTCTTTCTCGACGCCGTGACGGTTGAAGACGCGAACCTCAACGACCGTACCGTAATCGCCCGGCTTCACGCGCAGCGAGGTGTCGCGCACGTCAGATGCTTTTTCACCAAAGATGGCGCGCAGCAGCTTTTCTTCCGGGGTCATCGGGCTTTCGCCCTTTGGGGTGATCTTGCCGACCAGAATATCGCCCGGCTCGACATCCGCACCGATGTAAACGATGCCCGCCTCGTCGAGGTTGCGCAGCGCTTCTTCACCGACGTTCGGGATGTCGCGGGTGATCTCTTCCGGGCCCAACTTGGTGTCACGGGCGGCGACTTCGAATTCCTCGATGTGGACCGAGGTAAAGACGTCGTCACGCGCGATACGTTCCGAGATCAGGATCGAGTCTTCGTAGTTGTAACCGTTCCACGGCATGAACGCGACGACCACGTTCTTGCCCAGCGCCAGTTCACCCATATCGGTCGACGGACCGTCGGCAATGACCTCGCCCTTCTGGACGGTGTCACCCACCTTGATCAGCGGACGCTGGTTGATGCAGGTGTTCTGGTTCGAACGCTGGAACTTGCGCAGACGGTAGATGTCAACGCCAGCGTCGCCCAGTTCCAGATCTTCGGTGGCGCGGATAACGATACGCTGGGCATCGACCTGGTCGATGATACCGGCGCGTTTCGCCTGAATCGCAGCGCCTGAGTCGATCGCAACCTTTTCCTCGATCCCGGTACCGACCAGCGGTGCCTCGGCGCGCAGCAGCGGAACCGCCTGACGTTGCATGTTCGAGCCCATCAGAGCGCGGTTGGCGTCGTCATTTTCAAGGAACGGGATCAGCGATGCAGCGACCGAAACCAGCTGTTTCGGCGACACGTCGATCAGGTCAACATTCTCACGCGGGGCAAGAGTGTAGTCACCAGCCTGACGGGTCGACACCAGATCGTTGATGAACTTGCCATCAGCGTCCAGAGTCGCGTTCGCCTGCGCCACTGTGTGACGCATTTCCTCGGTCGCGGACATGTAATGAACCTCATCGGTCACCTCGGCGTCTTTAACAACGCGGTAAGGTGTTTCAATGAAGCCATACTTATTCACGCGGGCAAAGGTGGCCAGCGAGTTGATCAGACCGATGTTCGGACCTTCAGGCGTTTCAATCGGGCACATCCGGCCATAGTGGGTCGGGTGCACGTCGCGAACCTCAAAGCCCGCACGCTCACGCGTCAGACCACCGGGGCCAAGCGCCGAGAGGCGGCGTTTGTGGGTGACTTCCGACAGCGGGTTGGTCTGGTCCATGAACTGCGACAGCTGCGATGAGCCGAAGAATTCACGCACAGCAGCCGCAGCCGGTTTCGCGTTGATCAGATCCTGCGGCATGACGGTGTCAATCTCGACCGACGACATACGCTCTTTGATCGCGCGCTCCATGCGCAGCAGACCGACTCGATACTGGTTCTCCATGAGTTCGCCGACCGAACGCACACGACGGTTGCCGAGGTGGTCGATATCGTCCACGTCGCCTTTGCCATCGCGCAGTTCCACCAGCGCTTTGATGCAGGCCACAATGTCTTCGCGGCGCAGGGTGCGCAGGGTGTCCGGCGCGTCCAGTGCCAGACGCATGTTCATCTTCACGCGGCCAACGGCGGACAGGTCATAACGCTCGCTGTCGAAGAACAGGGTGTCGAACAGGGCCGACGCAGCTTCGACGGTGGGCGGCTCACCCGGACGCATAACGCGGTAGATGTCCATCAGCGCGCTTTCACGGTTCAGGTTCTTATCCTGAGCCATGGTGTTGCGCATGTAGGGGCCAACATTGACGTTGTCGATGTCCAGAACCGGGATGTCGGTGATACCCGCATCGATCAGTTCCTTGACAGTGCCACCGATCAGGTCGCCGTCCTTGTCGTATTCCAGGGTCAGCTCATCACCGGCTTCGACATAGATCGCGCCGTTTTCTTCGTTGATGATGTCCTTTGCGACATACTTGCCGACGATGTGATCGAACGGAACCAGCAGGTCGGTAACGACGCCTTCTTCGATCAGTTTCTTGACCGCGCGCGGGGTGACTTTCTTGCCCGCCTCGGCAATGACTTCACCGGATTTCGCGTCGATCAGATCATAGGTCGGGCGGGTACCGCGAACACGCTCGGGGAAGAATGGCGCGATCCAGCCCTTCTTCTTGTCCAGCTTGTAGGACACGGTGTTGTAATACGCGTCCATGATCGCTTCCTGATCCAGACCCAGTGCATACAGCAGGGTTGTCACAGGCAGTTTACGGCGACGGTCGATACGGGCGAAGACGATGTCCTTGGCGTCGAACTCAAAGTCCAGCCAGCTGCCGCGATACGGGATGATGCGGCAGGCAAACAGCAACTTGCCCGAGGAATGGGTCTTGCCCTTGTCGTGGTCGAAGAACACACCGGGCGAACGGTGCATCTGGGACACGATCACACGCTCGGTACCGTTCACGATGAACGTCCCGTTCGGCGTCATCAGGGGCATGTCGCCCATGAACACGTCCTGTTCCTTAATGTCCTTGACCGATTTGGCGCCGGTGTCCTCATCGACATCAAACACGATCAGACGCAGAGTGACCTTCAGCGGCGCGCTGTAGGTCATGTCGCGCTGCATGCATTCTTCGACGTCGTACTTGGGTTTTTCCAGATCGTATTTTACGAACTCCAGAACGGAGGTTTCGTTGAAATCCTTGATCGGGAAAACCGACTGGAACACGCCTTTGATGCCTTCGCCGTCGGTGGGCTGCTCTGCATCGCCTGAGCGCAGGAAAAGATCATAAGAAGATTTCTGGACCTCAATGAGGTTCGGCATCTCCAGCACTTCACGGATTTTGCCGTAATATTTACGAAGACGTTTCTGGCCAAGGAACGTTTGAGCCATGTCAGATGTCACCTTTCGATGTTCTCAGCGGGCAAAGACACCGTCGGGCCCCGGCATCTTGCACATTCGAGACGACACGTCCGGATCAATTCATGGCCACCGTCCCGAAGGCAGCCTCCCGATCCGCGAACCGCGTCTTAGAAAACGCCCCAACCCATGAGGCCCTTTCTAAGACAGGTTCGGCTGGACCCGGATTTCTCCGGACCCAGCCAAATTTTTCGGCGCATCAGCGATGCACCTGTCGGTTGACTTAGGCCAGCTCGACTTCGGCGCCAGCTGCTTCCAGCTTGCCTTTGACTTCTTCGGCTTCGTCTTTCGACACGCCTTCTTTGATCTTGCCGCCAGCTTCGACCAGCTCTTTGGCTTCTTTCAGGCCCAGGCCGGTGATGCCGCGAACTTCTTTGATCACGTTGATTTTCGAAGCGCCGGCGTTCTTCAGAACGACGTCGAATTCGGTTTTTTCTTCCTCAGCTGCGCCACCGGCGTCGCCACCGGCTGCCATGACAACCGCGCCGCCAGCTGCGGGCTCGATGCCATATTCGTCTTTGAGGATGGTTTTCAGTTCTTGTGCTTCCAGCAGGGTCAGACCCACGATGCTTTCTGCGAGTGCTTTCAGATCAGCCATTGTATTAGCTCTTTCCGTTTTACAGTGTGTGTTCCAACGTCAGGGCAAATGCCCCACGCAGATCATTCAGTGCCAACCGCTTACGCAGCTTCCGCCTTCTCTTCGATGGTGGAAAGGATGCTTGCGATGTTGCTTGCAGGTGCGCCAATCGCGCCAGCGATGTTCGAAGCAGGTGCGCCAATGCAGCCAACGATCGAGGCAATAAGCTCATCGCGGGACGGCATTTTCGATACTGTTTCGACGCCTTTGCGGTCCAGAGCGTTCTCACCCATTGCACCGCCGAGGATTTCAAAATTCTTGTTATCCTTGGCGAAGTCCTCGGCCACCTTGGCTGCTGCCACGGGGTCCTCGGAATAGGTCAGAACGGTCATCCCTGTCAGCAGGTCGGCCATGCTTTCACACGGCTTACCCTCAAGGGCGATTTTGGCGAGCCTGTTCTTGGCAACACGCACGGAGCCTCCGGCTTCGCGCGCACGCGAACGCAGGTCCTGCATCTCGGCAACTGTCAGACCGGCGTAGTGCGAAACCACTACGACGCCAGAGCTTTCGAAGATTTGGCCGAGTTCCTCGACCACTTTCTCTTTCTGGGCTCTATCCACAGTTCTCTCCAAGTTTGGGATGATATCTCACCCCGGCTCATATTTGCCGCGGCTTGCGCCCCGGCGTTCAGGTCCGTTGTTACGGGATTGGCCAAAACTCGCCCGAGGATCGTGACCCTCAGAATTCTTTGGTCTTACCCGTCTCAGGCAGGGAATTAAGGGACCGAATGGACCCACCCACCGTCTTGGACGAAACGAAATAAAGCGCACGACGAATCGCACGCTTTACTACGCAGCTCTCTTTAGGGCAGATGGCCGGGGTTTCCAAGGGGTAAATTGCCCGCTCCGGTAGTTTGGCAAGACCAAGCCACCGCACTCCGGCGCAAGTCAGCGATTGACATGGCTTGCGCGCTGGGGTCCTGTCAACCAACCCCTTTGTTTCACGACCGACTTTTGCCTATCCTATGCTAATCCTCACCGAAGATGAACACAGGCGCGCAACTGAGTTTGTCGGGGAGTTTTCGCGCCATGCCGGGCTGCGCGGGAAGCTACAATTCGATTGCGTATACCGGTCGCACGGCTTTCCCGACACCCGCCTGGTTTTGCGGGTTCAGGGGCCTGCGAATGACTATGCGGTGAAGATTGACACCGCCTCGCCCAAATCCGGCCGGCTGCAGAAAGAGTTCGATATTCTGACCCGGTTGGCGCGGTATTTTGACGGACACGAGACGTCACGGGTGGTTCGCCCCTATTACGTGTCGCCCGGAAATATGTTCTTCGTCTCCGAGTTCATCGACCGACCCACCGCCGTGGACGTGATCCACAACAGCGGGGATAACGATCAGGTTGCCCAGGTCTATCGCCGCGCCGGGGCGTGGCTGCACGACCTTCATGGCTTTCAACCCGCCGCGGAATACGAATTTCGCCCGCGCTGGATGACTCTCAGCATCAAAGAGCTGCTGAACTCCGTGCCGCCGCATATCAAAGAAGAAAGTCAGCCGATGGTGGAGAGCTTGAAAACCGCAGCCCGACATCTGAAGGGCATCCCGGATACACGGGTGTTTTCACACGGAGACTTCCACGGACAGAACCTGATAGTGGGCAAGGGTGAGATGATCGGTCTGGATTTCACCGAGGCGCGGGAGAAACTGGCCGTCTATGACATCGTCGATTTTCTCAAGTCGGATGTTTTCCGCGATACCAGCCCATCCGATGTAGACCGCAGCGGTATCTTAAAACCAAACAAGGACATGTTTTTTCGCCGCTACCGCCACCCGATCCATATGGGGATACTGGATTTCTGCATCCGCGGACGCCTGCTGAAAGACTGGCTTGCGTCGTGGCACATCGACCATAGCTGCAGCCCCTACGAGGAAGACAGGCGGGGGCGCTTGGGGGACCGGCTGAAGATCGCGTTTCAACATCGCTGAAATCACCCAACTCACGCTTCAGACCGGCAGGAAAACCGAAGCCAATTAGAACCGGTTTGCGTTCTGGTACCAAAGTGAACATGATCGCCGCAACCGGGTGTCTTGGTTAAAACTCAAAAGACGGCTTTCTGTATGTGGTTGAACTTCAGAGACACGGACCTTGACCAAGCCGCGTTGAAAGCATGGCCGATGATAGCGGCCGAAGCCGGACTGCCCCGAAGGGGGTGGAAGATGACCCGGCTGTATCGCCGGGACGAAGCTGACACGTCTTGTGTAGTCCTGCTATTGCAGCACCCGTCCGGTAAGAACCTTGCCTACAAGTACCAAATGAGGCCAGAGGGACAGGGTGGTTTCGTTGCCCAATTCGAACGCCAGCAAAAGTTTTTCAATGTATTTGGTCATCATGACAACCTGGCCATGCCCGAGCCGATCTATGTATCCAAAAAACGTCAGGCCAGCCTGATGGAGTATGTTCCGGGGCGCACGATCGGAAAGCTCGTTCGGCTGGCAGAGGGCAACACGATAAGGCAGCTGGAGCTGTTGTCACACGCTGGTGCGTGGCTGGATGCTTTTCATCGCACCCTAAGCCAAGAGCAAAGGGTGTTTCAGCCAAAACACACTCTGGAGTATTATCACGACCTGAGAACCCGGATCTTGGCCGGGGAAACCCGCGTGGCCGCCAAACAGATGTTTCTAAACGGAATTGCCCGCCTTTCCGAGCTTGCGCCGCATTTCGAAGGGCGGGAAACCATCGCGGCCGCCCATCACGGCGATTTTCACATGGGCAACCTCGTTTTCGATGGAACAAAGACTTATGGGCTCGATATCTCAAGTGATCGTGTTGAGCCCGTTGGGTATGACATCGCCAAAGTCCTGTTGGATTTTGCGGCCATCGCTCAAAATCTGCGGACTGTCCCACCCGGCAAGATCGTATCAAGCGACGTAATGCGCGCCTTCTTTGACGGCTACACTCTTGTCGGACCCGACGACCCCAGCGTCAATTTTCTGATCTACCCGCGTTTGCTGGCGACCCTGACCCGCGTTCCGCAAAAAAAGAGTGCTCGGAGTATTGCCCAACAACGCACTTTGAGAACGCTGAGACCTTTTGCAAAAAACGCCTTTGAACACCGGCCAGACTGACACACCGGGACCTGGCAAATCAAAAACCCAAAGGCTCAAAAGAAAATCCCGGGCAGTTCGCACCACCCGGGACCAATTCTTCGCAACTTTGCGTAAAGGCTTATTCGCCCGCCGCAGCTGCCACATCCAGAGTCACGCCCGGGCCCATGGTCGAGCTCAGTGCGATTTTCTTCATGTAGGTGCCTTTGGCGCCCGACGGCTTGGCCTTGGCCACAGCCGAAACGAAAGCACGGACGTTTTCGGCCAGCTTGGCTTCGTCGAAGGACGCTTTGCCAACGCCAGCGTGCACAACGCCGCCTTTTTCCGCCTTGAACTGAACTTCACCGCCCTTGGCTGCTTCCACGGCCGCTTTCACGTCCATGGTCACGGTGCCAACTTTGGGGTTCGGCATCAGGTTACGGGGGCCCAGAACTTTACCCAGACGACCGACGATCGGCATCATGTCCGGGGTGGCAATGCAGCGATCGAATTCGATGGTGCCGCCCTGAATGGTTTCCATCAGGTCCTCTGCGCCAACGATATCTGCGCCTGCTTCTTTCGCTTCGTCAGCCTTGGGGCCACGTGCGAATACAGCAACGCGCATCGCTTTACCGGTGCCGTTCGGCAGACCGACAACGCCGCGAACCATCTGGTCTGCGTGACGGGTGTCAACACCCAGGTTCATCGCGATTTCGATGGTCTCGTCGAATTTCGAGGTTGCGTTGGCTTTGACCAGGGCAACTGCTTCTTCGATCGACAGGTTTTCCTTGCCGGCGACAGCTTCGCGCGCAGCGCGGGTACGTTTACCGAGTTTTGCCATCTTACTTCACCTCGATGCCCATGGAGCGGGCCGAGCCCAGGATGATCTGCATTGCGCCTTCGACGTCGTTGGCGTTCAGATCTTTCATTTTGGCTTCGGCGATTTCGCGAACCTGCTTCGAGGTCACGGTGGCCACGGTCTCACGACCGGGGTTTTCCGCACCACGGGGGCGGTTACGCTTGCCGACCGGCTTCAGACCAGCTGCTTTTTTCAGGTAGTAAGACGCGGGCGGCGTCTTGATGTCCATGGTGAAGGACTTGTCCTGATAGTAGGTGATCACGGTCGGGCACGGAGCGCCGGGCTCCATGTCTGCGGTCTTGGCGTTGAACGCCTTGCAGAATTCCATGATGTTGATGCCGCGCTGACCCAGCGCCGGACCAACTGGCGGCGACGGGTTCGCCTGACCTGCAGGAACCTGCAGTTTCATTGTACCAGCAAGCTTCTTGGCCATTTGGTTTTCCTTTCAACGTGAATGGGACGCGTCCCACCCGGTATATGTTGCGTGGTCCGATCCGGGATCGCGATCCCAGCAACCTCCCACGAGAGAATCTCGCCCGAAGACGATAGAGGCGGCGTTTACAGGGGAATGTGGAGGTTGGCAAGTGGCTGGCTCATAATCCCAAGGGACCTATTTGCACCGCAATCGGCCCACAGTCAAATATGGGAACTGAGCAACAGAACAGATTACTTGAATACATAAGTTGCCAAAGAGACGCAGGTGGGTATCTTTGCACAGCTTGATTACAAAAGAGGTGGTCAGGGATGGCATCATCTCGGCTGAACAAGGGACTGCTGATCTGCATTCTGATTGCGATGCTGCCGGGGTGCGGCAGTAAGGCGCAAGATCAGAGCGCTGGCTCCGAAACGGCCACCCAAACCGACGGCGGCAACGGAACTTCTTTGCCCTCAACAACAGGGATTGACCCCGCCACTTATGCAGGCCGGTTCCAGATCAAGCTAACCAAAGAAGTTCCCCTGCGTGACATTCCCGTCCCTTTCACCGTCTATAGCGGACTGGAAGAATCCAGCCCGACCCGTTTGCGATTGAGAGCGTTCATGGATTTGCGTGGATTGCAGGAAAAAGCGCCCCGTATACTGACAGGCCCACTTGAAGAAAGCTGCAAACGCCAGATTTACCTCGAAATCCGGGACGTCACCGCCATAGGCGACACCGTAAAGGTCGAGGGTTCAGCCCGTGCCCAGTTCACGCGGTGTAACAGACGAGAAGAACCGGGTATTCGTTATTTTGGGGCGACCGTAGATGCAATTGCTGTCGCTAAGGCAGAAGTGAAAGGCCAATGCCTCACATTCAGTATCGAAAAGGTTAACCTTAGCCCGCGTGGGTTCATCGGAGCCGTCAGCAATCTCTTTGGCCTGACCAACCGGATCAACGAAGCCGTGTTCGAAAAGGGCGGCGAGTTTTTGGCAGCGCATCCGGTTTGCCCACCCTTGCCCGAAGAATTCACTGTTCTCGACCCGATTTACGAGTCCGGCGGCACACGTGAAATTGCTCCTGGCGGGCTGGGAGCAGCTGTTGTCGGATCGGCTGATGTCAGCGCAGAGACAATAGTCAAAGTCCTTGGGGGACTGAAGGAGCTTGGTGATTTGGAGTTCGCTGAATGAGACTTTGGTTAGTATTCCCGGTCTTAATGGCAGCTTTTTTGGACGCCCGGGCCCCAAGCGCACAACAGGTGAACTTCGTTATCGATGCGTCACTGCCCTTTCGCGACACGGAATTGCCGTACACGCTTGACCTGAACCTCACGGCAGTAGCCCCCACTCGGATCGGGGTGGGCGCACTTTTGGATTTGCGTGAAATACAAAAAACCGTACCTGAGCGTTTGGCTGATAATGCAATTGTCGACAATTGCGGCCTGCAAATCAGGCTTGATGGTATGAGTTTTCATGCCAAGGACGATGTGATCGATCTGGACGGGGAAGTAACAGTCACGAACTTTGAATGCAGCCGCACCAGTGAACGTGACTTTCAGCGGGGCGAACAAAAAAGAGCTATCTTGGCCAACATGTCCACCGAAGCAACCGTCGATCTGCGTGACAACTGTGCCTATTTTAAACTCAAAGACCTTACATTAACGGCTCCCGAAGCTCAGCGAGAGCAACTGCTGGAAGACGATACACTGGAATCCGTAAAAGACTTGATGTTGGCTGCTGTGGATCTTGTGCTCAATGAAACCCCATTGTGCCCGGAGTTGCCGGCGGAGCTAGCGTCCCTTGATCCAGTGTATGATAAAGGCGGCCCGCGCGAAATCGGAGAGGGTGGCCTAGGTGTTTTTCTTGACGGATCCGTTGATGTAAGCCCGTCAACAATTCTCGACATACTGACAGTTCTTCAGCAAAAAGAACTGCTTCCAGGTCGGCCATAACGAAAGCTTTTCACAGCGTAGGCGCCATCCTTCACCTGCAGGCTTTAGATTTGGCTCGCCAATACAAAAACGCCGCGTTGCTGATCGCAACACGGCGTCGAAAAACCAGTGGGCGAGCCCTTTAGCTCTGCTTCGTGACTTGAGTGAAGTCCAGCTCGACCGGGGTTTCACGGCCAAAGATCGAAACCGAAACCTTCAGCTTCTGGTTCTCGTCATCCACGCCTTCCACCATGCCGTCGAAATCCTCGAACGGGCCGTCGTTGACCTTGACCTTCTCGCCAACCTCGAAGGTGATCATCAGTTTGGGCGCTTCTTCGCCTTCCTGAACGCGGTTGAGGATCTGGTTCACTTCGGCATCACGCATCGGCATTGGGCGGCCTTGCGGGCCCAGGAAGCCAGTGACGCGGTTGATCG
This sequence comes from Ruegeria sp. BF7, assembly GCF_056538605.1. Lineage (NCBI taxonomy): Bacteria > Pseudomonadati > Pseudomonadota > Alphaproteobacteria > Rhodobacterales > Roseobacteraceae > Ruegeria > Ruegeria sp. BF7. The sequence goes on along the minus strand of NZ_JBQFTM010000018.1, from coordinate 39,130 downwards.
AGTTCACCAGGTGATAGCCCTGATCCGACATTTCCATGTGAACCAGCACGTAGCCGGGCATGAAACGGCGTTCGGTCGTGACCTTTTTACCCCGGCGCACTTCGATCACCTCTTCGGTGGGCACCAGAACCTCGTCGATGTCATCCTCAAGGCCCTGCTCGGCCACGGACGTGCGGATCTGCTCTGCGATCTTCTTTTCGAAATTCGAAAGAACGCTGACCGAGTACCACCGTTTCGCCATGAACCTGTCGTCCTTGTTTTTCTTCGGTGCGCACGGATGGCCGCAAGCACCGTCATTGAAATTCTATCGCATCACCCGGAATAAAAAGCGGCGCGCAGCCCGAATCGCCGCACGCCCATTCCGAATAGTACCGCGTCACCTACTCTGACATCGCGCGCGGTGCAAGGGGGCAGTGGTGTTTCCGCCCGCCCGAGCCGGTTTAGCTGAACGCGCCCAGGATCGCCTGAAGCCCGCCGCGAATGGCTAGGTCGACCAGTGCGAAGAACACGGCCGTCAGAGCCGCCATGATGAACACCATGACCGTGGTCAACAGAACTTCACGCCGGGTCGGCCAGACGACCTTTGCAACTTCGGCGCGGACTTGCTGAATGAACTGGATCGGATTCATAGTTGCCATTTGGCTTGGTTCTCTCTGCTAGCGGATGGGCCGGACATAACCGGGCATTGCGGCAATTTCAAGGGCCGTCAGGGCTTGGGCTTGTCGTCCCATTCATCGCTGAGGATACGGCGCGCATCGCCTTCGGGATCATCATACTGGTTCGACCGCACCGTATAAATGAACGCAACAAGGCCAACCCCGCCCAAAAGCAGGGAAATCGGTATCAGATAGGCCAGAACTTCCAATTCAACTACCTCAGGCGCAGGGCATTCAAAGACACGGTGATGGACGAGGTCGACATCGCCAGCGCCGCGATCAGCGGTGTGGCCAAGCCAACGACAGCCAACGGGACCGCGATGATATTATACACGGTTGCGATGCGGAAGTTTTCACGAATCCGTTTCGTCGCTTTCACGGCCGTATCGCAGGCATCTGCGATTGGGGCAAGATCATTACCCAATAGTACGATATCCGACGCCACCCGCGCCGCATCCAGCGCCGAGGCCGGAGAGATCGACACATGCGCCGCTGCCAGCGCGGCAGTATCATTCAGGCCATCGCCGACCATAAGGACGTGGCGGCCCTGCTCGCTCAATTCCTGCACGCGGGCCGCCTTGTCCTGCGGCAGGGCCTGCGCGACCCAGTTGTCGATCCCCAGTTTTGCAGCCAGTACCTGAACCGCGCCCTGCGTGTCGCCGGATATCAGGACAACGTCCTTACCCGCATCCCGAAGGGCCTGAACCGCCTCGGCCGCACCGGGGCGCAGTCTGTCCGAGAACAGGAAGGTTGCGGGGGCTTGTCCGCCAACCGACAGCCAGGCCGCTGTCTGGTTGCCCTCTTCCGCGCCGGTCCAGGCAGCGCGGCCAAGGCGCACGCGCTGACCATGCCAACTGCCCTCTGTGCCATAGCCCGGAACTTCGGTGACATCCTTAAGGGTGGCCGGCTTAATCCCGGCGTCGCGCGCAGCCTTGGTCAGAGCGACGGACAACGGATGCGAGGACACCTCGGCCAGTGCCAGAGCGACCTCAAGGTCCACACGGGAATGATCACCCAGATTAGTCAGCTCGGGCGTGCCCGAGGTCAGCGTACCGGTCTTATCGAAGACGACCGTATCGACTTCGGCCAGACGCTCCAGCGCGGTGGCATGTTTGATCAGCATCCCCTTGCGGAACAGCCGCCCCGAGGCCGCCGTGGTCACCGCAGGCACGGCCAGACCCAGCGCGCAGGGGCAGGTGATGATCAGAACGGCGGCGGCAATGTTCAGCGCAGTGCGGATATCGCCGGAATAGATGTACCAGCCAAGAAAGCTGAGCGCCGACAGGATGTGCACGCCCGGCGCATAGAGTTTGGCCGCCTTGTCTGCCAGCGAGGTATAGCGAGACCGGCCCGATTCAGCGATGGCGACCAGATCGGCCATGCGATGCAGTGAGGTATCCTCGCCCACCGCCGTTGCCCGGATGGTCAGGGGGCCGGTCAGATTGACCTCACCGGCACTTACGGTCAGGCCAGCCTCGGCGAAGACCGGTAAGGTCTCCCCGGTCAGCAGAGACCGGTCGAGTTCCGATTGGCCAGAGACGATTTCGCCATCCACCGGCATTCGGCCCCCGGGCCGGACAAGGATCAGGTCACCGACGGTCAGAGTGGCCACAGCAACCTCTTCTTCTGACCCATCGACCAGCTTTACGGCACGGGGCACTTCAAGCGCCGTCAGTTCCTCGGCCGCAGACCGGGCCGCGGCACGGGTGCGGTAGTCCAGATACCGTCCGGCCAGCAGGAAGAAGGTCAGCGTCAGCGCTGCATCGAAATAGGCATGTTCACCGCTGAGTACGGTTTCCCAAAGCGACGTCACCAGCGCCAGCACGATGGCCAGTACAATCGGTACGTCCATATTCAGACGGCGTACGCGCAGGGCGCTCCAGGCGTTGGCAAAGAAGGGCTGCCCGGAAAAAGCAATCGCCGGCAGCGCAATGGCTGCCGATATCCAGTGGAACATGTCGCGGGTGGCATCCGATGCTCCCGACCAGACAGACACCGACAACAGCATCACGTTCATCGAGGCAAACCCGGCCACCGCCAGCCGCATCAGCAGATCGCGGCCCGCCTTGTCCGCCTGCGTGGCCGACAAGGCGCCGGGGTCCAGCTCATGGGCCTCGAACCCCGCCCGTTCCAGCACCGGGATCAGGTCGGTGGCCCGCAGGTCTGGCGCCGCTTTGACCATCGCGCGTTTCAGGGTCAAGTTCACCCGCGCGTCCTCCACGCCGGGGTGGGCGTTCAGCTCTCGCTCGACCGTCGCGATACAGGCCGAACAGTGAATGCCCGGCAGCGACAGCGCGATCTGCACATCCTGCGGAATGGGCCGCGCCGGTTCCGCCGGGCCGGCAATGCATCCCGGACAGGCCGCCGTGCCGGATGTCAGTTGCGCCGCCATCCGTTCACCCCTTCACATACAGCGGCACACGCTGCGCGAACTCGGCGCCCGAGCTGTCCTTGGCCACCAGTCGGATGTTCCAGTTGCCCTTGCCCAAAACCGCCGGGGTCGCATAGGCCTGACCATCAAAGGTGAAATCGGGCGCGAAGTCGTCTTTCACATGGGTTGCGCGGCCAACTACGGCCTGCAGTTCCGACACTTCGACCGGGGCACCGGTCTTGTCGGTAATATGCAGGATCAACAGCCCACCGGACACCTCGGCAAGGATGTTCCAACCCAGCGCCTGCTGTTCCTGCAGGCGCTCATTGAACTCCTGGCTGGCGACGTAGGAGTTCTTCACCTCGAGCCCCGGAAAGGTTTTGACCGCGCTATATGCCAAGACGAGGTTGACGGCGATGATCACGCCGAAGGCGACGATAAACACCGCCAGGGCGTGCTTTCCGGTAAACTGACGCTCGGCCATCTTAGTTTCCTCGTCCGTTGAACGTGGTGTCCTTATAGGCGCGCTCACCACTTTCCACATCTTCGACCCAGATACGCACCGGCGTGGAAGCCGCGGCCGCAGGTCCGGTACCTTGTTCTGAAATGATGTAGACGCGTGTCAATTGTGCCGTATCTGCGGTGACATTAACAGTGCTGCCCTCGATCCCTTCGATTTGCAGCTGCAGCGCCGGATCACCGGCCAGTGTCAGTTCGAACGGCCGATCCTCTCCATGTTTGTTGCGCAGACGCACATCATAGGTGTTTCGGATGGTACCGTCGGACAGGGTCACGAAGGTCGGGTTGCGCACCGGCGCCACCGTCAGATCGATGTCAGAACGGATAAACAGCGCAAACAGCAGGCCAAAACCAACCAGAGACCACAGGGACGTATACATGATCGTCCGAGGCCGCAGGATGTGCTTCCAGACATTTTTGGGTGCATGCCCCGCGCGTTCTCGGGTCTCATCGCTGAGAGCCATATAGTCGATCAGGCCGCGTGGCTTGCCGATCTTGGCCATCATGTCGTCGCAGGCATCGATGCACAGGGCGCAGGTGATGCACTCCAACTGCTGACCGTCGCGAATGTCGATACCCACGGGGCAGACATTCACACAGGCCATGCAGTCGATGCAGTCGCCCAACTCGGAATCCGCTGTCCGCTTGCCCTTACCGCGTGGCTCACCCCGCCATTCGCGGTAGCCAACGACCAGAGTATCCTCGTCCATCATCGCAGCCTGAATACGCGGCCACGGGCAGGCATAGATACAAATCTGCTCGCGGGCGAAGCCACCGAACAGAAAGGTCGTGCCGGTCAGAATCAAAATGGTGGTGTAAGCAATCGGATGGGCGTTGCCGGTGACCAGATCGCGCAGCAATGTCGGCGCATCGGCAAAATAAAACACCCAGGCGCCGCCAGTAGCCACGCCGATCAACAACCACACGGTCCACTTGGTCAGACGCAGCCGAGCCTTGCGGAAATCCAGTTTCTCCTGCCGATGCAGACGCAGGCGGGCATTTCGATCTCCCTCGATCCAGCGTTCAACCAGAATGTAGAGGTCCGTCCACACGGTCTGCGGACAGGCATAGCCGCACCACACGCGCCCCAGCGCCGAAGTGAACAGGAATAACCCAAGACCGGCCATGATCAGTAGACCCGCCACGAAATAGAACTCGTGCGGCCAAATCTCGATCCAGAAGAAATAGAACCGCCGGTTCGCCAGATCCAGCAGTACCGCCTGATCCGGCAGACTGGGACCGCGGTCCCACCTGATCCATGGCGTCAGATAGTAAATCCCCAATGTGACCGCGAGGATGATCCATTTCAGGTTTCTAAAAGGACCGGACACGCGCCGGGGAAAAATGGGCTCCCTAGCAGCATAAAGGCTGGGGGCGGGGTCGGAATCGCTCACGAGCTGGCTCCAGATGTGGCTGTTTTTTAGGCGTCTTGTCCCAAATCACAACGTGTCCCACTTTGACATGGGTCAAAAGCGCATCGCACAGACACCTTTTGTCACATGCGACCAGATTGCCGCCTGAGCCAACCCACAAAAACCTTGACGGCAGGCCGCAGCGGTGCATCGCCGGTTACAATATGATAGCCTCGTTCGCCCGGTTCGCAAAACAGTTCGACAAGGCGACCCGCTTTTATGTCGGGTTCAACGAAATGCCGCGCCGTGACGGTCACCCCCTGCCCGGCCCGCAGCCCTTCAAGCACCAGATTGCCCGGCAACATGATGCGCCCGGCAAGAGGGCCGTGATCAACGCCTTGTCGGGCGAGCCACGTGGTCGCCTCGGTGGTTCCAAGCTCTTCTAGCCAGGGCAACTGGCTTAGTTCGTCCGGGGTCATCGACGCCCTGCCCTGCAGCAGCGAGGGCGCAGCGACGATCACGATCGGGCTTTGCAGCAACAGTTCCGATGTCATACCGGACCAGTTCCCATCCCCGTACCGGATCGCAACATCCACCCCGCCCGGGCGCAGGCTGACCAATTCCGGCGAGGGGTCCAGCACCAGAGGAATATCGGGATGGTCGAGCTGAAAAGCAGGCAGGCGCGGCATCAGCCACGAGGCCGCAAAAGACGCGGTCAGCGAGATGTGAACCGGACGATCTTCGGCCAGATGCATCAGGTCGGCCACCGCATCACCGATGGCACCAAATCCCAGATGCAGGGCACGGGCCAGTTTCTCGCCCTCGGGGGTCAGGGTCATGGATTTTCCGCTTCGGTCCAGCAACGCGGCACCCAGATGCTTTTCCAACGCGCGCAATTGCTGGCTGATGGCAGCGTGACTGACATTCAGCTTTGTACCCGCCTGCACCACATTTCTCGTATCCGCGAAGGCATTGAAGGCCTTCAGCGACGCAAGCGGTGGCATCTTCAACCAATCCATATGTAAGTCCACCTTACATTTTCACACATCAATTGAGTCGCATTTCCGCGCCCGCAGATCAATCTTAAATCCAGTTGGACCCACATTCAGGAGAGATCAGATGCTGTCTATTCTTGCCAGAACTTTCATGGTCGCCACCCAAACCGAGCCGCGCGACGAACCGCCAAAGCCAAAGTGGCTTTCTGATGATCACTGGTGGAAGAAAAGCTTGCGCGTCACAGGTTCGTGCTCCAAGTAATAGGTGCACTGGACCGGTACATTTTGGATTACTGGTCTGGAAATGTAGCACCGGCTGTTCAGGAAACGCGCGAACAGATGGAACAGCCGGTGCCTCAACCTTCGGGCGGCGAACCGTCCGAAGGTATTCTTTAAACCTTACTGACCACCACCAAGCTGGTGGACGTAAGCCGAGACAGCGCGAATCTGCGCGTCGGTCAGACGGTTTTCCCAAGCAGGCATCACACCAAAACGGCTGTAGGTGACCGTTTCGGTCAGAGCCTCTTCACTGCCGCCATAGAGCCAGATCGCGTCGGTCAGGTTCGGCGCGCCCTGGAAGACATCGCCTTTGCCGTCTTCGCCGTGGCAAGCCGCACAGTTGTCTTCGAAGACAACCTTGCCCGCCTGCGCCGCCGCATCGTCGGTCTGCGCATTGGTCAGCGACATGACATACTGAACCACCTGAGTGATTTCGTCTTGTTCAAGCATTTCGCCAAAGGCCGGCATCTCGGAATAGCGCGCATCATCGCTTTCCTCGTTCCGAATACCGTGGGCAATGGTGAACTCGATGTCCTCGAGCGTACCGCCCCACAGCCAGGCATCGTCCAGCAGGTTCGGGAAGCCAGTGGCACCCTGTGCCCCCGAGCCGTGACACTGCGCACACCAGGTGCGGAACACAGCACCACCCGAGTTCACCGCGTATTGCTGCAACTCAGCGTCAGCCGAGATCTGCTCTAACGGCGTTTCGACCAGCTTGGCATTCCACGGTGCGTTGGCCTCTTCGAACGCCACCATATCCTCTTGCACGATTTCACGTGTGGACCAGCCCAGAACACCTGCAGTCGCCGAATGGACCAACGGCCAAGCCGGATACATGATCGTGTAGATCACGCCCCAGATGATGGTGGCGTAGAAGGTCCACAGCCACCATCGCGGCATTGGATTGTCGAATTCTTCGATGCCGTCCCAGGTATGTCCGGTTGTATTTGGATCGCCCGGCAGTTTTTCAGATGGTTTGCTCATTGCCGCGCCTCCTCGGATGTGGCCGGTTTGTCTTGATGCCGGAACGGGATGTTGGCGGTGTCCTTGTATTCCTTGCTGGCGCCAGGGCGGAAAACCCAGATGACGATGCCAACAAAGAAGGCAAACAAAAGCAACAGCATCCAGCTATCCGCGAATTGCCGTAAGAGAGTATATTCTTCCATCACACCCTCCTTAGCGGCTCGCGTCTGGGGTAAAGGTCGAAAAGTCGACCAGCGTACCCAGCATCTGCAGGTAAGCGACCAGCGCATCCGCTTCGGTCAGTTCGGGCTGACCGTCGAAGTTGCGAACGCTGACCTTGTCGCCATAGCGTTCCAGCAGCCCGTCATAGTCGCTGTCCGGATCAGCCTGCGCACGGAAGTCCGCCTGGGCGTTGGCCAGCATCTCTTCGGTATACGGCGTGCCCACTACGGCGTTCGCCGCCATTACATCACCGATATACTTGCCGTCGATCTTGCGGTGCTCGAGGAAGCCGTATTTCGGCATCACCGATTCCGGCACAACCGACTGCGGATCACGCAGGTGGTCCACATGCCACTGGTCCGAATAACGGCCACCCACGCGTGCCAGATCAGGCCCGGTACGTTTGGAGCCCCACTGGAACGGGTGGTCGTACATCGACTCGGCCGCCAGCGAGTAGTGACCATAGCGTTCGACCTCGTCCCGCATCGGGCGGATCATCTGGCTGTGGCAGACATAGCAGCCTTCACGGATGTAGATCTCACGGCCCGCCATTTCGAGAGGGGTGTAAGGGCGCATGCCCTCCACCTTCTCGATGGTGTTCTCAAGATAGAACAGCGGGGTGATCTGCACCAGGCCACCGATGGTTACGACCAGAAAGCTGAAGATCAGCAGGAGGGTCGCGTTGGTCTCGAGGATCTTATGTTTGTCGAGAATTGCCATAGCTACCGGCCCTCCTTATTCAGCCGGGACCGCGACGGTCAGGCTGGCCTCTTTGGCCGGCGCTTTCCGCACAGTCATCCACAGGTTGTAGCACATGATCACAGCACCAGCGACGAACAGGACGCCACCCAGAGCACGCACCACATACATCGGGAACTTGGCCGCCACGGTGTCGGCGAACGAGTTCACCAGGAAGCCGTTGGCATCCACTTCGCGCCACATCAGGCCTTCCATGATACCGGTCACCCACATCGACGCGGCGTAGAGCACGATGCCGATGGTGGCGAGCCAGAAGTGCCAGCTGACCATCTGCAGCGAATACAGACGTTCACGCTTCCACAGGACGGGCACGAGGAAGTACAGCGCACCAAAGGTGATCATTCCGTTCCAGCCAAGCGCGCCCGAGTGCACGTGGCCAATGGTCCAGTCGGTGTAGTGGCTGAGCGAGTTCACAGCGCGGATCGACATCATCGGACCTTCAAAGGTGGACATGCCGTAGAAGCCGACCGAGATCACCATCATCCGGATCACCGGGTCCGTGCGCAGCTTGTCCCAGGCGCCCGACAGGGTCATCAGACCGTTGATCATACCACCCCAGGACGGCATCCACAGCACAATCGAGAACACCATACCCAGCGTCGAAGCCCAGTCAGGCAGCGCGGTATAGTGCAGGTGGTGCGGACCAGCCCAGATATACAGGAAGATCAGCGCCCAGAAGTGGATGATCGACAGTTTGTACGAAAATACCGGACGTTCAGCCTGTTTCGGGATGAAATAGTACATCATGCCCAGAAAGCCTGCAGTCAGGAAGAAGCCCACAGCGTTGTGGCCGTACCACCACTGGATCATGGCGTCCTGTACGCCCGACCAGACGATGACCGATTTCGAACCCCAGATGCTGACCGGGATGGTCATGTTGTTGACCAGGTGCAGCATCGCTACGGTGACGATGAAGGCCAGGTAGAACCAGTTGGCCACGTAGATGTGCGGCTCTTTCCGCTTGACCACGGTGCCAAGGAAAACGGCCAGGTAGGCCACCCAGACGATGGTCAGCCACAGGTCAACATACCATTCAGGCTCAGCGTATTCTTTCGATTGGGTACCGCCCAGCACATAGCCCGTTGCGGCCAGCACGATGAACAGCTGGTAGCCCCAGAACACAAACCACGCCAGATTACCGCCCCACAGGCGCGCGGCACTGGTGCGCTGCACGACATAGAACGAAGTCGCGATCAGCGCGTTGCCGCCAAATGCGAAAATAACCGCCGAGGTGTGCAGCGGGCGAAGACGCCCAAAGTTCAGATAGCCCTGGGCCCATTCGAAGTTGAGCACCGGAAAGGCCAGCTGGAACGCAATAAAGGTTCCCGCCAGGAACCCGACTACGCCCCAGAAGGCGGTTGCGATCACGCCGAAGCGGACGACTCCATCCATGTATTCGCCCGAGCGATCCACGAGAATATCTGGCTCATCGGTATTTCTGAGCGTCCAGATGAACAAACCAACGGCGATCACCATCACCAGAATTGCGTGCACCTGATACGCCAAATCGCGTGCATAATTGGTTCCGATCGCAGCGAATATCGCGATCAGACCAAGCACGATCAGCTTGATGTAATTTGACATATTGCGTCCCTTTGCCATGCCCCGCGCGATTCTATCTGTGTCGCAGGGCTTATTTGACTGGCTGCTGTTTTGTCCGACAGAGGCCAGAACTGCTTTGATCTGTGTCAAGACAATAGCCTGATTTCTGTGACAATCGTATTCTGGCGGCTGGGTCATCAGGACGCAGTCAGACGCTTTGCAGGCACGAGGTCAAAATGGCTTACAAATCTCTTCTCACCGTCATGACGGACACAAGCCAAAGCGATCCGGCTCTGGCCCAAATGGCGGCGCTGGCATCCGCACAGGACGCGCATATCGAAGCGCTCTGCCTCGGTGTCGACCGCAGCCAGACCGGCTATTACTACGCCGGTGCTAACGCCTTGATTCTTCAGGAAACGCTAAATCGTGCCAATGCCGAAGCCGAGGAAATCCTGTCCTACGCCAAAACCTATCTGGGCAAGACCGACACCCGCTGGTCCGCCGAAAGCGGTGTAGCGCAGATATCGGACATCGGCCGCCATGTCGCACATCGTGCGCGATTCTCCGACCTCGTCATCCTGCCACAACCTTATGGAGAGGATCGCGGCGCCGAGGCCGAACCCATCGTCGAAGCCGCTATGTTCGAGGGTCACGCGCCGGTTTTGATCGCACCGCAGGGCGCCACTCCCTTTGCACGACCCGGCACGATCCTGATCGGATGGAACGAAAGCGTCGAGGCCATGCGTGCCATTCGCCGCGCCCTGCCGTTCTTGGTCGCAGCCGATCTGGTGCGCATCGTCGTCATCGATCCGCCACGCCACGGCCCCGACCGGTCTGACCCTGGCGGTTTGCTGTCACAGATGCTGGCCCGCCATGGCGTGAAATGCGAGATTGACGTGCTAAGCAAGACCATGACCCGCGTGTCGGATATCCTGAACCGGCACGCTGCGGACACCGAAGCGGACATGATCGTCATGGGCGCTTACGGCCACTCTCGGTTCCGTGAAGCCATTCTGGGTGGTGCGACCCGGAACATGCTGGAACAATCCTCGGTGCCGGTTTTCTTGGCCCATTGAGGTAAAGGTGATCACAATAGCCGTCCCTCGGGGGCGGTTTTCCTATCGCTTCACCAGCCCGATCAGGAACAGCAGGATCACTGCCCCGACCGTGGCGAAGAAGATCGATGAGAACACTCCACCGCCCACGGCAAATCCGAGCGCCGGGAAGATCAATCCTGCAAGAAACGCGCCGACGATGCCAACAATGATGTTGCCGATCAAACCAAAGCCACGGCCTTCCATGATCTTGCCCGACAGCCACCCGGCGATTGCGCCGATGAACAGCATCGCCAGAATGCTACTGAATCCCATGGTTCACTCCTGAAGATCGCTTCACCCGGACCCAGTAAAGCACGGTGTGCAGCCTCAGTCACGCCGCAAGCGTGTCAGACCAGAAAACCACCATCCGAGTCGTCTCCCGCCTCTTCCATCAGGCGCCCCATATCCGGGATCGTGACATGGCGCTTGCCTTCCAGCAGAATGACCTGTTCCTTTTTCAGGGCCGAGATCTGACGGCTGACTGTTTCCAGCGTCAGGCCTAGATAATCCGCCATCGCCTCGCGGGTCAGGGGCAGGTCGAACACGATCGGGCCGGCATTGCCCTTCTGGTGGATCGAGGCGTCGCGGCGGGCGATGATCGAAAGCAGGCTGGCGATCTTTTCGCGCGCGGTCTTGCGCCCCAGCACCAGCATCCATTCGCGCGCCGCGTCCAGTTCGTCGAGCGTCATCTGCAACAGACGATGCGCGATATGCGGCGTTTTGCTCATCAGGTCTTCGAACGGCTTTTTGCGAAAGCAGCACATGACCAGATCAGTTGTCGCCAGCACGTCATAGGGCGCAGAATCACGCCCCGGCCGACCGACGAAGTCGCTGGGCAGCAATAGGCCGACCATTTGCGTGCGCCCGTCTTCCATTGTCTGTGTCAACGATGCGATACCCGACACGACAGAGCCGACAAAGTTCATCTGATCCCCGGACCAAATAATCGTCTGCCCCGCTTCAAAACTGCGGTAATACTTAATACCTTCAAGCTCTTCCAGCTCATTCGCATCGCAGTGCGCGCACACTGCGCGATGCCGGATAGGGCAGTCTCCACAGTTCGTATGGTCGATCTTGAATATCGGTGTCATGCGCGTTTCCACTTGATCTCGGTCAAAGCATCTGGCCGGGTCGTCCCTTAAACGTATCGCCATGATAGTGAAACCACAATTGGCAAAGCTTGGACTATTTGACGCGAAAGTCCCGCGTTACACAAGCTACCCCACTGCTCCCCATTTCAGCAATGATGTGGGGGCAAGTCTTTATGGTGACTGGATTTCCGGCCTCAAGCCCGGCAGTTCCGTATCGCTGTATATCCACGTCCCATTCTGCCGCAGGCTGTGCTGGTTCTGCGCCTGCCGCACGCAGGGCACGCAGACAGACAACCCGGTCATCGCTTACGTGGATGTACTGAAGGCCGAGCTGGACCTGCTGGCCGAGCGCCTGCCCGAAGGTGTCACCCTGTCGCGCCTGCATTGGGGCGGTGGTACGCCGACCCTGCTGAACCCGGATCTGATGCGCGATCTGGCAGCGCGGATTCTGGAGGTTGTGCCGCTGGGGCCGAACGCCGAATTCTCGGTTGAGATCGATCCGAACGAGATCGACGAAGGCCGTCTGGACGCGCTGGCCGAGGCTGGCATGAACCGCGCCTCGATCGGGGTTCAGGATTTCGACGATGAGATTCAAAAGACCATCGGGCGTATACAAAGCTATGACACCACCCGCGAAGCCGTGGACATGATCCGCGCGCGCGGGATCAACAGCCTTAATGCCGACATCCTGTATGGCCTGCCGCATCAGACCAAGAACCGGATGACGGAAAGCGTGCAGAAACTGCTGTCGCTCAGCCCGGATCGGGTGGCGCTGTACGGTTACGCCCACGTACCGTGGATGGCCAAGCGGCAACAGCTGATCCCGTCCGATGCCCTGCCCACCCCCGAAGAGCGGCTGGACCTGTTCGACACCGCCCGCCGCCTGTTCATGTGGGACAACTACGCAGAGATTGGCATTGACCACTTTGCCACGCAGGACGATGGTCTGACCCATGCGCTGAAAGCCGGGCGGCTCAAGCGGAACTTCCAGGGCTATACCGACGACCAGGCCGAAGTTCTGATCGGTGTCGGCGCCAGCTCGATCTCGCGTTTCCCGCAAGGCTATGCGCAGAACGCACCCGCGACCTCCGCCCATACCAAGGCAATCCGCGAGGGGCGCTTCTCAACTTCGCGCGGGCACCTGTTCAAAGGGCAGGACATCCTGCGTGCCCGGTTGATCGAAGCGTTGATGTGCGATTTCCAGATCGACAGCGCCGAGATTCTGCGCGACCACAATATCTCCGCTGCCGAACTGCAAAGCATGTATCAAGACGCCAACAGCGCCTTTGACGGGTTGTTGCGCATCACCGAGGACGGGTTGTTCATCCCGCCCGAGGCGCGTCCGCTGACCCGCATGATCGCGCGCAGTTTCGACGCCTATGATCTAAGTAAAGCCGGCCACAGCTCAGCAATCTGACCCGCCAAGAGGTCAGGACTTGACGCGACGGGTCGGTTTTTCACACACTTGCAGGGCGGGCGACATCTCGCCCGCACCTGAGGCAGGCCGAGTAACAGACAATAGCGCCGACGCATTCGCGTAAGGCTTTCCTTTTCGTGCAGTTGATCTGCAATTTGAAAGAGGGACAGCACCTATGCGCGTTTTCACCGTCCTCGGCCCCAGCCAATCGGGCAAAACCACCCTGGTCGAGGCTATAAGCCGCCTCGACGACCGGCCCACCACATTCGACGTATCCGGAACCGTGCATTTGCACGGTTTTTCTTACTTGAACGAGCCCTGGTGCGCCATCGACGTAGATGGCGGCGGCGACAATCTGGCCTATGTCGGCCCGGCCATGGCAATCTCGGACGCCGCCGTAGTGGTCGTACCGCCCGACCCGAACGCCGCCGTCCTATGCGCCCCGTACCTGCGGCTCGTTGAAGAGGCGGGAATCCCCTGTTTCCTGTTCATCAACCGCATGGACAATCCAAATGGACGCATCCGCGACATCATTGCGGCGCTTCAGACCTATTGTACCCAGCACATCGCCCTGCGACAGGTGCCGATACGCGAAGGCGACACGATCATCGGCGCGGTCGACCTGATCTCGGAACGGGCTTGGAAGTACCAGGAAGGGCAACCCTCGGCCCTGATCGAACTGCCGCAATCGGTCGAAGACCGCGAGCAGGAGGCCCGCACCGAGTTGCTGGAAACCCTGTCAGATTTCGATGACCACCTGTTGGAGCAACTGATCGAGGACAAGCAACCCCCCAGCGCCGAGGTCTATGACCTGGCCGCGCAGGTGCTGCAAAACCATCAACTGATCCCGGCCTGCCTGGGCGCGGCCAGCCATGGTAACGGCCTGACCCGCCTGATGAAGGCGCTGCGGCATGAGGCACCCGAATTCGATATCGCTGCCGACCGTGACGAAGCAGCCGAGAATGCCCGTGCCATTGCCGGGTTTGCTGATGTGAAAAAGCATATCGGCAAGATCGTCGTGCTGCGCGGGCTCGGCGATGGCGTAAAAGCGCATGAGAATCTAGGCGGTGAGACCGTGGGGAACCTGACCACGCTTGACGCCAAAACCCAGATATCCGATCTGCCCGCCGGGCAAATAGGGCTGGCGGTAAAATCCGACCACCTGAACCCCGGCAATCTCTATGACAGTACCGAAGCGACGCCTTTGCCGGAATGGGCGTCGTCCCATCCCATCGCCTTCCGTCAAATCGTGTCCCCCGCGCATGAACGCGATGACGTGAGACTGTCGAACGCATTGAACCGTCTGGTCGAGATCGACCCGGGCCTGCATCTGGATCAGGATGAACTAAGCGGCCATGCAGTATTGGGCTCGCAGGGTCCACAGCACATGCGGCGCGTCACCGCCAAGCTGGCCGAGGATTTCGGTATCGAGATCGCGGCCGAGCAGGTTGAAACCGCCTATCGCGAAACCATCCGCGCGCCCGTCGAACATCGCCACCGCCATCGCAAGCAATCCGGTGGCGCGGGGCAGTTTGCCGACGTGGTGATCTCGGTCGCTCCGATGCCGCGGGGTGCGGGCTTCCAGTTCGAGGAGATCGTCAAGGGCGGCGCGGTGCCCAAGAACTATATCCCCTCGGTCGAGCACGGCGCCAAGGACGCGCTGGCACAAGGCCCCGAGGGTTTCCCGGTGGTCGATGTGAAAGTCACGCTCAGCGACGGCAAGCACCACAATGTGGACAGTTCGGATTACGCCTTCCGCACAGCTGGCAAAAACGCCGTTCGTGAGGCCCTGCCGCAAGCCAAACCGGTGGTCCTGCAACCGATCCTAAACGCCGAAATTCACCTACCCTCGGATTTCGTCGGCGATCTGGTTCCGACCATCAGTTCGCTGCAGGGTCAGGTTTTGGGATTTGAAGGTAACCCCAACGCCTCGGGCTGGGAGATTTTCAACGCTCAACTGCCCGCCGTGGCCGAGGATGAACTGCACCGCACTCTCGCCAGCGCCACACGCGGCACTGGCTGGGTCAAGCTGAGCTTTGATCACTACGAGGAGTTGCGTGGACCAGTGCCGAAATCTGCATCGCGCGAAACGGCAAACGCACACTGACATTTCCAGAATTCCTCTGATCGGCACGCCGGTCAGAGGGCCTCCGGGATCACGTCCCTTTTTTTAAGAACGAGTTAGAAAGGAGTCTTTGTTATGGGGTATGCAAAATCCGTCCTGAGCACAGCTGCCGTAGTTTCCTTGGTACTACTTGCCGGTGAAAGCCTTGCGAAAGGGAAACCCAAGGGTGCATTGGCAACTGATCCCCAGCAAATTGCACAGTTATTTTCCGGCAAAACGTCAAACTGGAGCCGTGGCAGCAAGTTTTATTGGGCTCCCAACGGTGTCATGCACGGCGTCGGCAAGAGTGGAGACTCCATCGGTATCGGTAAATGGTACGTCACCAACAAAGGAAAACTGTGCAACGAAACAACTTGGTATTGGCCTGAGAACGGTCAAACAAAGTCAGAATTGTACAATGAGTGCTGGGAGTTCGTGACAGCACCAGACGGAACCATTTGGGAACGTTACCTTCCTGAGAAATCAGATTGGTATAAGCACAAGTACGAAAAACAGGTCAAGGGCGACACCCAAAAGAGCAAATTCAACAAGATCAAAAAAGATTTGGGGCTTTGATCTCTGGCCGGGCGGGTCACTGGCCGCCCTACCCCGCCGCTGCGATCAGTTCGCGGGTATAATCGGTCTGGGCGTTTTCGAACAAATCCTCAGCCGTTCCCATTTCGACCACATCACCGTTCCGCATGACGATCACACTGTGGGACATGGCGCGGACGACCTTCAGGTCATGGCTGATGAACAGATAGGCCAGACCGTATTTCCGCTGAAGGTCGCGCAGCAGGTCAACAATCTGCACCTGCACCGTCATGTCCAGCGCGCTGGTCGGTTCGTCCAACACCAGCAATTTGGGCCGCAGCACCATTGCCCGCGCGATGGCGATGCGCTGGCGTTGCCCTCCTGAGAACTCATGCGGGTAGCGGTCCATCGCCGCTGGGTCGAGCCCCACTTCTGTCATCACCTCAGTGACCAACTCACGCGGGGCACGGTGCGGGTCGACTTTGTGGATCGCCAACCCTTCGGCAATGATCTGCTGGCAGGTCATCCGCGGACTGAGGCTGCCGAACGGGTCCTGAAACACGATCTGCATGTCCTTGCGCAGCCGCCGCAGCTGACGCGTGGACCAGCGGCGCACGTCCTGGTCCCGGAAGGTAATCCCGCCCTCGGATGCGATCAGCCGCATGATGGCCAACGCCAGCGTTGTCTTGCCCGAGCCGCTTTCACCGACAATCCCAAGCGTTTCACCTGCACGAACGCTCAGCGTCGCATCGTTGACAGCTTTCACATACCCGACCGTGCGCTTCAGAAATCCGCGCTGAATCGGGAACCAGACCTTCAGGTGGTCAGTCCGGGCAACTTCTTCTGCCTCTGGCGCGACCGGGTCAGGATGGCCCGAGGGCTCGGCCCCAAGCAGCTTACGCGTATAGGAGTGTTGCGGGTTGTCGAAAATCTCGGCAGTAGCGCCGGTTTCTACGATCTTGCCGTCCTTCATCACGCAGACCCGGTCAGCGATGCGCCGCACAATACCAAGGTCATGGGTGATGAACAGCATCCCCATGTTCTCGGATTTCTGGAGCTCGGCCAGCAGTTCGAGGATCTGCGCCTGAATGGTCACATCCAGCGCGGTTGTGGGTTCATCCGCGATCAGAATGTCGGGCTTGTTGGCCAAGGCCATGGCAATCATGACCCGTTGCCGCTGCCCACCCGACAGCTGATGCGGATAACTGTCCAGCCGCTCGCGCGGATCACGTATACCGACCTTGGTCAGCAGTTCCACAATTCGCTCGCGCGCCGCGTCACCGGTCAAACCCTGGTGCAGAGCCAGCGACTCGGCCATTTGCTTCTGGATCGTGTGCAGCGGGTTGAGCGAGGTCATCGGTTCCTGAAAGATAAAACTGATGTCGTTGCCGCGCACATTCATCAGCTTGTCTTGCGAGGCACCGATCATCTCGTCGCCATCGTATTTCACTGATCCCTCGACAATGGCGCTGTCGCCCAGCAACGAGACGGTGGACAGGGCGGTGACGGATTTACCCGAGCCGGATTCGCCCACCAGAGCCACTGTCTCCCCCCGATCAACGGTGAAGGACACACCCTTGACCGCCGCGCTGATTTGTCCGTCCTGCCGGAACGAGACCTTGAGGTTGTTCACTTCCAGCAGGCTCATGAGAAGGTCTTTCTGGGATCAAACGCATCGCGGACGCCTTCGAAAATGAAGACCAGAAGCGACAGCATGATGGCAAAGGTGAAAAAGGCGGTGAAGGCCAGCCACGGCGCCTGCAGGTTCTGTTTCGCCTGAAGCGTCAGTTCCCCCAGCGACGGGGCCGAAGATGGCAGGCCGAAGCCCAGGAAATCCAGCGAGGCCAGGCCGCCAATGGTACCCGTCACGATGAACGGCATAAAGGTCAGTGTGGCCACCATCGCGTTGGGCAGCATGTGCCGGAACATGATCGTCATGTTGCCCACGCCCAGCGCCCGCGCGGCGCGCACGTATTCCAGGTTCCGCGCCCGCAGGAACTCGGCCCGCACCACACCCACCAGACCGGTCCAGCCAAACAGGATCATCAGCGCCACCAACAGCCAGAAACTGCGCCCCAGAATGGCGAACATGATGATGATCACGTAAAGCGATGGTGTGGCCGACCAGATTTCGATGATCCGCTGGAACACCAGATCCAGCCAGCCGCCAAAGAACCCCTGAATGGCGCCCGCGAAGATGCCGATCATACTGGCCACACCCGTGACGACGAGGGTGAACAAAATGGACAGGCGGAAGCCGTAGATCACCCGCGCCAGCACGTCCCGCTTGGTGTCATCCGTGCCCAGCAGATTCTGCCCATTGGGTGGCAGAGGCGCAGCACCGGGGCGATCCACGCTCGTGCTGTAGGAATAGGGGATCAGAGGCCAGATGGACCAGCCACGTTCGAACCCATCCGCCTGGAATGTGCCTGCATTGATGTCATCGATGATCCCTTCGGGATCGTCGAAACACGATTCCAGCCCGCCGCTGTCGATCAGGCATTGTACCTCGGGGTCGCGATAGATCGCTTCCGTCTGGAAATCACCGCCGAACTCGGTCTCGGGGTAGAAGTTAAAGATCGGCGTATAGAACTCACCCCGGTATTTGACCAGGATCGGTTTGTCATTGGCGATAAACTCGGCAAACAGCGACAAGCCGAACAGAACCGAAAAGATGATCAGCGACCAGAACGCCCGACCATTGCGCCGGAAATTGCGCCAGCGGCGCTGGTTGAGGGGGGACAATGCCATTTACCCCTCCCGCTTTTCGAAATCGATACGCGGGTCGACCAGCACATACATCAGGTCGCTGATTATGCCGACGACAAGGCTCATCAGGCCAAAGATGAACAGCGTTCCGAAGATCACCGGATAATCCCGCGCAACGGCGGCTTCAAAACCCAGACGGCCCAGACCGTCCAGCGAAAAAATGGTCTCGATGATGATCGAGCCACTGAAGAACACACCGATAAACACCGCCGGAAAGCCCGCAATCACGATCAGCATGGCATTGCG
Source organism: Ruegeria sp. BF7 (assembly GCF_056538605.1). Classification (NCBI taxonomy): domain Bacteria; kingdom Pseudomonadati; phylum Pseudomonadota; class Alphaproteobacteria; order Rhodobacterales; family Roseobacteraceae; genus Ruegeria; species Ruegeria sp. BF7. The sequence continues at coordinate 20,214 of NZ_JBQFTM010000018.1, read as the reverse complement.
GAAAACATGGCCGTACAGCACCTTGCCCTCGCTCAGGCCCTTGGCGCGGGCGGTCATGACGTACTGTTTCTTGATCTCGTCCAAAAACGAGTTCTTGGTCAGCAGGGTCAGCGTCGCAAAAGCAGAGATTGTCAGGGCAATCACCGGCAAGGTGATGTGCCAGAAATAGTCGGCAATTTTGCCAAACAGACTGAAGTTGTCCCAATTGTCCGAGGTCAGCCCCCGCAGCGGGAAAATCTGCCAGTAAGAGCCGCCGGCGAACAGCACCAGCAGCAGAATGGCAAACAGGAAGCCGGGGATCGCATAGGCCACGATGATGGTGCCACTGGTCCAGGTGTCAAAGCGTGACCCGTCCTTGACCGCCTTACGGATACCCAGCGGAATCGACACCAGATAAGCGATTAGCGTCGACCACAACCCCAGCGAAATCGACACCGGCATCTTTTCCAGCACCAGATCAATCACGCTGATCGAGCGGAAATAGCTCTGCCCAAAATCCAGCGTCATATAGTTGCCCATCATTGTGAGAAACCGCTCGACCGGGGGTTTGTCGAAGCCAAATTCCTTTTCCAGTTCTTCGATGAACTCCTTCGGCAAACCTCGGGCGCCGATATATTCGCTGTCCGAACCAAAGGTCTCTTCGGCCGGCGCACCTTCGCCCCCGGCAAAACCTGCGAACACGTCACCTTCGCCCTGCATTTGAGCCAGTATCTGCTCGATCGGGCCACCCGGCACAAATTGCACCAGGGTGAAGTTCACAATCATGATTCCAAGTAGCGTCGGTATGACCAGCAAAAGCCGGCGAAGAATATACGCGCCCAAATCGGTTACCTCACCGCGCCAGCAGCTTTCAGTTTCTGGTACTTCTCTTCGTTAAACCACCAGAAGTCAAACTGGCCGACGGCCAGTGGCGGCAACACTTCGGGATGTTCGAACATGTCGTAATAAGCGACCCACGTATCCGAGACATATCCGGTTGGGACTTGAATTCGGAGATACCGCAAAACACGGTCCAGAGATTTCAGCGCAGCGATCTCTTCCTCGCGGGATTTCGTGTCCAGCGACGCATCGATGATGGCGTCTACAAGCGGTTCCTGCAGGGATTGAGGGTTATAGGACGAAACAACTGCGGTTTCAGACCCGTAAGCTTGTTTGAGCCCGGTGCCCGCTTCCAGAAACGGCTGGTTTCGGAAAAAGATCATGTCGAAATCTTTGTCGTAGTACCGCTGAATCCACTGTGCGCTGTCGATTTTTTCGACCGTCACCGCTACGCCAAAGCTTTCCAGACTTGCTGCGTAAGTCGTCACAATGGCCTCGGCCGTGTCTGACGACGAGGCGTTGAGCATAATAGTGATCTTAAGCGGATTGCCGTCCGCGTCCTGCAGTTTACCGCTACTCGACACCGACCAACCGGCCTCTTCGAACAGCTTCAGGGCCTTTCGCTTGTTGCGGCGGTCCACCGTACGATCCGCATTCGAGGTATGGGCAAGCACCGCCTCTTGCGTGAAAAGCTCTTCGGGAACGATATCACCCAAAGACCGCAAGAACGCTGTTTCCATCTCGTCGGGCAAACCATCTGCCGCGACTTCCGAGTTTTCGGCGAATGAATGGCGCGGTTCCGTCAGCCCAAACTGAAGGGATTCGGACGTCCACTCAAAGTTGAACGCCAGCCCAAGCGCCTCGCGGACCTTGATGTTGTCAAACGGGGCACGTTGCATGTTGAAGATGAAACCCGATGGTGAAGGAGGCGTCATAACGGGAATGCTCTCACGCTTTACATAACCGTTCTGCACCGCCGGAAAATCGTACCCGGTGGCCCATTTCTTGGTGCTGCCTTCTTCGCGGAATGTGTAGATGCCAGCTTTGAACGCTTCGAACTCGGCGGAATCATCGGCAAAGTATTCGACCCGCACGGTTTCAAAGTTGTGCCGACCAACGTTGATCGGCAGGTGCCAACCCCAATAGTCGGGGTTTCGGCGATAAACGATGTAGCGGTTTATTTCATAATCATCGAGCACATAAGGTCCGCTTCCCATCGGTGTCACGAGGCTTTGCTTATCCAAGCGCTCGCCGGTTTCTTCGTACCAGGCTTTCGAGAAAACGGGCGTTCCGCCGACCTGCGAGATAAGCGATCGGCGCGAGATACCGTCAACGAAATTATACTTGATCGTGTGATCATCAATGATCTCGTACCCTTCGATGCGCTGCTTAACGGCCCGCGCATAGCTGCGAATGCCCTGATCGAGGAACAGGTCATGGGTGAACGCTGCATCATGCGCTGTCAGCGGTGTGCCATCGGCAAAACGAGCCTCGGGCCGCATATAGAAAATGCACCATTCCTTGGTGCTGGGGTATTCGACGGCTTCCGCCAGCAGACCATAGGCTTCTGTAATTGAGTCTGCAGGCGAGGCCGATCCAAATGGGCTGTCACCAAACATACTTTCCGCGATCAATCCGGAGTAGAGACCCGCTTTGCCCTGCCAGTTGAAGCGGTTCATGCCATCGAAGGTTCCTCGCGAAGCAACCGAAATCTCGCCTCCGATCGGAGCGTTCGGGTTCACGTAATCGAAATGCTTGAAGTCCGGCGGGTATTTGAGGTCGCCAAAGAACGAATACCCATGCGCGCGAATGATTTCAGGTTCCGCCGCACCTGCTGCGAACCCCGGCACTGGCGCAAGCGTTGACGTCAGGAGGCCGCCGCCCAGCATCTGCAACGTGGTTCTGCGGTCGATCTGGAACCCCGCGCCCGAAACACTTTTTTTCGCCATGGCTGCCTCTCCTGATTATCCGGTCAGTTTATATCTTGCGCGCGCCAGCTAAATGACCAGCACTGTCAGGTTCAAGTTTAGAATGCGTGAACGCTTTGTGAAGATGTCGTTAGGCAAAAATAAAGCCGCTGCGCGGGGCAGCGGCTTTGAAACTCGGTGCGGTCGATCAAAGGATCAGTTGCCGATGGTCTGCAGATAAGCAATCAGGTCGGCGCGCTCCTGCGGCTTTTTCAGGCCGGCAAAGCTCATGGAAGTGCCCGAGATATAGCTTTTCGGGTTGGCCAGGAATGCGTCCAAAGCTTCGGGTGTCCAGTTGCCGCCATGAGCCTGCATCCCGGGCGAATAACCGCCGAAGCCGTTCGCCGACGCGACCGGACGATCCACAACGCCGTACAGATACGGGCCGGTGCCGTTGGCACCATCTTCAAGCTTGTGGCAAGCCGAGCATTTGCGGAAGACTTTTGCGCCCTTGTCCGGATCGGCAGCGGCCAGCATGTCTTCGAATACCACCTCTTCGCCGTCGGCGCTTTCACCCGCGCTTTCGGTTTCGATGATATATGAGGCCGTCTCGCCATGCCCATCGGCATGGTACAGCGCCTCGGCGCCCCATTTTGCCAGAAGCAGCACCAGGAAGGTGCCAAACAGGCCTGCGGCGGCCTTGGTAACTGTCATCGTGTCGAACATTGATCGCGAGTCCATTTCAGCTGTCTGCGGGGTGTCTAAGGCTTCCCCTCGCAAGAGGCAAGGTATAGACACCGCGACTAAACGCCCAATTCTGGAACTTGTTGCACGGAATCGATCAAATGACCAATCGTATCGCATTTCAGGGGGAACCCGGTGCCTATAGCCACGAGGCCTGCCGCAATGCGCGCCCCGATATGGAGGCCCTGCCCTGCCGTACGTTCGAAGATGTGATCGAATCGGTGCGCGCGGGCGAGGCGGATCTGGCGATGCTGCCGGTCGAAAACACGACCTATGGCCGGGTGGCCGATATTCACCGCCTGTTGCCGCACAGCGGGTTGCATATCATTGATGAGGCCTTCGTGCGTGTGCACATCAACCTGCTGGCGGTGCCCGGTGCTACGCTGACCGACATCACCGAGGCGCATTCGCATCTGGTCCTGCTGCCGCAATGCGCCGGGTTTCTTAAGAAACACAACATCCGCGGCCGGGTCAGCCCCGACAACGCCCGCGCCGCGCGTGAGGTGTCAGAGCAGGGTGAACTGCACTCGGCGGCGCTGGCCAGCGAACTGGCCGGCGAAATCTATGGCTTGAACGTGCTGGCTCGTCACATCGAGGATCAGGACAACAACACTACCCGCTTTCTGGTCATGTCCCGGCAGGCGGACCTGTCCCAGCGTGGCCCCTATGGCATGATCACCAGCTTTGTCTTTCAGGTGCGCAACATTCCGGCGGCGCTGTACAAGGCGATGGGAGGCTTTGCCACAAACGGGATTAACATGACTAAGCTGGAAAGCTACATGGTCGATGGATCGTTCACTGCTACGCAGTTCTATGCCGATATCGTCGGTCACCCAGACGACCACAATGTGCAGCTGGCCATGGACGAGCTGGAGCACTTCACCACCAATGTTGAAGTGCTGGGCGTTTACCCCGCGGCGCATCCGCGCGGATAAGTCTTGAAATATCAACGGATACTGTAGGTCTTGCAGACAGAGTCGTCATGCGACCTGTAGTCGATGAAACCCATGGCCGCATAATAGGCCAGACCTTCTACATTTGTTGCGGCAATGGTCGCGTCAATCGCAGGAAGTCCTATTGCTCTTGCCACTTCCAGTGTCGCTTCAAACAAACACCGCCCAATGCCTTGGCGCGCGGCAGAGGGGCGAACATGCGTTCCGATGACACCCCAATCGACAGGTGCACCGTAAGGGTTGTTATCCACCGCTCGCTTCAACGATTGAAACCCCAGAATGCGCGCGCCTGAAAGTGCCACGTGGCATTTTACCTGTTCCGGGTGGGCCACATAATGCGCTTTAGCGAATTCCGGATCACAAGGTTTACTGCGCTTACCAGCGGCTGCAATCTCCCTCAAAACCTCTGAGATACCCTTGGCGTCATCCACACCCGCCTGCCTGACAATCAGGTTTTCCATCGCCTTGCCCTTTTCAGCCGCCATGCAAATGGCGCTCTTCCATCTCTCGGGCGAACTCGCTGAGCCGTAACTGAAACTGCCGCCGGAACCGCGCTTGTCCCAACCGCAACGATTGCAGCAACAGCCGCGCAGGCAGGGATCTGGCCGCAAGCGACATGTCGACACTCAGACGGGTGCGGCGCTGCGACAGGGCCAGTAATTCGATGATCGTCACCCCGTTCATGCCCTTACTCACCGCGTCGAATCGCAATAGTGACGGTGGGTCGCATTCGGCCATCTCAATCGCGATTTGGCGAGGCTTGCCGCGCAGCTTGAACTCGGTTTCCCACTGCGTACCCGGCACCACCCCCATATGGCCCGACAGGCGCCGCACTTCGATTCCGCGACGCATGGCCAAACGCTCGAACCGCTCAAAATCGGCGACCATTTCGAACACAGCATTGATCGGAGCTTCGATGTCTTCGCGCGCGGTAAACTGCATAACGGTTCGTGGTTCTCTTTGCTTCCAGCCTAGTATCTGTCAGTCAAGAGTATCCGCAAGCCAGTTTTGCAACAGGAAATGCGCAATGGCGCCCTTGCGGGCTGGCAGCAGCTTCGGATGCTCTCCTGCAAAGGCCTGCATCATCTCGGGCTTGCTTACCCACATCGCATCCTCGATTTCCACCGGATCAATGGTGATCTCGCGCGACAGCGCCTCACCCGCGCAGCCAAACATCAATGAGGCCGGAAACGGCCAGGGCTGGCTGGACAGATAACTGACCGCACCGACGGGCACGCCTACCTCTTCCATCACTTCGCGCCGGACCGCCGCCTCCAGTGTTTCTCCGGGTTCGACGAAGCCCGCCAGCAGTGAGTACATTCCCTCGGGCCAGCCTGGAGATCGCCCAATCAGCACCGAATCTCCGTGCGTGATCAACATGATGACTACCGGGTCGGTGCGCGGGAAATGTTGCCCGCCGCAGGACGGACAACTGCGCTGCCACCCGGCTTGTGATATTTCGCTCGCGGCACCGCAGCGTGCACAGAACCGGTGGGTTTCATGCCATCCGATCACCGCCTTGGCCGCTGCGGCCAGTTCCGCGTCCCGGGCGGACAGGCGCGTCATGATCCGGCGCAGTTCGGCAAAGACATGGCCTCGGGGCAGGTCGGGATGTTGCTGCTCTGTCCGATCAACAAATGCTCCCAACTGCGACATGTCCAGCCCCTCGGGGGACCAGTTCGAGATATCGAGGGCAAAAACAGGCGACCCGTCCGAGAGACCCAGAAACACGGGTTTCTCCACTCTGCCGCCCGGCCCGTTCTGCACCAATCCGTGCGTCATGGGGATCAGACCCAGCTGATCCAGCGCCTCGCCCCGAACCAGTGGCTTTCCTCGCCACAGCAGCATGCAGGACGCCTGCGGATGGGCGCGCATCCGCGCAAGCTGGTCCGCATCCCCCCGGATATGCGCCGCACGATCCAGGCCCGAGCCGCCAAACGTCACAAGTTCCGCATGTTTCATGAATGTTCCTTTGGGTCGTCGGCACAGGGCTGCCACGGCTGCAGCCGCGTTGCAATGGCAATTCCAAACAGCCGGAAACCTGCGGTCGTCAAATGATCGCAGTCACACCTTAAATGTTGCGCCTAATATACTTTTTGGGGAAAATGCTTAACATATAACTGCCAAAAGTAGAAATTTGTCACACCCCATTCATCTGCCGCGCCCTGTCTTGAAGATACGGATATTGGCAACCTCCGATCTGCATATGAATCTGAGCGGCTTCGACTACTACTCTGACGCCCCGGAACCCACGATTGGGTTTACGCGCACCGCCAGTCTGATCCGGGCTGCGCGGAACGAGGCGGTGGCGGCTGGCGCGCTGGTTCTGCTGTTCGACAACGGAGATTCGCTGCAAGGCACACCAATCGGGGAATGGGCTGCGGAACCGGCCAATGCGCCGCATATTCTGATGCAGGCCTTTGGTGATCTGGACTATGACGCCATCGGGCTGGGCAACCATGATTTCGGCTTTGGACTAGAGGTTCTGGATCGAGTTCTGGCCGACGCTCCCTGCGCGGTGGTGTGCAGCAATGTGCAAAGAAGGAATGCCGATCCTCTCTGGCACAGCCATGCAATCCTGACGCGTACAGTCCCGTACCAGGACCAGCAGGTTACGCTGAAAATCGGAGTGCTTTCAGTGCTTCCCCCTCAGACCGCCAAATGGGAGGCGCACCGGTTGCAGGACCGGGTCACCGTTGGCGATATCCTGACCTGCGCCCGCAACAAGGTGCGGGACTTGCACGCAGAGGGCTGTGATCTGATCCTTGCGCTGGCGCATACGGGGTTGGGATCGCCCTTTGCGGAACCCGATTTGGAAAACGCGATCATCCCGATGGCTGCCATCGACGGCATCGACGTCCTGATCGCCGGGCATTCCCACCTGACTCTGCCCGGTCCCGTGCATGAGGGGCTGAACAATGTCGATGCAGCCCGGGGGCGGGTTCACGGGAAACCGGTGGTCATGCCGGGCCCGGCCGGATCGAATTTGGGGGTGATTGACCTGAACCTCCGCAAGGCGGATGACAGTACGTGGACGATAAAAGACCACAGCACCGAATTGCGCTCGGTTTGCCCGACCCGGTCTGGCGGAGAGGCCCATCCGGTTGCGGAAGACCCTGAATTACTGCGGCTTTTCGCCAAAGGCCATTTGGAAACGCGCCGTCACACGGCTCAACCGGTGGGCCGAACCGATCAGCACCTGCACAGCTATTTCAGCTTTTGCGTTGAGGATAGAGGGCTTGCTTTGGCCGCAGCGGCGCAGGCGGCGGCTCTGCGCCCGTATCTGCAGGGATCGCCCGTTGCGGAGTTGCCCGTTCTGTCCGCGATGGCGCCTTCAAAATTCGGAGGACGCGCCGGGCCGCGGTTTTATACGGATGTGCCACCTGGACAGGTATTCCTGCGTCATATCAACGACCTGTATGTTTTTCCCAACGAATTGCAGGCCGTTGTCGTTAATGGCGCGCAGATCGGCGATTGGCTGGAAATGTCGGCAAGCGTGTTCAACCAGATCAAACCGGGGTTCGAAACCGACCTGGTCGACCCCAGCCGGGCCGGGCATAATTTCGATGTTCTGCAAGGGTTGAGCTATCAGATCGACCTCTCGCAACCTCCACGCTTTGACTCCTCAGGTCATCTGAGCGCTTCTGCACATCGCCGTGTTCACGACATCCGATTAGAGGGCCGTCCCGTAACACCCGACAAGCGCTTTGTCGTTGCGGTGAGCAATTACCGAGCCAGCGGGGGCGGCTATTTCCCTTTTGTCGACCAGGCCGAGCCGATCCGGCTGCCTGCACGACCCGTTCAGCACATATTGCGAGACTACATCTCGGGTGCCCTGCCACGGGACCCGCTGGAAAAAGCGCCCCGCGCCTTTCAGTTTGCTCCATTTCCCGGCGCGACAACCTTGCTCAGAACCGGTCCGAAGGCCCGCGATCACATTGCTGAACTAGAGGAATACACCCCACATCTGATCGGTGCAGACGATGACGGCTTTCTGCTGATCCGTTTGACACTCTGACGGGTTGTCATTTCCGCGTCTGTTGCCTATATCGTGCGTTGAGAGGTTGGCGCGGGCGAGCGCCTCGCCAACCTGGTCAGGTCCGGAAGGAAGCAGCCACAACGAGCCCCGCTTGGGTCGATGTCCAACCTCTCACTTCCTCCCTGTAGCAAACGTAAAGCGCCAGAACCGGCGAAGTCATGCAATCAGCCGTGGCCAAAGGACTGCGTTGCGGCGGGCAAAAGCGCCGATGTGCCCAACTTCCGACAAGCCAAATTCACCGGGTGACAACAGGTGACGGCGCGCATCTGGGCCGTACAGATCGGCCAATCGCCACACCGCATTGGGCGGCACCACATCATCATCCTCGAAGGTAAACAGGTCCACGGGCGTCCCTGACTGCGCCCAGCGCGCATCAGGCAAGGAGATCCCGATCTCGGGCAGGTAGTTGCGCGGTGCGGTGCACCACCGCCGCCACTGCCAATATACCGATGCCGGCAGGTCCGCCCCGAACCCCAGCGCCTTGCCAGGAAGGTACCCCAGGGCTTTCACCGCCAAAGGAGCGTGACCATACCAGAACAGCAAAGCCAGCGCCCGATACGGCCAGGGGTGATCCGATACCGTTACAGGGCCAGAACAGACGCAGATCATGCGGTCGATCTGATCGACGTCGGGCTGAATCGGCCCCAGCATCCCGCCGACTGAATGTCCGATGCTCCACTGCTGCGCATCGGGGAACCTGCGCCGCATTTCAGCCCGGGCCGCGGGCATGTCGACCAAGGCCCAGTCGGCCATCTTGACCCGTGATGCTTTCAGCGATCCGTTCAGAGAATGGCCGAAATCGCTGTAGTCGTAAGTCAGACAGGCCATCCCCCGTTCGGCAGCCAGCCAGCGGGCAAAATGCTGGTAATAATCTCTCGGTACGCCGGTAGCACCGTGAATGACCACGGCCACCCGGGGCGCGGACGCTGGCAGATAAAGGCGTGCCGACAAGGAGCCCGTGCCGGACGGAAACTGAAAGTCCTCGGTCGAATCGGTTTGTGCAGTGTCCAGCATGGTTCGGTCTCCGGATTTTGAACCGATTGGTTCACTTTCTCCAGTCCGCAGTGTTTCCCGTCACAAGTCAACAGTGACCGTACATGACCACACGTCCGCTTGGCCGTGCAAATTGCCCGCTTGACTCGGGTCGCCCGTACCCGCTAGCGATGGCGTGATGGTTCTCGACCCCGATCGTTGGGCGAGATGAAAAGGGAACACGGTGCGGTTCTGCCCCGGTTATACCGGAACGAACCAAGGCCGCGACTGCCCCCGCAACTGTAAGCGGTGAGCAATGCCGAAATACCACTGGCCGAAAGGCTGGGAAGGTCGGCAACGCGATGACCCGCAAGTCAGGAGACCTGCCATCGAACCAAAACCGAAACTCGGGCGGGGTGTCCGGGCAGGTCGTCAGCATGCTGTCACACCTGATCTACGCCCCTTCCTACGCGCGGAGGGCACACAATGATCTGGAAGACAAAGACCCACGAATACTCGGCCACCGTATGCCAGCGAACCGGCAAGACCTGCCCAGCTTTGGCACGGGTCGCGCGTGTCATTACACAGGCGATAGAGACCGCCGCACCTGCAACAACCCCCGATTTTCAGGTCGAAGGCAGCAGTGAACTGACCCATTGCCCCGAAGGTTGCACCGCCCGATTTTGCGCACGGCCTGATCAGATTCGGATCTTTTGCGGCACGGAGTCCGACGTTTCCACCGATTCACTTGATAGGTATGCCGACATGATGTTCGCGGATGTGTTCAGCTCTCTGCCCGCCGATGTTATGGCCAGCCCGCCCTGCGCGATGCTCGAGGTTTTATTGCTGGCCGCAAGTCCGGTTGCGCAACCGGAGCAGCACGCGGCGCTCTAAGCTAGCTGCCCTTTCGGGCGCTGGCCGCCTGCGCCGCCCATTGCAACTGGCCGTCGGTTTCAACGGCGCAGGCCCGTACGGCGCGCAGACGTTTCAGCGCTGCCTCGGGCTGTTCGCCCTGTTCGACCATAAGGCGCAAAGCGACCATGCCAGACCGGCCACAGCCACCCCGGCAATGCACCAACACCCGCCCTCCTCGGGACAGGACTTGTGCCGCCGCTGCGCTGACCTCGGCCCATGCGGCCCGAACCTCTGGCGGTGGCGCGCCAAAATCCGCGACTGGCAGATGCGCCCACCCGATGGCGGCGACGCGAAGATCGTCACCGAATCCGGCGGCACCTTCTTCCAGCATCTCAACCTCAGTGGTCATGGAAACCACCAGATCCGGCTGCCAGTCCCGGATGGTACGAAGATCCTGCAGGTAGTTGCCGCCGCGCCCCGGGATTGGTGAAAGGGCAACCGTGCCATTTCCCACCTGCACGGCGTGAATCGCAAAGAGTCTCAAAAGGTGGCCCTCCTGCGAACGTTTCTACGATGCGTAAACTGTCCTGCAAACCGAATTTCGACTACAGCGGCGGTGGACGCGGGCGGCAGGGGTCTCTACGCTGCATTCCTGAACCGAATCCGACAGAGCAGACATGAACGACACGCCAAGCCCCGCCTATCAGGTTCTTGCCCGCAAATACCGCCCCGAAACCTTTACCGATCTCGTCGGTCAGGATGCGATGGTTCGCACGCTGAAAAACGCGTTCGAGGCCGACCGGATCGCACAGGCCTTCATCATGACCGGCATTCGCGGCACGGGTAAGACCACCACGGCGCGGATCATCGCCAAGGGCATGAACTGCATCGGCCCCGATGGCCAGGGCAAGCCGACCACGGAACCCTGCGGCCAGTGTGAACATTGCGTGGCCATCATGGAAGGCCGACATGTCGACGTGATGGAGATGGACGCCGCCAGCCGCACAGGCGTCAACGACATCCGCGAGATCATCGACAGCGTTCGTTACCGCGCCGCCAGCGCGCGCTATAAGATTTACATCATTGACGAGGTCCACATGCTGTCGACCAGCGCCTTTAACGCGCTGCTCAAGACGCTTGAAGAACCGCCTGAACATGTGAAATTCATCTTCGCCACAACCGAGATCCGCAAAGTGCCGGTAACGGTGCTATCCCGTTGTCAACGCTTCGACCTGCGCCGGATCGAACCTGAGGACATGATCGGCCTGCTTGGCAAGATCGCCGCGGCTGAGAATGCCCAGATCGCGGAAGACGCGCTGGCCTTGATCACGCGCGCGGCCGAAGGGTCGGCCCGGGATGCAACCTCGCTGCTGGATCAGGCGATCTCGCACGGGGCCGGGGAAACCAGCGCCGATCAAGTGCGTGCGATGTTGGGACTGGCCGACCGCGGGCGGGTGCTGGACCTGATGGACATGATCCTGCGCGGAGATGCCGCTGGCGCCCTGACAGAACTGAGCGCACAATACGCCGAAGGCGCAGATCCGCTGGCGGTGCTGCGCGATCTTGCCGAGATCACCCACTGGGTATCAGTGGTCAAGATCACCCCGGATGCAGCCGAGGACCCAACCGTATCCCCGGACGAACGCGCCCGCGGCCAACAGATGGCTGAGGCCCTGCCTATGCGCGTGCTGACCCGGATGTGGCAAATGCTGCTGAAAGCGCTCGAAGAAGTCTCGGCGGCTCCAAATGCGATGATGGCCGCCGAAATGGCCGTGATCCGCCTGACCCATGTGGCCGACCTGCCGAGCCCGGAAGAACTGATCAAACGGCTGCAAGACGCGCCGTCGCCCCCGCCGAACGGAGGCCCCGGTGGCGGTATCGCAGTGTCGTCCCACGCGCCTGTTCAACCTGTTGCTCCTGCGTACACCCCGACCGCACGCGGGCCCGCTGGAGCGCCAACTGCCGCGCTGGCCCAGGACATCCAAGCGGCCCTTGCACGGTATCCCAGCTTTGACCATGTCGTCGAATTGATCCGGACCAACCGCGACGTAAAACTGCTGGTCGAGGTTGAAAACGGAGTGCGGCTTGTATCCTATTCACCCGGTCGGATCGAGTTCACACCTACAGATAACGCTCCTACAGACCTGGCTCAAAGGTTGGGATCAGCACTACAGCGGTGGACCGGAAACCGCTGGGCGGTGTCCATCGTCGCCGACGGGGATGCTGCGACCATTGCCGAGGTTCGAGATGCCGCAGATCTGGCGCTGAAGGCCGAGGCCGAACAGCATCCCTTGGTTCAGGCCGTGCTGATGCAATTCCCGAAAGCACGCATTAAACGGATCGAGACACCGGAGGAACGCGCCGCAAAGGTCGAAACCGAAGCCCTGCCCGAGGTCGAAGACGAATGGAACCCGTTCGAAGAGGACTAGCCGTTGCACGGCCCTTCAACCGACCTGTTGTTTCAAGATGCATGTGATTTTTACCGACCACAATGGGACGGCACACCGGTTACCGCGCTTCAAGTATCAATCATTCTTGCAGCGTCTCCGGTTTCCCTGGCTCTACTCGCGCTCTCAGTTTTTACTATTTGGCCCGGCAACATCTGGATCACGATCTGCGCCTGCCTTGGATGGGCCACCTGTATACAACACATTTTCTTCGAAGACTTGCTGCACGATCCACGTTTTACAGCGCAGGAGATCGGCTGCATTGGACATTCCACCCTGTTCATTGGCGTCGCAATTGCGCTATGTGGAGCAATGATGCTGCACACAGTTTATGTCCGCTTCTTGCGGACCCACTAACGGAGAAAGAACAATGCTCAAAGGTTTAGGCGGTCTCGGCGACATGGCCAAGATGATGAAATCCGCGCAGGACCTGCAAGCCAAGATGACCGAAATGCAGGAAGAGCTGAACAACCTTTTGGTCGTCGGTGAGTCCGGTGCCGGCCTGGTCAAGGCAACCGCAACTGCCAAAGGTGAACTCAAGGGTCTGGACATCGACCCTTCGATTTTCAACGGCGACGACAAAGAGGTGGTCGAAGACCTGATCCTGGCCGCCATAAAGGACGCGCAGACCAAGGCGGCGGAACGCTCTCAGGCCGAGATGGCAAAACTGACCGAAAGCATGGGTCTGCCCGCAGACATCAAACTGCCGTTCTGATAGACACTCCTGACGGAATACCGGCCGGGCGTCCCTGCCCGGCCCTTTTGCAGGAGCATCCGCAGTGAGTTCGAACAGCGAAATCGACAACCTGATCGACCTGATGGCCAAGCTGCCGGGTCTCGGCCCGCGTTCGGCCCGCCGCGCGGTACTGCACCTGATCCGCAAACGCGCCCTGCTGCTGACGCCGCTTTCGGACGCGATGCAGCAAGTGGCCGTTACCGCCCGCGAATGCCTGAACTGCGGCAATGTCGGCACCACCGACATCTGTGACATCTGCGACAGCGAGGCCCGCGCGACCGGAGAACTGTGCGTGGTCGAGGACGTCGCCGACCTCTGGGCGATGGAGCGCGCCGGGGTCTTCAAAGGCCGCTATCACGTTCTGGGCGGCACATTGTCGGCACTGGACGGTGTCGGCCCGGACGAGTTGCGCATCCCCCGCCTCAATGACCGCGTGACAGCCGAAGGGATCACCGAGATTATCCTCGCCCTGAACGCCACCGTCGACGGCCAGACCACCGCCCACTACATCGCCGATCAACTGGAGGGGCAGGTCCGTTTAACCTCACTAGCGCAAGGCGTGCCAATTGGCGGAGAGCTGGATTATCTGGATGACGGGACGATTACGGCGGCGCTGAGGGCGCGGAAGGAAATTTGAGTTCGTTATTGCTAAACATCTCCGCTTGCTGTCCATTCAGGGTAGAAAAACCTGGTAACTCAATGGTTATAATAAGCGAATTTCTTTTCAGCACTTTCCTGTTTCTGTTATATGCGGTGCCCGCTTTTGCAGTGGTCTTAGGTTACTTTGAAAAACTGAAATGGCTCAAGATTGCAGTGGGGCTGCAGTTTACTGTGATGGTGATCGGCCTTTCCATCCATTACGTCGTTATAGAAACGGGTCGCTGTAGGAATTGCACCGGAATGGAAGGACTGGCATTCCTAGTGTTGCCCGGTTTTTTTCTGGCTTCGTGTGCCGCTAGTTTCTGCCTCTACTTCTTCGTACGCTGGGTTTCCAATCTAATACACAAGTAACTTGGCGACACTTACAGATGATCACAGCCGGGCTAAACAGGGATAGTCTGTCAGTTCCGAGTTCGGTAACTTGCATAAAACACAAATTCTTGGAAACTGTTATGACCCGCCTTCACGCCCTCACCGTCGCCGCCTTCACCGCAACCGCTGCCCTGTCACAAGAACTCATCGACAAGGGCTTTGTCGAAGGCTGGAACATCATGATGGACCCAGCGCTGGGCAATGGGTGTCTGATCCAGACGGTGTATCAGGACCTCTCGGTGGTGCGCATCGGCTATGACGCGTTGGACAATCGCGGGTATTTCGCCGTTTACAACAAGGCATGGGGCGACATCAAACAGGGCGAGAGTTATCCGATCCGGTTTGAGCTGGATAGCAAGAGCTTTGACGCCACCGCCATCGGGTTCAATCAGGGGCCGGTACCCGGGGCAACGGTGTTCTTCACCGACCGGAGTTTCGTCAAAGCTATTGCGCAGAACAAGACGATGACCGTCTACAACCCGGCAGGCGAAGTAGTGATGGCGATCGATCTCAATGGCACCGCCAAAGCGCTGGACTATGCGCGGGATTGCCAGAACAAAAAGCTCTAACGAATCGGATCGAACAGCGCGTCCTTGGCCGTGCAGTCGCGGATCACGTCCCGTCCGCAAGGCACCGGTTCAAGGTCGCGGGACAAGCACAGGCGAACTTCTTCAATGTAGCCCTGTTTGCAGGTGATGGTGATCATGTCCCGCTCCAGCACGGGATTGGCTTTCAGAAACGCATCCTCCACGACCGATGCGGGCAATTTGACCGTGGCGTCCAACTTGCGGAACACCTGCGGACGCGTGACACCTTCGTAAGCCCGCCGTGACAGCGCAAAGTAGTCAGGTGCGCTGAGCCCGGAACAGGTGCCGTGTTTCTTCCACTGGTGCCATGCAAGGCCCGGCGATCCCTGAATGTCTGCCATATCGCGGGTCATGGCGCGCGACGGCGGTGCCTTGGGTGTACGACAGTAGGCAGGCCAGCCCTGATGGTATTGCGGCCAAAGCCCGTGCAATACCCACCCGTGGTCATGGCGCGCATCGCATTGGTCCGATCCACGCGCATCACCTTCCCGCGCGCACCAGTTGGGCGACCAGCTCAGAGACAGAACATAATAGTCGAACTCTCCCGCCTTTTCGCCATCAGCCAGCGCTGCCACAGCGCTGAACACCCACAAAATTACCCAGCGCATTCGCCTCTTCCCTTCTTGCCTTTGCGCGACTATATAGGCCCCAAGTTCCCCGACAACGGAAACCTGCCCCAAGACCAAGGGGCCGCCGAATTCCGGCGACGGGATAGATGTATTTATAGGAGACGGGCTGATGGCAAAACCGCTTATGGCCAAGGCAACAGCCGTATGGCTGGTGGACAACACCACGATCAGCTTCAAGCAGATCGCGGATTTCGTAGGCATGCACGAACTTGAGGTGCAGGGCATCGCAGACGGCGACGTCGCGGCAGGCGTGAAAGGCTTTGACCCCATCGCCAACAACCAGCTGACGCAAGACGAGATCGATACCGCCCAGAACAACCCGCTTCACAAGCTGAAGCTCAAGTTCAACCCGGCTGCGTCGGGCGAAGAAAAGCGCCGTGGACCACGTTACACTCCGCTATCCAAGCGACAGGATCGTCCGAACTCGATCCTGTGGCTGGTCAAGTTCCATCCGGAACTCAGCGACGGTCAGATCGCCAAGCTGGTGGGTACCACCAAACCAACCATTCAGTCGATCCGCGAGCGCACCCATTGGAACATCTCGAACATGCAGCCGATCGACCCGGTTGCGCTGGGCCTTTGCAAACAGTCGGAACTGGACGCGATCGTTCAGAAGGCCGCTGCCAAGAAGGCAGCAGAAGGTGGCGTGATGTCTGACGACGAGCGCCGCAAGCTGGTTTCCACCGAGCAGTCGCTCGAAATGGACGCCGCACCCAAGATTCCGACCGCCATCGAAGGTCTGGAAACTTTCTCGCTGTCTGACGACCCGGCAGAAGAGGCCGAGGAAGAACCGATCATCGACGCCGACAGCTTCTTCAACCTGCCAAAGGGCGGGGCCGAGGATGAAGACGAAGACGATCTGCGCCCCTAACGCTCAGATGGCCCCGGCAGAACAGGCCGGGGTCTTTTTTTGCAGAAAACCATGCTGTCCATCCTGTCCAAAATCTTCGGCCCGCACCGTGCCGTATCGATTTACGCTTTCCTGAAAACCTGGGGTTTGCTGGTGGTTGCAATCGTTGGCACCATCATGGTGGCGACCGCATTGCTGGTACTCAATGACGATGGCAAGCACGAGCATGACTCTTTCATCACCGTTGCGGTCCTGTCGGCAACACCGATCAACGGCGACCTTAAAAACGGTGTCATCGCCTCGGTCCGTTTGCCGGATGGGTCGGCCACTTCCATCAATGAACCCAAAGAGCATGTCGCCCGAACCGTCGGCACCACAGCCTGTGTGGAAAAACGCGTCTACGTCGAAAGCGGAGAGGCACGGTACCGATTCAAACTGCCGAGCCTCTGCGAGGCTGACAAATAAGCAAAACCACCCGGTGGTCACACCGGGCGGTTTTTCCTTCAGATCACCTGAAAGATGATCCCCGCGATTATGGCACCTGTGATCCCCAACCCCAGATAAATTGCAAAAACATGGGGTTTGACCAGCGACCAGACCGCCGCCATCGCCGGGATCGAACTGACCGCGCCGGCGATCATGAACGACATCGCCGCCCCCGCGCTCATCCCCTGTTCCATCAGCCCCGCCAACAGTGGCGGCGCGACGTAAGAGTTCAGATAGGCCGGCATCCCGACCAACGCAGCGATCACGATTGGAACGATGCCTTCACCACCGACCACGCGTGCAATCAGATCGGCCGGAACATAGCTGACCAGCAGTGCCTCGAGCACGTAGGCCAGCGCCAGCCATTTCAGCAGGAACAACCCATTGTGAACAAACTCGGACCGGAACCGCTGACGACGTTCGGGCTCGTGCCAGAACAACCAGACCGGTTTGTCATCCTGCTTCGGACCACACCCACAGCACCCAGCCGGATTGTATTCACGCAGAGGTTGGGCGAATGCCCCCGAACGCATGAGACCACGCACGATGAAGCCTCCGAACAGACCCAGCGCGACAGCCGCAACGGCTTTTCCAATGGCAAACGGCCACCCCAATGCGCCCGCAGTGATCAGCAAGGTCGGTGGATCGATCAACGGAGAGCTGAGCCAGAAGGCCATCACAGCAGACAGAGGCGCGCCGAGCGCCAACAGCCCTGCGATGAACGGAATAACCTCGCAGGAACAGAACGGGGCCAACCCGCCGAACACTGCGGCAAGGAAGATCATCCGCGTTTCGCGCCCTTCAAAAGCGCGGGCAACCATGACTTCGGCCCCGGTCGCCTTGAGATAGGACAGCAACAGGACTGCGAACAGGATGTACTGACCGGTATGCGCCAGCGCCTTTCCCGCAAAGGTTACGACGTCACCCCAGTTGCCCGGGTCCAGAACGACCACGGCGGCAAGGATTGCTACGATCAAAGCCCAAGGCGTTTTGATCAGATCCAGGGCGGCCTTGGCCGAAACCTTAGGGTTTTGTGTCAACTCAGCCATCGTTCGCGGCCTTTCCCACTTCGTCAGCGCAGCACTCGGCAAGGATGAACTGCGCGAGATTTCTCAACTCGTCATAGCAGGCGCGATTGATTGTGCTGCGCCCGACTTTCTCTTGCTCAACCACGCCGCCAGCAGCCAGAAACCGCAGGTGATGCGCCAGGGTCGACGGGGCGATCCCCGTCCGCTCCTGTATCTCGCCAACCGTCAGTCCGGCCTGCCCGGCCCGTACCAACGTCCTCAGAACCTTCAGCCGGGCCTCGGACCCCATGGCCGAAAATCCTGCTGCAGCGGTCTCCCACATCGCAATTACTCCATTAAACTAGATTTTTGGTTATTTAATCAAATCCAACCATAGGGTCAACTACCTGCATCACGAATTCTCGGTAAATTCGTAAGTCCAGATTGCTCACCCCATAAGTCCAACCTATAAGACCCTATGGCAATATCGGTCGAAACCTTCTTTCTTGAGCTGAACGGGCAAGGCACACTGCAGGCGCAGATCCAGCAGATGATTGCCGAGGGCATCCTGTCCGGCAGGTTCCATGTCGGGGAAAAGCTGCCCTCGTCCCGCAAACTGGCAGCCCATCTGGGCGTCAGCAGGATCACGGTGACGCTGGCCTATACCGAGTTGCTGGCCAATGACTACCTGACAGCCAAAGGCCGGTCGGGGTATTACGTTTCGCAAAACGCGCCGGTGCCGCCGAAATACACTCCCGTCCAGCGGGGCACTGAAACTGTGGATTGGGATGGGGCGCTGGCCCGGCGGTTCTCAGGGGGCGATGTGCTGTCGAAACCGGCCGACTGGCGCAACTACCGTTATCCGTTCATCTACGGGCAAGCCGACCAGACCCTGTTTGACCACGCCAATTGGCGCCTCTGCGCCGTGCGGGCGCTGGGTCATAAGGATTTCGAGTCCCTGACCGCAGATTACGTCGATCAGGATGATCCGCTGCTGGTCGAGTTCATCGCCCGCCACACTCTGCCCCGCCGCGGTATCGCCGCCCGCCCCGAAGAGATTCTGATCACCATGGGTGCGCAGAACGCGCTGTGGCTGGCCTCGCGCATCTTGCTGACTCACAACCGAACAGCCGTGATCGAAGACCCCTGCTACTACGCCCTGCGCAACCTGTTGGAGCACTGGGATTGCGACGTAACCCCACTGCCGGTTGATCGCGACGGGCTGCCGCCGGATGCGCTGCCCGAGGACACCGACGTCATCTTCACAACACCCAGCCATCAAAGCCCGACGACCTCTACCATGCCTGTCAGCCGTCGACACAGATTGCTGGAGCGCGCACGGGAACTGGACGCGATGGTGGTCGAGGATGACTATGAATTCGAATTGGCCTTTCTGGGCGCGCCCTCCCCGGCGTTGAAGTCGATGGACCGGGACGGGCGAGTGATCTATGTGGGCAGCTTTTCGAAATCATTGTTCCCGGGATTGCGGCTTGGCTACATGGTCGGGTCCGAGCCGTTTATCCGCGAGGCGCGCGCGCTGCGGTCGCTGGTGCTGCGTCATCCGCCGGGACATATCCAGCGCACGGCGGCCTATTTCCTGTCGCTGGGCCATTACGATGCGCAGATCAGGCGCATGTCCAAGGTTCTGGCACGACGGCGCGAAGCTCTGGACAACGCGGTCGAAGAACACGGGCTGACCGTGGCCGGGCGCGGCATTCTGGGCGGGTCCTCGCTGTGGATGTCGGCCCCCGACCATATCGACACAACCCGGCTGGCACTCACCTTGCAGGACCAGAGCGTTCATATCGAGCCCGGCGTGCCGTTCTTCTCTGGACCGGATCGCCCGCAGAATTTCTACCGCCTCGGCTACTCTTCGATCCGGCAGGACCGTATCGAGCCGGGTGTGAAGCTGATCGCCGAAGCCATTCGCGAAAGCTGACACGCCTCTGGACCTATTCCGCCGCAAATTCTGGCCCTAACGCCGCCCGGTCCCTTGCGCCTAAACCATATCTAACGCTGGGCTGGTGGCTCAGCTCCACTTAGCTTTGCGCGGAGAACACACAGATGAAAATGACGACGGAAGAGGCCTTTGTTAAGGTTCTGCAGCTTCACGGTATTGAACACGCGTTTGGTATCATTGGTTCGGCGATG